>NZ_JAODNK010000017.1 GCF_025465275.1 Nocardia sp. | reverse complement strand
GCTGGACACTGCAGATCTCACGGTCGAACAAACAGTGGACGCAATCCTGAACCAGGCGCAGCCACTGCCTTAGTGGGGATCGTCGGCATGCGTCAGCGCCTCCCAGAGGCTGAACATGTCGGCGCAGCGCGTTGCAGCCGATCTCGGTAGTCGATCCAAGCGTCCGCCCGAAATGCCCGTGACAGCTATCGGCCGGAACCGTTTCGCCCAGTCAGTTTCTCGAGACAAAACACGAAAAGACAAAGACTCAGGACTAGAACTCTGAAAGGCCGAGTTGGATTCATCGGATTCGTAGCTCGCTCAGTGCATCGAAGAAGAATACTTCCTCTTGCTTGGGTGCGAGTCTCAAACCATCTCCCAGGGCGACCTGGAACCGGCGATCCACTCTGGCTACGATTCTTCCTGTGCGGCTGGACCATTCATCATTCACGCCGTGTGAGTAGAGGAACGATTCCGAGCCCAGCTCCTCGAGTAATTCCACCTCTACGGCTAGTGAGTTCTCCGGATCTGTGGTTACTTCCCATGATTCCGGGCGAATTCCTACCACGACCCGGTCTCCGGAGACACTGTGTGGCAGTGGAATTCGCAACTCGTTCAATACCGCGGCCCCGTCCCGTACCGGTGCGGTGAGCAAATTCATCCCGGGCGATCCGATGAAACCGGCGACAAATGTATTCACCGGATTGTCGTAAAGCTCGCGTGGAGCGGCGATTTGCTGCAATTTGCCGTCCTTCAGCACCGCCACCCGATGTCCCATGGTCATGGCCTCGACCTGATCATGGGTGACATATACCGTGGTCGTTCCGAGCCGCTTCTGTAGCGCTGCGATCTGCGATCGTGTGCTCACCCGCAGCTTGGCATCCAGGTTGGACAGCGGTTCGTCCATGCAGAACACCTGCGGACGCCGAACGATGGCGCGCCCCATGGCAACTCGCTGCCGCTGCCCGCCGGAGAGTTTGGCGGGTTTGCGGTCCAGGAGCTCGTCGAGCTCCAGCATGGCGGCCGCCTCTTTGACGCGAACGAGGGTGTCGGCCTTGCTCATTCCGGCATTGCGCAGCGCGAAACCCATATTGTCCGCGACTGTCATGTTCGGGTAGAGCGCATAGCTCTGGAACACCATGGCCACGTCGCGGGAGCGCGGCGGCAGGCCGGTCACTTCGACGCCGCCGATGCGAATGTGCCCGGAAGACACTGCTTCCAGACCCGCCAGCATGCGCAGACTGGTGGATTTGCCGCAGCCGGACGGGCCGACGAGTACCAGGAATTCGCCGTCGGCGATATCCAGGTTCAGGTCTGCTACCGCAGGGCCGGGCGCACCCGGATAACTGAGGGACACGCCCTCGAACTGCACAGTCGCCATGCCGGCGGGTCTCCCTGTCTGATTTTCGCGCCGGCGGGGGCCTACGTGGTTACGCAGGCAAGCGCGGGGTGGCGGAGCGACGCCTCCGGCCCCTGACGCCGTCGCGAGGACTTCTTACTTGGGCAGCTTGGGGGTGATCTGCCGGTCGATGATGGTCTGCAGCTGGGTGGTGATATCCGCGAAAGCCGCTGTCACATCGCGGTTCTGCAGGCCGATCTGCTCCAGGCCGGTGCCGATGATCTGGTCGCCGCCGGGCACGAAGACGCGGGCGAAGTCCTGTGACTTCGTCACGGCCAGCTGGTCGATGGCCGTCTTGGAGTTCGGGTTCTTGGTCAGGAAGTCCTGCTCGCTCGAATCCTGCAGCGCCGACTTGCGGACCGGCATGTAACCGGTGCCCTGCGAGAAGTACGCCGTATTGGCCGCATTGGTGATGAACTCGATGAACTTGAGCGCATTCACCTTGCGGGAGTCGGAGATTCGGGACGGAATGGCCAGACCTGCGCCGCCGGTGGTGGCGCCCGCACCGCTGGGGTGCGGCAGGAAGGCGGTGCCTACGGTCAGTTTGCCCGCGGCGTTCTGCATGATGCCTTTGAGGTCACCGGTGGAGGCGATGGCGGAGCCGACGATGCCGGTGCCGAAGTCCACGGCGATCTGCGGGCGGATGCTCGCGTACTTCTTGGCATTGATCATGTCGCTGAAGAACTTGCCCGAGGCAATCGAACCGGGGTCGTTGAACTTCAGCTTCCAGTCGTCGGAGTAGCCGCCGCCGAAGGTCCACATCGGTCCCTGGAAGGTCCAGCCCAGGTAGTTCTTGGCGTCGCCCCAGCCGTGTGCCCACTTGTCGCCGCCCATGACGCCCTGGATCTTGGGGCCCCACTCGTCGAATTCCTGCCAGGAGTTCGGGCCGCGGTCGGGCAGACCGGCCTTGGACCAGACGTCCTTGTTGTAGTAGAAGACCTGCGTCGAGCGTGCGTAGGGGAGCGCGTAGTGCTTGCCGTTGAACTGGTAGTCGTTGGCCAGCGAATCGACGTAGTCGCCGAGATTCACACCGGCGGAGCCGAAGTGGCTGTCCAGCGGTTCGATGGTGTTGTTCAGCGCGTAGTTGAACCACCAGACATCGGACAGCACAACAACATCGGGCAGCTCACCACCGGAGAGCGCCGCGTTGAACTTCTGCGACACCTCCTCGTAGTTCTTGCCCGCGTCGATCAGGTTGACCTTCAGGTCGGGGTACTTGGCCTGGAACCGGTTGATGAGTTCGGCTTCCAGATCCTTCGAGGTGCCGGGGTGGTTGGACCAGAAGGTGATGGTGTTCGAGTCACCGCCCTGCTTGCTGCTGCTCCCGGTTCCGGCGCAGGCGGTCAACGCCAGCCCGGCGGCGGTTGCACCGGCGAGGCCGAGGAACCCGCGGCGCGACAGCGCGCTCCGGGCTAGGGATTCGGCAGAGGTTCGTGCTTCCGACACGGGTATCTCCTTCTGGGACTTAACCCTTGACCGCACCGGAGGTGAGGCCCTTGATCATGTGGCGCTGTAATGCGAGGAAGACGATGAGAATCGGCAGCATGGTGAGCAGGGTTCCGGCCATGACCGGACCCCAGTTGGTGACGCTCGGGTTCTCGGTGTTCTGCAGCAGGGTGAGCCCGACCGGCAAAGTGGCGACCCGGGTGTCGTCGGCCATCAGGAACGGCCACAGGTATTCGTTCCACTCGTTCACCAGCGTGACCACCGCGAACGCCACCATGGTGGGCCCGGACATGGGCAGCACCACCCGTGTGAGCAGCCGCCACCAACCCGCGCCGTCCATGCGCGCCGCCTCGATGACTTCGGCGGGCAGCGACAGGAAGTGATTGCGCATGAGGAAGGTGCCGAAGGCGACCCCGCACAGCGGAACGATGATGCCCTGAAAGGTGTTTCGCCAGCCCAGCTGTGCGACCAGCGCATAGTTGGAGATGACGGTGATCTGGTTGGGCACCATGAGTGCCGCGATGATCAATAGGAACAGCACCGTTTTGCCCGGGAAGCGAAGGAACACCAGCCCGTATGCGCTCAGCACGCCGAGCACGAACTTCACCGCTGAGATGACACCGGTGATGATGAGCGAGTTCCGCAGGAAGCTCCAGAACGGCAGGGCGGTAGTGGCTTCCGAATAATTCTCCGGGTGCCAGGACTTCGGCCAGTACACGGCCGGCTGGGTGTAGATCTCGCCGCGCGCCTTGAACGAGGTGACGATGATCCAGAACAGCGGCACACCGACGATGATCAGTACGCACACCATGGCTGCGTAGCCGAGAAGCGTTGCCCAGCGGGCATTGTCGATGCTCTTGCCGGCAGCGCCGACGCGTTTGGTAGCAGGCTTGTTCACTCTTCGTTCCGATCCATGATGCGCACCTGCACGAGGGTCACGGTCAGCAGCACCAGGAACATGATGGTGGCGACGGTCGCGCCGTATCCGGCCCGGAAGTTCTTGAAGGTTTCCTCGTAGACCTGGAACACCATGGTGGTGGTGCCGGTGCCGAGCGGCCCGCCGCGCGTCATCACATTGATGATGTCGAAGACCTGCAGCGAATTGAGCAGCACGGTGATGGATAGGAAGAACGTGGTCGGCCGCAACTGGGGCAGCAGCACCCGGGTGAATGTGGTCCACGTGCCGGCCCCGTCGATCTCGGCGGCCTCCATCAGGTCCTTCCGAACACCCTGCAGCGCAGCCAGATAGATGACGAAGGTGTAGCCGAGGTTCTTCCAGATGTAGGTCACCGTGATCATGAACAGCGCCCAGTGCGGGTTCTGATAGAAGTCGGGGGCCTTCTCCACGCCGACCTTGTGCAGCAGATCCTGCACCAGGCCGAAGCCGGGATCGAAAATGAACTGGAAGGCGACACCGATGGCCGCGCCGGAGATCACGAACGGCGCAAAGATCGCGGAGCGGACCACATTGCGCCCGAACAGCTTCCGGTCCAGCAGCAGGGCGAGTGCCAAACCCAGCACCATACTGCCGATGACAGCGGCCAGCGTGAACACCACTGTGTTGCCTACGATTTGCCATGAATCGTGGCGGCCCCACCACTCCCGGTAGTTACCGAAGCCGACGAAGGTGGCGGTGGTGTCGGAGATATTCCAGTCGAAGAACGACAGCCGAATATTGTCGATCAGCGGTCGGTACACAAATACCGACAGCAACACCAGGTTTGGCGCGACGAGCACGGTGAAGAGCGCATAGTCCTGCCAGGGTCTGCCGCGCCAGCCACGTCCCGGTGGCTGCGGTAGTACTCGTTCAGGCCTCGACTTCACCCGGGCAGCGTGACGGTTGCGGTCGACTAGCCGGTAACGATTAGATGCTGGGCGGTTGAATAGTCGGCGCACAGGCGCAACCGACTGTTCACCGGACGCACCCGCTGGTGGCGCGGACATGCGCCGAATCGTACGGCGGCACAGCCGCTTTCATGGGAGGAATGCCGTTTAGGCCATAAGCCAGACAATTCGGACGTGATTTCCCCGACATGTCGACCTCGCTCCCGCACCCAGCCGACGTTGCCCACGCCCAGCCCGGCCACCCCCGTCATCCCGGCGTGCATTTGGCCGGGATCCACCCGTTGCAGTGCGGCACGACCGTCCCCAACACTGCAGGCATACTGACGATCGTGCAGTTCGGGATACTCGGATCCATTGAAGTGCGGCAGTCCGATGGCAATCCGATCGCGGTTGGCGGCCCGCAGGTGCGGTCGCTGCTGGCGCTGTTGCTTCTCGACGCCGGGCGGCTTGTTGCTCGCGACCCGCATGGCCGAATACGTCGACCTGAACCTCACCCTCAAAATCCAGACCACCGCCCTCCGCGTCATGCGCCGCCTCCCCTGGAAGGGCATGGCCCTCCGCTCCATCATGAAGCCCTTGAACCACGCCTCCAACGCAATCCGCCTCCCCGAACCTGCAGCGCACAGCTGAGAGCCGTTGGAGATGTGCACGCGTGCCGCCGGTTGGGTGCGACACCGATTTCGGGGGTACCCCAGGAGTTACCCTGATCCGCCTCCCCGAACCTTTAGCGCACCAGTAAGAGCGACAACAGTCCCATTCGCGCGCCTGCGGTCAGGGTCGACACCGATTTCGGGGGTACCCCGGGAGTTACCCCGACTCTCACGAGATCAGTTGTCGTCTTTCATATCCGGCTGCCTCGGCGGCGTTACCCGGCCCAATACCTCTAGATATGCTGCGGGGCCCCTGCTGGGGCCGCTGCCCCCGAACACACGCAGGCCCCGCCCATTACGGGCGGGGCCTGCGAAATGTTTTGCTGTGTAGGGCTTTTACCCCTAGTTCCAGTCGCCCCAGCCGTCGCTGGTGCTGAAGGTGCCACCGCCGGTGTTCTTCACAACCACCGGATCACCCTTCTTCACATTGTCGAAGAACCACTTCGCGTCCTCGGTGCTCACATTGAGGCAGCCGTGCGAGGTGTTGGAGTAACCCTGCTGGGCGACACTCCATGGGGCGGCGTGCACGAAGATGCCGCTGTTGGACATGCGGGTGGCGTACTCGACCTCGAGCTTGTAGCCCTGCGGATCCGTGGTCGGCACACCGTAAGTCGAGGAATCCATGATCATCTTGCGATTGCGCTCGCTGACGATGTAGGTGCCGTTGGGGGTCTCGTGCCCGGTCTTGCCCATGGAGGTGGGCATGGTCCGCACCACGTCACCATTGCGGGTGACAACGATCTGGTGGGTGCTGTCGTCCGCGGTGGCGATGAACTCGTCGCCGATCTCGTAGGCGACCTTGGTGCCGCCGCCTTCGACGGTGACCTTGGTGCCCGACGGCCAGAAGTCCTCGGGCCGCCAGCGCACCTGCTTGTCGCCCATCCAGTAGAAGTGGCCGTTCACCTTGTTGGTGGAGGTGATCCGGATCGACTTCTCCGCACCGGCGTGATCGCTGACCGGATCCTTGAAGTTGATGATGACCGGCTGCGCGACGCCCACCACGTCACCGTCGCCGGGGCTGATGTTCGGGGCCGCGAAGTTGGCCGGCGGCAGCGGCGAACCGGCGCCGGGCGCGGTCGGCAGATCGCCGGGCGCGGGCTGCGGCATGACAGCGGAGGGCACACCCGGGATTTCCGGGCCGCCCGGCCATAGTGGGGTCGCTGAGGCGGGCGCTGCCACCACGGCTCCGGTCGCCGCAATGACGGCGAGGGAAATCAGTCCGTACCGGGTGATGCGCACAGCTTTCGGTCCTCTCGATCCTCGTTCAACACGCAGATTGCGGGCGCAGTCCGCCCGCTGTAGGTCCCAACCCCGCATCCATTACTACCGTGCGAGCAGAGGCATTCCAATTGGCTTGTGGCAGTTATTCATACCGACCCACTGGTGTGGTTCAGGTCACTCCACTGTCCGTGGGTGAATTGCTGGCGCATTAGCGCCGTTCGCCTCGGCGATTCCCGAAACAGGTCGCGGGTGTGTCCGGCGGCTATGCACCCGCATACTCAAACCTGGTTGTGACCGAAATCACTGGAGTTGCATCAGGGTTCGAGGGCCTCGAAGGTAATGGCCGCATGCGGACCGGTCGCAATGTTGTGCGGCGCGGTCCACGGCACCCGCCCGCGCGCAAAGCGCGGCGACAGCCGCAACCGCACAGCACCGAGCACCGTGGCCAGTACGATCCGCAACTCGAAGTCGGCCAGCGACGCACCGACGCAGCGCCGGTGCCCGCCACCGAACGGTGCGAACTCGAACGGACCGTAGCGGTGTTCGAGAAACCGCTCGGGATGGAATCGCTGTGGCTCGCTCCACACTTCGGGGTCGGAGTGCAGCAGCTGTACCGACAACCCCATAGTGTCCCCCGCCACCATCGAGGTGCCACGGAATACGAAATCACCGGTGAGCCTGCGCAATACGATCGGCACCGGTGGATGCAGGCGCAGTGTCTCCTGGCACACCGCATCCAGATACGGCAGTTTCGCGACCTCGATCGGATCGAGATCCGGTCCGGCAGCGGCGAGTTCGGCGCGCAATCGCGCCAGCGTCTCCGGTGCCCGGTGCAGCCGGTACAGCGCCCACACCAGCACCGTCGCCGTGGTTTCGTGCCCGGCCACCAGCAGTGTGCGCAAATGTTCGCGCAGGTCGGTGTCCGTCATGGCGCTGCCGTCCTCGTACCGGGCCTGCAGCAGCATGCCGAGCAAGTCCTGATCGGCACCCGCGCCCTCGGCTGCGCGCCGCCGCACGATCTCGGTATCTATCAAACCGTCGAGCCGATCGCGCGCGGCAGTGAAGCGCTCCCAGCCCGACAGTCCGAACATATTGCGCCGCAATGCCGGAATCGCGAACAGCGGTGTGCCGAAGGAGGTCAGGAATTCCGTAGTCGCCGACGTGTATTCGGCCAGCAACTCCGGCTCGACGATACCGAAGACCGCCGCCAGGATCACCCGTAATGTCATGGCCCGCGCGGCATCCCGGGCATCGATGCGGGTGCCCGCCCGCCAGGCCCGCCCGGTGCGCTCACCCGCCAGTTCGTCTCGCGCGGTATCGCGAATAACGGTGCCGTAGGCGCTGATTCGATTTCGGTGGAACGCGGGCGCCAGCACCGCGCGCTCCTGCCGATGTCGTTCGCCCCGCGCCAGTATGAGCGAGGCCGGGCCGACCATCGGTTCGATGGGGTTCGGCAGCGGCGGCGCCAGCAGTTCGACCGGCGCCCGGAACATTTCGCGCGCACCCGCGGGCGTGCCGGTGAAGACCACCGACCCGAAGGACGGGAAGCGCACCAGAAAGGGATCACCGTGCCGGTCGCTCCGCCAGCGGAAGTACCGCTCGAGATCGGCGCCCGCGGCCAGCGCGTGCAGCGGCACCAGTCGAGGCTGGTGCAGCGCCTCGGGACCGACCGGTTGGGCGGTGGTACTCATGCTCCCCTATACGTATTCACAATTACCTCCGGTTCGACGGCCACCCTGTGTGCGGGCTGTGAGTCGACGGCTGTCGGATACGTCGTGTATGCATGGCAGGACTCAAAGCTTGGTGTACCCCAAATTTAGGACAAGTTCGTGTTGCGTCAGCAGATCTCCGCTCGGGTCGCCGTCCCGGCCCTCTCCGCCGCCGCCCTGCTGCTCGCAGCCTGCGGCTCCACCATTTCCGGCAGCCCGGTAGCGGCTCCCCCCGGACTGGACTCGGCCATCTCGACGACCAAGGCGCCCGGCACCACGCCGAAGCCCTCCGGCAAGCCGAGCCCCGGCAAGCCCTCCACCCCGCCTGCCGACCGCGGCGGCGATACCGACTTCCAGGCCAGCATCGGCGACTGCGTGAAACTCGGTGGCACCATCGATGATGCCGACATCAAGCACGCCACCTGTGGAAGCAAAGACTCCAACTACAAGGTGATCGCCAAGGCGCCCGCCAAGGCTCAATGCCCCAGCGACGCCGACCAGGTGTACTACGAAACTCTCTCCGGCGTCGAGACCGGAGCGATCTGCCTCGACATCGACTGGGTCGTCGGCGACTGCCTCGATATGGGCGTCAAGGGCAGCGATGACGACCCCAAGCGGATCGACTGCAGCACCCGCGGCGCGGCCGACGGGGTCAAGGTGCTCTCGATCCTCAAGAACAGCAACAGTGTCGACGACTGCAACCTCGGCGACCAAGGCTATGTATATAAAGAGCGCAACCGCGTCGTCTGCGTCGCCACGCTCTGAGACCGCTCTCCCGAGAACAGTGAAGCCCGGCCGGACCTGTTGTCCGGCCGGGCTTCCTGCACTTGTGCAGTCCCTCCCAAGTTCGCGGCTCACCCGGTTCTGGCCTGAGCGCAGCGAATTAGCGAAGCGCCCGAACAACATCCGCCCCGAGTTCGTGGCCCGCCCGGTTCTGGACTGAGTGGAGCGGGGGAGCGAAGCGGAGGAGCGGAGGGAGGGAAGAGCCGGGTAACAGGGCCGCGAACCCGCCGCAGCGAAGCGGAGGCAGAAGATACAGCAATTTATACAGGGTAGTACCCCGAGCCGATCTGGCCGCGTCCGTTCAGATCTCCCATGATCGAGGACATATTCGTCCCGACCTCGGGGCCGAAGCAGGCGAGGGCCAGATAGGCGTTCACCATGCCGACGAGGGTGGTGCCGACGACGACCGGAGCCCCGGAATCGCCCTCCACCACGCACATCTGGCTCCACGTCTCGACATTGGTCGCGAAGACGTCACCCCACGAGAGGCCACAGGTATTACCGGTGGTCCGTCCCTCTTTGCAGACGATCATCGGGAAGTTCGGCGGCCCGCCGATTCCGGTGATGGCCACATTGCCGATCCGATTCACCGGAATGACCCGATCCGGGAAGAACTCGATGACCGCGTAATCCAGATCGTGATTGGAGTACACGAACTTCCCGATCTGCCCTGCGCCGCGATCCTTTTCGGCGAAGACCTGGGCTCCGGGGTCACCGCAATGCCCCGCGGTGATACCGACCAGCCGCCCGGCCCCGTCGTGACCGATGGTGGTCACGGTGCACTCGAACATGTCATCGATGACGATGCCGGAGCCACCGCCGATGACTGCCGGTGCGGGATCGGCGTTCGCAGCCCCGGCGCCGAACATCGCGGTGCTCACGGCAAAAGCGAAGACGCCGGCCATACCGGCGAGTTTCCTGATCATGTCCCTCCAGACGTCGGAAGCCGCTCGAAAAAAGCTGCGGAACACATCCTGTCAGTATTCGTCCCCCGAGGCTGCTTGTACTGCCACATGTTGCGGAGCCGTGTCCTGCACGCGTTGCACAGTGATACCGAGTTGGATGCAGTTATGGGATTTATGCATAACTCGGCCGCATTTCCGATAAATTCTCTCCCATTAATTCTTACCCAGTCGGGCTTCACTTCAACCGAAGCATCTCCGCCGATAGTCGGGAATTAGAACAAGTTCTAGATGTCTGCCTGGTTCTTTGGGTTGTGAACCAACTGTGATGTGCCTGTTCACAACCGTTCAGAGAAAGTGATCTGCCTCTATGACCGGAACCACAACGCCTGGTGTGTTTTTCCTAACTCCGTAGTAAGGTGCGTCAAGCAAACAGTCGCCGGTGGCGGGTAACCCGGCGTCGAGAGGGGTAGTCAGAGTGCAGTTGACGAAGAGTCTGGACGGGCAGGGGAGCCCAACGGAGTCAAGGGTTAATGCCGCCGTCGGCTGGGCCAAGGGGTATTGGGAGGACCATCCCAAACGGTCGCTCGAGACCGGTGGCCGGATGATGGCGATGGGAGTCGCCGCCGTTGTCGAACTGTTCGTCGCGATCTTCCGGAAACGCTTCCCTTACGCGGAGTTCGTCAGGCAGTGCGCCTTCATGGCGAATGTCGCAGCGGCTCCCACACTGCTGGTTGCCATTCCGATCGGTGTCATCGTCTCCATTCAGGTCGGCTCCGTCGCCGGACAGGTGGGTGCGACGTCGTTCATCGGCGCGGCCAACGGCCTCGGCATCATTCAGCAGGGTGCGCCACTGGTCACCTCGCTCATGATCGCCGGCGCGGTCGGCTCCGCCATTTGCGCGGATCTCGGCTCGCGCACCATCCGCGAGGAGATCGACGCCATGCGCGTCATGGGCGTGGACCCGCTGCGCCGCCTGGTCGCCCCGCGCCTCGGCGCCGCCATGCTGGTCTCGGTATTGCTGTGCGGCTTCGTGGTTTTCGTCGGCTTCCTGACCGGCTACGTCTTCAATATCTTCGCCCAGGGCGGCACCCCCGGCTCCTACGTCGGCACCTTCGCCTCGTTCGCGATCACCACTGATCTGTTTGTGGCGCTGCTCAAGTCGCTCATCTTCGGCTTGCTCGCGGCGATCATCGCCTGCGATGCCGGTCTGAACGCCCGCGGCGGTCCCGGTGGCGTCGCCAACTCGGTGAACACCGCGGTGGTCATGTCCGCCGTCATGCTCTTCGGTGTCAACCTGATCCTCACTCAGGTCTACAACTCCCTCTTCCCACCACAGATGGTCTGAGAGTCGTGTCAGCAACGTATGTTCCGCCGCTGCTGCGGCCGTTCCAACGGATCAAGGGCGTCGCCACGTCGCCGCGCGATTTCATTGCGCGCATCGGTCACCAGGTCTTCTTCTTCCTGCGGTCGCTCGGCTCCATGCCGATGGCGTTCAAGCAGTACCCGAAGGAAGTATGGCGACTGCTGTCCGACGTGACCTGGGGCAACGGCAATCTCATCGTCGGCGGCGGCACCATCGGCGTGGTGCTCATCCTGTCGGCGTTCGGCGGTATGACCGTCGCCATCCAGGGCTACACCTCGCTGAACCTGCTAGGCCTGAGTCCGCTCACCGGCGCCATCTCGGCCTTCGCCACCACGCGTGAGCTCGGCCCGATGCTCGCCACCCTCGCCTTCGCGGCGCAGGCGGGCTGCCGGTTCACCGCGCAGCTGGGCGCCATGCGCATCTCCGAGGAGATCGACGCGCTGGAATCGGTTGCCATCCGGCCGCTTCCGTACCTGGTGAGCACCCGGATGATCGCGGCCATGATCGCGATCGTGCCGCTGTACTGCTTGGCCCTGCCGTTCGCGTACGTCTCCTGCTCGCTGACCGTGCAGTTGATCGGCGGCACCGCGTCCGGGACATTCCAGCACTACTTCTATCAGTTCCTGGTGCCGGTCGATGTGCTGTACTCACTGCTGAAGGCGATCATCTTCGTCGCGATCACCACGTTCATCCAGTGCTACTACGGGTTTTTCGCCTCGGGTGGCCCGGAGGGCGTGGGTGTCGCGGCCGGTCGCGCCATCAAGTACTGCATCATCGCGGTGGTCTTCGCGGACCTGTTCATCACCTTGGCCATCTGGGGCGTCAATCCCGGCATCCGGATCTCGGGATAGGGGGCGAACACCATGATCATCGATCCGAGCGGGCGCGGCCCGACCATGCGGCAGCTGCTCATCGCGGGCGTCGCCGGGCTGATCGTCTTCGCGATCATCCTGGGTTTCCTGATGGCGCGGTACAAGGGCTATTTCGTCGAAAAGGTCAATGTCACCGCGAATCTCACCACCACCGGTGACGGCCTGCCCTCCAACGCGGATGTGAAGTTCCGCGGCATCCTCGTGGGTGCGGTCAAGGATGTCTCCGTGGCCGACAAGGGCGCGGCGCAAGAGGTGCACATCGAGATGAAGCCGGAGTACACCTCCGGCATCCCCGCGAATGTGACCGCGCGCGTGGTGCCCTCGAATCTCTTCGCCGTCACCTCTGTCGAACTCGTCTACAACGGGGCCGATTCCGCGTACCTGAAGGAGGGTTCGCAGATCGCCGAGGACCGCTCCGAAGGCACGATCGCGCTGCAGGACACCTTGACCACGGTGCGCAATATCTTCACCAAGATCGATCCGGTGCAGTTCGGCCGGGTGCTGGGCACACTCTCCTATGCGCTCGACGGCAGCGGCCGCGCGCCCGGCTCCACGATTCAGCGGGTCGACGACTGGCTGCAGGGTGTGCGTGGCGCGGTCCCCGATCTCGGTGTGACACTGACTGATTTCTCCAATTCGTTCCATGCGCTCAACCAGTCCGCACCGGAACTGATGAGCGTGCTGGCCGATTCGGTGAAGACGGCGCAGACCATCTCCGATCGCCGCGCCGATCTGGTCGCGCTCATCACCGGAGCCAGCGGCACCGTGGACAAGGTCAATTCGCTGTTCGCCCGAAACCCCAACCTGGGCAAGGACGTCACCACGGGCACCAGTGCACTGTTCGGTGCGCTCTCGGACGACCCGTCCTCCATTCCGCAGGCCATCGCGAACCTGAACACCTCCATCCACAGGCTGAACTCGACCTTCAACTGGGGTCCGCAACGTCAGATGGCCTGGAATATGGGCATCACCTTCACGCCGTACAAGCCGTACACCCGTGACGACTGCCCGCGCTACGGCGACCTCGCCGGACCCAGCTGTGCCACCGCGCCGCTGGTGTCCGATCCCGGCACCCTGCCGGAGTCGATGCGACCCAAGGCGCTCGATTCGGCGGCCGGCCTGCCGAAACTTCCGGCGCCGCCGGGCTTCCCCACCATTCCGGGTCTGAACACCACCGATTCACTGTTGCCGGATCCGAAGACGGCGCAGCCGGGCAATCCGTTCGCGGGCACCCCGCTGCAGGGACTGTTCCCGAACCTGTTCCCGGCCGCGCCCGCTCCGGCCGATCCGGCTGCCCCGGCTGCCCCGGCCGCGCTGCCTATCCATCCGGCCGCGGCGCCGCAGCAGGCCGCGCCGATCTCCTTCACCGGCAACGACGCGATCACCGCGATACTGGGCCGCCGCCCGACCGCGGCCGAATACCTGCTGCTGAGCTCGATCCTGAGGGGTGGAACGTTGCAAGCTTCCGAAAGCGGGGCGGGTAAGTGAGTATCCGCAAACCGCTCATCGGGTTCGGTATCTTCGCCATCGTGGCCGTCCTGGTGACCGCGGTCATCTGGAACACGCTGGCGCGCACCGTCAACGGACCTACCAATAGCTACACCGCGACCTTCACCGACGTACTCGGCCTGCGGACGGGCGATGACGTCCGCATGGCCGGCGTGCGCGTGGGCAAGGTGGAGAAGATCGACCTGGACAAGAAGAACCAGGCGCTGGTGACCTTCATCGTGCAGAACGATCAGACGCTGTACGGCGATACCAAGGCGCTGGTCCGATACCAGAACCTGATCGGCCAGCGCTATGTCGCACTGGCCCCGGACACCAAGCCGGGCGGTTCGCACACGCCGCTGAAGAACAAGGCCGCGATCCCGGTGGAGCGCACCGAGCCGTCCTTCGATATCTCCGCGCTGCTCAACGGTTTCCAGCCGCTGTTCCAGGTGCTGCAGCCGCAGCAGGTCAATGACCTTTCCAATACCTTCATCCAGGCGCTGCAGGGTGACGGAGTCTCGCTGAGCGGCTTCATCACTCAGGCTGCGGCGCTGGCCAGTGACTTCCAGCGGCGCGATGCCATCCTCTCCGATGTCATCACCAACCTGTCCGGCGTGATGTCCGGTCTGGCCAAGCGCGGTGACGAACTCGAGACCCTGGTGACCCAGACCCGCTCGCTGATCGGCGGCCTCTACGCGCAGGGCCAGTCCCTGCAGACCTCCACCGTGCAGATCGCCGATGCGACGACGTCTCTGGTGTCCATGATGGGTCAGATCCAGCCCAAGCTGGCGCTGGCGCAGAGTTCCACCACGGATGCGCTGACCCTGCTGCTGGCCAATGGCGCCAAGCTGGATCAGGCGGCGATAGATCTGCCGGGCATCCTCAGCGATCTCGGCAAATTCTCCCAGAACGGCGCCTACGGCAATGCCTACCTGTGCAGCTTGGATGTCTCGCTGTACGGTGTCCTCTTCCCGCGTGGTCTGTTCAACCAGATCGGCGGCACTTCTCACTCGGCGGTGTGCCGTCCATGATGACGAAACTCAAATCCCGATTCAGCGCCAATCGCAATTTCTGGCTCGGTCTGTTCGGCGCCGGTCTGATCGTCGCCCTGTTGCTCGGCTCCACCGTGTACCGGTCACTCGGCATCGGTGAGAACAGCATCAAGGCGGAATTCGTGCAGACCGCCGGCATCAAGACCGGCGACAAGGTGGCCGTCTCCGGCGTTTCGGTCGGTACCGTCTCCGGCGCCGAGCTCGAGGGCGACCACGTGCTGGTCACCCTCTCGGTCAAGAATTCGGTGAAGTTCGGTCCGGACGCGCACGCGACGATCAAGATGGCGACCCTGCTGGGTGCGCGCTTCGTCGATCTGGTGCCGGGTGACGGCTCCGGGCTCGAGGGCGATCGAATCCCCAAGTCCAATACGGCCGTTCCCTACAACCTGGCCGATGTGGTGCAGGAGGGCACGCCGAAGTTCGAGGAGCTCGACACCAAGAAGCTGGCGGATTCGCTGAATCTGATCAACCAGCAGATGGGTGACAGCCCACAGCTCACAGTGCAGGCGCTCGATTCCGTCGGCGCGCTGGCCAAGACCCTGAACGACCGCAAGGATTCGGTCGACAAGCTGCTCAAGGACCTGGACCGGGTCACCAAGATCCTCGGCGACAACAGCAACAGTGTGCTGCTGGTGATCACCCAGGGTCAGGCCATCGCCAACCGGGTGATGGAGCGACAGGGCCTGCTGCGCTCGCTGCTGGACAATGTCGCGACGCTGAGCCGGCAGCTGCAGCAGATCGGCGCCGACAACAACAATCAGTTCGGCCCGACCCTGCAGCAGCTGAACACCATGGCCGACGGCCTGCAGAAGAACAAGGACAACCTGGATCGACTGCTGTCGATCATGCCGGTGTCGGTACGGACGTTCAATAATGTCTTGGGCAACGGCAATTACGGCGAGGTCGCCCTGCCGTGGCTGTTCCCGGACAACTGGCTGTGCGGCGTACAGGTGAATGAGGGGTGCCACAAATGACAATCGCAGCCAGGATCACCAAGCTGGCCATGATCGGTGCGGCCGCTCTCGCAGTGGGCAGCTGCTCCATCGTGCCGCTCGGAGTGAAGGATGCGGTCGGGCAGACCCAGCACTTCACCGCCGACTTCCTCAATATCGCGGGCATGTTCGAGGGCAACCCGATCACCGTGCTCGGGCTCGATGTCGGCAAGGTCGACAAGATCGTGCCGAAGGGTCAGTACGTCGAAGTCCACATGACCGTGGACGGCGGCGTGAAGATCCCGAAAAACGTGATCGCCGCGCTGATCTCGCCGTCCATCGTCACCGACCGGCATATCGAGCTCACCCCGCGCTACACCGGTGGTGACGCGCTCAAAGACGGTTCGCATCTGACCACCCAGCAGACCAAGACCCCGGTTGAGCTGGACACGATGATCAAGACCATCGACACCTTCGCCGCGGCGCTCAAGCCGACCCCGGGGCAGGACGGCATCGGCCCGCTGTCGGGCCGGGTGCTATACCCGATGATGAACGGCAACGGTGAGAAGATGCGCGACACCCTCACTGCGCTCTCCGGCGCGCTGAAGGTGGGCGTCGATAACAAGGACGCCGTCTCGACCATCATCATCAAGCTGAACGAGCTGACCACCATGCTGGCCGATAACGACCAGTCGGTGCGCGACTTCAGCAGCAATATCACCCAGATGACCGGTCTGCTGGCCGACCAGGCCCCCGGCCTGCAGGCCACGCTGGATCAGCTGAACGGCTTCCTGGCCAATACCAGTGGTGCGTTCTCGCAGTACTCCGATCAGCTCAACGGCACTCTGACCGGCCTCACCAATGTCACGAACCAGCTGCGCGCCAACGCTACCGGCCTGGTCGAGGTCGTCGATACGGCGCCGCTGCTCATGCAGAATCTCGACCGGGCGGTCAACCGACAGGGCCAGTTCGTCCGCCTGCACGGCATTATCGGCACCGCTCTCTCCGGCGAGATCATCAGCACGTTCTGTGAACGCATCCAGATGAGGTCGGACGGCTGCCGCACCGGCAAGGTGGAAGATTTCGGACCTGACTTCGGTCTGACCGCGGCCATGCTGGGACTGACCAAATGAGTAGTCGATTCGTCCGAGATGTCCTGCTCGCCAGGCGCTCTCGCCGCATGATCGTGGCGCTCGCCGTCACGGCCACGCTGGGCGCCTCCGGTTGCGGCCTGACCGTGGACAAACTGCCGCTGCCCAAGCCCGGTGTCGGCGGCGATACCTATACGATCCACGCGGTTTTCGACAATGCGCTGAATCTGCCGGACCAGGCCAAGGTCAAGATCGGCGGTTCCGACGTCGGCGTCGTCACCAAGATCACGACCAAGGATTTCAAGGCCAATGTGGATCTGGCCATCCGCACGGATATCTCGCTGCCGGCCAACTCCACCGCCGAACTGCGCCAGGCGACTCCGCTGGGCGACGTCTTCGTGGCCGTGTCCAAGCCGAAGACCGATACCGGCCAGGCGCTGCTCAAAGACGGTGGCACGCTGACCAATACCTCGGCCGGCGCGACCGTCGAAGATCTGCTGCTCTCGATCTCCATGCTGTTCAACGGCGGCGGTATCGCCAGCCTGTCCAAGCTCACGTCCGAACTTGACTCCATCGTCGGCGGCCACGGTCAGCAGCTCGGCTCTGTGCTCACTCAGATGACCAGCGTCATCAGCAATCTCAATGCCAACAGCAAGCGGGTGGACAATGTGCTTGCCGGCTTCGACGCGCTCGCCGACACGCTCCAGGCGAACCACGATCAGCTCGGCCAGGTAGCGAACAGCCTGCCCAGCATGATCGGCGCCATCGCCGAGAACAACCAGGCCATCGGCGATCTGCTCACCAAGGTTTCGACAACCAGTGCGGCTCTGGGCGATTACGCCAATACCACCTCCGATCAGCTGGCCGGCCTGCTCGACAATGTGCACCAGTTGATGAACGCGCTGTCGCAGACTTCGCAGAACCTCGGGCCCATGCTCGACGGCCTGCACGACATCCGGCCCGCCGCCGATGCCTCTTTCAAGGGCAATACGCTGGCCGTCTCCGCGACGCTCAGCATGCTCGATATAGGCCTGCTCACTGATCCGGCCAATAGCAAATTCCCAGACCTGCGCGACCTCAACGACTTCGGGGGCAGCCTGATCCAGGTGCTGCAGATCATCTACGGACGGATCAACGGGGGACACAAGTGAACTGGGTGAAGCAGCACCGGAATCTGGTGTCCAACGGTGCGCTCGTGCTTATCCTGCTGGTCGGCGCCGCCTACCTGGCGGTGAGTGTCATGCGCGTGAACCCGCTGCGTGAAACCTACCGGGTGACAGTGAATCTCGACCGCTCCGGCGGTCTGCAGGCCGGTAATGACGTGACCCTGCGCGGTTACCGCATCGGCAAGGTCACCGATATCAAGCTGATCGACAGCGGTTCGGCCATTGCCGCCACCGCCCAGATCGACACGAAGTACAAGATCCCCACCGACACCCTGGTATCGGTGGGCTCGCTCTCCGGCGCGGGTGAGCAGTACATGGACTTCCGGCCCGAATCCGACCAGGCCCCGTATCTCGGCAACGGCGCGACCGTGAAGTTCGACCCGGACAAGGTGAAGACGCCGACACCGGTGTGGTCGGTGCTGGACAATTCCAGTGCGCTGATCGCCCAGGTGGATCCGGATAAATTCAGCACCATCCTGACCGAGCTGGACACCGCGCTCTCCGGCGGGCCCGACCAGCTGCGCTCGCTCATCGATGGCATCAGCACGGCCACCACCGGACTGGACAATCTGCTCCCGCAGACCGTCAACCTGATCAAGAATCTGCAGACCATCACCTCGACCACATCGATGGCGCAGCCGGATCTGGCTACGCTGACTCGCAATTCGGGCGTACTGTTCCAGCAGTTCAACGATGCCAATGCCGAGCTGCAGAAACTGCTGGAGCAGTCTCCGGCGCAGTTCCAGCAGCTCGGGGCGGTACTCGACAAGACCGCCGACCCGATGTCCAGCCTGCTCACCAATTTCGCGGCGGTCACCAAGGCCGCGCAATTGCGACTCCCCGCCCTGCGCGCGCTGTTCCCGGCGCTGGTGGTGGGTACTTCGGCCATGGGCGTCCCCGCCCATGACAACGAGTTCTATACCATCGTGGACATCTGGCCTCGACCGTTCTGCGACTACAGCACCGCTAAGGTTCGGACGGAGATCGCGACGGACAACACCTTGCCGCGCTGGGCCAGCTACTGCACCAATCCGCCTGCGGATCAGCAGATTCGCGGCTCCGGCAATGCGCCTCGCCCGGATATCCCGGACAACGGTGCGCTGCCGCCCGCCGGCGCCGACCCGAACGAGCGCACCCTGCCGCCGATCAAGTGACCGGTGCAGACAAACTCCACCGCTGGTGCGGTGAGACAAATCCGACCTGGCGGTTTCATTGCCGGGTTCGGCATACTCGCCTGACTGAACCTATTTGGTGCGTCCGCAGCGCGCCGGGAAAGTGTGGGGATCGATCCAATGTCGGATGACGCCGCCCAGGACAAGAAGAACAATGACGAGGCCGCCGAGGCCGTCGCCGTGACACCGGGGGGCGATGCCGACACGGGAAAGGTTGATGCCGAGAAGTCGGCAGCTACCCCTGAGACCGATACGGCCGCGACCACGGACCTGACCAAGAAGGCCGAGCCCGAAGAGGCCGAGGCGGAAAAGGCCGAGCCCGCAGCCCCTGCAGCTCCTGCCGCTGCGGCGACCACGCCTGCTGTGGACGCGACCAAGCTCGAGGACTCCCCGAAGGCCGAAAAGCCCAAGGGTTCCGGCTTGCCCGGCGGCAGCTTGGCGGTGCCGGTCCTCGCGCTGATCGCCGCGGGCGTCGTCCTGATCGCGGCCGTCGCCGCCGGCGTCGTGTTCTGGCTGAAGGCCGACGACCGCAAGACCGAACTGTCCGAGCGCGATTCGGCCACCGCCACCGCCTGTGACTTCGGTACGACCGTCACCAATTACGACGCGGCCCACCTGGACGACTACTTCACGAACGTGAAGAACCTCTCCACCGGCGACTTCGCCAAGATGTTCAACTCCACCACGGACGGTCTCCGCGACGCCATGGTCAGCGTCAAGGTCAAGTCCACCCTGAACGAAATCCACTGTGGCTGGGTCTCCGGTGACAGTGACAAGGCGAAGGTCATGGTGGTGCTCACGCAGAACCGCACCAGCCAGCTTGCCGCACAGCCCGACTCCCTCACCATCGGCGCGATCGCCGAGATGGAGAAGGACGGCGGCAAGTGGAAGGTCGCCAACTTCGACAACCTGCCCTCGCAGGGCAACGACGCGAAGAACCCCCTGATCCCCGGCGGCGGCGACCCGAACAGCGCGCAACCCACCACCCCGGGCGCGTCGGCCGCCCCTGGAGCCCCTGCCCCGGCAGCGCCCACGACTCCGGCAGCCCCGAAGTAGTCCCCAGCTGAAAAGAGCCGCCCCGGGTGATCTCTCGCCCGGGGCGGCTCTTTCGGTTCTGCGGGTTCGGGGGCGAAGAGCCCCCACGTTCTAGAACAAGGTGAGTGCGTCGGGCGCCGGAGTCTTCGCTGCGGCGACCCGGCGGCGCGGCATTGCGGGCGCGACGTGCGCCGCACCTGCTCCCGCTACTTCGGAAGCCGCCGAAACCGTTTCGACAGGGCTGACCACCGGAATGGGTTCGGTGGTCGGTTCAACCGGAATGGGTTCGGTGAGGGGCTCACTGGGGATGGGAGCGGGAGCCGTCTCCACGGTGTCGGTGCCTATCCCGGAGGCGGCGACCTCACGGGCGGCTTGACCGCAGAGCGTATCGGCCTGCTCGTTGAAGTAATTGCCGACGTGACCGCGTACCCAGCGGAAACGCACTGGGCCGGGACGACTGGAGATGGCATTGTCGATCTGCTGGATCAGCTCGAGGTTCTTCACCGGGCCACCGGTGGAGGTCTTCCACCCATTGCGGCGCCAGCTGTTGATCCATTCGGAGGCGCACTTGATCGCATAGAGCGAGTCGCTCTCGATGAGCAGTGGTTCGGAGCTGCTATGCGCGCGTATGGCCTCCAATAGGGCACGTAGCTCCGCGATCTGATTGGTGCCCGAGGGCGCACCGCCGCTGGCCGATCCGCCTGCGTGATTGACCCACGCCCAGCCGATGGCCCCGCCCGGGTTACGCAGGCACGATCCGTCGGTGCTCACGATGATCATGCTCGCAACCCTACGCAATCCGGCCGACAAGATCCGTTCCGTGGAATTCCTCTATCTCCCTTCGCAATTGCGATTCGGTGCGTCGCACGGCCGATTGTACGGCGGCTGCCAGCATTCGGGAGAGCAGGCGGCCGGTGAGCCCACGCGGGGTCCAGTACTCGGTTTCCGAGGTCAGCACCGCTCGACCGTAGCCGAGCGGGTCGAATCGCAGGGTGATGACGCACAGGGGCGAACAACAGGCGCCGGTGTCCTGCACGTCTGCGGCACTGTCCACAGCTGCACTCTGCGCTGCTCCACCACGCTGCGCTTGCGCTGACTTCCCCGTCCTGCGCCTGCGCAGCGTGTATTCGATAACCGC
The DNA here is from genome assembly GCF_025465275.1 of Nocardia sp. Lineage (GTDB taxonomy): Bacteria > Actinomycetota > Actinomycetes > Mycobacteriales > Mycobacteriaceae > Nocardia. The sequence goes on along the minus strand of NZ_JAODNK010000017.1, from coordinate 9,494 downwards.
GTTGCGGCGGTAGTCGGTGATCTCACACTCGACCGTGGGATGCCAGAGACCTACCCGCAGCGTCGCTGCGAAGACCGTGCCCGCGCCGTGATCGCTGTCTCCGAGTGGTTCGAAGGCGGCGACGGCGAAAGCCCAGTCCGGCACGAACTGATGATTGTCCGTGTACGTGAACGCGACCTCCACCGGTGCTCCGACGTCGCTCGCGTATTTCATGTGGCCCATAGGCTGCTCCCTGTCCCACGGCTGCCAACAAAAGTACTACAGCAGTCCTATTTAATGAATGGATACCCGGATATGTAGTCCGGGTAAGCGTCATCCATGACTGGATTGCCGTAATTCACAGAATCGGTCAATCGTCCAATTGCGCGGCGATATGCGCGGCAATCGGCAGGGCCGACGTCGCCGCCGGAGAAGGAGCATTGAGGACATGCACGGAACGCGCGGTTCGTTCGAGTAGAAAATCGTGCACCAGCGTCCCGTCGCGCCGCACCGCCTGCGCCCGGATGCCCGCCTCGCGGGGCAGTAGATCCTGCCGCGTCAACTCCGGGCAGTAGCGCCGGCACTCGGCCAGATAACCATGCTTGAACACCGAATTGCGCATCTCCCGCAGCCCGGTGCGGACATTGGCCGCCGCCACTCGATGGAATCCGCGGTACCCGAGAATCTCCCGCGCATCGCGCAGATCCACACTGCCCTTGCGATAGCCCTCCCGCGCCAGCCCCAGCACGGCATTCGGCCCGACGGTGAGCCTGCCGTCGATGGTCGGGCTCAAATGCACGCCCAGGAACGGTAATTCGGGATCCGGGATCGGGTAGATGAGGGTGTGCACCAGGTCGCTGCGGTCCGGCGGCAACTGGTAATACTCGCCCCGGAACGGCACGATGCGCAGATCCGTGTCCACCCCGGCCAGCCGGGCGAGTCGATCGGCCTGCAGCCCGCCGCACACCACCAGCCGCGCCGCGCGCCAACTACCCGCGGGCCCGGAAACCGTTACCGCGTCCGCGGTTTCGTCGATGGCGGTGATCTCCGCGCCCAGCACGATCTCGCCCCCGGCCGCGCGAACCTCGTCCGCCAGCGCATCGGTGACCCGCTGGTAGTCGATGATTCCGGTGCTCGGCACGAACAGTGCGCCGACCCCGGTCACCCGCGGTTCGCGGCGCACCAGTTCGGCGGCGTCGAGCAGTTCCACCTGCACGCCATTGGTCACCGACCGCTCGTAGAGCGCCAGCATGCGTGCCTGTTCGGCGGAATCGGTGGCCACCAGCAGTTTTCCGCACACCCGGAACGGAATGTCGTGTGCGGCCGCGAATTCCTTGGTCTGCTGCGCTCCGGCCCGGCACAGTCGCGCCTTCAGGCTGCCGGGTTCGTAGTAGATCCCCGAGTGGATGACTCCGCTGTTGTGGCCGGTCTGGTGGACACCGAGCGCGCCCGCCTTCTCGACCAGCAGCAGGCTCGCGCCCGGATGCCGGTCGAGCAGGCGATGCGCGGTGGCCACCCCGACGATTCCGCCGCCGATCACGCAGTAGTCGTACACACCAGGAAGTCTCACACAGTGGCGGTGTGCGAGTCTCTGTCAGGCGTGAGCGTGCCGGTGCGGGCGCTGGTTCGTCCGCCGGCGGTTTCGCCGACCGTCGCGGGGTCGGCCGCGGCCGGTTGGGTGGGCTCGGCGGTCACCGTGTCCGAGTCGGCCGGTGCGGGCGCGGTATTCGGTGCGAACTGCACTCCGTAGCGGCCGAGGGCCGGATCGGAGAAGGTCACGGTGACGTCGCCGCGCCGGGTGTCCACATCGGTACGCAGTTGGGTATTGGCGGACGGGTCCGAGTCGATGCCCAGCTGCCGGCCCAGCGGGCTGTGCAGTACCAGGTCGGCGAGGGTCGCGAAGACATTGGTGTCCAGCGTGACCGATACCGAATTGAGCTGCGCCGGAAGGACTGCCGCACCCACATAGGTATTGCCGAGCCGGATCTGCCCGGCCAGCGCGTTGGGCCGCTGCCCGGAGGCCGGTGCGGCGGCGGATTCGCCCGGGGTGACAGCCGGGATCGGCTCCAGCCCAACAGTCTCCGCCTTACGTGGCATGAAAAGTGAAGTGAGACCGATATTGTCGGCGATCGGTGCGATGCTTCCGGGTAACGGGTTGCCGGAACCGGCGACCGGTGGTGGAAATTGCCCGTGTGCCAGGCTGGGTGCGGCGGTCATGGTGCCGGACTTCTGTGTTCCGGCCATTTCATTGGCGACATAGGATCCGGCGGCGACGGTCAGACCGATGCTGGCCATACCCGCGGTGACGACGGCGCTGAAGCGGAGCACCTGTGCTGCGCGCCGAGATGTCCGGGCGGCCGGCGTCGCGTGTTGATGCGACATGACTGGTGCGTTCCTTTCCCTCTCCCCTGGTCCCCCTGCGTCTTTCGACGCCCACGACCCGCACCATTGAAAGTCGTACGCCCGTCCAGGTTACGGCGGCACGCAGGAGGACCCCTCGTCCTCGAGACCAGGATCACAATCCCGCCTCCCCGGAACTTTAGCGCACGGGTTGGGACCCGTTGGCCCTTTGGGGACGCGTGGTGCGGTGGGGAGCCGCGACGATTTCGGGGGTGCCCCAGGAGTTACCCGGATCCTTGCGAGATCAGTTGTCGCGTTTCGAAGAGGACGAGAGGTTTCCGGTGTCTAAAGGGTGGGTAATTACCCGGTAGCGGCGAGCGCCAACTCGACTGCCATCGAGGAACCTCCGGCCAATGTCGTCCGGTCGGCACCAGGCACGGCGCACTTACGGTGGCGCTCGCTCGCTCCAAGCCCAGGCGGCAGGTCAGGCGAACTGGCCTGCCGTCCGGCCTGTTCCGGGCGGACCGGCGAAAGCCTGTGCCAGGCCCAGCCATTCGAGTGCCTCCGCGCCCGCCACCTGCAGTGCGAGATCGTCGAGGTGGCGGCGCTGAGTGACGGCGAGGCAGAAATCCAAGGCCGGTCCGGTGATTCGCTGGGGCGCGTCCTGCGGTCCCCAGGCCCATACGCTGCCGTCGGGCGCGGTCAATTCGACGCGGAACTCCTGCTCCGGCGCGGTGCGGCCGTGCGTCATGTACGCGAAGTTCCGGGTCCGCACACCCAGATGGGCAACATTCCGCAACCGGGCGGTCGGTACTCGCTGCACGCCGAGCGTATCCGCCACATCCTGGCCGTGCGCCCACGTCTCCATGAGCCGCGCGGTCACCATGGACGCCGCGCTCATGGGCGGGCCGAACCACGGGAGCTTCACGCCGGCGGGCACCGTGCGCAGCGCCGACGCGAGCGCTGCCCGGTCGTGTCGCCAGGCGGCGAGCAGTTCGGGGGCGGGCGTCTTCGCCTCTGCTTCGGCGGCCTCGTCGACGAAGGTCAGCACCTTCGGCAGGGCGGCCTGCACGAGTGCGTCGAAGGCCTCGGCATCGGTGGCGGCGACGACGGACATGCGGTCGGTCCAGGCGAGGTGGCCGATCTGATGCGCGATGGTCCAACCGGCCGCGGGGGTGTCACGCTGCCAATCGGCGGGATCCAGATCGGCGACGAGCCGGTCCAGGTCACCGCATTCGGCGGTGAGGTCGGCGAGCAGCGCTTCGAGGTCGGCCATCGCAAGTCCTTGTCGCAGAGTCGAACGGACACGCACGCCGTTGTACGTGCCGCCGCTCGTCAGCATCCCAGCGCTGTGGAAAAAATGCAAGCATGCGTGCTTGTATTTCCCCGGATGCTTCTACCAGCCGAAAATCACCAGGTGGATCGCGCCGACGGCCAGGCCCAGCACTGCGCCGTGCAGGTAGAGCAGCCAGGCGTCCTGTTCCACCGAGGCGTAGAACATCTCCATGAATTCGCCGGGGGTGAGCTGTTTGAGCTTGCGGGCGGCGAACTCGTCGATCTTCTTGGCCTGGGTGGCCGCGAACTCCTCGTCCTCGACCAGGGTCGGCGCGAGTCCCGCCGCCGCACCCGCCGCACCGATCGTCAGATTGTCGAATTGCCTTGCGCCGAACACTGTTCGGACAAAAGTGTGCGTGGGCCCCAGCTGCCGGTGGATCTCGGCGGAGATGAGCCGCTCCAGCAGTTGCCGGGTCTTGTCGCCATTGGTGCCGTCGAGCAGTTCCTTGGCCAGGTTCGGCAGCGTGAGCACCTGATAGGCGAGCAGATGCGCGAGATCGGCCGCGGCCTCCGGCTGCCGCTTGGCCAGTAGCGCCTGCTTCCACAGGTACTTGTAGCGCGGCTGCGGATCGCCCGGCTCGAACACCATTTTGACCGCGATGACATTGACGGTCACGCCGATAGCGGCCGCGGCGGTCAGGATGATCGCCCAGTTCGGAATCCAGCCGATCACCGGAATGCTCTGGTGCACATGCATGTACAGCGCCAGCAGCAGGCCGAACGGTGCGCCGAGCAGGCCGACGCGGACCATGAACTTGAGCTCGGGGGCGGCGATGGTGGTGGTGAGGTCCTTCAGGATGTGCGGGTTCTCCCGCAGGTACCCGATGACGAAGCCCTTGATATCGATGAGCTGATCGACATTGTCGCCGAGCTCCTCGAAGGCGCGCCGGGCCAGCGTCGGCAGTTCGCGTTCCACCCGCTGGTAGAGCACATTGCGCACCGCGCCCGGTACCGCGCCCCACAGATCCGGGTTCTCCCGCTTCATGATCTCGTTGACCATCGACGGCACCTGTTTACGGCCGACTTCGGCGATGTAGTCGGAAATGCCGTCCAGATCGAGTTCGTGGATGAAGTCCTTGGGACTGCCGATCCGCATAATGGCGACATCCACACAAATGCTGGCCATCTTTTCGGCGCGCGCGGGGATAAAGCCTTGGAAGCCGAGCTGTTTCCCATCACCGGAGAAGGTGGGCAGCACCTGTACGCGGCGTGGGAGATACGGATAGAGGATGTCCAGGCCCGGGACGCGGAAACCGCGAAAGTACAGCGGCCAGAACAACATCAGTACGCCGGTCCAGTTGGTGAGCCAACCGGCGATAGCGCTGAAGATCGGGAAACTCACCAGATCGACGACGAGTTTCGGCTGGCCGATCAGCTGCTCCCAGTCGATGAAAGCACCCGAGGCCAATGTCGTCATTGTGGCGTCCCCCTGTGGCCGAGCCGATCGTGAGATAACAGACAACCAACACTCTCATCGGCGAAGGGTGCTGTCAAAAGGTCGATGGCCTTGGCGAACGTGTCATATTGTGCGCATGAATATCGACCGCCGCGGCTTTCTGACCGGTGCCACCGCCGCGGGCATCGCAACGGTAGCCGCGACCGCCGGACCGGGCTGGGCCGAACCCGCGCCCGCGCCGATCGTCGGCAAATTGCCCTTCCCCGATGCCGGCGAGCTCCGCATTCTTGTCACCGGTGATGCGGGCACCGGCGCTCGCCCGCAGTGGGCCGTCGCCGATGCCGCCCGCGCCCTGCACGCCGAGCAGCCGTTCTCCTTCGCACTCGGCCTCGGCGACAATGTGTACGAACAGGGCCCGTGGTCCGATGACGATGCCCAGTTCAGCGCCAAATTCGAGGACCCCAACCACGATCTCGACTTCCCCTGGATCATGGTGCAGGGCAATCACGACAACAGTTCGATCCTGCCCGGCGACGGCGGCTGGCTGCTGCGCGGCGATCACGAGGTCGCCTATCACGCGCGCTCCCCGCGCTGGTTCATGCCGTCGCGCTACTACACGGTGCCGATCGGCGATCTCGTCGAATTCTTCGTACTGGACCTGAATCCCATTGCCGCATACCTGCCGCCGGTCTTCGCGCCGTACTGGGCCGCGGACGGGCAGTTCATGACCGAGCAGGCCGCCTGGCTCGATCGCGCGCTCGACGAATCCACCGCCAAGTGGAAAATCGTCTGCACCCACCACCCGTATCTGAGCAATGGCAGCCACGGAAACGCGGGCCAGTACGAGGGTTTGAGCATCGACCCCATCGACGGGCGCTATGTGAAGGACTTCTTCGAGGCGCACGTGCTGGGTCGTGCCCAGTTCATTCTCTCCGGACACGACCACTGCCTGCAGGTGCTGGAACCCACCACCGCCACCAAGGGCACCCGCCAGATCGGTTCCGGCGCAGCGGCCAAAACCAACTCCGGCGCGCACGCGACCGACCCCGCCAGGATCACCCCGGCCCTGTTCGAGAACTTCACCGACCTCGGCTTCATGGTCCTGAACCTGACCCGGTCCGCGGCGGACCTGAGCGTCTACACCGTCGACCTGCCAACCGGCCAGCCCGCCAGCGCTTTCCAGCGCCGCCTGGTGTAACCGCCCTCGCCGTCAGGGCTTGAGCACGATGCGAATCGGATTGCCCTCCTTGGCATCCAGCGCGTGCACGGCCTTGGCGGCATCGGCCAGCGGCACCACGGCACTGACCGACCGGGAGAAGTCGACCCGCTGCAGCCCTTGAAGTTTCACCAACTCGGTAACGTGCTCCGGCGCGGAACCGTAATGCCCGCGCAATTGCTGCTGAAAGAAACTGAACGCCGTGCCGTGCGCAATGGTGATCGGCTTATCGGTCAACCCGACCAGCACCAACCGGCCCTTGGGCGCCAGGCACACCGCCGCCTGCTCGCGCACCGCCGCCACCCCGGCAAAATCGAATGCGGCGGCGAGCCCGGTCCCCGAGGCCGCCCAAACCTTCGCCCGCAGTTCCGGATCGGCCGGATCGAAGGCGAAATCGGCGCCGAATTCGAGCGCGCGTTCCCGCGCGGCCGGCAGCGGATCCACCGCGATAATGGGCGCCGCACCCACCAGGCGCAGCAACTGCACGCCGTGCGCACCCAGCCCGCCGACACCCCAGACCCCCACCGGCTCAGCGGCTTTCACCTCAGCGGTAGCGGTAATAGCGGCCCACGGCGTAGACACCGCATCCGGAATGAAACACGCCTGCTCGAACGGCAACTCATCCGGAATCGGCACCAGCGTGTCGACCCGGGCGAGCGTGTACTCGGCCCACCCGCCGTCGTAATCCACCCCGCGCGTGAAAGTAGCCCCATTCCGAAGCTCCCCCGCCTGCAACAAAACCCGGTCCCCGACCTTCGCGCCGGTCACCCCCGGCCCCAGCTGATGCACGGTCCCCGCGACCTCATGCCCCAGCGTCACCACATCGCCCTTCAAGAACAGCGGCGACAGCGTCCCGTCGATGAGATGCACATCGGACAGGCAAACCCCGGCGGCCTCCACCTTCACCAGCACATGATCAGCCCCGGGCACCGGCACCGGCACCTCATCCAATTCCAGCCTGCGGTCAGGTCCCAGGTGCAGTCGCGCGGCCAACATATTCATCGACTCCTATGGCAATCGGATCGGGCATTCCGCCCCCGCCGCCATGCTAGGCCGCCCCCTCCCGCCCCTCGCCCGAATCCCCCGCCCCGCCTGGTCACAGATGTTCGGCGCAGCGACGCAGCCCGTGTCACCTTCGGACAACGCCAATCAGTGCTGTTTGGCTCAGACAAGGGCTGCCCGGTGTTCCCGGTGTCGAGGATGCGGACGAAACAGCCTGTGTCACTGCCGAACAGCGGGGATGGGGGTGTTCGGTCTAGGCGAGGGCTGTGTGGTCGGTCCTGGGTTTGGGGTGGGCGAGGGTGTCGGCGAAGAAGTCGGTGATTATGGCGGTTACCTCGGGGGCGCGTTCGAGCATGGGGACGTGGCCGGAGCGGTCCAGCCATTCGGCGCGGTCGGGGTGGAGTTGGGCGTTGAGGGTGCGGCCGGCGGCCGCGGAGAGGATGCGGTTTTCGGTGCCCCAGATGGTGCAGATCGGGGGGAGCTGATCGCGGTCGGGCCAGTCGTCCAGCGCGGCGAAGGCGGACAGGTCGCGGACCAGGCCGACCAGGGCGCGGGCGGGGAAGCCTGCGGACAGGGGTGCGACGTAGGGGCATTCACGGTAGGCGCGTCCGCTGGAGAACCAGGAGCGGATGGTGCTGCGGGCGAACCATCTCGGGGTGTGCCAGCTGCCGAGTATGCGTGCGCCGGGACCGGGGAGGCTGCGGGTGATTCGCGCCAGTGCGCCCAGATCGCCGTGCATGGCGGTGGATTCGGTGAGCGGATTGATCGCGACCACCGCGCGGACCAGTCCCGGATTGCGCCGCGCCAGGGTGAGGCTGATAGCCGAACCGAGGCAGTTGCCGACCAGGCCGACGTCGGTGAGCTCATGCGCGAGCAGGAATTGCCGCACGATTTCGGTGTACCGCTCCAGGGTGAATCCGTCGGCCGGCTGATCGGAGCTCCCGTAGCCGGGCAGGTCGAGCGCGTACACCCGGTATTGCCCTGCGAGCGCGGTGATCTGCGGTGTCCAGATCAGATGTGAGGACCCCGCATTGTGCAGGAACACCACCGCTGGTCCTTCGTCGCCATGCTGTAGGTAGGCGATGCGAATACCGTCGAACTCGAAGTTTTCCATGATGCTCCCCGTGGCCACACTGCCGGTGATGTACTCATGGTCCGCCGAAAACCGCTGATGTCTATGCTTTTCAGCCAATCAGCCCGCGCCGGCGTCGCTGAAGCCGCGGTCGAGGAAGCGGATCATCCAGTCGAAGCTGTCCTCGGCGTCCGGGCTCCATTGGAATCCGTTGGCCGCCTGCAGACTGGCGAATCCGTGGAAGATGCTGCGCAGCGTGCGCACCGCGTGCACCATGTCGGATTCGGGAATGCCGTAGCCGCGGAGCACCACCTGAATGGATTCGATGACACGCGTACTCGATTGCAGTAGCGGGTCGTCCGGCCCGGTGAAGGTCGCGCCGACGGTGGCCGCGTAGCGCCCGGGGTGTTCGACCACGTAGTGCCGGAAGGCGTTCGAGAAGGCCGCGAGCGCCGCGCTGCCGGTGCGTCCGTGCATGGCATCGCGGACGCATTGATCGAGTTCGCCCATGGCGAGCGTGGCGATCCCGTGCTGCAGGTCGGCCAGTCCGTCGATGTGCTTGTAGAGCGACGGGGCCCGGACGCCGAGCCGTTGTGCGAGGGGACTGAGCGCCAGGTTCGCGAAACCCACGTCGTCGGCGAGCTCGGCGCCCGCCGCGACGACATCGGTCTTGCTGAGCCCGACTCTAGGCACTACGCATGCTCCTTCAGGAATGGCAGGATCAGGGCTGCGGTCTCAGCAGCCAGCTGCGCATGAGGGTAGTGGCCACCGTTTTCGACCAGGCCCAGGCTGCCCAGCCCGGCGGGCAGTGCGGCGATGATGGCCTTGCCCTCCGCCTCGGGGCTCGGGAAATCGGGGTCGGCGGTGCCCATGATGATCAGCGCCGGCTGCGTCACGTTCGGCAGCTGTGCCTGCGCATCGGCGGGAGTCGACTTGCCGGTCTTCATGAATTCGGCCATCCGGCCCGGCTCCCGCAGCTTGGTGACGAGTGCGGCCATGTATTCGTCGTAGTCGGCGGGCTTGGTCGGGTAGGCCACGTTCAGGTACTTCAGCCACTGGCCGATGCTCTTGAAGATCATGGTGCCCATCAGCGGGATCATGCCGCGCCGGTGGTGCGAATTGGTCAGCAGCGCACCGATGTTCACCTTCTGCTC
>NZ_JAODNK010000209.1 GCF_025465275.1 Nocardia sp. | reverse complement strand
ACGGCGGCCTGATCGCGGGCGACAACATGGTCGCGCAGGAAACCGAAGACCTCGCCGAACCCGGATTCGCGCCCGAGCTGCTCATCCTGCAAGCGCAGCGCATGGGCGCGCAGCACCGAGGACACCGGCAGCATGGGTGCCTCGATTCCCGCGCGGCCCAGGTGATTCCGGTTCGCCTCGAACACCTGCCGCCAGTGTGGATACAGATCGATCTTGGTGAGCAGCACGGCGACCGCCGGGCACAATTCCTGCACCTGTCGCAGGAATTCGACCTCCGGATCGGTGAGCTCGGTGGACGCGTCGGTGAGCACCAGCACCGCATCCGCCGTCGGCACCGCGCCGAGTACTCCCGCCACACCGCTGCCACCGTGCGCACCCAGTGCGGGCGTATCGACGACCACGATCCCATCGCCGAGCAGCCGATTCGGCACCTCGATCTCCAGGCGCAGGACCGCCCGCCCCTGCGCGTGCGGTGAGCGCGCACCGACAGCGCCTATCTCCTCGACGGGCACCGCAAGTCGGGTGACCTCCCCGTCCTGGGCGCCCGCGACCACCAGCTCCGCCCGCGCCGACTGCCCGTACGACAATACGGTTGTCACCGTGGTCGTCGCATCGTCGGCCACCGGGCAGATATCCAGGTTGATCAGCGCATTCACGAACTGGCTGCGCCCCTGATTCCCCAACCCGCACACCACGATCCGCCGTCGGGGATCACGCACCCGGCCCGCCACCGTCTCCAGCTGCGCGACCAGATCCCCGCGCTCCGCGCCCTCCGCCACCGTGATGGTTTCGGACAGTATCGACAGCAACGGATCAACCGCCACAATCCCGCTCACAGCAGTCCTCGCACATCTTTCGTCCGAGACCGCACCCCGTCGAAGGTGCGGCCTCTCGCCAATACTCGCCCACTACCGGGCTTCACCACACTCACGAGTGCAGCATGTCCCCGATGATGTCCCCACCCGGATGCGTCCCCAGGTCGACCCCGGCATGCACCCCGCCATCCCCGAACAACCCCGCATCCGCACCCCCGGCATGCACCCCGTCCCCGAACGCATTCGAAACATCCAGCCCCGCCCAAGGATTCAGCCCCGTCCCCACCCCTACCTCGGCCCCACCCACACCATGCGCCCCCGCATCGATCCCACTCCCCACCTGAGCCCCCACCCCGCCCGCACCCTGCGCACCAACATCCAACCCACCACCCACTCCACCGGAAATACCGGCCGACAAGTCATTTCCGGCATGCACGCCGGCGCCCACAGCCGAATCGATCCCACTGCTCAACCCGGTCTCGAGCCCGGCGCCGACCTGCGAACCACCATGCAGCGCCGAATCGAGGCCCGTGTTGAGACCCGCACCCACACCACCCGCAGTCTGCGAACCAACATCCACGCTGGTCCCCAGCCCACCGGAAACCCCGGCGGACAAGTCATTTCCGACGTGCAAGCCGCCGCCCACCGCTGAATCGATGCCGCTGTTCAAACCGGTCTCGAGACCAGCGCCGACCTGCGAACCACCATGCAGCGCCGAATCGAGGCCCGTGTTGAGGCCCGCGCCGACACCACCGGCAGCCTGTGCACCGGCATCGATACCGGTATTCAGGCCGCCCCCGAGCTGAGCTCCGCCGGCGGTAACAGCATTCGCCGCCCCGGAAAGCCCTGTCTCCAAACCGCTTCCGACCTGCGCCCCAAGATTCGCACCCGCTCCGACTCCAGTCGCCAAACCACCGGAGAGTCCCGTATCGAGCCCACCCCCGAGCTGGGCGCCGAGATCGGTCGCACCATCCAGGCCGGTCGCCAAGCCACCGCCGAGCTCCGCACCAGCCTGCGCACCCGCACCAATTGCGGAGTCGACACCACCGGAAAGCCCTGTGCCGAGCTCACTTCCGAGATGCGCACCGAGATCGGTCGCACCATTGACCGCGCCGCCGAGGCCGGTCTGCAGACCGCCGCCGAGGCCGGCACCGGCCTGCGCACCTGCACCGATCGCGGAATCGATACCACCGGAAAGTCCCGTGCCGAGCTCGCTCCCGAGATGCGCACCGAGGTCCGTTGCGCCATTGACCGTGCCATTAAGACCGGTCGCCAAACCACCGCCGAAGCCCGCACCAGCCTGTGCACCCGCGCCGATCGCGGAATCGATACCACCGGAAAGCCCTGCGCTGAGGTCACTTCCGAGATGCGCACCGAGGTCGGTCGCACCGTTCAGCGCGCCGGTGAGGCCGGTCTGCAGACCGCCGCCGGCGCCGAGGGCCGAATTCAGTCCGCCCGAGAGGTTCGCGCCGAGGTCCGCGGCTGCGCCGGTGCCCGCGTTCACTGCACCGGCCAGGCCCGTTGCGAGGCCGCCGCCTACGCCCGCTGCGGCGGTGGCTGCTCCGGAGAGGTTCGCGCCGAGATCGGTGGCGGCGGCGGTGCCTGCGTTCACTGCGCCGGCGAGGCTGGCTCCGAGGTCGGTGGCTGCGCCGAGGTTCACGCCTGCGCCCAGGGCTGAGGTGAGGTTGGTTTCCAGGCCGGCGGCGGTATCGAGGGCTCCGGTGAGGCCGGTGGTGAGGGCGGCTCCGGCTTGGCCGAGGGTCTCGACTGCGCCCTGGACTCCGGCGGTCAGGCCGGCTCCGGCAGAGAGGCCACCGGTCAGGGCGGAGGTGAGGTCGGCGGCGGCTTGGGTGCCGAGGACGCCGGAGAGGTTGGCATCCAGGCCGGTTGCGGCGTTCGCGGCGCCGTCGAGGCCCGCGGTGAGACCGGCGCCGAGGGTGGAGGCGGCACCGACCACTGCGCCGAGGCCGGAGGTAAGGCCCAGTTCGAGGCCGGTTCCGGCGTCGCCGTTGAAGCAGACCTCGGTTCCGGTCGCGGTGGCCGTGCTGATGTTCACACTGGCGCCAGTCGTCCCCGCCACGACCGTGCCGGTGTTCACCCCTACCGCACCATTGAGACCCGCGGCACCGTTCAGCCCGCTGGCACCGTTCAACCCGGCGGCACCATTGAGCCCACCGGCACCGTTCAACCCACCGGCCCCGTTCAGCCCGAGGCCCCCGTTCACTCCGAGGCTCCCGTTGAGCCCGGCACCGGTGTCGGCCCCGGCTCCGGCGGCGCAGATGGCGGACAGCTGCGAACCTCCCGCTACCAGCGCGGATTCGGCCACCATCGGCGCAACCGCGGTGATGTCCTCCGGTGTCACCGACCCGAGTCCGGCGTCGGCGAGGGACTGCGCGGGGTTGGTGCAGTAGCTGGCGGCGGCTTCGTGATCCCGCAGCAGATTGAGGATGAACTCGAGAATTGCATTGGGGCTCATGGCGAATCGCCTCCTGGGTGGGCGGGTCCGGCTGACCCGCACTGCTTGTATTGCTTGTCACGCTAGGAACCCGACCCGTTACGCCGTAACGGGGTGAACTCCCCCCGTTTCGCGTGTCGCCTCGCTAGGGGGTAGATGGCGATTAGGGGAATTTCCCCGGAATCGCGCGGGAAACGGTAACGGCGGTCCCCCAGCAACCGACAGGTCCCATGGGTCATCCGGCCTGCACCACAGCCTTTCGCACATTTCGGACGTAACAGCTTTCGGCCAGCACGCGAATCACCCGACGCGTGTTTCGATCGACAGGGGATCTCGAATGAGTCAGGGGATGGCGCTCGGCATTACTGTCGGGACGTCCAATACGGTTGCCGTGACGACTTCGGGGGGACAGCGCAGACTGCATATCCGGCCGAGCATGCTCGGCACGGAGCACGAACTTCCGGAAAGTTTCCTGTCCCGGGTCGGAGACCCGGTGGATATCCGGATGCGAGACGGATCCGCTGTGCGCGCAGCGGATCTCGTGGCCGCGGCGATCGGCCGGGCGGTGGACGATTCCGGCCGCGCCGCGGCCATGGTGGCCTGCTATCCGGCCTGGTGGTCACAGCACACAGTGGAAGTACAGCGCGCCGCCCTCACCGCGGCCGGACTCGACAGTGTGGCCCTGGTGCCGGAACCGGCGGCCGCCATGCGCTGGCTGCAGGAGGTACACGAATCCAGCCACGACGGCGCCATGATCGTGTACGACCTGGGCGCAACGGGTTTGACCGTTTCGGTGGCCCGCACGGGCGCGCTGTCCGGTCTGCTCGGTGAGCCGGTGCGGTCGACCGCGGTGGCGGGTGCGGAATTCGATCTCCTGACCATGCGGTACGTCCTGGGACTTGCCGTAGGAGAGACGGATTTCAATCCATTCGATCCGCTGGTCGAAAAAGAATTGGCCGAACTGCGTGTTCGCTGCAAAATTGCGAAAGAATCTCTCTCCAAACAAACGGCGACCATGATTCCGGTCCGGCTGCCCGGTCAGGACCCGATCGATGTCCGCCTGGTGCGTGACGAAGCCGAAGACCTCTACCGCGGTCCGCTGGTCGCCTCCATCGATCTGGTCCACGAGGCCCTGCGCCGTGCCGGGCTGACCGGCGCGGACGTCGACGGCATCCTGCTCACCGGCGGCGGCGCGTCCATCCCGCTGGTCACCGAACTGCTCTCCACCGAGTTCGGCGTCCCGGTGGCGGCCGCTGCCGACCCGGCCCACCTCAGTGCACACGGTGCCGCGTTGCTGGCCGCCGATCTACTGGCCGATACCACCGACACCGAAGCCCATCCGGCCATCGCACCACTGGTGCGCCGCGGTGACAACGGCGGTGGCGGTACCCGGAGTCCGGCGGCCGAACACGGAAATACCCAGCGCGACATGGCCACTCGGCTGGATGACCCGCGCAGCATGCAGATCGCCGCGATCGGCAATCGATCCGGCGGCGCCGTCGAACCCGTCGCCGCCGCGCACAAGAGCGACGGTGAAGTCGCCGGCAGCACTGTGGCAGCGGCGGTTCCACCACTACCCGATCTACCCGACGAGGAACCTCGCACCGGCTTCGCACACTGGCGCAGAGTCGCGGTGATCGGCGCGGTGGCCATAGCGGTGGCCGCCCTCGCCACCGGAACCCTGGCCATGGGTACCGGCGCACAGTCCGCACCCTCGAATTCCCCTGCAACCTCCGTCATCGCACCGAATCCGGCTGCCGCACCGAATCCGTTTGCCGCACCGGTGAATTCCGACGGGCAGACGGCACCGGTTACCCATGCGGGGGCTCCGGCACGGGCCGGCGCCCCCGGCTCGGCGGGCACAACGGCCGCAGCGCCGAATGCGGCGGCACCGGCGACGCCCGCAGCACCCGGGGCCCCGGCCGCACCCGCAGCCGCACCGGAACAACCGAATTCCCCCGCACCCCAGACGGTTCCGGCCGCACCCCAGCCGCAACTGCCGACGATTCCACAGCCCGTGATCAGCCCGCCGACGGTCCAGCTCCCCGATCTGGGCCAGCTCGGTAAGGCAGTTCCCACGGCGCCGAACATTCCGCATATCGGTGGCTGAGAGATGGTTCTCCCGTGATAGGCAACACCCCCGTCGCACTCGATTCCCTGCCGTGCACGCGAGAGATCTTCCGGGAGTTGGATTCCGATGATCCCGCTCCCCTGCTGTATCTGATTCGCGGGCGCTCCGGCACCGGCAAATCCACCCTGCTGACCGCCATCCGCAATCGCCTCCGCGCCCGTGGCGTCCTTCTGATCGAGGCCGCCGCGATCACGTCGGCCGGCCCCGCATCGGCGCGGCACGACCCCCATCGTCCCGGTGCATCCGCTGAGTCGATCGCGGACGCGCAGCAGCAGAGCCGCGGCGGTTCCAGCACCCCGGCTGACTCGGTTACGGGTGCAATGCAGCAGGCCCGCAGCGGTTCCGGAGCAGCGGACCGCTCCCGGGTCGCCGTGGTGGTCGACGATGCACACGGTTTGAGTCCGGCGGATTTCGACAGCCTGTGCGCCGTCGCCGAATCCGGCGCCTGCACCGTCGTGATCGCGACGCTGCCCAGACCGCACGACCCGCGACTGCGAGCCCTGGCCGAGCTGGTGGCGCGGCGCGGACGCGTGGTCGATCTACGGGCCCTGGGCGCGACCGAGATTGCCCCCTTCGCACGCGAACTGGGCATGATGGTGCCCCGCGGACTGGCGCAGCACATCCACCGCCAGACCGCCGGAATCCACGGCGGCGTGGTGGCGGCGCTGACCGCCGCCTGCGCCACCCGCCTGGACGCGGGCCTCACCGCGGTCGACGACGCCGTTGCCGCATGGGCACGCGGCCGGCTGGACGACGCCGATCCGGACCTGCTGGACACCTTCGTGGTGGCCGCCATCGGTGCGGGCCTGGACACCGCCGAACTCGCCGAGGTGCTGGACGTAACACCCACGGCCGCACAGGATCTGGTGGATCGCGCCCGCAGCAGCGCCCTGGTCACCGATGCCGATCTCCTGCTGACCCCCGCCATCACACCGCTGCGCACCCTGGTCGGCGACCGCCGGCTGCTGGCCGTGCAGCGCAGACTCCTGCAAGCCCGGCTGGACGCGGGCCTGCTGCGCGATCACACCGCACTACTGCTGGCAGAATCCGGCGTCCGCGATCCCCGGCTGGCCGAATTCCTCTGCACCACAGCCGAGAAGGCGGGCGATGAAGCCGTCCGCCACTACGCCGCCGCGGCTACGGCCGGTGCCGATCTCGATGCCATCGCCCTGCGCTGGGCCGATGCCGCAGCCCGCACCGGCGACTGCGACACCGCCCTCCGTCTCGCCGAACCCGTCCTGGCTCGCCCGCATGCCGTGCCCGCGGAACTCGCTGCCGCGGTGCGTATCTGCGCGGGCGTGTGGACCCGCCGGGGTCTCGCCAATCGGGCCGCGCAGCTCTACACCTGGCTCGGCGCGGATCGAGTCGGTGCGGACTGGGCCGTGGCCGCCACCGTCCTGTACCTCGCGGGTCATGCGTCCACGGCGCGCGCCCTGTCCACCTGCTCCGCCAATTGGCCGCCCACCGAGGCCACCGCGCGCACCGCCCTCATTGCCGAAGCTCTGGCCGGTTCGGTCGAAACCCTGCCACCCCCGGCATATTTCACAGCGGATCCCGCGACCCGGGCCTACCTGACTCCCGCCGACGCGACCCGGTTCGGCCCAGCCTCACAGCGCCCCATCGCCGACGCCACCCGATTCGGCCCAGCGTCACACCCGCCCACCGCCGACGCCACCCGATTCGGCCCAGCCTCAGACCCGCCCACCGCCGACGCCGCCCGAGGCGCAGCTGACCGGGCCCCCGACGGCGCGGACGGGCCGCCGCTCACCGGCGCCGCCCGATTGAGCGCCATGACACATGGTCCCTCCGAACTCGCCGCGCTCCCACCGCGTTTCACGACCCGCGCGGGCGAGGCCGGGCGCAGTGCGGCGGTCGCCGCCGCGTCCGCGCTGATTCATGCGGCGCATTCGGGCGTGGCGCCCAATGAGAACGGCGGGGACCGATTCCTGCCGTGCTCGGCGGTATCCATCGCCACGCTGCTGAGCCTGTCCATGGGCGAACCCCGCAGGGCCGCAGACGCATTACGCGGGGCCGGTCACGATCCGCAGAGCCTGGTGCTCGGCGCCTGGGTCGCCATGCTGGGCGGGGACGAGCAGTCCGCGGCCACCGTGGTCGCCGGACTGGACACGGCCACACTGGATCCCCGGGACCGGCTGCTGGCACACGGCGTCATCGTCGGATTGGCCCGGCGCAGTGGCGATCACACGGCCCTCACGCTGGCCTGGCAGCGGGCCTATCCACTCTTCGACGAGGTGAGCGCGGACCTGCTGGCCCTGCTGCCGATCGGCGAATTGTGGCTGGCGGGAATCCGATTGCGCGATGAGGGCCGGGTGACAGCGCTGGTCGACGCGGCCGGAGAGCTGCTGCGCGGCCTGGGCGACCCGCCCGCGTGGTCGAATGCCTTCCACTGGTACGCGATTCAGGCCGCCATCGCCCACGAGAGCCCGAACGACCTGGTGCCGCACGCACATCGGCTGAAGGCCGCCGCCGAGGCGGGCGATCCGCAAGCCACCGCGCTGGCGGACGCGGGCCGCACCTGGGTGCTGGTGCTGCGCGGCCAGGTGGACCGCACCCAGGTGGAGGCGGCGGTCGGCCGCCTGGCCGGGCTCGGCCTCATCTGGGACGCCGCGCGCCTCGCCAGCGAGGCCGCCCTGGCCGCCGACGACTCGGCCACCGCGACCGCCCTGCTGAAACTGGCCCGTACCCTGCGCACCCGGGCACGCCCGCCGGAGCCGCGCGCACCGGCTCCGGCCGCCCCGCCGCCACGCCCGGAACCGCGCACCGATACGGTCCTGAGTGAACGCGAGCGAGAGGTCGCGGAGCTCGTACTGCTCGGCCTTACCTACCGGGAAATCGGGGCTCGCCTCTATATCTCCGCGAAAACCGTCGAGCATCACGTCGCCCGGATACGGCGTCGGATCGGTGCGAGCTCGCGTTCGGAGTTATTGTCAATGCTCCGCGCCATGGGTCACGGTTCACTCCTCGTATGACCACGGCGCGGAGGAGAACCCGGACGCACCGAGTGAGGTAACACGATGGCCACAGGGGTGGGCCTGCGGATAGCCGACGACGAATCCGTCGTGGCCGTCGTCACGGGCGACGACGCCACACTCCCGGTGCACTACATCGTGCGCGAGTCGATCCTGCACATGGCCGATGACGGGGATGCGGTGCTCGGCGGCGATCCGCCGGAAGGCCCGTCGAATTCGATCCGTGGATTCGTGAGTGCCGTGGGCGATCCGGCGGGTATGCCGGTCGACGAGGGCGAGGCGTACCGAGCCGAAGACCTGATGGCCACCGCCGCCTTCTGCCTGATCAATCTGGCCGCCGATCATCTGAACGGCCCGGCCGAGTTCTACGCCACCCATCCGACGGACTGGCCGGACGAGAACATCCAGGCCCTGCGCGAGGCCCTCGACTATCTGGGCCTGAAGTCGGTGGTGCTGGTCAGCGAACGCGATCTGCCCCCGCCCGACGCCGAGGACACCGGAAAGTCGTTTGCCCACAATGCCGCTCGTGCCGCGCTGGCGGCGGTGCTGGCGACCCCCGCCGGTCTGACCCCGCCCGATCCCACTGCCAGCACCCAGAATGCCGCCGACGTCACTGATATCCTGCCCGCGCTGTCGGCGGCCGAGCCGCTGGCACAGGCGTATTCGGCGGCGTTCCCGGCGGCCACCACCGTCGATTCCGCGGTCGGCCCGATCACCGCCGAGCAGCCGATCGTCCAGCTACCGAGGCAGGGCGCCAATCGCGGTCCGTACATGATCGCCGCGGCCACGGCGATCATCGGTTTGCTCCTGGGTGGCCTCGGGGTGGCGGCGGTGTTGCGTCCGGACGATTCACCACCGGGTCCGCCGCGTGGTGAGGTGGCCAATCAACCGGCGGCGACCGCGGGTGCGGTACCGCCGCTGATCCCGTCCAGTCCCGGCCCGCCGGCGGCCGTGCCCGCGCCCGCCGATTCGTTCGATGCCCCGACAACGACGGATCCGCCGACCACCATCACGATCCCGCCGACCACGACCACCGAACCACCCCCGCCGGCCACCACGCTCCGGCCCACCACACCGCCGACCACGACGCGGGCCAACCCGCCGTATTACACCTACCCGCCGGTGCCCACGTGGCAGCTCCCGACGGCACCGGTCTTTCAGGACCCCTGGCCACAGAGTCCGTACTGATTTAGTAGAGACCTTCTGTGGTTTGTACCCTAAAGTGGTGCGCTGACCGATGTTCCGCAAAGTAACCGGACTGTCGGTCTGCTGGTGCACTACGAAGGGACTCCATGCGCAAGTTCATGGCGCGCCGCGCCACGGTCCGAGCTGCAACCATCACGTTCGCTTCGACCGTCCTAGTCGGAACCTTGTTCGCATCGATTCCCGCCGGCGCCGAGCCGGCCGATCAACTCGCCGCAGACAAGCTGCCTGCCGAACTGGTGCAGGCGATTTCGCGCGATCTGAAGATGACGCCGTCCGAATATCTGGACCGCGCCGCCAAGGCTCAGCAATTGCGGGACTACGCAACGGAATTCCGCTCCCAGCGCCCCGACGAATTCGCCGGCGCCTGGATGGGCACCGACGGTAAACCGGTCCTCGCGGTCACTTCCCTCGATGCGGCCAAGGTGGTCGCCGCCGACGGTTATCAGACCCGGCTGGCCCCGATCAGCGCCGACAATCTCGACGGTTCGGTGGATCAGCTGAACAACTGGATCACCAGCCTGCCGCGCGAAATCTCCGGCGCCATCAACTCGGTGGCGATCGACTTCCTCAACAGCCAACTGGTGCTGAGTGTTGCGAACACTCCGGCCGGGCATCTGCTGAATCTGCCGACCCTGATCGCGAATATCAAGGTGGTGCTGTCCCCGGACAGCGGCGGCCCGGTCGAGCGGCGCCCGATGGGTGGCGACACCTATATCAGCGCCCCCACCTCGCTCAATGATTCGGCGTTGCAGACCGTGGATGTCTGCTCGTTCGGATTCAACAGTGTGGACTCGTCCGGCAATGCGCTGAACATCAGTGCCGGGCACTGCAATCCGAATATCGGCAAAGACAATCAGCAGGCCGATGTCTACCTGCCGAATGTCCGCAATCTGACCGCCAGCCCGCAACTGGGCAGCTTCGTGCGCTCACAGCTGGGTGGCGGCAATGCCCTCGACTACTCGGTGATCAAGCTGAACGACTCCGCGGTGAAGGCGGGCATGGACCAGCCGTCGGTCCGCGGCGCCAACGGCACCACGCTCACCATTACCGGTGTGGCCGACCCGATCACCGGCGCGCCGGTCTGCAAGTCGGGCCAATCCTCCACCTTCACTTGCGGTTTCGTCGTGGCCGATCGGGTCGAGACGCAGCTGTACACCTCGGAGGGTCAGTCCAAGACCGTGCGCGGTTTCGCCAGCAGCGCCTGCACCCTCGGCGGTGACAGCGGTGGCGCCATCGTGTCCGGCACCATGGCACTCGGCATCACCAGCGGCTCGAATGCCGCCGACGCGCCGAATTGCAACGAGGCCAATACCCAGCTGGCGCAGTACGGTGGAACCGCGAGCCTGGGCATTCCGATCCGCGCAATTCTCACCGATATCGATGCGAATTCCGGCGGCGGTCTCGGCAGTGGCATTCAGGTGCGTTCGCGCTCCAACACGAACTGAATCTGAACGCTTAACAAACACAAGTAGAAACAACAAGACTCGGCCGCGAATCCCCTGGTGGTTCGCGGCCCGTCTCGTTCTGGACTGAGTGGAGCGGGGGAGCGAAGCGGAGGAGCGGAAGGAGGGAAGAACGAGACTCCCAGGGCCGCGAACCCGCCGGAGCGAAGCGGAGGCAAATTAAACACCGCGCGCGGCAATAAGTAGGCATAACGGGCCGGAGCCCATATAGTCGGCGTCATGCTCCTGCCACGTATGCGCTATTCCTCGCTGCCCGTGGGCCGCAGGCCACGGTCCCTCGTCCGATCCGCAGCAATCGCAGCCGCCGCGCTGCTGGTCGCCGGGCCGATGGCGGCAAGCGCACACGCAGACCCTGCGGCTCCCCCGGCTCCCGCAGCCCCGGCGCTCCCCCCGGAACTGGTCACCGCGATCACCCGCGACCTCAAGATCTCTCCCCAGGAATACCTGGACCGCGCCGCCGTCGGCCAGAAGGTGGCCGCATTCTCCGCCACCGCACAGCGCCAGTTCCCGCAGGTGTTCGCCGGCGCCTGGCTCGACGAGGCTGGTAAGGCCGTGGTCGCACTGGCCGGCGGCGCAGGCAATGACGACGCCCGCAAGGCCGTCTCCGACGCCGGCTTCACCGTCAAGGACGTCGCCAAGAGCGAGACCACGCTGCGCGGCGAGAAGACCGCCTTCCAGAAGTGGCTGGAGGGCCAGCCCGATACGGTCGCCAAGGCCGTGCGCGGCGTGGCCATCGACACCATGAACAACAGCATCGCGGTGCGCGTGGATCAGGCCGGGCTGGCGCTGCCCAGCTTCGTCGACCCGGCCCGCGTCATCGTGATGGCCGTCCCGCCGACCGGCGGCGAAGACGCAAATGTGCCGCAGGCCGATCCGGTCGCCGGAACCGGCGGCGGCCCCCTGGCCGCCGGCGACTCCTACGCCTCGGTGGCCGGTCGCATGTCGCTGCGCTGCTCGCTGGGCTTCAACGGCGACCTCAATGGCGCTGTCGTGAATATCACTGCGGGACACTGCGATCCGAACATCCCGGCCGCCGGCGGCGCGAACGCGCCCGGCGTCTACGAACTGGCCGCGGGCGACCACATCGGCAACCAGCTCGGCTCCTTCCAGAAGTCGATCCTGGCCGCACAGGACTACTCGATCGTCTCGATCAACGATCAGTCCCGTGACCGCTTCAGCAACAACCTCGTTCGCGTTCCCGGTGCGGCGCCCGTCGCCATCACCGGTGTGGCCGATCCGGTCGTCGGTGCGCCCGTCTGCAAGTCGGGTTCGCGTACCGGCTTCAGCTGCGGCGTCGTGAATGCCATCGATCAGACCGTCCAGGTCGGCGACCACCAGCAGACCCAGAGCTTCTCCGCCAATATCTGCGCCCTCCCCGGCGACAGCGGCGGCCCGATCGTCACCGGCACCCTGGCCCTGGGCATCTCCAGCGCCTCCTCGGTCGCCGACTACCCGATCTGCGAGATCCCCAACCTCATCGGCCTGATCACGGGCAATGCCCCGCAGCTGTTCGCGCAGCCGATCAGCACCGTGCTCTCCGACAACCCCGGATTGCGCGTCCGCACGAGCTAATACGGAGCATTGAGAGGGCCGGTAGCCATTGCGCTACCGGCCCTTTCTGTATCTGCTGCCTCCGCTTCGCTCCGGCGGGTTCGCGGCCCTGGGAGTCTCGGTCTTCCCTCCTCCGCTCCTCCGCTTCGCTCCCCCGCT
>NZ_JAODNK010000229.1 GCF_025465275.1 Nocardia sp. | reverse complement strand
CGCTATCGCGTTGGGGCTCAATCGATCCACCATCAAGATGCTGGTCGACGCCCTGGCCGAGGACGGGCTGGTGGAGGAGCGGGTGCCGCGGATGGCGAGCGGCGCCGGACGGCCGTCGCTGCTGGTGCTGCCGCAGCCGCAAGCCGCGGTGGTGCTGGCGGTGGATGTGCGGGCCGAGCACGCCGGGATCGCGATAGTGGGGTTCGGCGGGCATATCCTCGGGCGCAACAGCTGGAATCTGCATGGGCGGCAACGGGAACCGGACGAGGTGATCACGCACGTCGCCGAATCCGCCGCGCTGTTGGCGGGTGATCTCGGCTTGTCGCCGGTCGCGGCGGGGGTTTCGGTGCCGGGTGTGGTGCGGCGCTCCGACGGGCTGGTGCGCTCATCGGAAAACCTGCGGTGGGCCGAGGTGGCGCTCGGGCAGCGCATGAGCGCGGTGCTGGATGTGCCGGTGGTGGTCGGCAACGATGCCGAATTCGGTGCGCTGGCAGAGCATCTGCGCGGTGTGGGCAAGGGTGCGGGGGACGCGGTCTTCGTCTCCGCGGATGTGGGCGTCGGCGGCGGGCTGATCACCCAGGGTGCGCTGCTGCGCGGTTCCGCGGGCTACCTCGGCGAAATCGGGCACATGACGGTGCGACCCGGCGGCCGCGCCTGCCACTGCGGCAACGAGGGCTGCTGGGAAACCGAGGTCGGCGAGGCCGCCCTGTGCCGCGCCCTCGGCCTCCCCGAGCACGGTCCGCGCGGCGCGATCGTCGCCGAACTGCGCACCCTGCAAGGCGATTGCGACACCCGGCTCAGCGAATACCTGGACTGGCTGATCCTCGGCCTGGTCAACGTCGTCAACATCCTCGGCCCCGAACTGGTGGTCCTCGGCGACCTCTTCACCGCCCTCCCCGACGCCACCGTCGCCCGCATCGGCGACCAGGTCCGCCGCCGCAGCATGGTCAGCCGCGCCCTAGGCGGCGTCCGCGTCGAAAAGTCCCGCCTGGGAGCAGATCTGAAACTCCTGGGCGCAGCCGAAGCCGCCTTCGACGGAGTCCTCGCCGCCCTCTGACCCCGCCCGCCCCCGGCCTTCAAGATCACCAGGAACTGAGCGTCGTGTCGGCCGAGAAGCGCCAACGGCCAGTTCCTGGTGATCAACCGCCCAGGTCCTGCCTCGCAAGCATCGCAGCGCCCTCGCACCCCTGAGGTCGTATTGACCACGGTGCGGCGTGGTGTTGAATTCATGCATGGAACAGCTCCCCGAGGACTGGCAGCGCGGACTGGTGATCGTCGCGCATCCCGATGACATCGAGTACGGGGCGGCCGCGGCCGTCGCGCGATGGACCCGGCAGGGCAAGGACATTCGGTACGTGCTGGTCAGCAGCGGAGAGGCCGGCATCGCCGGCCTGCCGCCCACCGAAGCCGGCCCACTGCGCGAAGCTGAGGAGCGAGCCAGCGCCAAAATCGTCGGCGTCACCGAAGTCGAATTCCTCGGCTACCCCGACGGCCGTATCGAGGAAACCCTCACCCTGCGCCGCGACCTAGCCGCCGCCATCCGCCGCCACCGCCCAGAACTGGTCGTACTGTTCAACTTCGGCGACGTCTGGGCCCGCGGCTACGCCAATAGCGCCGACCACCGCGCCGTCGGCCGCGCCGCCCTCGACGCTGTCTCCGACGCCGGCAACGAGTGGATCCACCCCGACCTCGCCGACCTGCCCCCGTACTCACCCCGCTGGGCCGCCGTCTACGGCATCGCGGACGGCAGCCACGCCGTAGACGTCACCGACACCCTCGACCTCGCCGTCGAATCCCTCACCGCCCACACCCGCTACCTCGAAGCCCTCAGCCCGGAACCGGTAGCCACCCAGGCCCGCGCCGTCCTCGACATGACCGCAGGCCCGAAGGAAGGCTTCCCAGCCGCCCACGCCATCAGCTTCGAGCTCTATCGATTCAGCAACTGAACCCAGTGCGCAGACCGAGATCGATTCGGCCGAGCCGACTTCGCCACGGTGCAGCGGCATCGATAACAGCCTGCCGGCCCGCCGTGTGAACAGTCGGGTCCGGCCGAGTGCCGGTAGCGCGGCTGTTTGCACGGCATGAACGCGGAGGCCCGGCGGCCCTGATGAAATCGCAGCTCGCGGGGCCGAGCTCTGGTGAGGAGGCGGGAAGGGGAAGTGCTGAAGGTGATTTGCCCCGGCGAAATCTGCTGGCTATCGGCGTGCTTACCAGTGTTCGGGCTGTTGGCGGTGGTGGTGACGCTGCGGGGGCGGTGGTATGACATGGTGGGCTCGTGCGAGTAGCTGTGGTGGCGGGGCCTGATCCGGGACATGCGTTTCCGGCGATCGCGATGTGCCTGCGGTTGCAGGCTGCGGGCGATGATGCGGTGTTGTTCACCAGTCCGCGCTGGTTCGATGCGGCGCGGGAGGCCGGGATCGGGGTGCGGCGGCTGAAGGGGCTGGCGCCGCGGGCCGAGGATGACGATATGGATGCCGGGGCGCGGATCCATCAACGTGCGGCGCATATTTCGACCGAGATCCTGCCTGATCTCAGTGCCATGCTGCCGGATATGGTGGTGTCCGATGTGCTGACCGCAGGGGGCGGGATGGCGGCCGAGCGCATGGGTCTGCCGTGGGTGGAGTTGTCGCCGCATCCGCTGTATCTGCCTTCGAAAGCCTTGCCGCCCATCGGAAGTGGTCTCGCGCCGGGGGAGGGCATGCGCGGGCGCATGCGGGATTCCGTGTTGCGCACCATGACCGCGCGCGATATTCGCCGCGGCGGGGTGCAACGGGAGCAGGCGCGCACGAGTATCGGCCTGCCCCCGGAGGATCCGGGTCCGGCGGCGCGGCTGATCGCGACCCTGCCCGCGCTCGAGGTGCCGCGCCCGGACTGGCCGGAGGATGCGCACCTGGTCGGCCCGCTGCTGTGGGAGCCGACCGAGAAGATCCTGGACCTGCCGCCGGGTGACGAACCCCTGGTCATGGTCGCGCCCTCCACCGCGCACACCGGCATTGCGGATATGGTCGCGACGGTCCTCGCGGGTCTGGAGGGTGCGGGCGTCCGCGTCGCCGTTTCCACCCTCGACACCCCGCCCACCGGCCTCCCGCCCTGGGCCACAGCAGGTTTGGGCCGTCAGGACGAACTGCTGCGCCATGCCTCGGTCGTCATCGGCGGCGGCGGGCACGGCCTGCT
This sequence comes from Nocardia sp., assembly GCF_025465275.1. Lineage (GTDB taxonomy): Bacteria > Actinomycetota > Actinomycetes > Mycobacteriales > Mycobacteriaceae > Nocardia. The sequence goes on along the minus strand of NZ_JAODNK010000229.1, from coordinate 6,842 downwards.
CGCCAAATCTCTGCTGGCGGGCGTCCCCATCGTCACCATCCCCGGCGGCGGTGACCAATGGGAACTTGCCAATCGTGCTGTCCGCCAAGGCAGTTCGATTCTCGTGCGCCCGCTCACGCCCGAAGCTGTCCGCGACGCCATCAAGCAGATCCTCGACGATCCCGCCTACACGACTGCGGCCAAGTCCGCAGCCGCTGGTGCGGCGGTGGTCTCAGATCCGGTCCAGGTGTGTCACGACGTAGCTGAAGCTGCCCGCGCGGGATAGTCGTGCGTGCCAGGCTGCGGTGGCCAAGCTTCTGTGCAGGCTGTTGGTGAGTACGAGTCGCGTCCATTCCGCAGCGCCGGCGCGGCAGTCGGCTCGGGTGAGGTGATTCGGCGCGACGAGAGTGTTCTCGGTCGCTGCCGGGTTGTCGCGCAGGACGACCGGTACTGCGGGTGTGATCTCGTGGCGTAGGCTCGCGGCCGTGCGATTGACGGAATTCCAGGAGCTGTTGCATACCGAATTCGGTACGGCGCGCGGGGATGCGCTGCTCATCGACCATGTACTGCCGCGTATTGGGAAGACGGGGGCGCAGGCCATCGATTCCGGGGTGGATCCGCGTGAGGTGTGGCGGGCATTGTGCTCGGAGTTCGATGTGCCGCGCGGAAGATGGTGACCGGCTAGCTGCCGGGGTGCGTCTTCTTGGCGTAGTGCCGGGTCGCCTTGGCGCGATTTCCGCAGGTGGCCATGGAGTGCCAGCGGCGGGCGCCGTTCTTCGAGGTGTCGTGGAACCACAGCACGCAGTGGGGATGGTCGCACTGTTTGATGCGGCCGGGCGTGGTAGCCAGCAGGTGTAGGAGATTGTCGGCGGCCAGCCAGGCCGGCAGCCATTCGGGGTGCCGGACATCGGGTTCGTCGGCGGGGCCGTCGGCGGTCAGCGTGCGGCGGATGCGCCCGTGCTCCAGGACCTTGTTCAGATCGTCCGCGGATTCGCCGCGCACCGCGCCCAGAATGGCCTCGCGGGCGGTGACGACCGCGCGCAATGTCGGTTCGTCGGCCACGGCGGTGAGATTGTTGTCGGCCAGCCACCGGCGCAGTCCGTCCACATCGGTGAGCAGATCCTGCTGTCCCGCCGGCGTCATCCAGCGGGTGTTCAGCAGGTCCACGGCGAGCGGTTCGCCGAGGTGGGGGCGTGGATCGGGCACGCCCGAGGATAACTGTCCCGGACCCGGCATCGGCGGATCGCCTCCCTTCTAACCGGTAACAATCAATATGAGGGTTGACAGTGGGATAGCCCCAGCCTTAGATTCTAACCAGTCAAACCATTAATAACAGTTAAATCTTCCAGAGGGGTTCTCATGACTGCACCCGCGCTCGCCACCGGACATATCGGTCTCAATGTCACCGATCTGGACCGTTCGGTGGACTTCTATTCGCGCGCCCTCGGGCTGGAGCAGCTCGGCGCGGGCGGCGAAGGCGCGCAGCGCTTCGCCTTCCTCGGTGCGGCAGGTCAGCTCCAGCTGACGCTGTGGCAGCAGAGCGACGGTGAGTTCTCGTCGAAAACACCTGGCCTGCACCATCTCTCGTTCCAGGTCGACAGCATCGACCAGGTGCGCGAGGTGGAAACGGTGCTGAAGGAACTGCAGGTGACCTTCGCCCACGACGGTGTTGTCGCACACGGTGAGGGCGCGGCCTCCGGTGGCATCTTCTTCGCCGATCCGGACGGCATCCGGCTCGAGGTATTCGCGCCCACCGGCGCCGAGCACGCTCCCGCGCCGAGCGGCGCGGCTCCCACCTGTGGGTTCTTCTGAACCGAAATACCGCCGGCCGCTGCGGAATTCGTAGCGGTCGCTGACAGGAGTGCGCTATGACCGTCGCCTATCACCCGGGAGAACTGGCCGTCCAGCAACGGATGGGCCAGGCCGATACCGCCCAGCGGGTCGGGCGGATGATCAGTCCCTACATTCCCGATGCCGCCGCCGACTTCCTGGCTCAGCAGCCGATGGTCGTGGTGGCCGCCGCCGATGATGCGGGCAGGCTCTGGGCGAGCCAGCTCACCGGCCGGCCGGGATTCGCACGGGCACTCGATGATCGGGTCATCGAGGTCGATGCATTGCCGGTCGCGGGCGACCCGTTGTTCGAATCGCTGCGCAGCCCAAGGCATCTCGGAATGATTGCGCTGCAACCGCAGCTGCGGCGGCGGATGCGAGTGAACGGCGCCGTCGAGCCCGCCGGGACGGGCCTGCGCATAACCACCGATCAGGTGTACTCCAACTGCCCGAAATACATCTCTCGCCGCAGCGTCGAGCGGTGGTCGGAGACCGGGCCGGTGAGCGTGCGGCACGGGGATGCCCTCGATATCGTTCAGCAGCAGGCGATCTCGGCGGCGGATGCCTTCTTCATCGCCTCCGCCGATCCGAACGGCAATGCCGACGCCTCCCATCGCGGCGGTAATCCCGGCTTCCTGCAGGTCATTTCCCCGACCCACCTGCGCTGGCCCGACTATCGCGGCAACTCCATGTTCATGACCCTCGGCAATATCGCCGCCGACCCACGCTGCGGGTTGCTGGTCCCGGATTGGCGCACCGGTGGGACACTGCAGCTCACCGGCACCGCCGAAATAACCTGGGACGAAGCCGCATTCACCCCCGGCGCGCAATGTGCCATCGACTTCACCATCACCCGGGTGGTAGAGATCTCCGGCGCGAGTTCGCTGCGCTGGAGTGCGCCCGAACTCTCGCCCGTCAATCCCTGAGAGGATCCCCGTCATGCGTCCCCCGCTGCCACCCTTCGATATGGAATCGGCCGAAATCAAGGTTCGTGCCGCCGAAAATGCCTGGAACACCCGTGATCCCGAGATCGTCGCGCAGGCGTACACCGAGGATTCGGTGTGGCGCAATCGTGATGAGTTCATTACCGGCCGCGCGGAGATCGTGGAATTCCTGAAGCGCAAGTGGGCCACCGAGAACGGCTACGCGCTGCGCAAGGAGCTGTGGGGCACGCGCAATAACCGCATGGCGGTGCGCTTCCAGTACGAGTGGCACGACGAATCCGGGCAGTGGTGGCGCAGTTACGGCAATGAGCTGTGGGAGTTCAGTCCCGAAGGGCTCATGTCCCGGCGTGAGGCCAGTATCAACGACACTCGCATCGAGGAGTCCGAGCGGCGTATCTTCGGTCCGCGCAGCGCGGCGGATGAGCATTGGTCGCTGCCGCTCGAGTAGATCTCGCGCAGAAACAGGGCCCTCCCAGTGCATTTCGCTACTGGGAGGGCCCCGGTCCGGCTCAACCGATGAGAACCCCTCAACCGATGGCACCGCTCAACCGGCGGGAGCGCTCAGTCGACGAGCATTGCCTCTGCGGGGAGGGCTGCGGGTGTCTCCACTCGTGCCCGGCGGAACAGCATGAATGCCGCGGCCCCGAATACAACCCCGACCCCGCAGGCGACCCCGAACGCCGTATCCAGCCCATCAACGAAATGCTCGAGGGGGGCCGGCTGCTGATCACCGGCGGTACTGCGGAATACGGTGCCCAGCACCGCGACTCCCAATGCCATGCCCAGCTGCCGAGCCGTATTCACCACACCGGCCGCGAGACCGCCCTGCTGCGGCGGTACCGACGCCATAGCCGTCGACACCAGCGCGGGAGCATTGACACCCGCACCCGCGCCGATCACCACGAGCCCGGGAATCAAAGCGGTCCAGGAGGATCCGGTGCCGACCAGGGTCAGCAGGCCCGCGCCCACGCCGATCACGATCAGGCCCGCACCGATCGTCCACTCGGGCTCGGCATCATGCAGGAAGCGGCCCGTTCCGCCCGCCACCAGGAAAGCGGTCACAGCCATCGGCAGCATGGCCAGACCGGTGTGCAATGGATTCAAGTGCAGCTGCTGCTGCAACCACAGCGAGATCAGCGGTGAGCTGGCGAAGGCCGCGAAGGTCTGGCCGGACGCGCCGAACAGGGTCGCCCCGAAGGTGCGATTGCGCAGCAGCTGCAGTGGGAACATCGGCGCGGCGCTGCGGGATTCGATCACCACGAAGAGTGCGGCGGCGGCCACCCCGGCCAGCAGGGCGGCCAGCGCCGCACCATCACCCCAGCCGTGTTCGCCGGCGCGAATGATGCCGAAGGTGACGCCGGTCGCCGCCGCCGTGAAGCTCAGCATGCCCGGCAGATCCGTATGACGCCCCGAATGCCGTTGTGACGCCGGGAAAACGCTCGCCGACAGAATGATGGTGAGTGCCGCGATCGGCAGATTGACGAAGAAGATCCACCGCCACGACAGCAGATCGACGAGTACACCGCCCAGCACCACCCCGAACGCGGCGGCCGCGCTACCCACCGCGCCCCAGGCGCCGAAGGCGATACCGCGATCGCGGCCGGTATAGGTGGCGTGCAACAGCGACAGGGTGGTCGCGAACATGGCCGCGCCGCCGACGCCCTGCAATACCCGCGACAGCACGAGAACCGCAGTGTCACCGGCCATTCCGCAGGCGAGCGAGGAGACGGCGAAGAGCGCGAGTCCGGCGATGTAGACGGGTTTCGCGCCGAGCCGGTCGGCGAGCGACCCGAGGACCAGTAGTAGCGCGGCCAGGGCAAGCGCATAGCCGTCCACGATCCATTGCAGGCCGGATAATCCGGCATCGAGGTCACCGGCCATGCTGGGCAGTGCGACATTGACGATGGTGACGTCGATGAGCAGCATGAACGTGCCCAGGCACGCGGCGAGCAGGGGGAGCCATTTCCGCACAGGAGCCTCCAGAAGAGCGAACGATTTTCGACGCTCAGCCTGCGACCCTCGTCGCTTTCCGCACACCCACAGCGGTCTTCTCGTTAGATTCCTCCGGTGTCCTCCGAATTACCCAGGGAATCCGCTGTTCTCGATGATCTCGACAAGCAAATCGTGCACGGGCTGGTCGTGGACGCCCGCATCGCCTTCGCGACACTCGGCGCCATTCTCGGTGTTTCGGAGCAGACGGTCGCACGCCGCTACCGGTTGCTGCGGCAGCGCGGCATCCTTCAGATCTCTGGGCAGATAAATGTTGTGCCACTCGGGCATGCGCGGTGGATTCTGCGCATTCGCACGACGCCCAGTGGCGCGCTGCGACTGGGGGAGGCGCTGGCGCGGCTGCCCGAACTGAGCTGGGTCTCACTGCTGTCCACCGGTTCGGAGGTGATGTGCGTGAGTCGCGCGCGCACCGCGCAACGGCGAGATGCCCTGCTGCTGACCATGATTCCGAACACGCCCCAGGTCACCGGACTGATCGCGCACGAGGTCATGCACAATTTCCGGCTGGACGAGGAGTGGCCGCGCTACAGCCGCCTGCTCACCGCGGACCAATTGCTTGCGCTGGGTCCGAGCCGGCCGGTGCAGGATGTGGCGGTCCTCGACGAACCGGTCGCACTGACGCGCGCGGACGAGGCCATGCTGACCATTCTGGCGCGGGACGGCCGCGCGCCCTATGCGCAGCTGGCCGCGGCTACCGGCTGGAGTGCGCCGCGGGTGGCTCGGCGCATGGCCGAACTCCTCGAATCCGGGGTGCTGTACTTCGATCTCGACTTCGCGCAGGAGCGCATGGGTTATGCGGTGCGCGCGGCGATCTGGCTGAAGATCAGACCTGCCGATCTGCTGGCGGTGGGCGCCGCGCTCGCTACGTATCCGGAGGTCACCTATGTCGCGGCCACGACCGGTCCGACCACGCTGACGGCCGCGCTGATCTGCCGTGATACTCCGCATCTGTTCCGGTTCGTCACCGAGCGGCTGGGTGCGCTGGACGGGATCGTGGATATGGAGGTGACGCCGTCGCTGCGGCAGTTCAAACAGGCGCAGGCGCTGATGGATACAGATCGAATCTCGTTGCTGCGCTGAATAAAAGACCGGTCCCCGCTCCGAGTGTGCGGAGCGAGGACCGGCCGGTACTCTGCGGTGCTCAGCCGACGAGCACCGGTTCGGCGGGGGTGCTCACCGGCGCCTGCGCCCGCGCCCGCCGGAACAAGGCGAATGCCGCCACGCCGAAGGTCAGACCCACAGCTCCTGCCACCGTCGCGGCGGCGTCCAGCCCGCTCACGAAGTCGGACAACGGCATCCGCCGTGCATCACCGGCGACATCGCGGAATACGGTGCCCAGCACCGCGACTCCCAAGGCGAGCCCAAGCTGTCGTGCCGTGTTCACCGCACCGGCGGCGGTTCCACCCTGCTGCGGTGATACGGCCGCCATGCCCGTCGCGACCAGCGCCGGACCATTGACGCCGATACCCGCGCCGATCACCACGAATCCCGGAACCATTGCCACCCAGGAGGATCCGGGGCCGATCAGTGCCAGCAGTCCCGAGCCCGCGCCGACCACTATCAGACTCGCGCCGATGGTCCACTCGGGGCGCGCATCGTGCAGCAGGCGGCCGGTGATTCCGGCGACCAGAAATGCGGTTGCGGCCATGGGCAGCATGGCCAGACCGGCGTTCAACGGGGTCATATGCAGTTGCTGCTGCAGCCACAGCGAGAGCAGCGGCAGCGTCGCGAACGCCGCGAAGGTCTGCCCCAGGGCGTTGATCAGGGTCGCCCCCAGCATCCGATTGCGCAGTAGCGACAGCGGGAACATCGGTGTGGCAGTCCGGGATTCGATGACCGCGAAGATCGCCACAGCGGCTACGCCGACCAGGAACGACACCAGCGCGCCGCCGTCACCCCAGCCGTGCTCGCCACCGCGGATGATGCCGAAGGTCACGCCTGCGGCCGCCAGCGTGAAGGCCAGCATGCCCGGCACATCCACATTCCGTCCCGGGTGTCGCTGCGAGGCGGGAAATACGGTGACGGACAACAGGATCGTCACCGCCGCGATGGGCAGGTTCACGAAGAAGATCCAGCGCC
>NZ_JAODNK010000241.1 GCF_025465275.1 Nocardia sp. | reverse complement strand
GACCACCGAAAGAAGACTAACGCGGGTTTGCCCGCACAGTCAGGCCCTCCAGACTTGATCGGCGCGCGCCTGTCATTCCACGCATCGGCAAACGCGCTACGGCCGTTTTGCGCCACAAGCTGCCATTCCAGAACTGTTCATTCCGCGGTGGTTGCATGAGCTTGCTTCGGGCTCTATGCGCGACGCGCGCTCTGTGACCTCAGATGAGCAGGCATTTAGACTAGTGTATCGGAACGGTCCGCAATTGCTGACGGCGTCCTCGAAACCGCAATCAGTCAATGCTTGGTTGCAGAACATCTTCTGCACTTACCGGAGTCTCTTCGATGACCATCGATCCTAGCCTCACGCAAATTGAAACGCGCAACAGTTCAATGCATGATTTCGTCACCAGCCGCTCCTTCGTACCTCCAGCGGGTCCAGTATTTCTCACCGTTGAGGAGGTTGTTGAGCGTTATCGCGGACAGGTCAGTGAGGGAACCCTTCGCAACTGGCGTTCGATGAGGATCGGCCCATCTTTCATCAAGATCGGCAAAGCTATTCTCTATCCGCTGGAGGAGCTCGATCGCTGGGATCGTAGAAATCTAGTTGTTTGCCGACCTTCGCGATCGCCCCCGTTGGAGGAAGCTGTATCGTGATATCTGCCAGTCGACAGTTACCGCTGAGTGAGATGATCTAGCCGAGATAGATTTCGATTCGGAATCCGTGCTACAATGTGATTGTAGAGTTTCGTGAAGGCAGCCGCATGATACTTCGGGTCTATCCCGATCTGTAACGGGGAACCAGCCCCAGTTGCATCCCCCTTCCGAACTTAGCAAAGCACTAGAAGCTTGCTTTTAAATGAGATTCTTCCTTCAAGTATGTTGATGCACAACCATCCCTCCGGCGATCCGACGCCGTCGCAGGCCGATGTGCAGATGACCAAAGCGATCATCGACATCGCCGGCCCGCTCGGCATCTCCGTGCACGATCACATCATCGTCGGCAAGAACGGGCATGCGAGCCTGAAGGGGATGCGGCTGATTTAGTCCACAAGGCGCCGTGCCAGCGCTTGAGTACGAAGTCGTCAGCGAAAGCCGCGCGCGCCCACAGCCAGAACGCGACCGAACCGCCGGAGGACAACGCCAGAAGAATCAGGCTCTACCATTGCCAGGGCGACGGAAAGGTCGGCGCCGAGCGGATCGCGGAAGCGGCGGCGGCCACCGCGAGCGCCGCACCCAGGAGCGCGACCGCGCTGTCACGGCGGTCTCGCAGCGCCACGCAAGCGATCAGCAAAGACAATCCGACGACGGCGCCACGCAAACCGAGATCGACAGACAAGAGACCGCGGTTGCCCACGATCCGGAACTCTCCACCGGGCTTGTCGCACGGCTCGCTCTTACGCCTTAAGGCCGGGCGATGTCGGGTCGGGCCGATTCCGATCGCGTTCTACTTAGCCTCGCAGACCATGCATACGGCGCTCGCATCTGCGAACGAGATGAAATGGGTGACGCTCCAGAGCTCGTTGTGAAGCAGTTCACAGCGCGCCGCGCTGGACCGGAGTAAAGCAACTTTAGATTGCTACGAGCGGCTCGCTTCGAAGCCGTATTCTGAAACCCGCATTGTTCGCACGGCACCACAGGAGGATCAAATGGCTTACCAATTTCCCGCCGTAGGACACAAATATCTCGTCGACTTCACCGCGGACGACGGCAGCGGACAATTCAAGGTGCAACTGGATTTTCATTCCGCGACTTCATTGACCTATACCGGCGTGAAGCCCGACGGCACGCTTGGCGATCAACCCGAGACCGTGGACATCACGGTCGAACCGATCAGGGACCAGCTCTATTTGGTGACCTGGAAGGAGCAACTCGGAACCACCGTGGTGCATCTGGAGGACTACACGAACAACACCATCATCACCAGCATCACCGACCCCAATACGAAAGATCCCACCAAGCCGACGTTCTCGAAATATCACGGCACCATGACGCAGACATCGTAGCGGTTCACCGCGACGATTCTGCATTACGCATTTTCAAATCCACGACCTCAACCATGGGAAATCCGAAAATGTCCGAAATTCTGGTCAGCACTGATTTTGGGCGCGGGGGGCCGGTGATCGGCGGTTTCAGTACGGGGTTCGTCGTCGTATGGGCCAACACCGGCAATCAGGACCTCAACGCCGCGAGGTTCGACGCCTCCGGCACCAAACAGGACGAGTTCGTCGTCAACACCACAAAGGGGATCTTCGGCTTGCCCGCCATCGAAAGGGCAGGCGAAGGCTTTGTCGTCACCTGGATCACATCGTCCCCTCCGGCAAGAGTTTTGCTCCAGAGATATGACGACAGTGGAAGAAAAGCGGGCCCTGAAAGTGTTGTCAGCTCAAACAACGTCGTTGCCGATCTCGAACGCATTCGGGCGCCCGTGGTTGCCTTTTTGGAGAGCGGTAACTTCGTCATCAGCTGGGTGGCGGCGCTGCCCACCATTCAGGTTCGCGCGGCGATTTTCAACGGTTTCGATGGCGGCAGGAAGGGCGGCGAAT
>NZ_JAODNK010000203.1 GCF_025465275.1 Nocardia sp. | reverse complement strand
CTCGACAGGTGTCCTTCTGGGGAGAGCGATCAGGCGTAGAGAACCTCGATCATCTCAAACCAGCAGAGGCACCTGTCGTCGTATCAGCAGCCCGACCGCACCACTACCTGCGGATTCGGGTCTGAGGTGGCCAGCTCACCGTCCAGCAGCAGGGCGCGGGTCCAGGCCAGGAGATCGATCACGGTCGGGGACAGCTGCAGCCACGCGGCGTTGACTTCGAAGTGGCGGGAGGGGAAGCGGCCGAAGCCGGTGGTCTTTCCGCAGCGGATGTGGTCTTCGACGGTGGCGTGTCCGCGGTGGCGGACCTCCAGATACTGGGCCGAGCCGCCGCCAGCGAGCGGAGTGTCGGTGAGTCCTGATCGAACAGGGACAGTTGGGCGCCGGGATGCGGGCGTTCCCGCCGGCCCGGTACTGGACGCGCACCTCGTCCGGTTCGGCAGCCTGCGGACCGGGAGGAGGTCTGCGCGCCAGGCCCTTCCGGGACAGGACTTCCTCGACGCGGTGGCACTCGGCCAGACGATGCCCGGCCCGCTGGCCGTCCAGGTCGCCATGTGGCGGCTGTGCCTGCCGTCCCTGCCCGGCTACGCACTCCGCGCTACCAAGGACCGCGCCGGGCAGGCCCTGGCGGAGCTGGAGGCGCGATCGGAGTGTTCATCCGGGAGACCTACAACCTCACGCCCGCGCAGCGAGACGGGCATGCCGCCGCCACGCTGGGAGCCCGTCGCGTCGCGTTCATCCCGCGGGTGATACCGCTGATTTCCGTTCAGCTCTCGGACTCGATCAGCGTACGGTTGGGGTCGAGCTGGGTGAGGTTGAGGGCGCCGTTCGCGGTCACGTGAATCAGATCTTCGATGTGGTAGCCACCGTTGTCGCCGAAGTAGCCCAGCTCGATCTCCATCGTCATCCCCTCGACGATCGGATCGTGGACGTCCAGCAGCAGTTGCGGCTCCTCGTGGATCACCAGGCCGATACCGTGGCCGATCAGGCCCCAGCGGTATTCGAGGCCGAGTCTGGCGTATTCGCGGCGGGCCAGCGCGGACAGGTCCGAGGCGAGCACTCCTGGCTTCACTGCGGCGACGACGGTGTCGTGTGCCTCGGACAGTCTCGCGAAGATGTCTTTCTGCTCGGCGTTGGCTTTGCCGACGACCGCATTGCGCGCAATGTCCGAGGTGTAGCCGTCCATCCGGACACCCCAGTCGGAGCGAATCAGCATGCCCTCCTCCACCTGCAGGCCGGTGGGCCATGGGTGCCAGCTTGCGGCCCGGGGCCCGACGCCGAGGATGGAGTGGGAGAGCTCGTCAGCACCTCGCGAATAGAGTTCGCCGGCCAGCCGTGCGCTGATCTCTCGCTCGGTTTGACCGGGCCGAACCGAGCGCAGGGTTTCCTCGAGGATATCGGCGGTGAGCCGGTTCGCGCGGGTCATCACCTCGACCTCGGCGGAGGTCTTGACCTGGCGAAGCTGGTTGAGCAGCGGCCATCCGTCCTCCTGGGTAAGGTGCGGCAGTAGCCGGGTCAGCTCCATGCTGACCTTGAGCGGCAGGCTTCGGAACTCCACCGCCAACCGGCCTTCGGTGACCCCACGATCTGTGAGCACGTCCGCGACGGCGCGGACCATGTCCAGTGCCTCACCGTCGAAACCGCGAATGTCGGTGATGAAAGGCACGGTGTCCTCGGCGGTGATGAATGGAACTGAACTGCTCTTGTTCCACAGGTCGGCACGCATCCGCGGCACGACGAATGCCGGTTCTCCGCCTGACGGCCAGACAACGATATGCAGGCGCTCCCAATTCACCCACATATCTGGGTGATAGAATCCTGAGAGATATCCAACGTTCTCCGGCCAGGCCGCGATGACGGCAGCGAAACCGCTGGCCTCTATGAGACTTTCGATTCGCTCCAAGTCAGCGTATTTCGGCATCACGGCACTCATCATCTAAATTCTCCAACCGGTAAACGTTGCGCACGGCGATCTTGGATGCAATCGGTCGATAGGAACTCGGGCGTCGGGCCCCGGGCTCTCCGCTCCGGGTAAATGGCGGCATGATTCGCGTGTGATGGGACAATACCGGGCTGATTCAGCGACTTGTCAAGTTCGGAGTCGATCAGCGGCCGCACCGGTGAGGACGGACCGACGGCTGCCGGCTGGATCGGGCCGACCACGATAACTCATGCTAATCGTTTGTTCGGGACTTAGTTATTGGACATGCGACACGCAGGCGAAGCATAATCCTCCCAACTGGCTCCCCACCCCCGCAGCAGCCCGATCACGGGTATCCCGTGAATGGGCACAGCCCTACCCTGGGAATTACCGATCTTCGGGAGGCTCAAGATGAGCAGGCGCTCGTGAATTCAGCATTCTCAGCACGTTTGGTCGCCACGGATCTGTCCAAGCGGTACGGGGCGCACCTAGCTCTCCGGGGTGTCGACTTCGTCATCGGTCGCGGGGAGATCGTCGCGGTCATGGGCGAGAACGGTGCCGGCAAATCGACGCTGTCGAAGATCCTGGGCGGAGCAATCCGGCCTGACTCCGGAGAGCTGCGGCTGGACGACCGGGCGCTGCACTTCAACTCGCCGCGGGAGGCGCTGCGAGTCGGCATCTCCTACATCCCGCAGGAACTCGCGTACCTACCCAACCTGACTGTCGCCGACAACCTGCTCGTCGGCCAGTGGCCCAGCCGCGCCGGATTCACCAGCAAGACCACTGTTCGGTGGCAGGCGAGCCGGATAGCCGCCGAGTTCGGCATAGATCTCGACGTGCGCCGGCCGATTGCCGAGCTGGGGCTCGCCGACCGGCAACTGGTCGAAATTCTCAAAGCACTGGCCCGTGACACCAAGGTGCTGATCCTCGACGAGCCGACGGCGTCGTTGACCAGTGAGGAGAGCGCCAACCTGTTCCGGGCCCTGCGCCGGCTGGCCGCCACCGGCGTATCTGTCATCTTCATCTCGCACCGCCTGGATGAAGTCTTCGAGATCGCCGACCGGTTGCTGGTGCTGCGCAACGGCGAGGTGGTGGCCAGCCTGATCACAGCGGAAACGACGCCCCTGCAGCTGATCGATCACATGCTCGGGGGGGAGGTCGCACAGGCTGAGCGCGAGCTCGGTGAGAGCAAGCCGGCTGGCGCGCCCGTGCTGACCGTGCGCGACTGGAGCCGGCCAGGCCTGCCCAACATCGCCGGACTCGACTTCGAGTTGCGGGCGGGCGAGATCCTCGGACTCTTCGGTCCACGCGGCTCGGGTGCTGATCTCGTGGCCGACGGGCTGGGTGGCCGGGTAGGCGATTTCCGCGGGAGGGTCGAGATCGACGGCGTCGAGCGGGCCGCCTTCTCCAACCCCCGGGAGTCTCGTGCTGCTGGGATCGGGTACGTGCCGCCGGAGCGCAAACGTGACGGGCTCAACCTCGAAGCAAGCATCTCGGCGAACCTGAGCATGTTGATGACGGCCAGTATCTCACGTTTCGGTTTCGTCAACCGCTTCGCCGAACGGCGGATGGCGCAGGAGTGGCAAGAGACACTGCAGATCCGCTGTCGCTCCGTGACGCAGCAGGTCGGCGCCCTTAGCGGCGGCAATCAGCAGAAGGTGTTGCTCGGCAGCCGGTTGGTGGCGCGTCCCACCTTCCTCGTCCTGAACGAACCCACGCGCGGCGTCGACGTCGGCACTCGGGTCCAGATCCATCAGTACCTGAAGGGCGAGGCAGCCCGCGGCACATCGGTGCTCTGGGTCACGTCCGACATAGAGGAGGCAGTGCTAGTGAGTGATCGACTACTCGTGATGCGCGACGGCACGGTGGTCGGCGAGTTGACCGGCGCGGCGATGACGCAGGCCAACGCGCTCGCGCTGGCGACCGGTGAGGAGACCGCGGCGTGAACACCGTCGATATCACCGAGCCGGTCCAGGCAGGACCGGCACGCGTCCCAGGGGGCACGCTGGGGCGGGCCGCGGCCCAGGGCACCCAACTGCTCGGCGTCGGCGGCTTCTACCTCATACTTGTCATCTTCTTCGCGGCCAAGGCGGACAACTTCCTCACCACGTCCAATACGGTCAACATCTTGTCCAACATTTCCATCCTCGGAGTGGTCGCGCTCGGGCAGGCCATCGTGCTGATCTCCGGCGGATTCGATCTGTCGGTGAGCGGTACCGTGCCGCTCGGCGGCATCATCTACGTCGAGCTGGTCAACCACGGTCACGGCGTCGTGCCCGCAACGCTCGTCGCCGTCGCGGCCGGCCTGGTGGTCGGGGTCTGCAACGGGCTGATCGTCACGGTCCTGGGAATCAACCCACTGATCACCACGCTCGCCACGGTATCGATCACGGGAGGCCTGGCCTTCACGGTGTCCAATGGCCTGACCGTGACGCTCACCAATCCGGCCGATGCGCCACTAGGCAACAACCTCTGGGGCATGCCTCTGTACGTGTGGACCCTCATCCTGCTGGCCGTCATCGTCTTCATCGCGCTGCGCTACACCATCTTCGGGCGGATGCTCTACTCCGTCGGCGGCAACCGCGAGGCGACGCGGCTCGCCGGCATCCGCGTCAACGCGATCACCATCGCCGTTTACGTGCTGAGCGGCATCCTGTCGAGCTTCGCCGGCGTGATGTTGGCACATCAGCTCCTCGCCGGGGCACCGACGGTCGGGAGCACCGAAGGACTATTGTCGATCACGGCGGTCATTCTCGGCGGCGCCTCACTCAGTGGCGGAACCGGTGGCATTCCGGGCACCCTGCTTGGCGTGCTGGTTATCGGCACTGTGTCCAACGGGCTCGCACTGATGCAGGTCCCAACCTTCTATCAGCAGATCGCTACCGGTGCGATCCTGCTGCTGGCCGTCGGGCTCGGCCGAGTACGCGGCCTAGTCGAACGCGCGATCTGGGCTCGGCCCCGAGGCTGACCATCTCCAGCAGCAGAACTTCATCGGCCCTGCTCGGAGCCGATTCCCCCAACTCACCAAACGAAGGCTGGTAGAGATATGCGCAGGCGATGGCCCATTGTCGCGCTCGCGGTAGCCACGATGACAGTGGCCGCGTGCGGATCGCCAAAATCGACGAGTAGCACCAGTTCCGGCAAGTCGCTCAGCAGCCTGTCCTTCGCCTACGCCAGTGCAGGCGACGCCGTCGGCATCTTCAAGACCGTGGGCGACGGTGTGGTGACCGACGGTACCAAGCTCGGAATCAAGATCAAGCGTTACAACAACAACCTGGATGGACCGACCGCACTGACCAATGCGGGACTGATCGCGCAGACCAAACCCGACGTCGCCATCGACTGGAACACCCAGGTGGGAGTGGGCGCAGCGGTTGGCCAGCAGTTCACCCGGGCCAAGGTGCCCTGCCTGGCGGTCAACCAGCAGATCCCGGGCTGTTCCTGGTTCAACCTGTCGAACAAGCAGATGGGCGTGGATGCAGCGAGCGTGATCCTGCCCGTGGCGAGCAAGCGTGGCTGGACCGGTGCGAACACCACCGTGGTGATGTCGATCTCGGCAACCAATGGCGTCGAGGTCAACGACGGGCCGCGGTACTTCTATGTCCAGACCGCCAACACACTGCCCGGCTTCACAAAGGTGACCCCGGCGCAGATCACCGCGTCGACGACGACGATCGGAGGCACCAACGGCCTCCAGATCGACTGTAAGAGCACGCTGGACGGCGCATATGCCGCCATGCAGAACGTGATCGGCAGCATTCCGAAGGGCAACAACGTTCTGCTGTACGGCAGCGACGACGACTGCACCTTCGGCGCATACCGATCTCTCAAGCAGGCAGGTTTCGGCAACCGTATTCTTACCGGCGGTCTGGGCGCCGACTCCGACGGACTCAACGAGCTGCGGACCGACCCCAATTGGCTGGCCGAAGGGGCGCTGTTCTTCCAGGGCTGGGGCGTCTACGTCCTCTCCGAGGCGGCAGCGATGACCCAGGGGGCCAAGCCGCCGGCGCTCACCGCGGCCCCGCAGATGATGCTGACCAAGTCGAACGTCGATATGTACTACAACAAGGACGGCAGCATCAACTCGCTGCCACCGCTGGTGGCAAGCAACCAGTACCTGGCGAAGTACAACATCCTGCAGAAGCTCGCGAAGGTGCAAGGGCTCAAGTGAGCCGAAGGGGCGCGGCCGGGACACCACCGGCCGCGACCCGCACCGTACCCGGACCACCCCGTCCAATGGCGATCGTGGAGATGACCATGTCGGTTTCGGCAACCCGGACCAGTTGCGAAGCACAACGTGCCGGCCTTCGGGCGGTGATGAGCGAGCAGGACCTTCGGGTCGCGGCGTTCAGCTCGTTCAAGTCCACCGCACGGGCCGAGCGCTACCAGGTGGAGGAGCGGGCCGTCGTGACCGGGAACGGCTTCGAAATACTCACCCAGTCGCAGATCAGCCTGTTGAGGATCGGCGCCTGATGGAACTGGATGTGACCCCCGAACTGGTCAGGGCGATCGCTGACCTGGCCGGCGTCGCCATACCCGGCGAGGACATGGACTCGCTGATCGCTGTCATGACCAATCAGGTCGCCATGGCGGCACTGCTGCGCCCGCTCGAATACAGCGATGTTCCGCCGATCACCGTTTTGGACCCGAGGTGGCGATGAACGAACTGCACTGGCAATCGTTGGCCGACGTCGGTGAACTGCTGCACGCAGGCGAGGTCAGCTCGGTCGAGCTGACCCGCTTGACACTGGCCCGAATCGAGGCCACCGATCCGGTGGTACACGCCTACGTCGGTGTGATGGCCGAAAGCGCGCTACGCGAGGCGTCCGCGGCGGACGCCGACTTCGCCGCCGGGACGATCAAGAGTCCGCTGCAGGGAATCCCGGTCGGCGTGAAGGACCTGCTGCACACGGCGGGCTTTCCTACGTCCGCCGGCTCGCGAGTGCTCGAGGGCTTCGTCCCCACTCGTGACGCAGTCGTCGTGGAGAAGTTGCGCGCGGCCGGTGCGGTCATCGTCGGAAAGACGGTCACGCACGAGTTCGCCTACGGCCAGGACAAGCCTGCCACCCGCAACGCCTGGGACACCACGTGCTACCCCGGCGGATCGAGCGCCGGCTCCGGGGTGTCCGTCGCAGTTGGCAGCGCCTACGGTGCGATCGGCACCGACACCGGTGCATCGGTACGGGTGCCTGCGGCCCTCAACGGCATCGTCGGCCTCAAACCCACCTACGGACGCGTCAGCACTCGCGGCGTCTTTCCGATGAGCGCCACCCTCGACTCGGTGGGCCCGATGGCACGAACGGTCCGGGACGTCGCGATCATGCTCGGCGTCATGGCCGGGCCGGGCGGCCCCGACGCGGCGGGCTATTCCGACCACGGCGCGATCGACGAACCGGTGGGCGACTACCTCGGCGGTCTCGGCGACGATCTGACTGGCGTGCGGATCGGCGTCGAGCGGGACTACTTCTTCTACCCGGCGGTGACCGACGACGTCTGTGCCAGGGTGAACGCGGCGATCGACCAGCTCGCCGAACGCGGAGCGACCATCGTCGAAATCGCCATCCAGGACCTTGAGCTCGCGGTGCCCGCCGGCATGGCGGTGCTGGTCGGTGACACCAGCGAGTGGCACCAGAAGTTCCTGCGGGAGCGTGGGGATCGCTACGTCCCCGCAGTCCGGACGATGCTCGAACTCGGCGAGCTGGTGCTGGCCACCGCCTACATCAAGGCGCAGAAGACCCGCACCGTCGTCCAGCGCGGCTACCGCGCGGCGTTCGAGGAGCACGGCCTCACCGCGCTCGTCGCTCCGACAGTGCCACGCACCACGATGCGGATGGATGAGCTCGAGGTGGACCTCACCGGATCCGGAGAGACCGCGACGTCCGGGTTCCTCCACCACAACTTCCTTGCCAATGTGATCGGCGTGCCCGCGCTGAGCGTGCCTGTCGGTTTCGACACTGCCGGCAAGCCCGTCGGCATGCAGCTCTACGGGCGCCCGTTCGCCGAGGCCGACCTGTTCCGAATCGGCGCCGCCTACCAGTGCGTGACGTCCTGGCACGAGATGCATCCGGTGCTCCCAACCGCGTAGCAACCGTCGATCAGCCGTACGAGCGGCACGAGGAGGAGTCCGTGGCCGACATCAGAAATCCCGACGGCGATGCGTACCTCGATGTTGGGAGAGTGCGCCGGCTGGTGGCCGAAAGCGGATTCGCCGCCGTCCTGGCGGTGTCGCAGGAGAACGTGACTTACCTATCCGGCTTCTATCATCCCGATCTGCGGGCGTCGCCCGAACGACCGCATCTCGTCCTCTGGCCGGCAAGTGGGGACCCGGTCTTCGTGGTGCCGCGCGCCCGTGGCATGCACTGGGCCGGTCAAGGCGATCAGTCTTTCATCGGCCCCGAAGAGACCAGGCCCCTCATCCAGGACGTCCGGCCGTACGATGGCGAGCACCCCGGCATGGTACGGGTGGCGGTAGAGGTTCTCAGGGAGCTGGGCATCAGGGACGCGGTGCTCGGAGTCGAGCTGAGAAGTCTGCCCTTGAAGATAAGCCGTGACCTATCCCGCCTGCTGCCGACCGTGCGGCAGGAGGATGCCGGTCCCGTGCTCGATGCCATGCGGGCGATCAAGTCGCCAGCAGAGGTCGCGTTGATGACCGAGATGAATCGGGCCACCGCCGAGTGCCTGGAGTTCGTGCTCTCCTCTGTCCGGCCGGGCGAAACCGAGCTGCAGATCGCCGGGCGGCTGACCAGCGCGCTGTGGGAGCGTGGCGCTCACGCGTTCGCCCACACGACGCTGGCCACCGGTCGCCGCTCCACCAGCTGGCATCCCGTCCCGAGCGGACAGCCGGTCGAGCAGGGCATGCTCATCAGGACGGACTGGGGAATCCGGATAGACGGTTACGTCTCGGACGTAGCCCGTAACGCCGTGGTCGGCCGGGCCAGCGCCACCCAGCGGGACCGATTCGCCCGAATCTCCGAGGCGCACGACACCGTTGTGGACGCCATCCGCCCCGGCGTGCTCGCCTCGGATCTGTCGGCAATGGCCCGACGCGAGTACAAGCGGCTCGGCCTTGACTATAACTGGGGGATTGTCGGGCACAGTATCGGCCTTCTCGGGCACGAGGCCCCGCTGCTGCTGCCCGACGTCCATGAGCCCGTCCTGGAGGGCATGATGCTGGAGATCGAGCTGGGCTACTTCGGCGACGATGAGGTCTACCACATCGAGGATCTTGTACATGTCACCGAGGACGGCGCTGTTAACATCACGCAACGGCTGCCCGGAAGATCGCTGATCGAGTCGCTGTACTGAGATTCTGCCGCACTGTCAGGCGGTGTCCGAGAGCCGCTCGGTCGGGGCCATCTGCAGCGCCAGGTTGAGCAGGTTCTTCGCCGCCATCGGAATCTGCTCGGGACGGAACCCAACCGCGAGTTCGAGGAACTCCTCGACGCCACGCAACTCTTTGACAACCACGTTCGGGTTGCGCTTCGCTCCCCACGACTCCACCACGAACGCCACCCCGATCTCCTGCGCGACCATCTCGATCAATACCTGGATCGAGATGGTGTGAGCTGCAATTCGCGGTGTGAAGCCGGCGCCGAGGCAGATGTCCAGCGAGAGGCCGTGCAGGCTCGGGGCGCCATCCAGCGCGGGGATGATGAAGTCCTGTTCGGCAAGGTCCTTCACGGCTACGTCGCGGGCCCTTGCGAGCGGGTTGTTCCTGCTCACCGCAAGGGCCAGCCGCTCCATGCGGATCGTCCGGTACTCGACCTCAGGGATGGCCGCTTCGCGGCGCAGGAAGGCCAAGTCGAGCTGACCGGTCTCAACACACGCGGCCAATTCGGCCGACTTGAGCTGGCGGCTCGTCACGCTCACCGCAGGGAAGCGTTGCCGGAACCTACGCAGCAGCGGCGGCAGTATGTCGAAGACCGCCGCGTCGACGAATCCGATGGTCACGCTGCCCGCGTCGCCACGTCCGACCCGGCGGGACAGCTCGCAGGCGATGTCCATGGTCTTAAGCACGCCCTGCGTCTCGGCCAGTAGAACCCGTCCGGCGTTGGTCAGGGACGCGCCTCGCGGGTGTCGCTGCAGCAACGGGCAGCCGATCTCCTTCTCCAACCGCGCCAGCGCCTGGCTGAGCGCCGGCTGGGTCATGTGCAGACGCGCGGCTGCACGGCCGAAGTGCAGCTCGGCGGCGAGCACCTCCAGATAGCGCAGATCGCGAAGTTCCATGGATTGACATCCTAATAATGATCTTCGAGGGATGGGTTTCCGTAGTGTTATCAGCTAATTACTCCGATGTTTTTTAGCAGTACAAGGTGTATGCGTTACCCAGACGGTGGTGGCCTATCGGCCGATCGCAATCGATGCCCTGCCACAGGCCCTCCAGCGCGATCTCGCCCGCGAAGCAGCCGGCGTCGACCCGCACCGCCACCGAGGTGTCCGAACCGGTGGCGTCTTCCGGGAGAGTGACAGGGGCGCGTCGCAGTAGCGCCACCACCGACGAGCGCGGGTCGGCCCGGCCTGCCAGACCGACGTGACCGGGACACCGAACTCGGCTCAGAATCCGATGCGTGCCCTGCCGCGGCGTTGACCATGCTAATGGTAGTCAACGCTGTCCCTACGCGGCCCGTCCACCTCGATGTTGGCGCTGTTGAGCAGCGCCGAGCCGGTAGATCTGCCCGACCAGGAGGCGGGCCGCGGTCGCACTCCTTGAGTGAGCCGGTCCCGGCATCCAGCGTGTCGAGGATCGCGAGCCTGGCGTCCATCTCTGTCGCCGCGGACATCCCCTACACGCCCCTCAGCGAGGAGCGCCGAGGGTGAACCGCGGGTGGTCGGCTTCGCGATGCGGGAGCCGGCGGGCCAGGGCGTTGTGGTCTTTCTCCAGGTTCGAGGCCCTTGCCGTGGTGGCTTTGACGCCCAGCCGCGCGGCCGACCGGTAGGCATGCGCGGCTGGGCGGTCAGCTTGGCTTGATCGAGGCTGTTCAGGGTGCCGTCCCGGCGCGTGCCTCATCGACCGGGCCTTCATATCCGGCAGCGCGTCGGCCGCCTGCCCGGCCCAGCACCAGCCGGTGTCCTGGCCGGCCTGATCGATCACGGCCTGAAGCTCCCCGAGCAGGTGAGCGTTGCGGCGGGCGTGCACCGCGGCGGTGTAGGTGGCACATGGTGCCCACCCGCCGTGCACCGCGATCGAGGTGAAGTGCGAGAGCACCCCGGTGGCGTCCATCCCGGCGGTGCCACGCTTGTCATGCACTGTGATCAGCACCATATTTGCCATCCGACGCCGAGTGCACCCACCGCAGCCTGCCCCCGACACGCAGCCCGGTCTCGTCGAAGTGCGCCACCGCAGCGCCGGCGATCAATCCACGGACCTGCTCGGTGAAGGCGTTCAGCCCGACGGCGGCACGCTCGGTCATATTCGCAGCCGTCCCACCCGAGAGCGGGGTACCGAACAACTCGGCCAGCGCCTGGGCGGTGCGGGCCTTGGACAGGAACTGCCCGACATACAGGTAATCACGATCGCGGTCCCGTGCGGCCCGTACTGCACCGGGGCCTCCGCCCGGGCGGAACATCGGCGCAGGTCACCGTCCGCACCCGCAGCGGCGTTTGACCAGCCGGTGCTCATGCACGGCCACCATGTCTGCGGGGTGTCGAGCACCTGACGGGCCTCGACCCCGACCTCAGGCGCACCGGCCAGATCGCCATCGCAAGTCCGGCACCGCTGCGGCTCATGCCGCTCCCAGCTGTCGGGAACCATGACCTGCGCCAACGTCCGGCCTCGGTGGCCCTTCTGCCCGCCCGGCTTCCGGCCGCTCTTACCCCGTAACCACTTCGGAGCCGGCTTGGCCAGCCCGTCCGACGACGGCGGCTTGGACGAGTTCGAGGGGTTCTTAACCCAGCTGAGCCTTCAGCTCCGCCAACTCCGCCCGCCGCAACCCCACCATCACCATCACCCGAAGCTGCGCGTTCTCCGCCACAAGCTCGTCGTACGACGGCTGCTGACAGGCGGACACCCCACCATGACCGACACCCAGGCAGCGAGATCACATCGGACAGCCGCCCAGGACCTGACCAGTTACCGTCTTCGCAAACACGATCGTCCTCAGACCGGGCACGTGTTCTCATCTCAACCCGGGTCCGTGAGCCCTATGCGCGAATCCGCTGGATACGTGCACCGTTCGCAGAGTATTTCGAGGGGCGCATCCCCACACTATGATCGCCGCGATCACTTACACAGACCATCGGGCACTTTCCATCCTGGAGATAATCGAAAGTTATGGCAGTGACGACGATTGCCTATTGGACGTGGTCGGGTGGTTTGGCTCATTCTGGACTGATCAATTCGCTGTGTACTCGAAGGTGTGAGATGGCCAGGATTAGGCGCTGCCTGCCGACGCCGTCCCAGCGCACCAACCCCGCGGACGGAGGAACTAGGGAAGATGGAGTTTCGCTTGCTCGGGGACACGGGGGTACGCGTCAGTGCGTACGCGCTCGGCTCGGTGATGTTCGGGGCGTGGGGCAACGATGACGAGCGCGAGTGCAGTGCGATAGTTAATCGCGCGCTAGATGGCGGTATCAACTTGATCGATACCGCTGACGCCTACTCCGACGGGCAAGCGGAGCAGATCATCGGGCGGGCTATACGAAGCAGACGTGATGAAGTCCTCGTCGCGACCAAGTTCCATGCGCCGATGGGTCCGGGGCCGAACGAACGAGGCAACTCCCGGTTGTGGATTATGCGCGCTGTTGAAAGCAGCCTGCGAAGGCTGGGAACGGATCACATCGACCTTTATCAGGTCCATCAGCCAGACACCAACGTGCCGCTAGCGGAAACGCTCGGCGCGCTAGACGCTCTGGTCACGCAAGGCAAGGTTCGTTATATCGGCTGCAGCAACTTCCAAGCATGGCAGTTGGTAGAAGCCCAGGCGGTCAGCCGCGAGCGCACTAGCGCTCGATTTGTTTGCGAGCAGCCCCCTTACTCGATCCTGGCGCGTGGCGTTGAGCGCGATGTGCTGCCGGTTGCGCAGCGGTACCACATGGGCGCCATTGTCTGGAGCCCGCTGGCGGGCGGCTGGCTGGCCGGCAGGTACCAGCGTGGCGAAGCTCCCCCGGCCGATACCCGGGCGGGCCGCATCGAGGAGTACCAGAGCCGCGGTGGCCGGATGCACGAGCGGTACCAGTTGGCCAGTGACGCGAACATTGCAAAATTCGATGTCGTAACTGAGCTCGCGAAACTCGCCGATGCAGCTGGCCTGCCCATGGTGGACCTGGCGCTGGCATTCACCTTGGCCCATCCAGCTGTGACCTCCTGCCTGATCGGGCCGCGTACGCCTGGGCAACTCGAATCCATCCTGGCCGGTGCCGATACCCGCTTGGACGAGGTGACTCTCGACGCCATCGACGAGTTGGTGCCGCCAGGATCGGTACTCAATCCCGCCGACTCAGAATTCGATCAGCCCTGGCGGAGCACGAGCGCACGTCGCCGCCCCAGTCATTCGCGCTCATCGTAGCCTCGCAGAAGGAGGGTGTCCCGCGTGAAAACTCGGGTTCGCCCGCTGAGCTGGACCGTTCCTCTGCGGGAGCGGTGTCGGCTAGAGGGTGATCGGAGTTCATGCGGTGGTGATGGATCTATCTCCTGGCGCGCGGGTCGCTGGAAGTGGCGGGCCTGCGGCTGCTGGGCAACGCGGCCAAGGACGTCGAGCTGCTGGTGCTGCGGCACCAGCTCGCAGTGCTCCAGCGCCAAGTCGGTCGGCCGATGCTGGATGCGGGCGAGCGGGTACTGCTGGCGGCCCTGTCGCGTCTGCTGTCCGGGGAGCGCTGGAGCAGCTTCATCGTCACCCCGGCAACGCTGCTCCGCCTGCACCGGGAGTTGGTCGCGGTCGCGTGGACGTACCGCCGTTAAGAGGCTTGGTCGGCAACCGGTACCCGGGGAAACGGGGGAGTTGATCCTTCGCCTCGCGCGGGAGAACCCGCTGCGGGGGCACCGGCGCGTGCAAGGGGAGCTGGCCCGGTTGGGCGTTACCGTCTCCGCCGCCACCGTCCGGGCAATACTGCGGCAGGGCGACATCCCGCCCGCGCGCCAGGGGGCGCGCGGCACCTGGGCCTGCTTCCTGCGGGCCTGGGCGTCTGGGCTGCCTGCCTGCGACTTTTCCCATGTGGATACCGCGTTCCGCGGGCGCCTGTATGTGCTGTTCGTCATGGAGGTCGAGGCGCGCCGGGTGCACATCCTCGCATCACCGCGCACCCGAACCAGGATTGGGTGACGCGGCAAGTGCGGAACTTGATGATGGACCTCGAAGACCGCCTGGACCGCTTCGGGTTCTTCCTGCGCGACCGGGACGGGAAGTTCGCCGACGC
>NZ_JAODNK010000181.1 GCF_025465275.1 Nocardia sp. | reverse complement strand
GGTGACGGTCAGGCCGACCACCGGCCACTTGGTCGCATTGATGTACTGCAGGACCATCTCCGGTGCGCTCACACGCGTGATCGTATTGCCGGGCAGCGACTTCCGCTATGCCACTGCCACTTTCGTGCGCTGTTCCATTTCGGCGTCGAGCAGGCGGATCGCGCGGGGGATGAGGAGGGTGCGGATATGACCGAATTGGCCACCCGGTACACCCTGGCGGAACTACGGGCCATCGGCGATTGGATCCACCGAACCACCGAAATCCTGGTGGCCAACACCCGCCGAATCTCCGCCCCCGACTTCGGGTCCGGGGCATAGGTCGAAGCGGGAAGTCGTGGAGCCAGCTGTGTCACAACGCTATTGAGCGAAGGGCTCACGTATCTGTCAGACTGATCAGCCGGTAAGTGGCAGGTCAAGTTGATGGGGTGTGGGTATGCCGGAGATTCCTGAGTGGGCGAGGCAGAATTCGTGGGGAGTGCGACTCGACTGGGGTTTGGCCGGCGCGCAGGCGCTCGGGCCGGGTAGCGCGGCGGTCGTAGTGGTCGATGTCCTGTCGTTCACCACCTCGGTCTCGGTTGCGGTCGATGCGGGGACGAAGGTGCTGCCGTATCCGTGGCGGGACGGATCGGCTGCGGAGTTCGCCGCTGGTCGGGACGCGCGGCTGGCTGTGGGTCGAAAAGCGGCGACTCCGCAGCAGCCCTGGTCGCTGTCTCCGGCCGCCTTGCGCCGCGCGCCCGCGCCGGAGCGCCTGGTGCTGCCGTCTCCGAATGGGTCAGCGATTTCGGCCGCGGTGACGGGGGTACCGGTGATCGCTGCCTCCCTGCGCAATGCCTCGGCGGTCGCGCGCTGGATTGTCCAGCAGGGCTGGGGAACTGAGGAGCATCCCATCGCGGTGATCGCGGCCGGTGAGCATTGGCCGGGGCAGGATGTGCTGCGCCCGGCGATGGAGGACTGGCTCGGTGCGGGCGCAGTCCTCGCGTCGCTCGTCGAGAACGGTGCCGGACCGTTGTCGCCCGAGGCGTGGGTGGCCAAGCTCTGCTACAACGAGATCGAGGATGTGCCCGCGCTCATCGCCGGCTGCGCCTCCGGGCTCGAGCTGGCCGGGATCGGCTTCGCTGATGATGTGGCGATTGCGACCGAAATCGATTCCAGCAAGGTCGTACCGGTGCTAATCGACGGAGCCTTCACCGACGCCTCCTGACCCCCCCGGCCGGATCAGACCTGCACCGCGTTCCATGCCGCCTGGCCGAGGAGCGGTGCGGCGCCGAGCATGTCGAACTCTGCCGAGCGCGCGAGCCACAGCCGGGCGTATTCGACGCACGGCCCCATCCACAGCGCTTGGCACAACCTGGGCGGCAGCGGTTTGATGCGACCCTTCTCCACGTGCGGCTGCAGCCAGGCGCTCGCCTCGCCGTAGAAGTGCTCATTCATCGCGGTGATCGCCGGCCGCGATTCCTCGATGATCTCGTACTCGCGGCAATGGAACAGATACCGCGCCCGCAACTCGTTGGCGGCGACCCACTCCAGGTGGGTGCGAACGGAGCCTTCGATTCCGCCGCGCGCGCTCGAATTACCTTGCAGGGCAGCAAGGTAGGTGTCGAAGTAGTCGCGCAGTATCTCGATGTACAACTCGGCGGCCACCCCCTCCTTGCTCCCGAAGAAGTGGTAGATGCTGCCCACGCTGGCCCCGGACGCGCGGTGCAGAACCTCGACCGTGGTACCCGCCACTCCGTTCTTCAGATAGACCGTGAGCGCGGCGTCGAGGATGGCGCGCCGGCGCGCAACGCCGGCAATCGAGGAAGTGGTCACCATCGAACGATACCGAACCCGGCTCTTGACTAGAAAAAAGTTCTAGAATATTTTTCTAGTCCTTATCTGAATGCATGACTGGAAGGACCGTGACGAATGAGCACGAGTACCAACAACCGCACGAGTAGTGAAGCGCGGCGGGTGAATCCGGTGGATGTGGCCCTCGGCGTCGCCTGCGTGGTGTGGGTCGTGATGACGGTCTGGTCGGGGATACAGACGGGCGGCAAGGGCCTGCCGGTGATCCCGCAGACGATCACGTCACTGGCGCTGGTGGTGGCCGTATTCGGCCACATGCTCAAACACCTGGGCGTGAAACTCGCCGCTGCCTACTTCGTGGTCGGGGCCGTCATCGAGTGGTCCTTCGAGCAGGCCAATATCTCGTTCAGCGGATTCGTCTGGGGCGATCTGCGCTATGGCGATCTGGCGATGATGGGTCCCCATATCGGGAGTGTTCCCCTCATGGTTCCAGTGGCGATGACCGCATTGCTGTGGCCGGTCTACGTGATCATCAACGTCGTGCTCGACGGGAAAATCGTGGTGAACCCACGCTCGCTGCGGCCGTTCCAGGTCGTGTGGCGCTGCGTGCTCTACGGAATGCTGCACGCCTGGATGGCCTTTCTCACCAATGGTTTCTGCACGAAGTTCGGTGTCTACGAATGGGTCGGCAAGTCCAAGGCCCTGCCGGCTGACGACTCGTTCTTCGGCGACCCCCAGCTGCCGATCGGATGGACCGTCTGGGGTTTCGTCACCACCCTCGTCGTCTCGTTCGTGCTCATCCCCGCTTTCGGCAAGGATGCGCTCCGCCGCTCGGCGACCCGCCCGCTCAGCTGGGTCGACGCCGCCCCCATCGTGGTCATCGGGTCATACGCATTCGCACTGTTCCTCAACCCGGTGAACAAGTCCGTCGGCAGCGTCATCCTGTTCATGTTCGGATTCATCTCGCTACTGGCCCTGTATCGCTTCGTAGCAGTCCTCCTGAACCAGGACCGACCCAGTCCCCAACTCGCGACAGCCGAACCTGCGCCAGCAGAGAATTAGCCGTTTGCCAGGCCCCGAGGTGGGAGTCCATGTCAGGCCTGGTATTTCGCGGAGAACGTGTGGGCTACCTTCTTGCCGCCCTGCACGATGATGGTGTCGGCCGCGTATTCGGCTATGCCGCCGGTCCATTCGCAGAACGCGACATCGCCTTCGACCTTGATATTGCTCAAATCGACTGCGGCGCGGACATCGTCGGGAAAGTATTTCCCGAAGACGTCGTGGTAGAACGGCCGGATAGCGTCCTTGCCGACGAAGTCTCCCGCAGCATTCACGAGCACTCCATCCTCAGCCCAGTCAGCCATGACGGCGTCGATATCGCCCTTGCGCCAAGCAGCGAGGTGGTGGTCGGGAACGGTGCGGGTTTCATCAGTTGACATTGCTCGACTCCTAGATGGAAGTGGACCTTCTCGTATCTATCGGCCGATCACCCATTAAGGCTCGACGGACGCCGACGGCTTCGAAAGCGCGGCAACCAACGTTCACAGTAAGCTCTATGACCTGAACACCGCGGTTGTCTCAGGGGCCCGGTCCGTGCGCTCATTACCTTGGTGATGCTGGTGCTGGGTGTGACCGCCTTCGTCGTGTGGTGGCGAGCGCCGGAGGCAGACGCACCGGTGGTGTAGTCGAGGATGTCGCGTAACCACTGGTCGGCGTCGGGGGCGACACACCCATTGCGGCAGACGGTGAAGGAACCAAGATCATTATCCCCGCGCCCCAACGTTGCCCACGTTCGACCACCGCAATGACCGACAAAGGGTCCGTGGCCGACGAGGTGATGCGGGTCTGCGAAGCGCAGCATCGTCGTCGATGGAGCTGGCTTTGGTTCGGGTGCTAGCCGGCGGCGACCGTTTCTGCGGTCTCGTCCTTCGGGGCATCCGCGAATCCGACCAGCTTCACGTCCTCGAGGAAGAACGACACGACCAGGCCGACGACCCCGGCTGCGGCGCCCGCCCAGAAGACCCCGACGATGCCGTGGGTGACCGCTGCGTGCAATGCGTCCTGCAACGGCTGGGGCAGCGTGTGCACCATGGAGGGCGGCAATTGCGCGCCGCCGGATACCAATTTCGATCCGGCGTCGCCGGCCTTGGCGGACAGTTCGTGTGTGAGCCGAGTGGTGTAGATGGTGCCGAGCACCGCTGTCCCGAGCGACATGCCCATGGTCCGCAGGAAGGTGCTCGCGCCCATGCCCGCGCCCATATCGCGCAGGCTGACGCTGTTCTGTGCGATGAGCATCGAGGGCTGCATCAGGCAGCCGACACCCAAACCGAGGACAGCCATGAACAGGCCCAGGGTGAGTTTGGTGGTGTCCGTGTGCACCTGAGCCAGCAGGACCATGCCGCCGATGAGTATTACCGAGCCGATGATCGGGAAGATCCGGATCTTGCCGGTCTTCGAGGTGATCTGACCGATCGCCACGCTGGCTATCATCATCGGAAACATCATGGGCAGCAACAGCAATCCGCTGTTGGTGGCGGATGCGCCCTGGACGAGCTGCTGGAATTGCGGCAGGTAGGCCGCCGAACCCATCATGGCGAGACCGATGATGAAGGCGAGCGCTCCGGCCAGCGCGAAGTTGCGATTCGCGAAGACGTGCAGTGGCATGATCGGCTCGGCGACCCGTTGTTCGATGGCGACGAACGCTACGAATCCGACGATCGCTACCACGATGACCGTGATGATTTGCCATGAGCCCCAAGCGTATTGCGAGCCGCCCCAGCTGCCCAGCAGTACCAGCGCACTCGCCCACACCGCGAGTGTTCCCGCGCCCCACCAGTCGATCGTCACCTTGCCGGTGGTGCGTCGCGGCGCGTGCAGGGTGAACCAGACGGTGGTCAGCGCGATGGCTCCCAGGGGCAGGTTCACGTAGAACGCCCAGCGCCACGACGCGTTGTCGGTGATCCATCCGCCGATGAGCGGGCCGCCGAGCATGGCCAACGGCATGATCGCCATGAACAGGCCCTGGTACTTTCCGCGTTCCGCGGGCGGAATCAGCTCGCCGAGGATCGACATGACACCGACGATCAGACCGCCGGCGCCGAGGCCCTGCAATCCGCGGAACAGGATGAGCTCCATCATGTTCTGCGACATTCCGGTGAGGGCCGAACCGGCGAGGAACACCACGATCGAGGCGAGGAACGCCGACTTGCGGCCGAACAGATCGCCGAGTTTGCCCCACAGTGGCGTGGAGATCGCCGTGGCCAGGGTGTAGGCGGTCAGCACCCACGACAGGTGCTTCAACCCACCGAGCTCACCGACGATGGTCGGCAAGGCCGGGCCGACGATGGTGTTATCGAGCATTGCGAGGAGCATTGTGATCATCAGGCCGCTCATTACGGTGATGATCTCGCGGCTGCTCCGCCGCTGGAATCCTTCGGCCTCGACCGCCGTCGCTTGTTCTACCATGTTCCCACTCATTTACTTGCCGACCGGTCAGCTGCTTACCTGCCGTATAGTAATCTCCTGAATTGCGTTGTCAAACGAGCGATTACGGACAGGAGCGTGAATGGATGCCGCCCAGCGAAGGCAGCATGCGAGAGCGAATCCTTCAGGTGGCCCTGGAGTTGTTCACCGAGCGTGGCTATGACGGAACATCGCTGCGTGAGATCGCCGAGCAACTCGATGTCACGAAGGCCGCGCTCTACTACCACTTCAAGTCCAAGGACACGATCCTGGTCAGCCTCATCGCCGAACTCGGCGATGCACTGGACGCGCTGGTCGTGTGGGGTCGCGACCAAACCCTCTCGCCCGATTTCCAGCACGAGATGCTCGATCGGGTCTCCGACCTGTTCTTCGGCGACGCCAACCGTGTAGTGCGGCTCATCCAGCAGAATCAACCCGTCCTCAGGGCACTGGCGGCCGACGCCGCGGACCGGCACGTGCGCGACGCCACCGAATTCAAGGCACTGATCGGTGAGATCATCACTTTGATGACGCCCGAAGACTGCGATCTGCACACACGCATGCGAATCCGCACGGCAGTGGCCGCGATCATTTTCGGGCCGATCACCGCCGAACAGCTCGGCGACACCCTCGAAGCGAGCCTCGACGAGCAGAAGAAAATCTCGCTCGCCATCGCCCGCGAGTTGCTCGCGACCTGACGGTCTTCAGCCGACCGAGCCTGGTGGGCGGCAGTCCCGTGCGAGAATTTACCCATGGCTTCAGCCGCGCCTCCACCAGGGTTTCATTCGGTGACGCCCCGCATGGTGGTCACTGACCAAGCAGCCGCGGTCGCGTTCCTGCGGACGGCCTTCGAAGCGGTCGGCGACGTCGAGCCGAATCGACCCACCGAAGTCCGAATCGGTGACTCGCTGTTGATGGTTTCGCCATCCGGCGAGCGCGAAGTGTTTCCAGCGTTCCTCTACATCTATGTCGATGACGTAGCCGCCACATATCAGCGAACACTGTCCGCAGGGGCCGTCACAGTCGAGGCGCCGCTCGACACACCCTATGGCGACCGCCGAGCCATGGTGCGGGACCCGTTCGGCAACGTCTATCAGATCGCCAGCCGCCTCGATATCACTGCGTGAGACCTGCTACTGCGAAAAAGGCACGGAACCATCATGTTTCGGGCCTTTTCGCGTTGGTTCGGCATCGTCACCTCGACCGTCGCCGGTCCGATCCGCTACCGAGGGGTATCAGGAGCTATCGGATACGTCGTGGGGCGTACCCGGAATGACGTCTGCAGGCGGATGTGTGCGACGGGGCGGGGGAGTTCACTCGACGAATGAGCGAGATCGGGCATAGGACTCTCCGCGTCAACGGGTTGGACATGCATGTGGCCGAGGCGGGGACGGGGCCGCTTGTGGTGTTGCTGCACGGATTTCCCGAGCTCTGGTACTCGTGGCGGCATCAACTGCCGGTTCTGGCGGGGGCTGGATTCCATGCGGTGGCGCCGGATCTACGGGGGCACGGGCAGACCAGCGCACCCACCGGGGTGGCCGGGTACGGGATGGCCGAGCACGTCGCCGATGTCGTGGGGTTGCTCGACGCCCTGGGAGCCGAGACTGCGGTGCTGGTCGGCCACGATTGGGGTGCACGCACCGTGTGGGCGGCGGGTGAGCTTCATCCGCAACGATTTCCGGGGCTGGCGGTGCTGAGCGTGCCACATTCGGCGCGGTCGGCGCGGCCGCCGGTGGAGCAGCTGCGCGAATGGGCGGGCGATCGATTCAACTGGATGCTGTATTTCCAGGAGCCGGGGGTGGCGGAGGCGGAGCTCGCGGACGATGTGACACGGACGCTGCGGCTGATGATGTACGGGCTCTCGGGCGACGCGGGCGAGCTGGGTATTCGGCTGGTGGCCGGACTGCCGCGAGATGCCTTGCTACTGAACGAGATTCCCGAGCCGCCGGGCCCGTTGTCGTGGCTCACGGCAGCGGATCTGTCCTATTACTCCGCGCAGTACCGGCAAACGGGCTTCACCGGCGCGCTCAATCGGTATCGCAATGCCGATCGGGATTGGCATCGGTTGCCGACGCTCGGTACCACCGCGCTGCGGCAGCCGGCGCTGTTCGTCGCCGGAGCGCTGGACTCCGCCGTCCGATTCGGTGATCCGACCACGATGCGCGAACGGGTGCCCGGCCTGACCGAGCTGATTCTGCTCCCGGGATGTGGTCATTGGGTCCAGCAGGAACGTCCACACGAGGTGAACGACGCGCTGCTGGCGTTCCTGCGGAGCATCTGAACCAGTCTGGTCGGCGGCGCATTATGGGAGTGACCGGCGTTACAGTGGGGGGAACGTGAAGGACAACTATTGAGCACTGTTGCGCAGGGCAGCCCGTGGGTTGCCGTTCGGCCGGAGGATGACGTCACGCAGCTGGCGGTGCGGATGTCGTTCGCGCACAGCTCTTTTATCGAGGGGGCCAGGCTGCCTTCGGTGCGGCCGAGTGGGGATTCGGTGCGGTCGGTGGTGCTGGATTCGTGGCGGCGGAGCCGTAGTAGCGGGGTCGATCCGGATGGATTCGGTGGCGCGGTCGGGATGGCCGGGCTGGATCTGCAGCGGTATCGGGCAACACATCCCACTGCGCTGATTCGTCCGGTGGTGCGGAAACTGCTGGTCGAGGATGCGGCAGATGCCGGCTTGCTGGTCGCGATCAGTGATGCGCGGGGCCGGCTGCTGTGGGTGGAGGGCGATTCGAAGGTCAAGGATCGCGTTGCTGGGATGAATTTTGTCGAGGGCGCGGACTGGAGTGAGGACCGGGTGGGCACCAATGCGCCGGGGACCGCGCTGGCTCTCGATCACCATGTGCAGATTTTCGGGGCGGAGCATTTCAGCCGGGCCGCGCACGAATTCAGCTGTACAGCTGCCCCGGTGCATGATCCATTGAGCGGCAAGGTCATCGGCGCGATCGATATCACCGGCGGCCCCCGGGTTGCGGCGCCGGAAGTGCTGGCGCTGATTCGGGCGACCGTGGTGGCGGCGGAATCGGAGTTGCGACTGCATCTGCTCGGTTCGCCCACGGTCGCCGATCCCATGACGGCGCGGTTGCAGGTGCTCGGCCCGGGCCGGCCCGCGCTCACCGTTGCTGGTGAGCGAATTCGCCTGTCGCAGCGGCATGCCGAGATTCTGGTGCTGCTGGCCGATCATCCGGAGGGCTTGAGCGCCGACCATCTGAGCATGCTGCTCGATGAGTCCGAGCTGGATCCGGTGACCGTGCGTGCGGAAATGTCTCGGGTGCGAAAGATACTGGGCGCAAACGGTTTAGCGTCCAGGCCGTATCGGCTGCTGATGGACCTGGATACCGACCTCGGCGAGGTGCGGCGGGCGCTGGCGCGCGGTGAGGCGGCGGCTGCGATGCGCGCGTATCCGGGGCCGCTGCTGCCGCGTTCGCTCGCGCCGGGCATTGCCGAGTTGCGCGCGGAATTGCACGGGCGGTTGCGCGCGAGTCTGCTGGCGGCTGGTGATCGACGCCTGCTGGCGCGCTGGACCAGCTGTGTGGACGGGCGCGACGATATTGCCGCGTGGACCGCGTATCTCGGCTCGATGGATCGTAATTCCTCGGTATATGCCCAGGTGGAGGCGCAGTTGGTGCTACTCGATCGCAAGCTGGGCATCTGACCAGCTTCATGCAACGTTGCTGCAACATGCCCACTCGTAGTGTCCTGGGTCACACCTGACTGTCATACCCGTCAGCAGATCGAGGAGCCTTTCGATGACTGTCTTCGCCCGCCCCGGTACACCCGACGCCGCGATGTCCTTCCCTTCCCGCTACGACAATTGGATCGGTGGCGAATGGGTGGCTCCGGTCAAGGGCCGGTACTTCGAGAACCCGACCCCGGTCACGGGTCAGACATTCTGTGAAGTCGCCCGCGGGACCGCGGAGGATATCGAGCTCGCCCTGGACGCCGCGCACGCGGCGGCCCCCGCCTGGGGCAAGACCTCGGTGACCGAGCGCGCGATCATTCTCAACAAGATCGCCGATCGGATCGAGGCGAACCTCGAGGCCGTCGCCCTCGCCGAGACCTGGGACAACGGCAAGCCGATCCGCGAGACCATGGCCGCCGACATCCCGCTCGCCATCGATCATCTGCGGTACTTCGCGGGTGCCGTTCGCGCACAGGAGGGTTCGCTGTCGGAGATCAACTCCGATACCGTCGCCTACCACTTCCACGAGCCGCTCGGTGTTGTCGGGCAGATCATTCCGTGGAACTTCCCGATCCTGATGGCCATTTGGAAGCTCGCGCCCGCACTCGCCGCCGGTAATGCGGTGGTGCTCAAGCCCGCCGAGCAGACTCCGGCCTCGATTCTGTTCCTGATGAGCCTCATCGGTGATCTGCTGCCCGCCGGTGTGGTCAATATCGTCAATGGTTTCGGCGTCGAGGCGGGTAAACCGCTCGCGTCCAGCCCGCGCATCAAGAAGATCGCCTTCACCGGTGAGACGACCACCGGCCGGCTGATCATGCAGTACGCCTCGCAAAACCTGATTCCGGTGACCCTCGAGCTCGGCGGTAAGAGCCCGAACATCTTCTTCTCAGATGTGCTCGCCGCGAACGACGACTACCAGGACAGCGCGCTCGAGGGCTTCACCATGTTCGCGCTCAATCAGGGCGAGGTCTGCACCTGTCCGTCGCGCGCGCTCATCCAGGCCGATATCTACGACGAGTTCCTGAGCGCGGCGGTGGTGCGCACCAAGGCTGTGCGCCAAGGGGATCCGCTCGACACCGAGACCATGATCGGCGCGCAGGCCAGCAATGATCAGCTCGAAAAGATCCTGTCCTACATCGAGATCGGCAAGGCTGAGGGCGCGACCCTGATCACCGGCGGTGAGCGCGTGGACCTGGGCGGCGACCTGTCCGGCGGCTACTACGTGCAGCCGACCGTGTTCACCGGGAGCAACTCCATGCGGATCTTCCAGGAGGAGATCTTCGGCCCGGTCGTGTCGGTGACCTCGTTCGCGGACTACGACGACGCCATTAAAATTGCCAACGACACCCTGTACGGTCTGGGCGCGGGCGTCTGGTCGCGGGACGGCGCGGTGGCCTATCGGGCCGGGCGCGATATCCAGGCCGGGCGGGTATGGACCAACACCTATCACCAGTACCCCGCGCATGCGGCGTTCGGCGGCTACAAGCAGTCCGGCATCGGCCGCGAGAACCACCGCATGATGCTCGACCACTACCAGCAGACCAAGAACCTCCTGGTCAGCTATGCCGGGAAGGCGCAGGGCTTCTTCTGATGCCTGCGCCCGCTCCCCGGCGGGTGCGTGCCACCGCGGCGGCGATGGAGCTACTCCGTCGCCTCCGCGATTCGCACGGTCCGCTGATGCTGCACCAGTCGGGCGGATGCTGTGACGGCTCGGCCCCGATGTGTTACCCCGCAGGCGAATTCGTGATCGGTGATCGCGACGTCCTGCTCGGACTGCTCGACCTGCGATTGCGAGCCGGTGAGCGGGCGGACTCCACACCTGAGCCGAATGATGTGGTGCCGGTCTGGATTTCGGGTCCGCAGTTCGCGGCCTGGCAGCACACCCAACTGGTGCTCGATATGGTCCCCGGCCGGGGTTCCGGATTCAGCCTGGAATCGCCGGAGGGATTCCGTTTCCTCAGTCGCGGAAGGGTTTTCGAACCGGTCGAGCTAGACGCCCTGAGCGCGGTCGCGGTCGTCACCGGAGCGGACTTCGAGCAGGGCGAGCGGCCCGCACCCGCCGCCGAACCCCAGGTCGTCGCCGATGCGGCCGATGCCTGCCCCATCCCCGGCCGCGGAACGCGCTGACCCCTGGATCCCGCAGGCGCCGGTGGCCATGTGCGGCTTGCAGAGGCCGTGTCCAGTGCCCGAACCTGCGACGATATACCTTGGCGGATGGAAATCGGTTGGGGTGCAACGACTCCACCTGCTACGCCGGTAACGCATCACCCCAGTGCGCGGGTGCTGCGCCGCCGGAGGATCAGCCGTCTGCCAGGCTCCTCGCGATGACGAGACGCTGAATCTGGTTGGTGCCCTCGAAGATCTGGGTGATTTTGGCTTCGCGCATATAGCGCTCGACCGGGAAGTCCTGGGTGTAGCCGTAGCCGCCGAGGACCTGGACGGCGTCGGTGGTGACCTTCATGGCGGCGTCGGTGGCAATGAGTTTGGCGACGCTGGCCTGGCGGGAGTAGGGGAGGCCGGCGTCGCGGCGGCGGGCGGCGTCGAGGTAGGTGGCGCGGGCGGAGTCGACGGCGGCGGCCATATCCGCGAGGACGAAGCCGAGGCCCTGGTGGTCGATAATCGCGCGGCCGAAGGCTTCTCGCTCCTTGGCGTAGGCGACGGCGTCGTCCAGGGCGCGCTGGGCGATGCCGGTGGCCACGGCGGCAATGCCGAGGCGGCCGGAATCGAGGGCGCTGAAGGCGATCGAAAGCCCTTGGCCCGGTGCGCCGATGAGCCGGTTGTCGGGGATGAAGGCATTGTCGTATGCCGCATTGGTGGTGGGGACGGCGCGCAGGCCCATCTTCTCTTCGGGCTTGCCGAAGGTCAGGCCGTCGGTGTCGGCGGGGACCAGGAAGCAGGAGATGCCGCGGGAGCCCTCGCCCGTGCGGGCGAACAGCGTGTAGTAATCGGCCTTGCCGCCGTTGGTGATCCACGCTTTGGTCCCGGTGATGCGGTAGCCGCAGTCGGTCTCGGTGGCCCGGCACCGCAGCGCGGCCGCATCGGATCCGGCATGCGCCTCGGACAGGCTGTAAGCGCCGATCAGATTGCCGGACAGCATCTCCGGCAGCCAGCGCTCCTGCTGCTCGGGGGTGCCGTAGACGAACAGGGGATGGCAGGACAGGCTGTGCACGCTCACCGCGACCGCCACGGCGGCCCAGCGCGCACCCAGCTCCTCGAGCACCTGCAGATATACCTCGTACGGCTGCCCGCCGCCGCCGAACTCCTCCGGATACGGCAGGCTCAGCAGCCCGGCCCGGCCGAGCGCGCGGAAGGCCTCGTCCGGATAGCGTTCCTGCTTCTCGTAGGCGGCGGCATTCGGTTCCAGGACCTTGTCCGCGATATCCCGGGTGAGCTCGATGAGGTCGCGGGCTTCGGACGTGGGCAGCAAGCGGTCGACGGGCATGGCCGAGACATTACGACCAGCACCCAATTGCGTGCAAGGCAGCACGCAATTATGGCTAGACTGACGCGGTGGTTTCAGCCCTGCCCCCGAACAAACACCAGGAGAAGAGCTTGCGTACGCGGGCGCTGCTGCTGGACGCCGCCATCGACAGCCTCGCCGAGGTCGGCTACGCCAGCGCCTCGATTGCCGATATCACCGCGCGGGCGGGTGTGACCCGGGGCGCGCAGTTGCACCACTTCCACACTCGGCAGGAGTTGTTCGCGCAGACCATCGAACACCTGACCCAGCGGCAGCAGGAGGCGTTGCAGCGGCGGGTGCGGACGCTGGGCGCGGCATCGGTGGGGGAGATCCTGGTGGAACTGGTGACCGCACCGTTCGCGGGGAAGCTGGGCAAGGCCGCGGTCGAGCTCTACGTCGGCATCGCCAATGAGCGTGAGCTGCGCCGGAATATGTTGCGCGTCCAGCACGAACTGACGGTCGAGCTGCTCGACGCGTGTGCGCAGCGCATCGATGTCTCCCCCGAACGCCTCGAATCGGCCTTCTGGCTGACCATCAATCTGGTGCGCGGCGCGACGCTGGACGAGATGGTCGGCCGGGATAGATTGCGGCGCAAGCAGGTTCTCGCCGACTGGGCGCGGATGGCCGACGGCCTGCTCGCCTGAAACGGGACGCCTTACGGCCGCGATACACCGGCCGTAAGGACGTCCTGAATACCGCCCGGCGCAGACCGGGTGCAGCCTCGGGGGAGGGCATCGCCATGGCGATGAATCGGCGGAGCATGTTGCGCGCCACCGCATTGGGTGCGGCATGCGCCGGCCTTGGACTACGGTCGATATCCGGTGGCGCACCGGAATCGGCTGCAGGGCAGGTGGATTGGAATGCGCTGCGGCAGCGGCTCACCGGAACGCTCGCGCTGCCCGCGGATTCGGACTATGCGGCCGCGAAACTGGCCTACAACCCGCGCTTCGATGATCGGAACCCGGCCGCCGTCGCGCGCTGTGCCGATGCCGCGGATGTGCAGGCGTGTGTCGCCGTGGCGGCGGAGTGCGCGCTGCCGATCGCGGCCCGCAGTGGCGGTCACAGTTACGCCGGGTACTCCACGCCCGATGCGGGGCTGATCGTCGATGTGGGAGCGATGAATTCGGTGCAGGTCGCCGCGGACGGCACCGCGACGATCGGCGCGGGCGCACGCTTGATCGACGTGTACGCGGGCGTGGCGCAGGCCGGGCGCTGCCTGCCGGGCGGATCCTGCCCGACGGTCGGCATTGCGGGCCTGACCCTCGGCGGCGGTCTCGGCGTGCTGGCGGGCAAATACGGATTGACCTGTGACTCCCTGCTTTCCGCGCAAGTTGTCACCGCAGACAGCGTCCTACGCCGGGCCGCCGCCGATTTCGAGCCGGATCTGTACTGGGCGCTACGCGGTGGTGGCGGCGGGAATTTCGGTGTGGTCACCGAATTCACGTTCCGGACGGTCGAGGCCCCGCAGCTGGCGGTATTCCAAGTTCATTTCCCCGACGGTGCGCTGACCGGCGTACTCGGCGGCTGGCAATCGTTCACCCGGTCCGCGCCGGACGAATTCTGGTCCACTCTGGGCATTTCCGCCGGAAGCCCGCCGTCCTGCCGGATCAATGGCTGCTACGTCGGGACCGAGAGCGATATGAACGCCCTGCTCGACAAGCTGGTGGCGGCCACCGGATCACAACCCACCAACCGGTACTCCTTGACCCTCGACTATCTATCGGCCATGAAGTATTTCGGCGGCTGCGCGAATTACTCGACGGAGCAATGCCATCCGAATTGGAGTGGCGGCGGAGTCCTCGGCCGGGAATCGTTCACCGCCTCGTCCCGGGTGCTGACCCAGCCTCTGGCGGACCCGAGCCGGCTCACCGACATGCTCACCGGCCGCGAGGGCATGGACATTCTCCTCGACAGCCTGGCCGGGGCCGCAGGCCGAATCGGGGCCTGCGACACCGCCTTCCCGTATCGCGGCGCGCTGGCGACCGCGCAGATCTACGTCGGCGCTACCACTCCCGAGGCGCGAACCGCGGTGAGCGAGGTGCGCGACGGGCTGGGCGGCCTGGTCGGCAATACCGGGTTCGTCAACTACATCGACCACGACCTGTCGGACTGGTCGACGGCCTACTACGGCCAGAACGCGCCTCGACTACGCCGCATTGCCGGACAGTACGACCCGCGCAGCGTATTCGGCTTCGATCAGTCGGTGACGAAGATGTGATGCCTTCAGAACGGAGCGGGCAGCCGCGTGTAGACCCCCGGGAATCCCGCTTGCGCCGCGCCCCGGCCCCACGAGGTGAGTCCGACCAGCTTTCCGTCATCGGCCAATAGCGGCCCGCCGCTGTCGAAATCACCGGTATCGGCGTCGGTCGAACCGGCGCACACCATCTCTCGTGCATCGAATGCGCCCGGATAGGCGCGGGCGCAATCCGCGCCGGTCGCGAACGGGACGATCGCGGTGCGCAGTCGCGTATTCGAGCTGTCGCTGTCGGAGGTACCACCCCACCCGAGGACGGTGCCCGAACTGCCGTGCGGCGCGCCGATTTCCACCGTCGGCCGTGCCTGCGACTCGGTCAGCGTGAGCACGGCGACATCGTGGTGATATACCAGCACCCCATCCACGACGTCGGTGCGGAAGTCCGGATCGATCCGGACGGCGGCCACGGTGGCCGTGACGCCGTCCCCGGATCGCAGATCCGAGCGCCCGAAGGTGACTGTCAGCCATTCCGGCAGCTGCTGCGCAACTTGCACACAGTGCGCCGCTGTCAGGACCTGATCGGGTGCGATGAGGGCGCCTCCGCAGAACTGGCCGGACGGGCGCACGAGGTGGGACAGCGGGCTACCGACAGCGGCAAGCCACGGGTAGGCGGTGGCCTGGACCTCGTTTCCGCCGACAACCGCGCCGGCGGACGCGGGGATGAGACATCCGATGAGTGCCGCGGTGACGACCGCAATCCGGCGAGGGAATGACACCAGCGCACCTTCCGCGATCGGACGACCAGAACGGTTCATTGAAACAGACTCGCGGCCGGTAGAAGGATCCGGCGTTGTCGGTGGCCCTGCGTATGGTCGCTGTATGACGTCTTGGACCGAATTCGTCGAGGCCGCGCCGCGCATCGCCGAGATCTTCACCCGCCGTCACGCCGCCACCGGCAATCTGTGCCTGCTGGCCACCCTGCGCGCGGACGGTTCCCCGCGCATCAGCCCGCTGGAACCGCGCGTTTTCGAGGGCGAACTATGGTTGGTCGGTATGCCCGGCACCACGAAATTCCAGGACCTGGCTCGCGACCCGCGCTTCTGCCTGCACACCGCCACCGTCGATACCGAGGTCACCGACGGCGACGTGAAGCTGTTCGGCGCCGTGCGTGATGTGCAGGATCCGGCGCTGCATCAGCGCTGGGCGGAAGACCTCTTCGCCGAATCCGGTTTCGATCTACGCGGGCAGACCTTCGGCCAGTTCTACGCGGCGGATATCACCGGCGCCTCCGCTGTCGAGGTCGGGAACGACCATATGGACGTCACCATCTGGAAGCCCGGGCAGCCGGAACATATGGTGCGCAAGCACTGATGGGGACGATGTCGCGACGGCATGACATGCAATATTGCAGTGAATGCAATACGGCAGGTGAGGCATTCACGCACGACGTGTCGAACAAGGCCTCTCGCAACGGGTTTCGCGAGTCGCGACCTGCGGATTCTCGCGGCGCCTCGGATGTGCATGTGCCGCAGGACTATCGGGAACGTCCGTCCGCCATTCTGGGCGCGGTCGTATGGACACGCGATATCACCGCCGACTCGACAACCCCGGTATTGCCGGACGGCTGTATGGATCTGCTCTGGCTCAACGACCGGCTTATGGTGGCGGGCCCCGACACTCGCTCACATCACCCGAGTGTGGGTGGCAACCCGCGAGTGTCCGGCATCCGCTTCTTCCCCGGCACGGCTCCCACGCTGCTGGCAGTCCCCGCGCACGAACTCCGCGATGCGCGAGTGGATATGGCCGCCGTCTGGAGTCCCGCCGTGCACGGCCACGCCGTCGATCTCCTCACCGCCGCACCCACTCCCGCGGCCGGTTTGGAAGCGATAGCCCACTGGCGCGCTACCGACGTCGATCCCGTGGCCCCCGCCATGATCCGTATCGTGACGGAACTCCGCGCGGGCACCAAGGTTGCCGATCTCGCCGACACCCTCGGCCTCGGCACCCGCCGCCTGCACCGAATGTCCCTGGACGCCTTCGGTTACGGCCCCAAAACCCTCGCCCGGATCCTCCGCATGCAACAGGCTCTGGCCCTGGCCCGCTCGGGCACACCCCTGGCCGCGACCGCCGCCCTGGCCGGCTACTCCGACCAATCCCACCTCTCCCGGGAAGTCAAAGAACTGGCCGGAGTTCCGCTGACCCACCTGTTACGCCGGTAGCCCATTACCCCAGCGGCGCATACAAATCCACCCCATTCCCATCCGGATCATGCACGGTCGCATAACGCTGCCCCCAAAACGCATCGAACGGCTTCAACTCGCCGTGATACCCCGCCCCCACCAATTCCTCGAATGTCGCATCAACCTGGCCGACTGCCCCGCACCGGAATGCCAACCCGATCCGCCCGCCCCCACTCCTGGCACGCCACTCGGGATGGAACGACCGAACAGTCGCCTCACTATCCAGCGCCAGCCTGATCCCACCCGAAACTGTCGCCTCCACATGAGGTTCCCCCTCGGCCCCCTCCGCGAATTCGAGCCCGAGCCGCCGATAGAACGCCACCGCCGCCCCCATATCGGCAACAACAATCCCGATCACATCCAGTTGAAGAGTCATACCCGAACCGTAGGCCCGCGCTGACCCCGCTGTCTTGAAGAA
Source organism: Nocardia sp. (assembly GCF_025465275.1). Taxonomy (GTDB): domain Bacteria; phylum Actinomycetota; class Actinomycetes; order Mycobacteriales; family Mycobacteriaceae; genus Nocardia. Next base: position 146,851 of record NZ_JAODNK010000181.1, on the reverse strand, counting down.
ATCGGACGCAGCGAGGTCAGCCGGCGGCCGCCGGCTTGCGTGGGGGTGTAGGGGATTGAGCAAACGTCCAGTATTGATTGCTCCCTGATTGCCATAGCCTTCGGAATTTGGGGCAAATCGAGGTAACACAGGGGGCGATACATTCGAAGGAGGGGCATCGGGTTACAACGTATGGAAGTGAATTCATCATGTCGGCAAGGACATTTACGGTCGCGGCGGCCGTCGTGGCGGCCGTTGCCTTATGCGCGTCGTCGGCCGTCGCGGATCCCGCCACGACCACGGCACCCGCCCCGGGCATCGGTCTGGGTGTTGACGTCGGCATCGGCGGCAATGGCGGGGCGAACGCCGGGGGCGGCGCTGTGACCACGACACCGGGTGCGGCGGGCGGGGGCAACGGATCTCCCGGTGGGGGAGTCGGGCTAGGCATCGACGTGCACGCCGGGGGCGGGCTCAGCGGCAATGGCGGTGCGACCGTTCAACCGAGCGTCGGCGCGAGTCCGGGCGGGAACGCCGGGGGTGGCGTACAGGCCGGCGGCGGAGTGCAGACCGGGGGTGGTGTGCAGGTCGGCGGGACCGCCGGAGGTGGCGTTCAGGGCGGTGGCAACGGAGATCTCGGGGGAGGCGTGCAGATCGGTGGAGACGCGGGTGGTGGCGTGCAGACCGGGGGAGGTGTGCAGATCGGTGGGACTGCCGGCGGTGGTGTGCAGGTAGGCGGAAACGCGGGCGGTGGTGTACAGACCGGTGGTGGTGTGCAGGCCGGTGGTCTGGGTGGCATCGACCTGCTGGCCGCCGGCGCTGGAGCGGCCGGACCGGACACGGTGTACGGCATGACTATTCCACCGGCTGCGACCGTCGGCATCAGCGGCGGCCCGGCGGTCACCGACCAGGTCCCGGCGGGCGGATACGTGATCCCGAAGGGCGCGCCGGAAACCGGTGCGGGCGGTATGGCGCACGCGGTGAGCGCACAGTGATCACCACAGACGCAAACACCATGGGCACGCGGAGAATCCGCCGGACACCGCTCGCTGCTCTCGCCGCCGCGGTGGCGATTATCGTGACCCTCGTCGCGGGCTGCACGTCTTCCGACAAGACAAATACGGCGTCAACCACGACTGTCGCGGCATCATCTACCACCGGTGTGAAGACGGCGGCGGCGATCAGCCGCTCGACTCCGGTGTCGTTCACCATTACCTCGATCAAGGCGTCCGGTTCGCTGATCTCGTTGGGCCGCAACACCGATGACTCGGTCCAGGTCCCCGCGGACTACCAGCAGGCGGGCTGGTATCAGCAGGGACCCGCCCCCGGCGAGCAGGGCTCAGCAGTCATCCTCGGCCACGTCGACTCCTACCAGGGCACCGGCGTGTTCTTCTCCCTCAAGAAGGTGAAGGCCGGTGACATGATCGATGTGACCCGTGCGGACGGGAAGACCGCGCATTTCAAGGTCACCGATGTGCGGATGTATCCCAAATCCCAATTCCCCGACCAACTCGTGTTCGGCCCCCGCGGCGGCGCAACCCTGCAGGTGGTCACCTGCGGCGGCGATTTCGACCAATCCGCGAAGAGCTACCTCTCCAACGTGGTCGTCTTCTCTTCCCTCGACTCGGTCACCTAGGCGCTCTGCACGTGTGGCAGCCCACCTCCGGGGAGCTCGATCCGCGTCTCTGAAGTCAGAACGAGCAATCGGTCTGCCGTCCGGCCCAGCCGCCCTTCACCGCTGCCGTGTCTATCGCCGCGAACAACTGTTGCGTTTCGAGATCAGGCGGCTGTGAACAGCTTTGGCTGGTGTGTGGTGCTGCGGGCGGCCGATGGCCGTCGGGCTCGATCCGCGATGAGTTTCGGCCGCCGGAAGTGTCTCTATTTCCAGGCCGAAAGAATCGAGGAGGTCGACGTGGATACACCGGTCGCCGATACCGGGGAGTTCATGACTCTCGCCCAGCAGTTCCGCCCCGAGTTGATCGCTCACTGCTATCGCATGCTGGGCTCACCCGAGGAGGCCGAGGATCTGGTGCAGGAGACGTACTTGCGGGCGTGGCGTGGGTATGGGCAGTTCGAGGGGCGCTCGTCGCTGCGGCTTTGGCTGTACCGGATTGCGACCAATGTATGCCTGCGTGCCCTGGAACAGCGTGGTCGTCGGCCGCTGCCGTCCGGGTTATCCGCTCCTGTAGGCGATTTCGAGCGGTACCCGGCAGCAGCTGTGCCGGGCACCCGATGGCTCGAGCCGATTCCGGACCACATGTTCTCCGGCGATCCTGCCGTCATTGTCGATACGCGCGGCGGCGTGCGGTTGGCGCTGGTGGCGGCTATGCAGTTGTTGCCGGCCCGGCAGCGGGCGATCTTGATTCTGCGCGAGGTGCTCGAATTCTCCGCCGTCGAAACCGCTGCGGCGCTGGGGACCACCGTGGCGGCGGTGAACAGCGCGCTGCAGCGCGCCCGGGCTGCGCTGGCCGCGGCGGGTGCTGTTCTCGAGCAGATCGACGAGCCGCCCGAACCGCAGCGGCGCGCGCTGCTCGACCGCTATGTGCAGGCCCTGGAGTCGGCCGATTTCGCCGCCCTGCACACGGTGCTGCACGACGACGCGATGCTGGAAATGCCGCCCTCGCCGGATTGGTTCGCTGGGCGCGAGCGGATCGTGCGCTTCCTGGAGTCGCTGGGATGCGCGCCTGGCCATTTCCGGATGAGGTACGCGTCCGCGAACGGCCAAGCGGCCCTGGGTCAGTACCGCCGCGGTGAGGACGGTCGCTATTACGCGTATTCGCTGCAGGTATTCGGCATATCCGAGGCGGGCATCAGCCATATCGTCGCGTTCTTCGACGCCGGTATCTTCCCCTCGTTCGGCTTGGATCCGATTCTCGACAGAGCGTCCTGATGGTCGGTGGTGACCTGCTGGAGCGCGCCGTCGGGTTCGCACTCGGCAGCCTGGCCGCCGTGTCGGACGCGGACTTGTCACGCCGAACACCCTGTAGTGACTGGGATTTGGTGATGCTGCTGCGACATCTCGAGGACTCTGTCGACGCCGTCTGCGACGGAATCGAGCAGGGCCGCATCGACCTGGGCGCCGATATTCCAGCTGCGGACGATCCCCTCGGGGCCGTCCGCAGCGGACTGTGCCGACTGCTCGGCGCATGGTTGTGCGCGAAGTGCGACGCGATCACCGTCTGTGGTCTGCCATTGTCGACAGTCGTCCTTGCCGATATAGCTGCGTTGGAGATCACCGTGCACGCCTGGGATATCGGCAGCGCCTGCGCCGACCCGCGAACCATACCCACGCCGCTGGCGACCGAATTGCTGTCCGTCGCCAGGGTGGCCGTCACCGGCCGTCGCGATCCCCTGTTCGGTGCGCGAGTTCCGGTTCCGGCTTCGGCCTGCCAGAGCGATCGGCTCGTCGCGTTCTTCGGCCGCGATCCAGCTGTGTGGAAATTGCCTTCGGCACAGCGATGAGTGCCACGGCGGTTGCGTATCTCTATTGGCAGAGAACGTAATCCGACGAAGGAGATTTCATCATGGTTCACATCTCAGGTAGTGCGGTGCTGGTGACCGGCGCCAATCGCGGCATCGGCCGAGCACTGGTCGAGGAGGCCTTGAGCCGGGGCGCGCGACGCGTCTACGCCGGGACCCGCGAACCGTGGACGCACCCGGACACGCGAGTGACACCCTTGACCCTGGATATCACCGACAGCGATCAAATCCGCAGTGCCGTAGGCGCTGTCGAATCACTCGATGTCCTGGTGAACAATGCGGGCATCGCACTCTACGACGATCTGGATGATCGCTCGGCCATCGAGCGGCAGCTCGTCGTCAACCTGTTCGGGCCCTTCGAGATGGCCCGGGCCTTCCAACCGCTGCTGGCTCGATCCAAGGGCGCGATCGTCAATAACCTGTCCTTGGCCGCGCTGGCGCCGATGCCGATCACACCCGCCTACTCGATCTCGAAGGCCGCGGCCTTCTCGCTGACGCAATCGCTGCGCGTGCGGGTGGCGGACCAGGGGGTGACAGTCCATGCGGTGCTGACCGGCCCCACCGACACCGACATGAACCGAGGCTTCGACATCCCGAAGACCGCCCCGGAGGCCGTCGCACGCGCCATCTTCGACGGCGTCGAGAAGGGCGAGGAGGAGATCTTCCCGGATCCCATCTCGCAAGCGATCGCCGACGGCTGGCGCAATGGTGTGGTGAAGGCACTCGAGCGTGAGTTCGCCCAGCTCGCAGGAACACCCATCCCTGATGAGGCAACCCGATGAATACTCCACCGATCGTCTCGGCGGGGGAGTGGGACGCTGCGCGGCAAGAACTCCTGGTCAAGGAGAAGGAGCTCACCCGCGCCCGTGACGCACTCGCCGCGGAACGCAGGCGCATGCCGTGGGTGGCCATCGACCAGCCCTACGAATTCGACGGACCCACCGGCAAAGTCGGCCTACTCGACCTGTTCGAAGGCCGCCGTCAGCTGATCGTCTACCGTGCCTTCTTGGATCCCGGCGTGGACGGCTGGCCCGACCACGCCTGCCGCGGCTGTTCCATGATCGCCGACCAGGTCGCGCACCTCGCCCACCTGAACGCTCGCGACACCACGCTCGTCTTCGTCTCCCGGGCACCGCAGCCCGATATCGACCGCGTCAAGGCACGGATGAATTGGACCATGCCCTGGTACACCCTCATCGACAGTTTCGACACCGACTTCGGCGTCGACGAATGGCACGGCACCAACGCCTTCATTCACGACGGCGACCGCGTGTTCCGCACCTACTTCATCAATAGCCGCGGCGATGAAGCGATGGGCAGCACGTGGAGCTACCTCGATATGACCGCCCTCGGACGTCAGGAGACCTGGGAGGACTCCCCACAGGGTTACCCGCAATCCCCGGCCTACGAATGGTGGGACTGGCACGACCACTATCGCAGCGAATCGAGCCAGTGGTGGCCCGAGCGCACCGATGAGGACCGCAACCCCGGCGACCCACGCCCCCGCACCGTGAAAGAGGGCACCGCCCAGTGAACGCTGCTGCGTACCACCTCACCCCGCGGCGCGGCCTGGACGGGCTGACCAGCGTGCCGCAGCAACCACCCGAGCCCGGCCCCGAGCAGGTCGTCATCCGAGTCAGCGCCGCCTCGTTGAATCGACGCGATCTGGTACTGATGGACGGTGATTACCCGCTCGATCCGACACCTGGAATCATCCCGCTGTCCGATGGCGTCGGCGAGGTGATTGCTATCGGAGACAACGTCACTCGGGCTGTCATCGGCGATCGGGTGACCGCTACCTACTTCATCACCTGGATCGACGGACCACTGCGCATGTCCATGGCCGGCCGGCAGTACGGCGTGAACCATAACGGCATGCTGGCGACCTTCGCTGTGCTGGAGGAGGATTCGGTCGTCCACGTCCCGGTACACCTGACAGATATCGAGGCAGCCACTCTCGCCTGTGCCGGCACTACCGCCTGGGCAGCGCTGAACACCCCTGTGCCCCTGAGCGATACCGACATGGTGCTGGTGGTCGGCACTGGCTCGGTAGCACTGTTCGCCCTGCAATTCGCCCATGTCCTCGGCGCCCGCACCATCGCAGTCACCTCCTCCTCCGAGAAGGCCGAACGCCTCCGCAAGCTTGCGGTGGACGAGGTCATCGATCGCACCGCCACCCCGGACTGGGAGCACCTCGTGCGCGCGCTGACGGATGGCGACGGTGTCACCCATGTCGTCGACACCGTCGGCATGCCCACCCTGGCGAAATCCATTCGGGCCGCGGCACTCAACGCACAGATCACCGTCCCGGGCACCTTCCCCGGCCCGCCCGGCGGACTGGGCCCGGAACCCTTCGGCGGCAATTTCGTCTCGATTCGCCGCATCGCCGTCGGCAGCCGAACAACAATGGAAGAGATGGTTCATTCCATCACCGAACATCGACTCCACCCCGTCATCGACCGCGTCTTCCCCTTCGTCGAAGCGCCCGACGCCTACCGCTATTACCGCACGGGAAACCCGTTCGGAAAGGTGGTCGTCACCATCGGAGAAGGGCACTCGTGATGAGGATGTGCTCCTGTTGACGCTCGAACATTGATCACCGTCCGCGGGGCCGATACCGCCGTCCGCACCGAGGTCCTCGGCGAGAACAAGCCCGCACGACGGTCGTACTCGCGGGGATCTTCGACCCGCAGCGGCTGCTCGAGATCGAGGTCATTGCCGCAACTGGTTGCGGTGGTGAGGAATTCGACAGCAGCTGTCGTCGGGCGATGACCCGCCGATCGGCAGGGTTCGTTCAATTGACGGCCGATCCACCGGACCGGGACGGCGGTTGGATCCGGCGACGAAGCAGTAGCTGTGTTGTTCGAACCTGTCGGGACAAGGCGCACGGCGGTGAGAACGAGAATCTCCAGGTTCGCACCAATGTCCTGATCGCTCGCACCCGCGCGAGAGGTTTGATGGATAGGGCCGTGTGACGGGTCTAGACTGTGGGTGGACCGAGCATCGATCTTCTGTGGGCCATTCAGCAGTGGTCCCGGACCCTATGCCACGGTCACGAATCCGCCAGTAGAGCGCAATGTGCGTGGTTGCCACGTCGGTCGAGGGTGCCCCTTCCTGACGCTTTTATGGCCGTGCCGAAATGAGGTATGGCCATGACTATTTCCGAGAAGGCACCCCTACGACACCGGTTGGCTCGGGCTCTTGTGATGGGCTCGCTCGTTGTCTTGCCGATCGGCTTCGCCGCACCCGTGCTGGCCGCGCCGCTGACGTTGGTGGACAACAACGACAACGACAATGGTTGGCGCCAGGACTGTGATCACTCCGGCCAGTTCAGTTGGCAACAGGACCGCGGGCAGTGGCGGATGAGCGACTGCGACCAGGGTCGTGGCCACTGGGAGAGGCGGGGCAACGACTGGCAGTGGCACCACGACCATGATGATGCCCCGGCTCCGGCACCCTGGAACCCGTTCGGCAGCCTCTGAAGTGGTTCCCGGCCACCATCCCGCGCACCACGTTGCGCGCGGGATGGCTGAGGGCTGTCGTTCTCGCGATAATCAGTCGTCCGGACCCACCGCGCCGGGTTCGTCATGGAGCTGAGGACTGAATGGCTAAAACTATTGGGAGACATGACCCAGGGTCTGCGGCTGCGGTCTGCGCAAGCAGGGGTCGAGTGGCGGACCAAGACGCCGACGCATCCGTCGGCCTGGCGACTGTGTGATCAACACACCCCGAGGGCGCGCAAGCTGAGTAATATCGGGGCGGTCGATGCGAGGGGGGTCATGAATCCTGTTGGTAACTCTATGTTTCGGGACCACACCGGTGCGATGGTCGTGCGCTTCGCGGCCGGGCCGCAGACTGCGGTGCGTATCACGCGCGGTGAACTCTGGATGCGCTGGCGAAGTCCGTGGCTGTGGTTGATCGCAGCGGGGGTCGCCGCGATTGCCATGATCTGCCTGGTGCTCAAGATGGCGGCCCGTCCGTCCGGTCCGGGCTTCACCAGCTTCACGTGGGGCAGTGGCACCGCCGTACTTGTTGCCGCTGCCACGATCTACGTCGTGGTATTGCTCCTGTTCGGGATGTTCTCGATGCAGGATGCGCGGCACGGATCACAGCGGGTCCGCAGGTTCGCGAGTCCGGGGATGGTATTGCAGGCCAGATATCTGAGCGACGGCATGGAGATGACGACCCCGCTCGGGACGAGGACGTATTTGTTCGCGGACTTCCGCAAGCTTTCCGTCGACACACACGTCGTGACGCTGACAGCCGCCAGCCACTGGCTGGTGCTGCCCCGTGAACTTGTTCCTGCTCAGGCGATTGCGTACCTCGAACGTTCGGTTGCCCAGGCGTAAGGGTGTCCGGCGGGGCGGGCGCCGCTCGGGTGTTCTGGTCAGCTGAGCTTCCATACGCTGAGGACCTTGCCGGCACCCGCGATGGTTTTGCCGTCCTGACTGAAAGCAAGGTAGTTGACGGTGTGATTGGTGCCGGTGGTGAGATGTGCGACGGCACTGCCGGATTCGGCGTCCCACAGCGTGACGGTGCCGTCATTGAATCCGCCCGCCACCACCCCTCCGGAACCGAACGCGATGCACGTCACCCCGGACGACGTCGGGGCGACGGTCCGGGTTGTCTGCCGAGATGCGATGTCCCACAGCGTGAGCCGCCCGTCGGTGCGCAGGCTTGCCAGCGTCTTCCCGTCGGGGCTGAATGCCAGGGCTTGCCCACGGGAATTGGTCTGGGCCAGGGTGGTGATGGACTCCCCGGAGGAGGCATCCCACAGCTGTAGGTAGCCGTCATCGACGGTGTTGTTCGGGTTGCCGTTCCCGGTGGCGCTGGCCAGGATCCGTCCGTCGGGGCTGAATGCGAGCTGGTCGACCCAACTGTCGCCGGTGGTGGTGAGCGTGGTGCGGCTGGTTCGAGTGGACAGATCCCAAATCCTGATGGATGGCATGTCGTAGGTCGATGCGAGCGATCTACCGCTGGGGTCGAAGGCTATGGAACCGTTGGCGCCGTTCCATGTTATGGGATCGATGTACGGCAGGGTGGTTTCGGCACCGTCCCCGAGGCCCCACAGACTTATTGTTCCGTCACCATTGCCGACGGCCAGGACGGACCCATTCGGACTGAAGGTGAGGGACAGCGCGGCGGTGAAGCGAGGATTCCAGGCGATGACCTTGTCGAACGGTGTCGACCACGGGTTGACAGGGTGATGTGTGAAGGTTGTGGTCGCCTGCCACGTCGCCGTATCCCAGAGCGTGGCAGAACCGTCCTCGCGGGCAGCGGCGAACACTGTGCCGCCCGGGTTGAAGGACATCGCGACCGGTGTGGCGCTGCTCCCACCGGACAGTGTCAGCGGGCCCCGCACCCGCGGAGCGCTGTGACCGGCAGTAGGCGAAAGTGAAGTATTGGCAGCCGAATCCGATTGATGCGCAGACGGTTTCAGGACCAGCGCCACCGGAATCGCACCTGCGGCAGCGATTCCCAGGCCAGTAGCCAGAATTGCGCGCCGGCTCGGCCGCCGCCGGCGCTTCGTTTCCGGGTCGGCCGAATCCGAAGTGAAACGAAGGTCCGGAACGGTCGAAGCAATGACCGTCGGCTCCTCTGGAGTGAACCCGGCGCGGCCGGCCACCAGCATCCGTGCCGCCGCCGCATTCGGACGCCTCGCGGGATCCTTCTCCAGCAGTGCGACAACGAGGTTGGTCAGATGGCCGGAGTAGCGCGGTGGCACGGGGTGCTCCATGATCACCGCCGACATGGTTGCCGCAGGCGTCGCGCGAGCGAACGGTGAAGCGCCCTCGGTCATTTCGTAGATCGTCACGCCCACGGCGAACAGGTCTCCGGCCGGCAGATCCTTGCCACTGAGTCGTTCGGGGGACATGTAGCGCAATGTTCCGGTGAGCACTACCTCGGTGGTGGTGCTGTATTGCTTGGCGATACCGAAGTCGGTCAGCAGCACGGTGCCGTCGTCGGCGAGCATGATGTTCGCGGGTTTGACGTCGCGGTGCACGATTCCGGCGGAGTGCGCGGCGTAGAGTGCCTCGAGCACCGCGGCGGCGATCCTGCCGGCTTCTTCCGGACGGAGCCGGCCGCGGACTTCGAGCTCCTGCTCCAGGGTGCGCCCATTGACCAATCGCATGACCAGCCAGGGTTGCCCGGCCCCGGTGACGACGTCGTATACCGCGACGATATTGGGGTGATTGCGCAGCCTGGCGGCATTGCGCGCCTCGCTTTCGGCCTGCGCGATCGTATTGCTGCGTTCGGCATCGGTCGAGGACGGATGGAGCTGGACCTCCTTGATCGCCACCTCGACGCCGAGCTTCTCGTCGAAGGCGCGCCATACCCGGCCGTTCCCGCCTACCCCGAGGACGGACAATAGCCGGAATCGTTCCCCGACCACCTGCTGCGACATTGTTGATCCCACCCACCCGCTACATATCGGCCCCCATAACCGATTGCGTACAGGCTAACCGGTTTTCAGTGCGATACGAACTACGCCGAGATCGGCGAGGCGTTGCACCACCTTGCGGCTACTAGGTGCGAGCTGGCGAAGTCCGGACCGAAGTACAGGGCGTCCTGTCATCGCTATTGGGGGTAATGCAGTCCGCGGTGGTGGTCGTCTGTGAGCGCCGACAAGCGGTGTGCGGCGCGGGTGCCCGGCTCGGCGGTGAAGACGACTATCCTGAGGTCGCCATTGGGGACCGCCAGCATGTTCGCGTCAAGTTCGATCGAGCCGACGGCTGGGTGGTGGGTGATTCCGCGGGTGCCGCCGAGCTTCGTGGCCGACGCACTGGACCACAGGTCGTCGAAGAATCTGTGCGTGGTGCATAGCTCGGCGACGAGTTTCGCCAGGTTCTCATCGTAGGGGTAGCGGTCCGCGGCCTCACGCAGATCGGCCACCAGGGAGGTCTTGAATTGTCTTGCCTGGGCGTCGGATTCCCAGACGAAGTTGGCCGGTTCCATGAAGAATCGCCAGGCCATATTGCTGCCGTGGCTGCCATACGGCGCCGGGTCCCCGAAGAGGCGAATGCCGGGTGTGTTGTACGCCAGCAATGTCCAGCCCGCGTCGTAGATCGCGGTGGGCATATCGAACCGTTCGAGCAGTTGCCGTGTCGGCGCGTCGACGGTGTGCGGCCGCTCGCCCGGTTGGACGATCGTATGTCCGGTCAGCGCGCACAGTTGCTCGTATTCGGCTTGTGACAGTCGCAGTACTCGTGCCAGTGCGTTGATCACCGATGCGGACGGGCGACTGCGGCCCTGCTCGAGGCGTTTTATGTAATCGGCCGAGACCCTGCTCAGTTCGGCGAGCTCTTCGCGGCGCAGGCCGGGGGTCCGGCGCTGCCCTGTCGCGGGGAGCAGGCCCAGATCAGCGGGCGACACCCGGTTGCGGTACTCGCGAAGAAGCGAGCCGAAGCTGTGCGAGGTCCCCATGGCTGTTCCGTGTCTGTCCTGGTATACGAGCAAATCCACTGTACTCCATGGCATCTCGCCGGGCTCTGTGGTTGAGGGTGGGACAGCCTGGCCCTGGCTGCGCCTTGCCTGCTCGCGCGACGCTTGTCCAATCAACCGTTCAGGAACCTTCGTGGACGGTCCCCGGCAAGGAGACCAATATGGACGACGTTTCGGTAGTAGGCCCCGACGACGGGGAAACCATCCAGCTCGGAACGACCCGCATGCGGATTCTCGAGGACGGGTCGACCACCGGCCACCGCCTCGGAATCGGTGAGATCACCATCGCCCCGCACACCGACGGGCCGCCGCAACACCGGCACGCCCAGCATGACGAGGGCTTCTACGTGGTGTCCGGCACGGCACGGTTCACCGTCGGCGACACCGCATACGACGCGCCCGCAGGCACATTGGTGATGGTCCCGCCGGGCGCCCCGCACACCTTCGCCAACCCGACCGACGAGACCACGGTCATGCTCAACACATTCACCCCGGACCTGTACGTCCGGTACTTCCGGGATCTGCGCGACATGATCGCCGAAGGCCGGCCTCTGACCCCGGCCGCGCAGATCCAGGCCATGAGCCGCTATGCCACCGAACCGGCGACCGATTTCGCCTAGCACCACCTCACAATTCGACCAACTCAGCCCGAGCTGCCTGCATGGCAACGGGATTCACCACGCTCGAAGAGAGATCTCATGTCCACCAAAACGATCCATACCGTGACTCTCGCAGGGATCGGACCGGTCGAGCTGACTGTCGCCGAATACGGTGCCGGGCAACCGTTTCTGCTGCTGCACGGCGGGGCCGGACCGCAATCGGTGAACGCGTTCGCGGAACTGTTCGCCACCACCAACGCCGTGCGCGTGCTGGTCCCGGTCCATCCGGGCTTCGATGGCACCATCCGTCCCGAAAACCTCAGCGGTGTCACCGCTCTCGCCGCGCTCTACGATGCGCTGCTCGAGCAGCTCGACCTGGCCGATGTCACCGTGATCGGCAACTCCGTCGGCGGCTGGATCACCGCCGAGATCGCCTTGCTGAAGAACCCGCGGGTCAGCGGCATCGTGCTCATCGATGCCGTCGGCCTCGACATGCCCGGACATCCGGTCGCGGACTTCTTCTCCCTGACCATGGATGAGGTCTTCGCGCTCAGCTTCCACAACCCGGACCCGTTCCGTTTCGACCCGGCGACTTTGCCCCCGGCGGCGCAGGCCATTGCCGCGGGTAACCGGGCCGCGCTCGCCGCCTACGCGGGCGCCTCGATGACCGATCCTGGCCTCTCCGAACGTCTTGCGGGCCTGGAGATTCCGACCCTCGTGCTGTGGGGCGAGAGTGATGGAGTCGTCGATGTGGAGTACGGCCGCGCGTACGCGGCGGCCATTCCGCTGGCCAGGTTCCAGCTGCTGCGCGGCACCGGCCACTCCGCGCAAATGGAAACACCCGATCAGGTGCTGCGCGCCATCTGGGATTGCGCGGACACCGACTTCTCCGCCTTCGCCCGCTGACCACCGACCTTCGATTCAAGGGACCAATCATGTCGACAATCGCCGTCACCCGCGTCACGCACAGCTGCCACCTGATCGAGATCGGCGGCCGCACCTTCCTCACCGACCCGTGGTTCAGCACCAGACCCGGCTACTACCAGGGCGAACCGATCGCACTGAGCATCGCCGACCTCCCGCCGCTCGACGGCGTGCTGATCAGCCACGACCACTACGACCACTGCGACCTGGAAACCTTTGCCGAGTACCGCGACCACACGGTCCCGTTCATGGTCGCCGAAACCGTGGTCGAGCACGCACGACGCACCGGATTCGAGAATGTCACCGGGCTGAAACCGTGGGAGCACACCGAGATCGGCGGCGTCACGGTAACCGCGGTCCCGGGCAAGCACGGCGTCCACGAGATCACCTTCGTGTTGCGCGCGGGCTCGGACGCGGTGTACTTCGCCGGCGACACCCTGCTGATCCCGGAACTGGCCGAGATTCCCGAACGGCTCGGCCATATCTCGGTGGCTTTGCTGCCTACCAACGGCCTGCATGTGCGGCCCGCCCACAATATGCAGGTGGTCATGAATGCCGACGAGGCCGCCGAACTGACCGCTGTCCTCGCCCCCGAACTCGCCATGCCCCACCACTACGCCTTCACCAAGGGCTGGCTCGGAGATCGGCTGATCACCAGCAGCGACCGCGATCCCCGCCACTATCTGGAAGCCGCACGCAAACTCGCCCCCGACACCACCGTCCGGATTGTCGAGCCCGGCATTCGAGTGGAGCTGTGACCATGAGCGACAACGATTTCCTGACCACGAGCCTGCAGCACCGCAATATGCGCGTCGACGTCACCGATCCGACGCCTCGCCCGATGCTCGCGATCCTCGACGCCAAACCCGGTATGGCCGAAGCTTTTCGGGACAAGATCGTTGACCTGGTCCGCGCGGTCCGGAAGGAACCGGGCTGCGTCACCTTCACCGCGTACGAAGCCCGCGATATCCCCGGCCGCTTCTATCTCTACGAGATCTACACCAACGCAGCCGCATTCGACGCCCACCTCGCAACCGACCACGTCCACGACTTCATCGCGTCCATCCCCACCCTGAGCACAGGAGGCCCCGGCAGCCTCTTCCAACTCAACGAGATCCCCATCCCGTGATAAGGCCGGGGGCCGGCACCGTGGCATGCTGCATGATCCCCTACGGTCAGTGCCGTCCCCGGCTGAGCGGGCGGCCATCGTTCAGGTCGCGGATGCGGGCTGTTCCGCTATCCGGCGTTCGGATCGTCGGCTCGGTTCTGCCAGTGGCGCCCGAGCATTCCGATCATGGGCGGGTACACGATCAGGCGCCGCAGCGGTGCGATCGCCGCCATGTAGAGGTTCCCGAACGTGCCGTTGGGTTTGACCAGCACAGCCATCTGGCCGCGATAGGCACCGGTTGTCTCGTCCGGTACCCATCCGATGTGCAGCAGCGCGTGCACGGTTCGGTTGGCGCTCTCGGACACCCACTCGTCCGCGGTCAGATATACCGAGGTGAACGGGATGGTTTGCGGGTTGGGGCCTGGCGAGGCATCGCGCAGGTCCGTCGGCAGTCTGTCGCGCAGTGTGTGCACGCGGGTGCCGACGCCCGAGTCGGGCTGGTCCCAGCCGAAGAGCTCCCCGAGTTTCCAGCGAACCGCGAACAGTGCGCGGACAACCACGGATTGCTCTGCGCTGTTGCCTTCGGCGAACGCCTGTACCAGGCGGGGGAAGTCTCCGGCACTGCCGGGGGTGGGCAATGCCCACACGTCCTCGACTCGAAAGTCGTTGGCGATCTCATGGATTCGCCACGGGCGGGCGGTGTGGGCGGATTTCGGGAGTCTGTATGAGGATGTCATTCGCGCGAGTCTCTGACGACACGGTCGGTGCCGACCGGAAGGTATTCGCTCGGGTCGGCATAAATGTCGTAGACCTTGCCCAGCACACCCCGCATTCGGTAGATCATATCCTCGGGTTCGGTCTGCCGTTGCCCGACGAGGGTGATTCTCACAGCGGCGCCGACGTGAGGAAGGGGGTGAAGTGAGGTCTGTCCATCGGGGTTCGGCCGATGGCCGCTATGTCATCGGTCCACCACGCCGCCGAGATCCTGGAAGCTGTACCTCACGTCGGTCAAATCTTCGGACTCTGTCCATAGGTGCGCTGCGAGTTCGGGGTCGTGTGCGATCGGAGGGGGTTCGCGCAAAACCGGGTAACCCTTGGTACGTCCGGTGGGTCCGAAGTATTCACCGCCGCGCACGGACGGATCGGTGGCCGCTCGCAGCGATGGCAACGCGCCCATCTCGGTCGTCTGTGTGATGAGGCGTGAGAGCGGTTGCAGCGCGGAGTGGGCCAGCGTTGCCGTAGGGCCGAGATTCCGGTTGAAGTCCGAATCGGCCACACCGGGGTAGGAAGCCACCGCGACGAGCGCTGTATCGGCAACGCAGAGCCGGCGTTGCAGTTCGAAAATGAACAGCAGGTTCGCCAGTTTGGACTGGCCGTAGACACGCATGGGTTTGAACGGCCGCCGCTCGTAGCTCAGATCGTCCAGTTCCAGGGTGGTACTGCGGTATCCAGACGCTCTGCTGCTGACCGAAATCACTCGCCCCGCCGGCGCCGCCGACAGGAGGTCCAGCAAGAGCCCGGTGAGGGCGAAGTGTCCGAGATGGTTTGTGGCGAAGGTGGTTTCGAACCCGTCCTCGGTCACGGTCCGGCCGCGGGTCAGAGTTCCGGCGTTGTTGACGAGCAGGTCGATGCACCCGAAAGCGTCGTGTAGCTGCCGCGCCGCTTTCCGCACGGAGGCCAGTGACGCCAGGTCCAGGTGCACAACCACCAGCTCGGCTTCGGGCACCTGCTTTCGGATGGATGCCGCGACGCCCTCGCCTTTCTCCGTGGCGCGACAGGCCAGCACCACGGTCGCACCACGGCCGGCCAGCCGCCGCGCCGTCTCCGCCCCGAGTCCGGCGCTGGCCCCCGTCACCACAGCGATCCGCCCGGTCATATCCGGTATGTCTGCCGCAGTCCAAGTCATTCCCGACGATAACCCGGCCGCGGGGGAAATTTGATGGGTCCCCGGACTTCTGACGAAAACGTCACCGCCACAGCGACTTCAGCGAAAGAACCCCCGTCGGCGCAGCATCCTGGTCAGAGGTGGTCGAGTCTGTCGACAAGGCTGGACATGCCATTTCGAATCGAAAACGTCTGGTCACAGCCATGCGGCCGTCCGTGGTGTGGCGCGCATCCGGCAGCACCTCGGGTATCGGGACCGGCAGCGGGAGCCGAGGCGCCAGCCACGGCATCGACCGAGTTTCCCGAACTAGCTGGTCCACAACCTCTGGGCGGCGCGGCCGACGCTCCACCCAGCGTTCATCCACCAAGGTTGCCAGACAATCCCAGCCGGCCGAGAAATCCACCACCCCAACGGTAGCGGAGATTCGAATGAGTTAGCTATTGTTGGCGCGGCAAGTTTCGGCATCCGGAATTTCCGTTATACGTTCACCAAATGTTCGATCCGTACGGTTCGTCGCTGAACGGTCCCGTAATGTGGTCGCGCCCGCAGCACGGCCCGCAGGAGCATCCGCACGCCTCGATGGTGCTGATCCTGGGGGTGCTCGGGGTGTTCTGCTGCGGGGCGTGCGCGCCGGTCGCGTGGGTATTGGGTGCGCGATCCCTGCGGGAGATCGATGCCGCCGGCGGCATCTACGGCGGTCGGCACCAGGTCATGATCGGCCTGGTCCTCGGCATTATCGGCACCGTGTTCATGGTCTGCGGTGGCGTGTTGTTCCTGCTGCTGGTCATCGGCGGCCACGGATAACCGGGCGATCTACGGGCAGTTGCCTGTTCCCGCGTCGTGCGCCCCATCGATGGTGGCTTGACGCTGGTCCTCGGTGAGGACCGCCCAATCCGGGCAGGCGCGGCAGCTCGCGGGAGAGACGCTCGGCAATCGGCGCATGGCAGGGGAAGGCCGCCGCAAAAAGGTGAAAGCCGACCTCAAAGACGCAGGGGGAAAGGCTGAAGGACGCGCTGCGCTCCGGCAGCGGCCGTCGCAGGAGACTGCCGCGCACAGAGACCAAGCGGTAAAAGTCGGGACGCCACGGAAACGGCCCGTTGCCGCCACACCCGCTGCCGCGCCGCGTCAGACTCGTTTTCTGCCATCAAAATCGAACATTATTGCTAATTCGGAATGAGTACTCAGGTGCGGGCGTGGACTGCGGCTAGGCGGGCGGAGCGGATTGCGTTCCAGAGGGGGCGCAGGAGGGATTCTTGGGCGGCTATTGCGGTGGCCGAGGTGGGGGCGGAGGCGGGGGCGCGTTCTGCGACGGTGAGGATGGCGGCGACCTGGTCGGCGGTGTCGAGGATGCGGCGGGCGCGGAGGGGGAGGGAGTCGGGGTACTGGTGCTGGGAGTAGGCGGCCAGTTCGTCTTCGATGAGGTCGCGGGGGCTGGGGCCGCCGGCGTCGTCCACTCGGGTGGTTTGGAGCTGTTGGAGGGCGTCGGCGGCTTCCCGGACTGCTTGGCGCATGGTGTATTCGGCTTCGCCGAGCGGCATTTCGGGTTCGACGGTCAGGGGGATCGGCGTGGCGTAGACGCGCCACTGGAGGCTGTCGTCGTCGGTCCAGACGGGGACCAGGCCGGTGCCGTCGCCGCCGAGGGAGCCGACGTAGAGGCCCTCGCCGGCTTCGGTTGCGGCGGCGGCGAATTCGGTGCCGACGGGCAGGCCGCGGACATCACCGGAGACGGGTAATACCAGGCGCAGCTGGGCCTCGGGTCCGCTCATGGCTTCGCGGATGAGTTTGAGCAGCACCATGATTCCCGCGCCGCGGCTGATGTCTGCGGTTTCTTCGGCAGCCCAGGGCAACCCGGTGTGGCCGCCGGTGACGGGATCCCCGGCAGCGACGGTCTGGCGCTGCGCCCAGGCGCGCAGCGCATCCAGCACATCGTCGGGGGCGCTGCGGCCGGCGAGCCAGGATGCGGCCCAGACCGTCAGCGTGGCGCTCGGGGAACTCATGAACACAGGATAACTGGCGGGCTACTGCGGATCGGTGACGAAATCGATCAGTCGTTCGACGGCGCCGATCAGCGGGGCCTCCAGGTCGCGAAAGGATTCCACGCCGTTGTAGACGCGCCGCCACCCTTCCCGCGGTGTGCCCCAGCCGAGACGGCGGCACACGCCGGTCTTCCAGTCCTCCCCGCGTGGCACCTCGGGCCAGGCCGCAATGCCGAGCACCGACGGCCGAACCGCTTGCCACACATCGATATACGGGTGACCGGTGACGAGTACGTGCGGTCCCAATCCGGTGGTGAGGTTCGTCTCCTTGGACCCGGTCACCAGATGGTCGACGAGCACACCCACCCGACTACCGGGCCCGGGCTGGAACTCCCCGAGCCGCGCGGCGAGATGATCGAGCCCTTCGAGCTGTTCCACCACCACACCCTCGACACGCAGATCGTGTCCCCACACCCGTTCCACGATCGCGGCATCGTGCACACCCTCCACCCAGATCCGACTGGGTAGCGCAACCCGCGCCCTGGCGCCCTCGACCCGCGTGGATCCGGACGCCGACCGAGTCGGCTGCTTGGGCGCCACGGCCGCCGGCCGGACCAGCGTCACCGGCTGCCCGTCGATGAGGAACGCCGCTTCCCGCAGCGCGAACAGCCGCACCCGCCCGCCGCGATCCTCGAGTTTGACGAAGTCGCCGTCGTAGGTCCGGTCGAAACCGACTACGGCACCGCAGAATCCGCTGGCCGCGTCCTCCGCGACGAGGTCTCGTTCGGCCACCACCTTCGGTATCTCACGCTTACGCGTCCGCGCATGCCCGGAATAGATGTCGCCGCCATAAATGTCACGCCCGCTCACCGCATCGAAGGTACCGGTCGAATAACGAAATGCCCCGCTCCGACGCGCGAATTCGGCACAGCGGCCGAAACGGACCACGCCCGGAGTCGATCTCCGGCCGAGCCGCCCCGGAGCGATTACTGTGGACTCGTGGCGGCAATTGTTTGGCTGGTCGCGGGGTTGCTCCTCGCGGCGGCGGAGATGCTCACGGGTGATCTCACGCTGCTCATGCTGGGCGGCGCGGCATTGATCACGGCAGGGGTGAGCGGCCTGGCCGGCACCTCGTTGGTGGTGGATGCGGTGATCTTCGGTATCACCGCGGTTGCATTACTCTTGCTCGTTCGTCCACTCTTGTTGCGTCGCTACGCGATTCCACCGCCCACACCCACCGGCGTCGATGCGCTGCCGGGTAAGACGGCCCGGGTGCTCGAGGCGGTCGACGAGAACGGGGGGCGGGTGAAGCTGGGCGGTGAGGTGTGGAGTGCGCGCCCGTTCCAAGAGGGCGAGCACTATCCGGAGGGTTCGACCGTCTACATCATGAGGATCGACGGCGCACACGTCGTCGTGTGGAAGGGGCCCTAATGGCTGTACTCATAGTCGCCGCCGTACTGGTCCTGCTGGTGGTGGTGGTCGTCTTCAAGTCGGTGGCGCTGGTGCCGCAGGCCGAAGCGGCCGTCATCGAACGGCTGGGCCGCTATTCGCGCACCGTATCGGGACAGCTGACGTTCCTGGTGCCGTTCGCCGATCGTGTTCGCGCCAAGGTGGATCTGCGTGAGCGAGTGGTCTCGTTCCCGCCGCAGCCGGTGATCACCCAGGACAACCTGACGGTGCAGATCGACTCCGTGGTCTATTTTCAGGTCACCAGCCCGCAGGCCGCGGTCTACGAAATCAGCAATTACATTGCCGCAGTGGAGCAGTTGACCATCACCACGCTGCGCAATGTGGTCGGCGGCATGACCCTCGAGGAGACGCTGACTTCTCGCGATCAGATCAACCATCAGCTGCGCGGGGTGCTGGACGAGGCCACCGGCCGCTGGGGTCTGCGGGTCTCGCGCGTGGAGCTCAAGGCCATCGATCCGCCGCCGTCGATTCAGGAATCGATGGAGAAGCAGATGAAGGCCGACCGCGAGAAGCGGGCCATCATCCTCACCGCCGAAGGCCAGCGCGAGGCGTCCATCAAGACCGCCGAGGGCCAGAAGCAGGCCGCGATCCTGTCCGCCGAGGGTGGCAAACAGGCCGCGATCCTGTCCGCCGAAGGTGAGCGGCAGTCCCGCATCCTGCGCGCGCAGGGTGAACGCGCCGCCGCCTACCTGCAGGCGCAGGGCCAGGCCAAGGCCATCGAAAAGGTGTTCGCCGCCATCAAGAACGGCAAACCGACGCCCGAACTGCTGGCCTACCAGTACCTGCAGACCCTGCCCGAGGTGGCGAAGGGTGATGCCAACAAGGTGTGGCTGGTGCCCAGCGATTTCGGCAAGGCATTGGAAGGTTTCGCCCGCAATTTCGGCACCAAGGGCGAGGACGGCACCTTCCGCTACGAGCCCAGTTCGGACGCTGGACCCGCCGAGCGGGCCGAGGACGATTCCGACGAGGTAGCGGACTGGTTCGACACCGCCACCGACCCGGCCGCCGAGCGTGCGGTGCGGGCGGCGGAAGCCGATGCCCGGGTCCCCGCGGATCCGTCGGCACTGCCGTCCAGCCCCAAGACGCGGCCGGAAACCCCACCGCTGCAACAACGTCCGGAAACGCCGCCCGTACTGCAACAGGATCCGGCGCAGCAGCAGTACCGCCAGGAGCCCCCGGCCGGTGATCCGCGCTGGCAGCAGCCTCCGCCGCCGCCCCGGCCGCTGGGCCGCTAGCGCCGGAACCCTCTGGGGCGCAGACGCGAATCGGGGACGGTCAGTCCGAGCTCACGCCCGGGGTGCCGTTCTCGATCCGTCCGGTGACCCGCCGGTAGAAGTCCGGGTCACCCTCGGCGGTGAGCTCGAGGTCGTACCACCCGTCGTAGGTCGCCCATTCGAGTCGCTGTGCGCCCCCGGCCGCCAGGTCGAGGCGCTGGGCGTCGCCGCCGTAGCGGCGCGGAGTGATGTGCAGGATCACCGCGCTCGCACCGTGATTGGCGAGCGCGAGGGCGGCAGTCGAACGCGTCACGGCCTCGGTCCCGACCCGAATTCCCGCCGCCGATCCAGTGACCGAGCCCCGTAGTTCGTGCCAGAATCGGTTCGGCCCCTGGATCACCAGATCGTATTTCCCTGTGACCGAGAGCTTCTCGGTCAGCTTGGTGGCGACGTCATAATGGCGCGGGTCGCCCGAGACACCTGCGAATGGGTAGATCGTGAAGTGTGTCGACGACTTTCCACTATCGGCGAAGGTCACCGACAGCGTCGACCCGTCCAGCGCGCTGGAGATCGACGGTTGATAGGGCAGCGGCCGGGCCGGACGCGTTTCGAGCTCCTGTACCGGAAGTGATTGCGCCCCCGGCGGATCCGGCTTCCAGCGTGTGATCGCCGCCGGAATCGGCCCGGGGGCGGCCATCCGTGGCCGCTTGCCGGCGGCGGTGAAGTCGAAGGCCGAGGTCATATCGCCGCAGACGGTGCGCCGCCAGGAACTGATATTCGGCTCCCGCACCCCGGTCCACGTTTCCAGGAACCGCAGCACCGAGGTGTGATCGAAGACCTCCGAGGAGACGAAACCGCCCATGGTCCACGGCGAAATAATGGTCATGGGCACCCGCACACCCAGCCCGATGGCCTTGCCGTCGTACCAGTCGTCGCCATTGCCGGAGCTGGGCCGCGGCGGCACCGGCGGCGGCACATGGTCGAAGTAGCCGTCGTTCTCGTCGAAGGTCAGGAAGATCGCTGTCTTGGACCAGGTGTCGATATCGCCGCCGATGATATCGAGCAGCCGATGGATGAACGTCGCACTGCCGACCGGCGTCGATTCGGAGGGATGTTCGGAGTACTGCGCCGGCGGCACCAGCCAGCTGACCTTCGGAAGCCGGTCCGCCGCAATATCATCGGCGAAGCGCTGCAGCAGTGTATCGGGTTCACTGCGATACATCCCCCGGTCGAACAGGCTGCGTTCGGCCGCGGTCAGCTTGTCCCGCGCGGCCGTCATCTGGCGCACCATGCGCTGCTGCTCACCGAAGGATCGACCGGCCAGGGATTCGTAGAACTTCTCGGTGGTCCGGTAGCGCCCGCTGATCTCGTCCAGCAGCTTCTTCCCGATCCGCTTGAACGGCACGAAGTATTCGACCGGATTGTCGGTGAAGTTGTCCCACTCCTGATAGATCTGCCACGAGATGCCCGCGGCCTCGAGCCGTTCCGGGTAGGTGGTCCAGTCGTAGCCCTTGTGCTTGGCGTCGTAGGCCGCATTGTCGACCGCGCGCTTCTTCCCGCCTGGCTCGAATCCCGTTGTCCCGGTGAAGAAATAGTTGCGATTGGGATTGGTGCCGCCGAACATCGAGCAGTGGTAGGCATCGCAGGTGGTGAAGGTGTCGGCCAGTTCGTACTGCAGCGGCAGATCGCGCCGCTCGTAATAGGTCATGGTGGCCGGGCTCTTGGCCTCGATCCAGCGATCCCACCAGCCCTGTGACCAGGCCTGGGTACTGCCGTTCCACTCGTGGTCGAGACTGTCGAGGTATTGGATATCGCTGTCGGGCCGTCCGGCGAGCGTCGCGGCGTCCCGCACCGAGAACGGCAGTACATCCCCGTCCAGCGAGCCCTGCCGGCGCGGTTGCTGAAACGCATTGCGACCGTTGCGCAAACGTAGCGGAGAGTCGTCTCCGAACCCGCGCACCCCCGCGATCGACCCGAAGTAGTGGTCGAATGACCGGTTCTCCTGCATGAGCAGGACCACGTGTTCGATAGCACCCAGCCCGCCTGCCGGAACCGGTGCCGCCATGGCGCGTTGCAGGGACGATGGCAGCAATGAAGCCGCTGCCGCCCCAACCGCGATGCCTGCCATCGAGCCGAGTATACGTCTGCGAGAGACGTTGACCATGATTAGAAGTAGAGCAGCGGTTCCGGAACGCTGGGTGATCGCCGAATGATCGCCGTATGAAGGTCAGGCGGGCCAAGATGTCCGAAACGCGGACGGCGAGCGGCGGCACGCCGAACACCTTGGGCGAGCGCACCCGGAGTAGAAAGGAACTATGGGAAGACAGGCAGCTCTCGCGCTCTACGTGGTGGCGATGGTGGTCGTCGTGGTGGGTGTGGATGTCCTGATCTTCAGACACCACTTCTGGCCGCGCCTGCTGGTGAACGTCGGGATCGTCCTGGTATTCGGGGCGTTCTATCTGAGGTTCTTGAAGGCGTCGTGATTGCCCGACACAGCCCGAGGGCCTTCGGCGACTGCCGAAGGCCCTCGGGACTATTCGCGTCAGTGGTCAGTTGCCGCTGAACTTCTCGCCGGCAATGGTGCGGGAGGACTGCCCGTCCACACCCACCGGAACATCACCCTCGAGCGGGCCCATGACAGCACTGCCGCAGGTTGCGGGCAGAGTCAGGTCCTGGACCCCGTTGATGAAGAAGCTCACCGTCATCGCGACGGCGAACACTGCCATGACCGCCCAGAACACCCGCGCCCAGCGGTATACGACTGGACTGCACCGCCGGCCCCCGTCTCGAAGGATCACCCACGTGTGGTGATCTTGCCAGTCGCTGCGAGATCGTCGGGCTCGGGCCGGAAGTGCTGGTGACAGCCACCTGCGGGTACCAAAAGGTTTCGATCCTATGGTGGTGAGTGAGTTGTCGGGCAGCATGTTTCGCGTGAAGGCAATGAGCCTATGACTGGCGCGTCGAGTGCAACAGTTACCGGCCACACGGATCGCTGGGTTTCCTTGCCCCGCAAGCATTCCGTGAGCAATGGGTATCTACCGAGTTCGAGCAACAGCTAGAACCCGTATAGCCGGTGGACCCGCCATCGGGCCCCAGACAGTATCCATGGTTCGCCGCAGTCTTGGAGCAGCGGTGAGACATTGGTTCTGCAGTGTGTGCCTTTGTACCTGGAGTGAACCTTAAACAACTGCTGTGCTGATCCCATGATCTTTCGCAACCGCCTCAGCCCGGTCGACGACCTCAACACCGCGCTCCGCACCGTCGCCGAGTTCAATCGGGTCATACTCGCCGCTGACACCAAAGCGGGACTACTGCTGACCGCCAACGGATTCGCACTGACAGGGCTGGTCACTACCGCACGCACATCCATGAGCACCGCTCTGGTGGTGATGGCGATCGGACTCGCAGTGAGCCTGCTCGTGTGCATGGGCTACCTCGCCGCGACGCTACGGCCGCGGCTCAGTAGCGCCGGTCCCGGGAACTGGTTCTGCTTTCCGAGTTTCCCAGCCGACGTGAGCGATCGGCCGACAGCTCCGACGCTGGCAGATCAGGCGTGGCAGCAGACTGGCGCTCTCGCCGAGATCGCCCAGCACAAGTACCGCCGCTTCGGTGTGGCACTGCGCTGGACTGCGATCAGCCTCGTCGTCTTTCTGGCCTGGTTCACTGTGGCACTACTGAGCGCACCGGTCTGACCGAAGGGCCTTCGAACTGCGCGATCCAGTGCTGGACAGGAGACACGCAGGGCAGGGTATCGGCTACGCATGAATTGCTGTTCCACGACAGAAATCCCAGCACAAGCAGCACAACTGCGATCGGTCGGCCATGCTTGCCGAGTGATCTGAGTAGTCGTAGGACAGCGGCCAAAGCCGCCTGCAGCCAATCAACCAGCACGAGCACAATCTCACCGTAGCGATGTACGAAGGACCCCGGTACGCGCCCAGCCCTCACAAGAACCTTGGTAACCGCCCATTCTGGCGCCAGCAACACGGCCGGAACAGGAGCCGTGAGACGTTCTTCGTGCCCAGCCAGTTTGCTACTCACCCACGGCAACAACTTGCCCACAGCGAGGGACAGCACGGCATACAGCACCCCAATGATGACCAGGAATTCGACAGTCTCGGCCCACCTCACCGCGAATCCCAGGTCGAGCAGAAACTTGTCGAACTGTCTGATCAGTCCGCCGCTAAAAGGAATCTCGATCAACGGGTTCACCGTGATATCGGGATTAGTCATCGTCATCGTTATCGTCGGATCGGTCGAGCACCTCGGCATTCTGCACGAGCGCCGCCATCGGCGAGACGACGAGCTCGGGTTTCGGCGGCGCCACTGAACCAGCCCCCACCGACGCCGGGTTCACCTGGTCGGCGATCGCCGCGGAGGCGTACGCCAGGATGTCCTGGACATCACGTTTGTTGACCAGGTTCTGGTTGAGGAGCGCTTTCAACATGGCGTGTGCGGCATCGAAATCCACTTGTTTCTGCTGCATCATCAGCCCGATAACGTCGTTGACATCGCTGCGGTTGGATGCCAGCCGGTACGTGAGGGCGCTGAGATCACCGCGATGAATTGCTTCGGCATAGAAGCTCATCCGCTGTTGTTCTAGCTCGAGGCTGCGCTGCTGGGTGAGCTTGGTGAGCTCGTAGCTCTGGTGGGACGTCTGCAGGTTCAGCCCATGCTGGGACTCGTTCTCACTCGACTGGAGATACGCAGTCTGCATTCGGGCACCGTGTTCAGCTTCGCGACGTTGAGCTTTCCGGTGATCGAATGTGGCCTCTTGGAGATGTGTGTACGTGCTGGTCTCCGGAGACAGCTTCACCAAACAGCTCAATAGCGATATGCCGCAATCCAATGCGATCGGTTTGTCCAAGTGATCATTGATCTCACGCTCTGCTACCGCGAAGTGCTCGACCTGGTATTCGCAGCTCAGCCGACGTAGTTGCCGTTCGAGGTATGGTCGGTACACCTGCTCACCGGTGGCAGGCTGGTCTTTGACCGCCTTCTCCGGATCGACAACCCGCCACGTGACATCAACTTCGGCCGTGAAGGTGAATACGCCCTCGGCAGCGGGCAGATCGAATCTGCATGAATTGTGGTGGATGCTGACGTCCACCCAGTACACGCCCGTCGGAGGCCGGAAGAACACCTCCCCTGCTGTTAGCTGGCGTGTCAGCAGCGTCATTCTGCCTGCCCGGTCTACCGATACGGCCGCGTATCCGTCTGTCGGCGGGCGGAAGGTTCGCCATGCAGACCTCTGCACTGCCGCAAATTGGATCAGTTGCCGTGTCCCATCGATTGTCATGTCAACCCCCCTGTTTCGCGTCGAGCAATGTCAGTAGTTCGTTGCAAGCCACCGTCGGACCGCCGTCCTCGCCAGCCCATTCACGAAGGTGAAACGGCACCACGCCGCTGTTCTGATCTGCCGTTTCCAGATCGACGAGCAGTCGTCCCAGCGGCCCGCGGAATTGCGGGTCACGTTCGGCGACATAAACCCATCGTTTGATTTCGGCATATGCGGCAGGCGGGAAGTAGGGGGCTTGAATGAGTCGGGCAAAGAGCACGACGATGTGGTCATGGTGTTCGTCGGATTGATCGGCCAGCCAGACCAGCCTCGGCCACGGCTGAACACTGCCGACTGTCTCGGCTACCAGGTCGAAACTAAGTTGCAGGATGCATAAGAATCCGGTGTAGCGCACGCCCCGCCGTCGTGACACGGTCCACCTCCGCAAATCACGCAACACGCGGATGTCCAGCTCACGAATACCGAAAAGTTCGGTAATGCTGTAACACACAGCATCTCGGAGATCCGGGTCGGAGCTACGAGCTGAGCGCCGCAGCAGCCGAAGTGCACGGTCCGGCATGAGTTGCCCCACGGTGCTACCCAGAGCGGCCGTCGCCGTGACCCGCCGTGCCATCGGCTGCGCCGGCTGGACCCATGCCTCGAGCATCTCTGCGACCAGCGGCGCGAGCTCGGGCTGCAGACTGGAAAACTGCAGCGCGCCGATCGCTGCGTACTGGTCGTGCCGCTGACCGCTGTCAGCCCATGGTTCGATCACCAATCGCCTGGCGTATTCGAACTCGAAAGTTGACAACAACCCGACGGCGACGCCCGCACGCGTGCTCACTCTGAGGTCATCTGCACCGCCGAGCTCACGCAGCCAGTCACGAACCAACTGATGCGCAGCTGGATACTCCTCCCATGTGTACCTGAGCAGCCACTGCGGAAAACGTTCGTCCACGAATCGCACTGCAGATACGGTGATTCGGCCATACAAGGTGTCCTCATAGGACCGATACGACTGCGCCTGAGCTCTACTAAGCAATTCGGTGCTCCGCACGCCGAACACCGTGTGACCTGGCTTGGCGCCTTCGACGAGAGCCTCCGCATCGACGATCGAACTCGCCAGAGCTCGGCCCGCTTCGGACACGATGTGCAACGGCATGTTGTTGAACACCGCCAAGGCGATCGCGAATGGGCGAGTATCGGTGTCGAGCTCGTCGAACCACTGCCGGAACCGATTGTCCTCGGCGGCCACATACCGACTGACCACCTCAGCTATGTCGACTCGGTCCGCCGCAACATCAACCAGCAGCGTGGCGAGGTTGACGAGTTCGTGGGCGGACGGACGGTGCTCTGTCACGCTGCTCAACAGCGCCGTTACCTCGAGGCGCGAGAGCACGCCGAGATCATCATCAGCGAGGTGTTGCAGCAGGTGCTTCGTCAGTATCGCGGTGACGTCGGCCGGTTCACCAACGTCCAGCACAAATGGGTCGGCGTCGGGGCTGAGCTCGGCCTGGTCATCGACGACGATGATCAATCGACTCTCGACCTCGACCAACCGCCGACCTAGTTGTTCGAGGTGGAATTCACTCAACGTGCGTAGTTGCTGGCTGTGCGGTGTATCGAACAAATAGCCTGTGCAGCGATCGAACTCGATGTCCAACGATCTCAACTCCACATCAGGGCTGAGCTTGTGCACACCCGACGCGCATTGCCGGCTCAGCGCCCGGAGGGCAGTGGCGGTTCTTCCCCAGCCTTTCGGAGCGCGTAGCAGCAGTACCGCCTGTGCTCCTAGCCGATCGCACAACTGCTCAAACCTCGGCGGCGGTACGAAAATCTGGTCGAGATGGCGAAGCTTGTGTGGTTCCACTCGACCGCTTCGCTCGAAACCTGCCCCTGACCCACTCCGGTAGTTGTCGCCGCCGATCAGAGTGTCAACTTGTGCGTCACCGAAGATTACCGTATTTGCGTTGAGTGAGAGCCCGCTCATCGCGCCTAACGCGTCGAACCTAGCGTTCGCTGCAGCACGCGATTCGCGTCGACGCTCAGCGTCAGTGGCTCGTTCGTGAATCTTGTTCGCCTCCGCCTCTGCGTCCTCGATAGGCTCTGGACCGGGTGCCGCAGTCTCACCTATGACCCACTCCTCAGAATCACTCACGCGACACTCCCTCGGTTGTCGCCGCCGATAATCGTGCGGGCCCGGACATCACCGATGATCATGTTGTTGGCCTTGATCAGCCCGAACTCATCCGATCGGAAGGCTTCCTTCGACCTAGTCCTCGTCGGTTCGGCCGCATCGACGGGAAGCGGCGGCTCGGAATAACCAGGAACCCGAAGCCATGCCCTGACCTCGCCTTCGGAGGTGCTGATGCTGGCGGCGCGATAATCAGCAGCGGCCACTGTCGGCCGGTAGTTATGCCGCACAACCCCCTGATACACGACATCAGAGACGACGACGACCCCGACGGCCCTGCTCGCGTTCTTCAAAGTGCCCTTGACCACCGAGGTTTCGTTAAGCCGGAACGTGGCAGTCAGAGCATCGCTCGACCAACCCCGATCGTCCCTGTGTACGTAGCCCTCGTGCACGGCAACGCGCACTCGGATCCATTCGAGCGGGCCAACTGTGTGGTTGTGGGCATGAACCTCCGCTAGGACCGACTCGACAAACTTGTCGAGCACCTCCAGCACAGGAAGCTCGAGGACAAGCAGGCAACCGTCGCCCCGATCATCATTGGCGACAACGGATCCGGTGCGATCGGTCACCTCATCGAGAATTCGGTAAAGGTTCAAACGCATCGCCGTGAGTTCTGGGTTGCTCAACCGACTCGAGTTCTCGACATCGACGACGACAAATGTGCGGTGCACCGGTCCGTTCATGGTCTACCTCCATACGGTGTGGGTCGACTCATCCTTTTCGGGGTATCCCGCCGTGTCTGCGTCCAAATGCACACTCGGCAGGCCTTCTACGATGTCGGCGAGGAGATCTGGTCGTAGTAACTCCACTCGCCGTCTCCCGGTGCGTACCGCCCCCAGGTCGCGGAGCCGCTTCAAAGCCTTCGAGACCGCTTCCCTGGAAGCCCCCGCGGCGTGGGCCAGTTCCTCTTGTGACAGCGCCATAGCGATGATCACCCGATCATCACCGCGCTCCCCATAGCGCCGGGCATAGTCGATCAGCAAGCGCGCGATCCGTTCAGTAACGCTGTAGGCACCGAACTCGAGGCGCTGAACATCGGCTTCGCGCAGGCGGTTGACTACCAACTGCAGGAGCGTAAACGCGATCTTGCCGTCGCCGATGAGCAAGTCGCGAAAGGCCGAGCCCGACACCGACGTCGCAGTAACCGACGACAAAGCGGTCACGGTCGCCGAGCGCGCTCGGCCATCGATGGCGGAGAACTCGCCAATCAGGTCACCGGGTCCGCGAATTGCCAGCAATGCCTGTTTGCCGCTGGCCGCCGTCGAGGTCACCTTAACGCGACCGGCCTCGATGACCACGACGTACTCTGACCGCTCGCCTTCGTGCATCAGCACGGTCCCGGCCGGCCACTGGTGTCGTATGCCTGCTTCCAGCAGCGCATTTCGGCTGAGTCTCCACGTTTCGTCGACGTTCAGATCTCCCCCTCTGTGAACGAAAACGCTCCGACGATACTCATCGGTTGCTATCGAACTGTCAAGCGCAACAACATACTTGACGAGCAACGATAAGCACAGCTTCTGTCGCAGGAGTGAAGAGGCCGTACCGCTCGCCGGGGCGACATGTTCGTTAACCGCTAAATCGGGCCAGACCGGCGACTTGTGAAAAAAGTGTCCTGAACTGCCTGCCTGTCCGGCTATGGGGTGGCCGGTGACATCTCACCCCAGGTCGCGAATCAGGACGTCGAGGCGTGGGGCCTCGGGCCATCGCGGGCGCAGCGTGCCCACTCGACGCCAGCCCCATTTGACGTATTTGGCGTAAGCGCGCGAGTTGTCCGGCTCGACAAGCAATGTCGCTCGTTCCTCGGGCCGGCGATCGAGCAGGTCATCGTGGAGGGCGTGCGCGATTCCATGATTCTGATACTCGGCACACACCATGATTTCGCTGAGTGCGAATGTGCGCCTACCGGTTTCGGCGATGAACTCGGCGCGGTCGGCGTCTGGATCGTCGAGTTCGAGATTGCCCCACCATGCGGCGTTCGGGCGAAGTGGCCAGCCCCAAGTCTGACCGACTGGTTCGCCATCGACTCGCGCGATAACCAGCTCGAGCCGCGACATTTGGGCCGGGTTGGTGTATGCATCGAACCGGGCCATGAATGCCTCGGGTTCGTCGAATGTGTCGCGGGATGCGATGGCCTCGACGTATGACCGACAGTAGATCTCTTCGACGACGGCGCGCAGGTCGCGCGCCTCGGCCTTGTCGTAGTGCTCGAATTCCAGGCCGACGGGCAGGGTAGTCATGCTGAGGTGGCTTTCGTCAGGAGGGCGTCGAACTTGTCGGAAAACTCGCCGCCGACCGGGTTTTTGTCGACGGACGCACGGATGGGTTCCAGGTTACGCAGCGTGCGAATCGACGTCAGACCTGTCAGCGTGTCGAGGACGGGCACGGCCTCGGCGACGGCCCCGTGAAGATCGCCCGCGCGCGCCCGGATGACGGCTCGCCAGGCGGCGATGTTGATGACGTTTCGCGGAAAGCGTTCGACGTCGGCGACGGAGTCGAACAGCGCTATCGAGCGGTCGTACTCCTCGA
This sequence comes from Nocardia sp., assembly GCF_025465275.1. Lineage (GTDB taxonomy): Bacteria > Actinomycetota > Actinomycetes > Mycobacteriales > Mycobacteriaceae > Nocardia. The sequence continues at coordinate 116,778 of NZ_JAODNK010000181.1, read as the reverse complement.
ATTCGGCACGACCTCGCGCCTCGTGCGCAGCGATCTCGGCCGGGGTGACGGCCCAGAGCCAGCGAGGGCACTCGTCGAGTGGCTCGAAATCGGACGCCTGATCCATCTCTCGCCATGCGGTGGCGATGGCGCGCTCGAATGCCGAACGCTCACACAGGAGTCCATACGCCTGCGCCTCGCGTACAGCGATGAGAGCGTGAATTCGACCCGGCGGCGTGCCACGCATGAGGTCCCGAGCGCGGGTCGCGAGTTTCAGTGCGACCTGTGGGCGAGCCTTACCGCGCCGCGCGAGCCCGAGCAGTTGGCCGCCACCGATCAGGCAGGTACGTGCGATGAGGTCAGGGTCGTTGGCCTCGCATCCAAGAGCCATGGCATCGGCGTAGCAGCGTCGCGCGAGCGACTGACGGTCGGCGTCGTAGGCCAGCCATCCGGCCATGACCGCCAATTCCCCTGTGGCGATGGTGAATGCGTCACCAACGGCGGTGTCGTAGGTGCCAACTTCGCGCCAGTGCTTGGCCTTGGCCAGCTCCGTGACCGCGAAATCCACCAGACGCCCACCGCCGAGACGCTGGTCCTCCGATTCCAGGGCCACGACCCCCTCACCCAACCGGGTCACATCGGACATACCGATTTGACCGGATTTCGCCCCTAACAGCACGAACGCCGAACCTGTCAGCGCTGCCTTGCCGAAGTCTCGTCGCCTCACATCGTCCTCGCCGACTTCCCAGGAATACAGCCCGAGTTTGCTACCGCCGCAATTTGCTTTGCCGGCAAGACCTTCTGTGGTCTGCTCATCGGTGCCCGGGTCGGTCGTCCCCTTGCGAACCAGCTCCCAGAACCGGGCTCGTTGCTCGGGCTCGGCATCGGCGAGAACTTCGAACAACTGTCGGCGGTTGGCCTCGCGCATGTTCTGGGTCTGCCCAGTCAGCCAGTCTCGATGTGCGCGCGCAGTAACCCCGATTCGCTTGCAGAACTCGACTTTGTTCATCCGTAGCGCCGCGCGAAGGGCTTCGAGTTCATCTGGTGTCCAGTCGATATCGACCATGGGGCTCTCCGGGTCGGTGGGGAGGGTATGGGCGCGAAACTGCCTCCATTCTTCCGCTTTCTTCTCTGGAAGTTCCCCGATCGTTGCGCGCAAGCTCAGATCAACGCCCTGGTTGAGGCAGAACCCCCGTTTGTTGGGTTGGCCTTTCGGACTTACCTCGAATTTGAGACACGTTCGGTTACTCCGCCTGCTCGGCCCGGGGCTGCTCTGCACCAACGAAGGACAGGAGCGATATGAACCGGCGCACACGGCTCTACGAGTTCCCCGGAGGCGTGTTCGAACTCCAGGCCAGCGGAGATGATTCCGAGGACTACGGCGGGTTCTATCTCCAGTTCCAAGACTTTTACGCAATCGACGGACACGAGGACAGAAGGGCGGTTATGCGTTACAAGCCAACATGTTTGGGGTACGTCCGGACCGATGTGTCCGATGTCGCCCTGTGGTGGGATCAGGCCCAAATCCGCAAGCTCGCACAACGTTTGGGGTATGACTTCGCCGATATGGTGATCTACGACCCTCGCTTCGGACGGCCACCGTTGGCGCGCCTGAAGGCGCAAGCGACCCGCTTGGACACGGAAGCGGTCATAGTGCCCAGCCCTGAGCATTTCGAGGGCGCGGAGATCCCGGGAACGCTCGTGCAGCAACTCGACGTGATCACCGTGACCCCGGAAGAGACCTATGCCCGGCGAACGATGCCGCCCCTTCGGGACTTGCCACCCGTTCGTGCGGGCGGCACCAGCGACACCTGAAGCCATTCCGATGCCCGGGACCTCGAAAGGTGGTGGTCGATCGAGGTAGCGATTCAGAAAGACCCGATGGTGTTGTTCTACAACGCACTTCGCGATGAACCCTCGGCCACCCGCAACCGTGCCGGGGGTTTCCGCGTGTGAGCCAATCGTTTTCGACCGAATGCCGAGACCGGGGGTCGTCGTGTCCGTGCTGATCGAGTTCGCCGCGTTAGTACTGTCTTGTGTCGGTGTCGTGGTGGCCGCTGGGTGGGGCGTCTGCGACGACCCGCCGACCGCCACACACGACTATGGCGAATCGTTGCTCATCGCCGATGGCCGTGCATTTCATCGCGTCCCGGTCACCAACCTGCACCGCCTGCACGGACGACACCGCGCGTGAGTAGGCCGCATTTCTTCCCGGCGACACCTCCGGCAATTACTCCCAGGGTCAGGCTCGGCACTCGCAGAACCGGCCGCGGAACCCTCGGGCAAACTGGACGGCAGAACGCAATCCGCTGGGGGAATTCCTCCAATCGCGCCGGGCCCGAATCAGTCCCGAACAGGTGGGACCTGCGCGGCGACGCATCCGGGCGCACTCGGCGGCGAGTCGCCGGACTGCGGCGGGAGCAGCTGGCCCCACTTGCGGGGGGCGAGCATCGCCATTTCTTGATTGCGTTGTCAACGGCGCGAGGGCCTTCGGCGGGTGTGCCGAAGGCCCTCGACATGGTGCGTGTCAGTTGCTGGTGCCGGTGAAGCGTTCACCGGAGATGGCGCGGGACTCCTGGCCGTCCACACCCACCGGAACATCACCCTCGAGCGTGGTGCGGTAGAGCACCCGGGTGACATCGAGGTGGTCGAGGTCGCTGGGCGCGAGGTGCGCGGTGGCGCGGTTGTCCCAGAACGCGAGACTGCCCTTCTCCCAGCGGAATCGGACCGTGTAGGACGGGGCGGAGATCTCCGCGAACAGCAACTCCAGCAGGGCGTCGCTCTGCCGCGGGCTCAGCCCGACAATGCGGGTGGTGAAGCCGGGGTTCACGAACAGCACCCGCTCACCGGTCACCGGATGCACCCGGACCACCGGGTGCTCGGTGACCAGCGGCGCTTTCGCGACCTTCTTGGCGTAGTCGCTGTCGGCGTCCCAGATCGGCCGCTTGCCACCGAAGCGGTGTTCGGCATACAGGCCGTCCAGGAACGACTTCAGCGATTCGGGCAGGTTGGCGTAGGCGGCAGCCAGATTGGTCCACTGGGTGTCGCCACCGCGCTCGGGCGCGATCTCGGCGCGCAGCAGTGACGCGGCCGGGGGATTGATCAGCGCCGAAACATCGGTGTGCCACTGGTTGGTGTAGCTGAATTTCCGTACCCCGAAACGCTTTTCGTACAGCCGGCTGTCGACGGCCAGGATCTCGGGGAACTCGGTGGGTGCGTCGTCGTCATAGGGATGCGACGGGGTGACCGCGCCGAACCGCCGCGAGAAGGCGATGTGCTCGGCATGCCCGATCTCCTGATTGCGGAAGAACAGCACCTTGTACTCGTACAGGGCGGCCTGCAGCTGTGCGACCTGCTCATCGGAGAGCTCGTTGCGCAGATCGATATTGCTGATCTCGGCGCCGATGTGGCCGGCGACCGGACTGATCAGGAGTGTGCCCGTGGGAGTTTCGGCGACAGTGGTCATGATCGTGCCTTTCGTACTCGAACTATGGGTGATGGCCGACGTAGGGGGCTGCGGCTCAGGCGGTGGCCTGGATATCGGTGTGCGCGAACTGGCTGTCCACGGGCTCCAGCCCGTAGTGCCCGCGCAGGGTGGTGGCGGTGTATTCGGTGCGGAACAGTCCGCGCTCCTGCAGGATCGGGACAACCTGGTCGACGAAGTCCTCCAGTCCGCCGGGCAGGTATGGCGGCATGATGTTGAAGCCGTCGGCCGCGCCGCCCTCGAACCAGGACTGCAGGTCATCGGCGATCTGCACGGGAGTGCCCGCGAGCGTGCGATGCCCGCGCCCGCCGCCGAGCTTGCCGATCAACTGCCGCACGGTGAGCTCTTCTTTCTCCGCGAGCTCCTTCACCAGCGTGAATCGGCTCTTGCCGCCCTGGATTTCGCTCTCCTCCGGCAGCGGGGGCAGCGGTGCATCGAGTGCATGTTCGGTGAGATCGATGCCCAGCAGCGAGGAGAGCTGCCGCAGTGCGTAATCCGGCGAGATGAGGTCGGTGAAGGACTGCTCCAGAGCCCGCGCCTGTTCCTCGGTCTCGGCGATGAACGGCACCAGACCCGGCAGCACCTTGAGCTCGTCGGCCGAGCGCCCGTACTTGGGCAGCCGCGACTTGAGATCCCGGTAGAACTGCTGCCCCTCTTCGAGGGTGCGCTGTGCGGTGAAGACGGCCTCGGCGTAGTGGGCGGCGAAATCCTTACCGCTCTCGGAGGATCCGGCCTGCACCAGCAGCGGTCGTCCCTGCGGGCCACGCGGGGAATTCAGCGGCCCGCGGATCTGGAACCGCTCACCGCAGTAGTCGATGGTGTGCACCTTGTCCGGATCGGCGAAGACGCCCTCCTCCGGGTCGAGCACGATGGCGCCCGCCTCCCAGCTGTCCCAGAGCTGGATGGCCACATCGACGAATTCCTCGGCGCGCTCGTAGCGCCGGGCGTGCTCGGGAATGGAGTCGTAGCCGAAGTTGAACGCCTCCTCCTCATTTCCGGAGGTGACAATGTTCCAGCCCGCGCGTCCGCCACTGATGTGATCGAGTGAGGCGAACTTGCGGGCCAGATTGAACGGCTCGTTATAGGTCGTGGACGCGGTGGCGATCAGTCCGACATGCTCGGTGGCGGTGGCAATCGCCGCGAGCAGTGTGACCGGTTCGAACACCGCGAGGGTATTGCGCTTGATGCGCGGCCCCACCGCGAGCCCGTCGGCGAAGAACACCGAATCCAGCTTGCCGCGTTCGGCGATGCGGCCCAGCTCGCGGAAGTGCTCCACTTCCAGGACCTGGTGTTCCCTGGTGCGCGGGTGCCGCCAGGCGGCCTCGTGATGCCCGACGCCCATGAGGAAGGCATTGATATGAAAGCTCTTGCGCGACATAAAGATGTGTTCCTTCGGAAGTTATCGGGCGGCGGGCGTGCGCCAGCGGGACAACCGGCGCTCGACGGCGACCAGTACACCGTTGAACGTCAGTCCCAGCAGCGCGATGGCGACAATGCCCGCGTACATATCGGGAATCTGGAAGTTCTGCTGCGCGGCGGTGATCAGATAGCCGAGTCCGGCACGCGCGCCGACCATTTCGGCGGCAATGAGCACCATGATCGACGCGGACGCCGCCATGCGAATACCGGTGAAGATGCTGGGCACCGAGGCGGGCAGTACCACCTTCACGAACAGCGGAATGGGTGAGAAGCCCAGCGAGACCGCGGATTTGACCAGCAGTGGGTCCACCGAGCGCACACCGGAGATGGTGTTCAGCAGGATCGGGAAGAAACTTGCGTACACCACCAGGGCGATCTTGGAGGTTTCGCCGATGCCCAGGATGAGCACGAAGACCGGCAGCAGTGCGAGCGCCGCGGTATTGCGGAACAATTCCAGCACCGGATTGATGAGTTCCGCGATCGGCCGGTACCAGGCGATCGCCACACCCACCGGGATCGCCGTGGCCACCGCTATCGAGAAGCCGATGAGCGAACGCGTGAGGCTGGCCGACACATTCTCCTGCATCTGGCCGTTGCGGATCAGTTCGAGCCCGGCGGACCACACATCCGATAAAGGCGGCAGGAATACCGGATCGACCAGGCCGAGCTTCGGCGCCAGCTGCCACAGCACCAGGAATGCGCCGATCACCAGGCTGGGCTTGACAATTCGCCAGGCCAGTCGCCCGCCGACGCGCGCGACTCGGCTCCAGGGCACGGGAGCCGCGGGCGTGAGCGGCGGCGCCGGCGGCGACAGCACCGGAGTCTCGGCAACCTGCAATGCACTAGACATGACTGGACCTCCTGTCGGTGGCGGCGATCGCGGCCGCTTCCTGCCCCTGCGCCCGGGCGACCTCATCGCGCAGCAGCGACCAGATGTGGTGCCGGACTTGCCGGAAACTCTCGCTGGAGCGGATATCCGGATCACCCTCGCGGTCGAGGTCGATATCGACGACCGCCTTGACCCGGCCGGGGCGGGAGGTCAGTACCGCCACTCGCTGCCCGAGGTACACGGCCTCGTCGATGGCATGGGTAATGAAGAGAATGGTCTTGCCGGTGGCTCGCCAAATGCGTAGCAACTCGTCCTGCAACGATTCCCGCGTCTGTGCGTCCAGGGCCGCGAACGGCTCGTCCATGAGCAGCACTTCGGGATCGAAGGCGAGGCTGCGCGCGATGGCGACGCGCTGCTTCATACCGCCGGAGAGTTCGTGCGGATAGCGGTCCCCGAATCCTGCCAGCCCGACCAGTTCGAGGTAGTGATCGGCAATCTGCCGCCGTTCACGTTTCCGAATCTTCTTGGCTTCCAAGCCGAATTCGATATTCGTGCGAGCCGTGCGCCACGGCAGCAGCGCGTACTGCTGGAAAACGATGCCGCGGTCCAGCCCGGGCCCGGTGATCGGCGCGCCATCGAGCAGAATGTGCCCGGTGGTGGGCTTGGTCAGTCCGCCGAGCAGATCCAGCAGCGTCGATTTGCCCGAACCGCTGGGTCCGACGAGCACGAGGAACTCACCCTCGCGCACGTCAACCGTAATGTCCTCGATCGCGGTGAAGGCGGCCCGTTCCCCGCGTATCGGGAACTCTTTGCGCACACCGTTGAGTGCGAGTTTCACCGAGGCGCTCATTTCGCCACCACCGCTTCGCCGGTCGGCCCGCTGCTCGGCGGGTAGGTGCCGTTGTCGTACGGGTTGTCCTGATTGGTATAGAGGTCCTTGGCTGTCAACTTGCCCTGGGGCAGTTCGTTATTGCGCACCAGCCAGTCGATCCAGACCTGGAACTCGCGTTCGGCGATCACGGCGCCGGGGACGGGAACGCCGTAGCTGGTGTAGTACTTCAGCAGGCCGGTGTTCTCATTGCGCCCGCGCTTGTTGATGATCGATTCGAACTTGGCGACGACCTCGTCGTGCGGGGTCACCTGCAACCAGCGGGTGGCCCGCGCGGTGCCCTGCACGAAGTCCTTGACCGCGTCGGCGTGGTCCTTCAGGTAGTCATTGCGGAAAACATAAGTGCCGTAATCGAACTGCCCGAACAGATCCTTATCGGTGTAGAGCGAGTGCAGCCCGCCGCGTGCGATGGCGGTGTCCCGGAATACCGAGCCCAGCGCCGCGACGTCGATCTGGCCCTTGCGCAGTGCGTCCTCGGTACTGACCGGTGGCAGCACCACGAACTGCACCTGCTTGATCTCCGCCTCGCTCAGCCCCTGCTGGTGCAGCCACTCCCGGGTGATGAATTCGTGGTGCGCACCGAGGGTGTTCACCCCGATCTTCTTGCCGATCAGGTCCCGCGCGGAGGTGATGCCGGAGTCGTCGCGCACGAAGTATCCGGTGTAGTTCTTGTCGTCGGCCCCATAGGAACTGAGCACGGCCTTGACCGGTGCGCCGCCCGCGATGAGCTTCACCACCGCGCCGTTGAACGCGCTGCCGAATTCGATCTGCTTGGTGGCGGCCGCCTGGATATTGGCGGGTCCGCTGGTGGTGTCGCCCTCCCAGTGCAGGTTGATCTTGGTGAAGTAGCCGAGGTCGGCGGCTAGCTCGTAGGCCGTCACCTGTCCGGTCGTGCCCTGGTATCGGACAACGTCTTTGCCGTCGGCGGTGGTGGTCGGTCCGGACGTGCCGCACGCGGTCAGGGAAATGGCGGCGGTGGCTACGGCGAATGCGGCGGCGAGGGCGCGCAGGGACCGTGATGGTCGAAAGGGGGAGGGCATGCGGATTCTTTCGGTGAATGCGTCTGTCGCAAGCGGAGATAGGGGCGCGGCGTAATCAGCCGCGACATACTCCCGGCGCGACGCGCATCAAATCGACTGCACGCCGTTGCGTCAGAAAAGTGAATGGGATCATTCCAGGCCCTTTGCGAGAGTTCGGAAGTGGTAATGATCAGGTTGCTCATATCGTGCGGTTGCCCGGGCTGCCGGGCAACCGTCTTTTCACGATGTGGAAATCAGCGTGATTCTAATTCGAAGGCGGAATCCGTTGGGCCGCCGAGGTTTTGGAACAGCGGGCCGATCCGGCCGGCGGTGACCCGCATGGCCGGAACGATATTGCGCACCAGGTCGGCATCCAGGCGCGCGGACCTGGCCTGTACCGCCAGCGCGCCCCGCACCCGTTTGTCCGGGCCGACGATGGGCACGGCGATCGCCCGGATCGGATCGTCGGTCGGCACGAGTTCGCTGGCGAAGCCGGTGCGGCGGACACGATCGAGGTCGGTGTGCAGCCCGCCCGTCCGGACCACCTGTGAGCTGCGCCGCTCGGCATGCTCCTCGGCGATCGTGCTGATCGGGGAGAAGGCCAGCAGGGCGTGCCCCACCGCGCTGGCGCGCAGTGGCTGTCTGGCCCGAGGTACCTGGTTGGGGCAGAAGTACACCGGTGGCCTGGCCTGGAACACCGTGACCGCATCGCGGTCCTCGGCCACGCTCACGCTCACCGTGATGCGGATGCCCGCGGCCAGCGCGTAGAGGTGTGGTGCGGCCGACTCCAGGCCCAGCCGGGCCAGCGCGGGCCGGGCCAGCGATGCCAGTCCGTGACCGATGCGGTAGCGGTCGTTCGCGGGGTTCTGATCGAGCAGCCGGCCGCGGACCAGTGCCTGTGCGAGCCGGTGCACGGTGCTGACGGGCAGGTCAGCGAGGTGGGCGAGCTCGCTGACCGAGAGCTCCGGATCGTCGCCCTCGAAGCAGTTGAGCACCTGGATCGCACGATCGACGGCGCGGGCGCCGGAGCGGGGTTCATCGGGGCTCATGGTGCCTCCTGCAGGGGCCGAAACAGTGTCCCCGGAACTATCGCCACTGCTCTGACCGGGGGCAATGGTTCCGCGCACTGCGATCCGAGCCGGTCGGAGCGGGGGTCCGCGCGTAAAACTGATCGGTTTGTTTCTGGTCTCCGTAACGCACTCATCGTTTGATTTCGCGTCGTATTACGCGATCCGGATCACCATTTTCCAGTGGCGTCCGTCACATATTCGGGGGTGAATTCGATAAATGTAATTCGGTAGTCTCCCGATGCGATCTGGGGAAAGTCTGCGAGTGTGGTCGAATCCAATTTGTCAACCGACCGTGATCACCCCGTGATTAGTCGTGATTGTTCCGTTACCGTCGTTCACGGCTCGGATCAATGCCGAGCTCGAACTCGAACCGCCGAACACCGGCAACCCCGTCCCGCGGTTCGAAGCGACACCGACATCCCTGGGGACGGGGACCCGCAACTGGTAGCGCGGGCCGGAGGGGCGCAGGCCAGGGAATCAATCTATGACTCGCAACCGGAAGTTCAGCACCCGTATGATCGTCGCCACCGCGGCCGCCGGCCTGTTCGCCGCCGTCCCGCTGGCGCTGACCACCGCGACCGCCTCCGCCGCCTCCGGCGACTGGGACGCCGTCGCCAACTGCGAGAGCAGCGGCAACTGGGGCGCCAACACCGGTAACGGCTTCTACGGCGGCCTGCAGTTCACCCAGAGCACCTGGAACGCCTACGGCGGCCAGGGCAGCGCTGCCAACGCCAGCCGTGAGGAGCAGATCCGCGTTGCGGAGAACGTGCTCGCCGGCCAGGGCCGCGGCGCGTGGCCGCACTGCGGCGCCTACCTGTAAAGGTATCGCCGTCGCCGGGTGACCGGCACCTCAGCATGACGATGGCCCCGGATCGCAGTGTCGCGATCCGGGGCCATCGGTCTGTTCACGGCTAGCGGTGGGCGTCGTAGATCGCCTGTGCCAGTTCGGATTTCAGTGCCTGGAACTCCGGTGTCGCGGTGACCGCCAGGTTGCGCACGGCCCCGTCCCCGGACGCGGTATCGCCGGGCAGCTCGATGTGCCGATCCACGATGACGCGGCCCGGCCGCGCGCTCATGACCAGCACACGGGTGGACAGGAACACCGCCTCCTCCACCGAGTGCGTGACGAACACGATGGTTTTGCCCGCCTGCCGCCACAATCGCAGCAGCTCCACCTGCAACCGCTCCCTGGTGAGCTGGTCGAGGGCGCCGAACGGCTCGTCCATGAGGATGATGCGCGGATCGTTGATCAGTACCCGGGCGATCTGTGCCCGCTGCTGCATGCCGCCGGAGAGCTCGTAGGGGCGCTTGGCGCCCACATCGCCCAGTCCGACCAGCTGCAGCAGCCGATCGGACTCGGCTCGCCGGGTCTTCTTGTCGACCCCGCGGACCTTCGGCCCGAACTCGATATTGCCGCGGACCGACAGCCAGGGGTACAGCGTGGGGGCCTGGAACACCACACCGCGCTCCGCGCTCGGACCGTCGATGACGTCCGCACCGACCAGGAGCTCACCGGTGGTCGGTGTCAGGAAGCCGCCGAGCAACTGCAGCAGGGTGGTCTTTCCGCATCCGGACGGTCCGACAATGCTGACGAACTCGCCCGGTTCGATGGTCAGATCGGTGGGGGAGAGCGCCACCGTGTCACCGGTAGCGGTCTCGTAGGTCTTCGACACTTCGCGCAGCACGACCTGGTCGCGCTGCGCAACGGCCGAACTCACTTGGCGCTCACTGTCTTTGCGGCATCGGCATAAACGGCCCCCGCGTACTTCTCCGGTGCGGCCAGGCCCTGAATCTCGCCCTGGCTCAACAGGAATTGCGCAGACGTCTGCAGATCCGTACCGAGCTGCTTGCCGAGATACGGCGCCCCGGCCTGCGTCGCGGCATCGAGGAAGCCGTAACCGGTGACCTGCTTGCGCACCGCATCCACCGGAATGCCCAGCTGCGCGGCGATATGCGTGGCGGCGCCCTGCGGATCACTCGACAGCTGCTGCACCGCCCAGTTCTGCGCGGCGGTCCACACGGCAAGGAACTTCGGGTTGGCGGCGACGAAGTCGGAGCGCGCGCCCTCCAGATCGTAGGTGGGCTTACCTGCCTTGGCGGTATCGGCGGCGGTGGTCACCGTATGCCCATTCTTCAGCAGCTCTGTCAGGGTGGGCTCCCAGATGAACGCCGCATCGATACTGCTGTCCCGCCACGCAGCGGGAATCGCATCGGGCGTGAGATTGACGAGCGTCACGTCCCGCTCGATCCCGGCCGCCTGCAGTGCCGCGAGCAAGCTGTAGTGCGAAGTACTGGCGAACGGCACCGCGATCTTCTTCCCGCGCAGCCCCGCGACCGAGGTAATCGCCGGATCCTTCGCCACCAGCGATTCGGCCGACCCGATCACATCGTGGACCCACACCACCTTCATATCGATATTCAGCGGCGCCGAAATCGCCCGCGCCGCAGCAGCACTCCCGAGCAGTCCGAGATCGAGGGAATTGGATCCGAACGCCTGAATAACCGTCGCACCGGAAGCGAATTTGCTCCAGACGATCTTGGCCTTGGGAAGGCAGGTCTCCAGCAGCCCCGCATCCTTCACCACCAGCGCGCCATTCGGGATGTCCTGGTAGCCCAAACGTACTGTGCCGGTGAAGGAGTCGTCGACAGTCACCGGGCAGGCGACCTTATCGCCTTCGGCGCGGGACTGGTCGCTGCGCCCCGACGACACACATCCGGACAGTGCTGCCGCGAGAACTCCGGCCAGTGCCAATGCGACGAGCTTGCGTTTCACGCCTTGCCTTTCCACGGAACGGCGATCTCGCCGATCCACTTGATCGCCGCGTCCAGAGCGAGCGCGGTGAGTCCGATAACGATGATGCAGGCCATGGTCAGTGCGGTATCGAGGCGCTGACCGGCCAGGTAGGCGAGTCCGCCGATGCCGGGGATGCCATTGTCGAGTTCGGCGGCGACGACTGTGGTCCAGGCGAAGCCGACTGCCACGCGTATGCCGGTGATGACCTCGGGGAGCGTGGCGGGCAGGAGAACTCGGGTGATCACCTGTCTGCGGTTCGCTCCCAGGGAACGGGCCGCATTGATGCGGTCGGCCGAAACACCTTGCACGCCTGTGATAGTCGCGATTACTACAGGCGGGAATGCCGCGAGGAACAGCAGCCAGATCTTCGAGGTGTCGCCGATGCCGAACCATACGATGAGCAGTCCGATATAGCCGAGCGGCGGCAGTGCGCGCAGGAAGTTCAGATACGGCTCGACGATGACCCGGATCGTCCGCGACGTACCCAAGCCGAATCCGACCAGCGGACCCAGGATGACCGCGGCTCCCGCCCCGAGGCCGATGCGCTGCAGGCTCGCGACCAGATGCTCCCAGAGGAAGTAGTTCTGCTCTCCGCGCACCTGGCGCGGCACACCCGGCGCCAGTTCGTGCCAACTGTCGGCGCGCACAAAGGCCCGCCATACCGCCGCCGGCGTCGGAAGGAACTGCTGATCAACCACTTTCGCCGCGCTGATCGCCCACCAGAGCAGGAGCAGCCCGACCAGTGACAGCAGTCGCACCGAGATCCCACGCAACCGAGCCCACCCGCCGGTGCTTCGCACTCGCCCCGCTTCGACTGCGCGCGCGCCGATTCGGGTCGCCCCGATGCTGATCATGCCGTCCTCCGTCGAATTCGCTGTCTGGATGCCCGTACCCGCGATCGGACCCGGGCCGAGACCGTCCGGTTCGATCCTTTCCTGCGGAAGACGCGCAGGACAGGTCCACGATCACCGTGATTTCAATCTGCCGCTCGTGGCCCGCTGCTCGGAGTTCGCAGCGGCCACGAAGGTCCATCGCAGGCGAATAGCGCACTGTCGCAAGCAGATCCGGCGGTGCCGACGGTGAACGGATTGTCGGACCCGGCGGTTATGCTCTCCAACGTTCGGCACCCCGAGTCCTGAGGTGCCACACCAGAAGGGGAGGCTGGAATGCTTTTTTCGAAATCGACCCGTGGGTCGAAACTGCTCACCACCGCGGTCCTGGCTATCGGACTGTCCGCGCTGTTCGCGGCGCCCGCGCAGGCGGATTCGGGGGGCACCTGGGGCGCGATCTCCATCGGTAATCACGGGCGCGCCTACGCGATCGTCACCGGTTACCCCAGCCAGCAGGAAGCCGATGACGCCGCGAACTCGAAATGCGGCTTCACCGACTGCGACTGGAAACTCGACTGGGACTCCGACAGGTCCGACAATCTGCGCTGTGGCGCAGCGGCGGTGACCTCGGACGGTCACTGGGGTTGGGCGCAGGGTTCGACCTCGGACGAGGCCGAACAGGATGCCGAAAATGATGCGGGTCCCGGCGCCGGCGCGCAGGTATCCGGCTGTGACACCATCACCCGCGGCCCCCAGAACTGACCAGCGCCCCCGCGTCGAAGTGAATGCGGGGCTACCCCCTCAGGCCGCGGCGGTGACCTTTCGCCGGGAATGAGAAAGTAGGCGCATGGACACCTGGCGCTCGCACATCGATCCCGTGCGAGCCCGGGTTGTCCGATCAGGTCGAGAAGCTGTGCGCGCCAGGGTGAACAGCGTGCGGCAGGGTTTCCGCGCACCGGAGGAGGGGGCGCCACCGCCCCGGCCCATCACGATTCTCGGGCTGGATCTTGTGGGCCTGGTGTTCGCGCTGTTCTTCTTCGCGTGGAGTCTGAGCCCGTCGCTGCTGCCCCGGGACTGGGTCTTTCAAGGCATTGTCAGCGGATTCACCAGCGTGACCGGCTACGGGGTGGGACTGCTGCTCGCATTCCCGATGCGCCGGTGGGTGGCGCCGCGATTCTCGTGGTGGCGTTTCGAACGCCGGGTCGAACTGGTGCTGGAGATCCTCATCGCACTGCTCGCGATCTTCACCGTCATGAGCACACTGCTGGTGGCGGCGAGCGGGCAACGCGATGTTGATGCGCTGATGGGGATGTCGCAGTCGGCCGGAGTTGCCTACTTGCGCACAGGTCTGATCATCGTTGGCATTTTTCTGATGGTGCTGGCGATCGCCCGGGGGCTCAGGCGCGCGGCTCGCGCGTTCGCGGGCCTGCTGTCGGCCCGGCTGCACGTCTCCCTGCCGGTAGCGCATGTGATCGCGCCGATCACGGTCGCCGTGGCGGTGGTGCTGTTCGTGGACAAGGTGCTGCTGGCGGGAAGTTCCGACGCCGCGCACTCGGTGTTCGCCGGGCAGAACAATGGTACGGAACACGGTGTCGTGCAACCGATCTCGGCTGAACGATCGGGCAGCCCGGTCTCGGCGGCGCACTGGGACACCCTGGGACTGCAGGGCCGGACGTTTGTTGCCGGCGGACTCGGATCCGAGCGCCTCGCGGCGATCAGCGGTGTCCCCGCGCGAGAACCGATCCGGGTGTACGCCGGGCTCGGATCGGCCGCCGACACCGCGGCACGGGTGCGGATGATCGTCGGCGAACTCGACCGCACCGGCGCGTGGGACCGCAAGATCCTGGTCGTGGCGGGCACCACCGGCACCGGCTGGGTGAACCCGGTCGCGGCCCAATCGCTGGAGTTGATGTACAACGGCGACTCCGCCATCGCGGCGATGCAGTACTCCTTCCTGCCCAGCTGGATCTCCTTTCTGGTGGACCGTTCCGCGGCGGCGAGTGCGGGGGCCGCGCTCATCGACGGCATTCACCAGCGCTGGGCGCAGTTGCCGGAGGGGCATCGCCCCCGTCTCATCGTGTACGGCGAGAGCCTCGGCTCGCAGTCGGCCGAGAGCGCCTTCGGGAGCCTGGCCGATCTCCGTCGATCCGTGGACGGCGCCCTGTTCGTCGGACCGCCGAATTCCAATCACCTGTGGGGCGCGATCGAGGATCGGCGAGATCCCGGCACTCCCGAGGTACTTCCCACCTACGCCGGCGGACTGATTGTCAGGTTCGCCGCCGGAAAGCAGGATCTGCCGTTGCCGGAACAGCATTCGGCACCGCGCGACGCGTGGCCCGAACCGCGCGTGCTGTATCTGCAGCACGCCTCCGATCCCGTCGTCTGGTGGAATACCGACCTGCTGTTCACGCGTCCGGACTGGCTGACCGAAGCCCCGGGACGGGATCGAACATCGGCAATGAGCTGGTACCCGATCGTCACCTTCTGGCAGGTCAGCGCCGATCTGGTGCGCGCCCAGTCACCGCCGTCCGGGCACGGGCACAACTACGAAGACCTGATGCCCTACGCATGGGCGGCGGTCGCCGCCCCGCCGGGCTGGACATCCGCGGATTCCGACCGCATCACCGCAACCCTGGCGGCAATACAGTCGGAAAGCTGATCGGTCACGGAACCAAGGGCCGGACCTGTTCTGCAACAAATCGGACGAAGGCGGCAGGATCGGGCTCATCGGCGGTGGGCTGTAGCACCACACTGGTGGCCCCGGCTTCGGCCCAGCGGATGACGGTGTCGGCGATCGCCCGGGCATCGCCGGTGACGCCGACGTCCGGGATCGTGTCGCGGTCCTTGCCGCGTAACTCCGCGGCGACCCGGTCGGAAGCGCCCGGGCCGGTGGCGGTCAGGAGGTAGGCGACCACCGGATACGGCTGGAGCGCAGTATCTTCCGGCCGCGCCGCGCGAATGATGTCGACGGCCGCACGAATGCCGTCCGCGGATTTGGAACTGTCCAGGATGACGCCGTCGGCAGCCGCACCGACCAGGTGCAGCGTGCGCGGCCCGCCCGCCGCGGCCAGCACCGCCGGTGCGGTGGCGGGCGGCCAGTCCAGGGCGACGTCGTCGAGCTGGATATACCTGCCCTTCACGGTGATTCGCTCACCTGCGAGCAATCCCCCCAGCGCATCGAGATATTCACGCAGCAGGGTCACCGGCGAGGCGACCCGCGCCCCGACCTGTCCCATCCAGTCCTGCACTCCGTGACCGACGCCCCAGATCGCCCGCCCATCGAACATGCGCTCCAGCGTCGCGATCTCCATGGCGGTAATCGCGACATTCCGCAGCGGCGCCGGCAGCACCCCGACCCCGACCCGCAGCCGCTCGCTCCACGCCAGTGCGGCCGTGGCGCTGGAGATGCCACCCTCCTGAAAACAGTCCTCCCACAACCACAATTCGTCGAGTCCCGCCCCCTCCGCTACCCGCACCACCTCCCGCAACCGCTCCGGCGGATTCGACGGACGGAATACGGCACCCAGAGTCGTCATGAACCCATGACTACCAGACCGCACCGACACCTAGGTGTCGGGACTGTGAACTGGCAATATGTCAGTCAGGCGGTTCGGTTGGCGCCCAACTGGATACGCGGCGCCGGCGCCGCGCCGTGATAGAAATGCCGACCCAAACCTATGGAGAACACGAGTATTCCGTACACCGAATGCTCGACCGAGGCGGTGAACAGCGACTGCGTACGCAGGTACCGAGTCGCGAAGATCCAGCCCCCGACACCGCTCGCGGCCACCGAGAACCAGCTGCCGAAGATGATGTGCACGTAGCCGAAAGCCGCGGCGCTGGCGGCGACCATACCGGCGCCGTCACCGAATACCGGCGCATACCGATGGAACAGGAACGACCGGAAAATAAGCTCCTGCGGATACACGCTCAGCGCCGGGTACAGCACCATTACCGCCAGCCACAGCAATGGGTTCCGCCGAGGTAGATCGAACAGATCCCCGCGCCGCAGCAGCGCGGTAGCCGCCGTGAGCGCCAGCGCGCTCGACCCGGCCGTCACCGCCATCGGCCGCGCCTGGCCGCGAAATGCCTCGGACCGCCACAGCGAGTCTCGGTCGAAACCGCGCGAGCGCCGCAGATAGACGGTGGCAGCGGTCCCCAGCACCAACAGCGCGGGAATCGGCGGTCGACCGCGCAGCACCGCGTTGTAAGCGGTCGTTCCCCCGAAGAACAATGCCGCGTACTCAGCGGCCAGATATGCCCGCCGCCACTGCCGAATCCTCGTGCGCACAACCCTAATTTCCGGATCGCGAGCAGGGCCGACCAGCGACTGGATTTCATGTCCAGGCCATCTGGCGCACCCCGGCCAGGCTGGTCGAGAACCCTCCGTTTCCTCTCGAGAAACAGCCTCGAGGTGCGGAAATCGCCTCCACAAGGAACGCTTTAAGCAATTTGTAAGCCCCGAAATGCAGAGTGACCCGTGCGCACAGTTGGCCCTCACCCGAGGTGCCGGTGCACCGCCAGTCGGTTCCAGTTCCGAGCCTTTCCGAAACACCCTGGGAGACACCTTGTTCCGCACCGGTATCGCGTGCATCGCCGTGCTCGCCGCAGTCACGCTCAGCGCCTGCAGCTCCGACAAGACACCCGCCGCGACCACCGCGACGAACACCGGCGCGGCCTCCACCAGCACCGCAGCGCAAACATCGGCTGCCGCACAGCAGAACTCGAGCGGCGATGCCTGCACCGAGATCCAGTACGAGATCGACCTCGCCCACGACCTGCAGCAGGGCAAGGAACCCGCCGACTCGGCAGCCGCAATCCAGCGCCTCAGCAAATTCCGAGTCAGCGCACCCCCCGAAATCATCGCCACCGTCGCGCAAACCGAAGCCGTGATCGTCGGCCACCTGCAACACCGCGGAGCCGACCAGATCAACGAGCCCGTCACGGGTGTCTTCCTGGACAAACTCACGCAGTGGAAGAGCGCTCACTGCTGAGCCCCCGTTTTCAAGCATCACCGACCAGGAACTGACGGCGGGCCCGTCTCGGCCTTCGCCGCCCTCAGCTCCTGGTCGGCGTCGTTTCATTTAGGGGAGCCCGAGGAATCGGTGTCTGGCCGCGAGTCGGCCGGGCGGCGAGAATTGTGGTTATGCGCGAGGAGGTTTGAGGACCGGTGGTTTACCTCGGGTGCGAATAACTACGAGAGGAAACGGCAGATGCGAAAACTCACAGGCATCTTCGCCGACCCGTCGATCGAACTTTCCGTTGTTCGGCTGAAAATCGCGCGCACGGCGGCTCGCCGCGCTGCCCGCCAGTCCCGAGGATCGTTCCGCACGGCACGCGGCCAGTACCGGCGATATCGCCGAACAGCCGGCGAGACCTACCTCGATTGGCCGCGCTGGCATGCCGAGTACCTCCGCGAATACCGCCGTGGCGGTCCCGGCAGTGGCAGCGGTGGCGGCAGTAGCAGCACTGGCAGCGAAGCCGACACCCGCTGGTTCGGAGCGACTTCCGGCGGCGATTACACCATCGGCATGCCCTGACGGAGGGGAGTCGTCACCGATCGGTCGCGACGGACCGATCGGTGACGCCGTGCCGGTCAGGCGGTGAGGAAGGTGCCCGCGTGCAGGGTGGTGCCGAATCCCGGTGCGAACGTGCCGTATTCGTAGACCACGTGCCCGCCGACCACGGTGGCCGCGACCGCCGCGTCATTGCGATTGACCATGCGGGAGACGCCGCTGCCGGACAGCTCCGCCTCGGCGTAGGCGGCGCTGGTCCCGTCGAAGCCCGCCGGATCGATGACCGCGATATCGGCGCGGCCGCCCACGGCCAACTTCCCGGCATCGAGTCCGTACCAGTCGGCCAGTTCGCCGGTGAGCCGGTGCACCGCCTGTTCCAGAGGCATGAAGCCGCGCTGCTTCACCCTCTCGAGCATGCGCAGGCCCGCGTTGTAGAAGGCCATATTGCGAAGGTGCGCACCGGAATCCGCGAAACCGATCTGGACCATGGGTGAGGTCTGCAGCCGATCCAGGACATCATCGCGATCATTGGCGATGGTGGTGCGCCAGCGCAGCGCCGAACCGTGTTCGACGGTGAGATCCAGCAGCGCATCCGGTGCGGTGATACCGCGCTCGGCGGCCACCGCGGCGAACGATTTGCCGATGACCGTGGCATCGGGGCAGGCCACGATCTCTGCGTCACCGAGATCACGATGCCACACACGGGGGCCGAATCGTTTGGACAGGTCCTTGCGGAATTGGCGGCGGTAGCCCTCGTCCTTCAGCAATTCGCCGCGCTCGAGCACCTGGCGGATATTCAATGCCGCTGCGCCGGAACCGAATTCCTCGAAGATGACAAGATCGATGCCGTCGGCGTACACCTCGAACGGCACCGGCAGATGCTGCCAGCGAAAATCGGCCCCGCCGAGTCGATTGGTCGCCCAGGCCGCGCCCACCGCGGCGCGGGCCACCGTGCGATCGGCCTTGATATCGGCGGCCGACAGCAGGGAGGTCTTGAGCGGTCGGCGACCGAACAGGCGTCCTACACTCTGTGCGAAGTAGCGTGCCATCTCCAGTCGTGAGGTGAGATTGGGCGTGCTCTGATGGACCCGGCCACGTTGGCGCAGTACCGAATTCAGCCGCGCGTACTCCGCCCAGGTGGCATAGGTCGAGGGCAGTTGGCGGGCAGGAAAGCGGGTGCCCTCGAGTTTGGAGAAGGAGCTGCGAATGGTGGACAGTCCGACAAATCCGGCATCGAGCGCCTCGGAGAGCATGTCCGCCATCCGATCCAGTTCGGCCGCGGTGGGCCGTTCGTTCGCGTCCACGGCTCGTCCCAGGCCCATGACGGCCACGCGGATATCCGAATGTCCCAGGAATGCCGCCACATTCACGCCGAGCGGGCGATTGCCGATGGCCTCCACATAGGACTTGGGATCGACCCACGTCTTGTGTTCCTTGACCGCCTCGTTGACCACATCCCAGGGCAGCGCCTCGACGCGGGCGAACATATCGGCGCAGTCCTGCGCCTCGGCGTAGACGGTCGAGAGCGAGCAATTGCCGAAGATCACCGATGTCACACCGTGCCTGGCCGATTCACCCAGCCCCGGACCGGTGAGCACCTCGGCGTCGTAGTGGGTGTGCACATCGATCATGCCCGGGATGACCCATTTGCCGGTGGCGTCGATGGTGCGGCGTCCCTCCGGCAGGCCGGGTTCGACAGCCACGACCCGGCCGTCGCGCACCGCCACATCCGCGACGATCGGGGCCTTCCCCGTGCCGTCGTAGACCGATCCGCCCCGGATCACCACGTCGTAGCCGACCATCACACGCTCCATACTCGCGGGTATTGAATACTCTCGAGTATCCAACCGGTGGGTCGTCAGGTCAACAGCTGCACCGGCCTCGTATGGTGTGGCTATGTCCGAAGCCGACTCGCTACCTGCGCGCTCCCGCCGTCCGAGCCGTGACGAGGTGCAGGAACGTATTCTGCGCGCAGCGGCAAAGGTGTTCGCGGACAATGGATTCGCCGGTGCGCGGCTGGACCAGATCGCGGAGGCGGCGGGCTTCACCAAGGGCGCGGTGTACTCGAATTTCGCCAATAAGGACGCGCTGTTCTTCGCACTCATGGACGCCCAGATCGCGCAGCGCTCCGAACTGGCCCTGCGGATTATCGGCAGTACCGCTCCCACGCCCGCCGAACTGGCCGACCTCGGTGCCCAACTCACCGAGGCGACCGTCGCCAACCGCGACTGGCAACTGCTGTTTCTGGAGTTCTGGCAGCGCGCCGTGCGCGACGAGACCGTGCGGGTCCAATACGTCGAGCATCGCCGGGTGGTCCGGTCGGCCATGGTCGCCGAAGTGGAACAGCGCGCGGCGGCACTGGGCCTGGAACTGCCGGTCTCGGCCGAGAACCTGGTCTTCCTCGTCATGGGCCTGTCCAACGGACTCGCCCTCGAGGAGATCGTCGACCCGGGCGTAGTACCGCGCGACCTCATGTCCGAGGTGCTCTGCTCACTCCTCGAGGTGCGCTGAAACCTCAGGCCCGGACTCGATCGTGACTGCCGACGAAGTCCAGGAAGCGGGGGATCACCTGTTCCGGATTTGCCCAGAGCAGATCATGCCCGATGCCTGGATAGATTTCGACGTCGGCACACGGGATGTGGTTGCGGGCGCGTGCCGCACCGAGTTCGGGATCGCTGACGACTGTGTCGGCGCCGAAGAAGATCAGGCTCGGTGCGGTGATGGCGGCCAGTTGTTCGTCGGTGAATGGGCGGTCCCACGGCATCGCCATGCGGAACTTCAACGTTGCCATGACGATTCCGAACTCCTCATCGGTGAGCTCGAAACCGGGCATCAGCCACCGGTTGAACTTTCGCATCCGCTCGGGAGTCGGCCGTATGCCCTGCACGATGAACTTGAACAGCAAACTCAGGCGCACCTTGGCGAAGGTTGAAGCGCTCGGCTCGAACATGGTCAGACTTGCCAGACGTTCGGAGTGGTGCACCGCGATGGCACCGGCCAGCCACGCGCCCAAGGAGTTTCCGGCCAGATGGACGCGATCCTCGCCGAGTCCGTCGAGGGTCTCGTTCATCCACTTCGCGATATCTTCGGTGTCGTGCAGGGGAGCAGTCTGCACGCAGCGCCCCGCCCACCCGATGACGTCCGGCGTGTACACAACGCGCTCGCGCGCCAGATCCTCGATGAACCGGAACCACACGAGACCATTGCCCCCGATGCCCGGTAGCAGCACGACCGGCACACCCTCACCGTTTCCGGATTTGCGCACTCGTGTTGTGCCGAAAGACGTTTCGACGTCGATATAGGTCGATGGCACCGGCCATTTCGCGGCCATCGCGTCGTAGGCGCGCAAGAAGGTCGCCTTCGCTTCGTCACTGGTGAATCGCCCGATCTTCGGCATGAGCCTCCCCATCATCAGTTTTTGCGGTATAGACGTATCATCTACGCGGTATGAACGTATCACGTAAGCGGTATGTGCGTACCATCTAGGCCGACGGAGTTCGGCAAACAGGAGATGGTGGGTCGCGTGCCACGATTGGTCGACCATGAAGTGCGGCGCCGGGAGATCACCGGCGCTGTGCGGCGAGTCATCGTCGGGGGCGGTCTGGAAGCCGTGACGTTTCAAACGGTCGCGGCCGAGGCCGGGATTTCGGTCCGCCTGGTGCAGTACTACTTCGGAACCAAGAGTGAGTTCCTGCTGGCGACCCATCGATCGGTGATGGCGGATGCCGGCGTCCGATTCATGCAGCGGTGGAACGCGCTGGGAGAGGACGCCGATCCCCGCGAAGCGATCCGTGCGGTGCTGACCGAACTCCTGCCCCTGGACTACCAGCGGCGGGAGGAAGCCATCGTGCTCGGCGCCTTCGGTACCGCGGCAATCACCGGCCAGGGCATCACCGCCGAGGAAACCTTCGCTGCCCCACGCGCATTGGTCACGA
Organism: Nocardia sp.; assembly: GCF_025465275.1. GTDB lineage: Bacteria > Actinomycetota > Actinomycetes > Mycobacteriales > Mycobacteriaceae > Nocardia. Next base: position 95,014 of record NZ_JAODNK010000181.1, on the reverse strand, counting down.
TCGTCGCGGACCAACTTCGGCGAGCTCAGCTCCCCGCCACCTCTCCCCATCTGATCAACGCCGACCTCGACGCCGAGCTCATCGCCATGGCAATCGGCGGCCTCGCCCAAGGAATGCTCCAGGGATACGGCACCGCGAAGTCAGCAGTCGAGCTCGTCGACCACCTGCTCGATCGAGTGCTGGGGCCAAAGGATGAATCGGCAGGTCACTCTTCAATTTTGAGAATGTGAGTCGTTCCGTCCCGAGCTCGACTGTGCCCGTGCCTGATTCGAATCACGAGATCGGATACGGACGTCGGCGGTAGAGTGGGCTCGCTGATTCCCGAGATCGAGTTACGGCCGGATCGGTAGGGGGTTATATGGCGACCCGGAGAGCAGTATTGCGGGCGGGCGCGCTACTACCATTGACGGCGGCCTGCGCGCCGGATGTTTTCGGCGCGCACTCCGATGCGGTGCGAATCGCAGTCCCCTGGGGCGGGTCCGAGCTCGAAGCGTTCCAAACAGTGCTCGCCGGACTGTCTTTCGGCCCCCGCACCGAAGTGATACCGCTCGGCGATGATGTGAGCACCGCCTTCGGTGCGGGCCGTTCGGCGCCGGATATCGTCATGTTCCAGCATGCGGGGCAGGTGCGCGGGCTCGCCGAGGACAAGCTGCTGCGGCCCATCGAGGGAGCGGCCGCCGGTTCGATGTGGACCGATGAGAATGATCCGCGATACGCCGCCGGTTGGTGGTCGCTATTGCACGCAGGTCCCGGAAGTCAGTTGTACGGAGTGCCGTTCAAAGGAACGTACAAGTCTCTCATCTGGTACGACAAGCGGACGCTGGGCGATAGCCCCGCGCCCGGCGGGCAGATCTGGCCCCTTTCGGAATGGCCCGCACGAATGGATGGGATGGCAGGCGGGGGCTCGCGCCGCCTGCTGGCCCTGGGCGCGGCGGACGGCTGGGTGCTCAACGACTTCTTCGAGAACGTCCTGTGGGCCGGATACCCGGATACCTATGCGAGCGTTGCGGATCCGGCTCGGTGGCAGCAGGACCGTGACCGCAACCGTGCGGAGATGAGCAGGGCGCTGGGGGACCTGGCCGCGGTATGGCGGCACAGCTACGCCTTTCCCGGCGGTATCGGCGAATGCCTCACCCGGCAGTTTCCCGACGCCGTTCGGCAAGTCTTCGAGCAGCGTTCGGCGGCCATGGTGGTCGCGCCCGACTTCGCTGAACCGATCGTGCGCAGTTGCTTCGGCAATGATGACGACCGCGTCGACGCCGCTGTCGGAGTGGCGCCGTTTCCCGGTGGGGCGGGCGGTACTCCGGCGATCGCCGGTGGTGATGTCATGGTGCTCACGCGTGCGGCGAAAGACAGTGCCGTACAGCTGGTGTCACTGCTCGCCCAGCGTGCCGCGGCGCTGCCGTGGATCACCGGCTATCACGGATTCCTCTCCCCGAACCGGCAGACTCCGGCGGTCTACTCGCCGCAAATCGCCCCGGCCGCCGCCCGTTTCGGCAATTGGACCGCCTTCGATCTGGGTGACCGGATCGATACGGCGGCCGCCAGCGATCGACTCCTGCGGACGATCACCGAATTCCTGACCGACCTCGACAGCGGTAAGACCGAGGAAGCCGTACGACACGCGGTTGATGCCGTCGACGACCTGCAACACCAGCGGAGTAAGTGAGGCGCGCATGGATTCGTTGCACTCCAACGGCCTCGAACTGGAGCTGAGCACCCGCAGGCTCTCCGGACCGCTGATTCCGGGGCGGCATCCGCGGCTCTGGATCGCTATCGCCACCGAGGCGCCCGCGGTCGCGCTGGTGGTCGGTCTGGTGGTGGCGCCCGCGCTGTACACGGTGTGGCTCGCGGCCTGGACCAGCCCTCGCTCGGCGGTGGGCTGCGGGCTGCTGGTGTGTGCCGCTCTGGTGCCACCGGTGCTGGCGCGATATCGCGGACCTCATGGATTTCATTGGCCGCCAACCCGTATCGCGGTCGAGACCGGCATCGGCGTGGTCCTCATTGCAGCGGCGGGTCTGTGGCTGATCGGTGTCGAGCTCCCCTCCGATGGCGTCTGGGCCTATCTGCGCACCGGCGGATGGGTGGCGTTCGCGGTGCTACTGGCGATGGTCGCCCTCGGAATCGCCTGGTACACAAGGAAACTGCGCTGGTGGTGGCAGCCGGTGATCGTGCCGTTCGGCATCTCGGCGTTTACCGCAGGCCTCGCTTTCCGGTTGCTCTTCGAATGGCTGACGAAGAACCGTGATCTCGGTGGGGTCGCCACCTATCGGCTCGCCTTCGAGATAATGCTGGGGACGGCCTTCCTGTGGACCTGGCTGGGTCTGCTCACCGGTCTGTTCCGAGCCGCCATCCATGCGGTCGAGGCCGATCCGGTGCGCGCTGCGAACCTCTACGGCGATACCGGTCTGGATCGCTGGAAGCGTTTGTGGCAGTTGGTGAAACCGGTGTGGTTGATCGCCTTCCTGGTGGTCGGGGTGGCGGCAGCCCGGGTGTTCGACGCCATACTCGTCGCGGTGCCACGGTCGATGCAGTACCACATCGACAGTGCGACGGTGTACTGGTGGCGGACCTCCACGACATGTACGGCGCCGTGCGGTGCGGCCGCGTCCTACGCCCTGCCGCTGGCGGTGATCATCGGATTGGCCGCGGTCTCGGCGCAGTCCGGTATCCGGGCGCACCGGACGAGCTGGTCGTCCCCGGTGTTCCCGGAGCGCGAAACCGGCAGGAGGCGAATAGGTTTCCTACCGGGAATGCTGGCGGCGCTCTTGGCGCTGGCATCGTCGGTCCCGATCCTGGGGCTCATCGTGGTGGCACTGCGGGGATCGGCGCTCACCCGAATAACGCATGACGCGGCGCTGTGGCGCGCGCTCGCCACCACCGCGTGGGTGGCCACCCTCGCCACCGTTATCGTGCTGCTGGTGGCGGTGCCGGTGGCGCGCCGGCTGGCAGTGGTCCACAGTGCGCGGGCGGCGCTGATCGTGGTGCCCGCCTTGGTGATTCTGACGGTCATGCCCGCGCAGATGTATCTCGGACCACTTCATGAGTGGATCAGCAGTCTGGGACTGTCCGGTACCCGTGTGCCATTGATCCTCACCCACGCCGCGGCCGGGTTGCCCATCTCCCTCCTCATCCTGCGGGGCGCCCTGCTCGCCCCCGCCTACACCCCCGCCGCCGACGCGCTGTACGGGCTGGCGCCGCCTGGTGTCATCCTCACGCGCGTATTGCGGGTGGCGGGCCCGGCGCTCGGCGCGGTGGCGGTGCTGGAGTTCATCCAGGTGTGGAACGACTTCTTCATCGGACTGTCGATCAGCGGAGCCGGCGCCAGCCCGTGGTCGCTGCTGCTGTGGGACGACGCCCGGCAATTCGACGAGAACTCCGCACAACTTGCGGCCCGAGCCCTGGTATCGGCGGTGGTCCCGGTGATCCTGCTGCTCGGCTTCTGGCGTCGATGGCTGGTGCCGGGCCTTACCGGCGGAGCACTGCGATGACCTCCCCGCCGGCGCCCGCACCGTCCGGCGGAGTCGAGGTCGCGCTGATGGCGAGGCCGAAATCGGGTGTGTGGCAACGACTCGTGGGCGCTCCGGTAGTTGCGGCCTACGGCCTGCTCGGCGAACTGAGCCGGATTGTCATTCTCGACTCGTTCAAAGAGAACCGGCTGGTGTCGCTGCTGACCGGAGTGCTGGGCTGGATGCCCTTGCTGATCTTCGTAATCGGCGGTCTGGTCTGGGTTTTCCGGGCCACCGCCGATGTGGGCACCGCCCGCCGGGCGGGCACCGCGGAGCTCACCGAAACGGGTGGTCCGTGGCCCGCGCCGGGCTGGCCGATGATGAATTCGGCGCTGGACGGCGATATGACGGCCGCGGTGCTGCGCGATATGCCGCTGCGAGACTTCGAGATCGCGGCGCTGCTCGGGGTACTGACCGCCGCGGCCGGGGCTCAGGCCCGGCTACCGGTGACCGCGCCCGGCGGTGAAACCCGAACCGCGACAGAGGTACTCGCAGCGCTGGTCGGCAGGGGCGCACTGTCGTCGATCGGGCCGGGCCGGTACCGGCTGGTCGCCGCGCCCCGGCAACCCGAATCCGCGCTCGTGAGAACGAAACCGGAGTGGCGGGCCGCCTTCGCCGAGTCGCTGCGCCAGCACGCCGAGCAGGCCACCGCATGGGCCGCGGCGCTGGATGCTCCCGATACTGTGTCCGCCGCCCGGCAGTGGTTCCGGGCCGAGGAGCCGAGACTGCGCCGCCTGCTGCTGTCCTGTGCGGGGCTGCGGGAACTCCCGCAGGTGCGGGCGGTGGTGCCGCACCTCGCTGCCATCAGCGATGCCCTGGACTCCTGGTACGCGCGCACCGGGGGCGGGGAGGATGTCGATATAGCGACCGCCATGGAGCGAATGGCAGCAGTGGGCCACTTTCCGGTGCTCGAGGAACTCGCCCGGATCCGGCGGCGCCCACCTCGGGCAAAGCTGCGCGGATACCGCCCCCGCAGCCTGTTCACGAGTCTGCGCGCCCGGGCCGCGCATCGGCAGGCGCTGGCCGAACTCGAGGTCGCCGCACCACGGCTGGGCTTCGCGGCAAATCTTCTGGAGGCAGCATGGTGGCTGCTGCCTCGCGAGGATGTGGCCGGGGAGGTCTGCGCACTGGTGAATCTGGGAACCGTGCATATCCGGCAGGGCCGGCTCGACGCGGCCCGTGACCGGCTCGAGCTGGCCGAATCGCTGGCGGGCGGCGGACGCGATCCGGCCGGACTCGCGCATGTGCACGAGTTGATGGGCGTGCTCGGCTGGGCGGCCGGCGAGCCGCACCGGGCACTGCGCCACTGGCAAACCGCACTGAGCGAATGGCGAGGTCTCGCCGATGATGTGGGCATCGCCCGCTGCCTGCAGCATCTGGGGTCGGTCGCGGTGACCGCGCCCGCGCTCAGCGCCTTCCTGGTCGAGGCGCACGGGAACAGCTCGGCGACGGCGGTGCTGCGGCAGGCCAGCGGGTGGCTGGCGCACGCGAAGCAACTGAATCCGGCCGCACGGTGCGCCGAAACGTACTGGCGGAAAGCCGCACTCGCGCTCGGTGCGGTAAGCGGACCGCTTCCGCTTGCCACTATCGACCGCTGGCCACTGGTTCCCGCGGCTGCCGACGCCGCTCCGAGTACGTAAACGGACGCAGTCGGTGGCTGCTCGATCGGTGAGCGCTACTGCACTTCGTTGGCCGGCTCGGGCACCGCGAGGCGGGTATCGATGATCAGCCCGACGATGCCCACGGCCAGGCAGGCGACGGTCACGATGAGCTGGGCGGGGGAGGTGCGGTTGGTGAGGGCGTCGCCCAGCCACACCGTGCCGATGGTGCCCGGGATGATGCCCACGACGGTCGCGATCAGGTAGGGCGTCATGCGCACCGATGACAATGCGGCGCAATAATTCACGATCGCGAAGGGTGCGAAGGCGATCAATCGCAGTGATCCGACCGCGAGCCAGCCGCGCCGGGCCAGGCGCGTGTCTACCGCCTGCACGGTGGGGTGGGTGAGTCGCGCGGCGACACGCTCACGCCCGAGCGCGCGAACCAGTAGCAATGCCAGCACCGCACTCAGCGTGGTCGCGGAGATGGCCAGTGCCAAGCCGAGTATCGGGCCGAAAAGCATGCCCGCGCTGAGGGTGAATATGGTGCGCGGGAACGGCACGACGCAGATCAAGGCATGCGCCAGGAAGAAGACAACAGGCAGCAGCGGGCCGACCGAATCGGCCCATTCGCGGATCTGCTGGGGTGCGGGATGGGGCGCGAAAGCCGCCAGTGCGAACAGGACTGCGCACACGATCAGCACCGCGAGCACTCGCGGCTGCCGTAGCCGGGCCAGGATTCCCGCCACGGCACTGAGGTTCCCGTTATCACGCATTTCGGAGACATCGCTCGAAGTTTCGGGTACACCGCTCGAGGATTCGGGGACTCCATCGAGCATCACGGAAACCTCGCTGAGCTGCCCGGACGCTGGCTCGAGCGGTCCGCGGACGGTTGTTGGCACCGCGCCAGGTTACCCGCTGGTAGCGGGACTCTGTGGACAGTTATCCCCCTCGTCCGGCTAGCATCAGGAGAAAGACGAGGAATGCTCGTTAACCGAAACAACCTCTGAGCAGTGTGAATGCAGTGCAAACCGGTCGTTCGGTCGGTGAGTGGAAGAAGGAACAGGGGCTATGCCGATTGCTTCAGACCCGGACACCGAGCCGGTGCCCGGGTACGCCGACTGGCGCAAGGGTGTTGCCGGAGTATTGGCCAAGGCCCGCAGGGTCGACGCCACTGAACTCCCGGACGAGCCCGAGCAGCTGCTCGCGGTCAAGACGTACGACGGCCTGACGGTCAACCCCCTCTATACCCGGCGCGACGAGCTGCCCGAGCAGCCGCTGCCGGGCGCCTTCCCGTTTGTGCGCGGCAGTGACGCCACCCGCGATGTGCATCGCGGCTGGTATGTCAGCCAGCGTTTCGGGGGCTCCGAGGGCGCCACCGTGAACCGGCAGATCCTGGACGCGCTGGAGAACGGTGTGAGCGCGGTCTGGCTGGGCGTCGCCGAGCGCGGCGTTCCGGTGGCCGAGCTGCCCGCCGCCCTCAGCGGCCTGCTGTTCGAGCTGGCCCCGCTGACCCTGGATGCCGGTCCCGCTGCGAACGAGGCTGCCGCACAACTGTTCTCGGTGCTCGATCGCTATGACGTGGCAGACCGCAAGGCCATTCAGGTCTTCCTCGGCGCGACGCCGCTGACCAGCCTGTTCGCCGGTTCCACGGCCATCGACCTGGACGGCGCGATTGCGCTGGCCCAGCAGGCCGTGGCGCGCCCGGAGACCGTGCGCGCAATCACCGTGTGCGGCGTGGCATTCCACAATGCCGGCGCCTCCGACGCCCAGGAGCTCGGCGCCGCCGTAGCCGCGGGCCTGGAATATCTGCGCGCGCTCACCGATGCGGGCGCCGATATCGCGGATGCGCTGGGCCAGCTGGCCTTCCGCTTCGCCGCCACCGACGACCAGTTCGAGACCATCGCCAAATTCCGTGCCGCCCGGCGACTCTGGGCCCGCGTGGCCCAGGTCTGCGGCGCCCCGGACTACGGCAATGCCCCGCAGCAGGCCATTACCTCCCCGGCCATGATGACCCAGCGCGACCCGTGGGTGAACATGCTGCGCACCACCCTCGCGGCCTTCGGCGCGGGTGTCGGCGGCGCGGATATCGTCACCGTGCTGCCCTTCGACAATGCCCTGCCCGCCGGGGAAATCGGTGTGTCGCCGGCGTTCACCGAGCGCATGGCCCGCAATACCCAGTTGCTGCTGCTGGAAGAGTCGCACCTGGGTCACGTGCAGGACCCGGGCGCCGGTTCCTGGTTCGTGGAATCGCTCACCGCTGAGATCGCCGCCAAGGCATGGGAATTCATGCAGGAGATCGAGGCCGCGGGCGGTTACCTGGCCGCACTGCAGGCGGGCCTGCTCGCCGAGCGCATCGACGAGACCCGCAGCAAGCGCGATTCCGATGTGGCGCACCGCAAGACGGCCGTCACCGGCGTCAATGAATTCCCCAACCTGGGTGAGGATCCGCTGTCCGAGGCGGCGCGCGAACCCAGCCCGATCGCCCGCTACGGCGCGGCCTTCGAGACCCTGCGCAATCGTTCCGACGCCTACCTGGCCGCACACGGCGCACGGCCCAGGGCCCTGCTGGTACCGCTGGGCCCGGTATCGGAGAACAATGTGCGTATTACCTTCACGGCGAATGTGCTGGCCTCCGGCGGTATCGAACCGGTGAACCCGGGTGCGCTGCCGCTGGCCGGAATCGGCGCGGCGGCAACCGAATCCGGTGTCACCGTGGCGGTGCTGTGTGGTTCCGACTCGCGCTACGGTGCGGAGGCCGGTGTGGCCACCGGCGCCCTGCGCGCAGCGGGCGTGACCACGGTTCTGCTGGCTGGACCTGAGAAGGCGGTCGCGGACCTGTCCGGCGCGCAGCGTCCGGACGGATTCCTGACGGCGCGGATGGATGCGGTGACGGCGCTGTCCGGCCTGCTGGAGAAGCTGGGAGCATAGAGATGAGCGATATCAAGCACCTGATCGGCAATTTCGCCGAGGTTCCGCTCGGTGAGCCGAATGCGGCCGAGACCATCAGGGCGAGCCGTGCATCGGACACCGTGGTAGCGGCCGAACAGGTCGACGCCTTCGTGGCCGAGGCCGCGGCCGCCAATCACTATGCGCCCGAACAGTTGACCTGGGCGACGCCCGAAGGCATCGACGTAGCATCGGTATTCACCAAGGCCGACCGCGATGCCATTGTCGCCGAGGGCTATCCGCTCGACAGCGTGCCGGGTCTGGCCCCGTTCCTGCGTGGCCCGTACCCGACCATGTACGTGAACCAGCCGTGGACCATTCGCCAGTACGCGGGCTTCTCCACCGCCGCGGACTCGAATGCCTTCTACCGCCGCAACCTGGCGTCGGGTCAGAAGGGCCTGTCGGTCGCCTTCGACCTGGCCACCCACCGCGGTTACGACTCCGACCACCCGCGCGTCACCGGCGACGTGGGTATGGCCGGTGTCGCCATCGACTCCATCCTGGATATGCGGGAACTCTTCGATCAGATTCCGCTGGACCAGGTTTCGGTGTCCATGACCATGAACGGCGCGGTGCTGCCGATTCTCGCGCTGTACGTCGTCGCCGCCGAAGAGCAGGGCGTCAAGCCCGAGCAGCTGGCCGGAACCATTCAGAACGACATTCTGAAAGAGTTCATGGTCCGCAATACCTACATCTATCCGCCCAAGCCCTCGATGCGGATCATCTCCGACATCTTCGCCTTCACCTCCGCGAAGATGCCGAAGTTCAACTCGATCTCCATCTCCGGCTACCACATTCAGGAAGCCGGAGCCACGGCCGACCTGGAGCTGGCGTACACCCTCGCCGACGGTGTGGAGTATCTGCGGGCCGGTATCGACGCGGGTATGGAGGTCGACAAGTTCGCGCCGCGCCTGTCGTTCTTCTGGGCCATCGGCATGAACTTCTTCATGGAGGTCGCGAAACTCCGTGCGGGACGGCTGCTCTGGAGCGAACTGGTCGCCAAGTTCGAGCCGAAGAACGCGAAATCGCTGTCGCTGCGCACACACTCGCAGACCTCCGGCTGGTCGCTGACCGCGCAGGACGTGTTCAACAATGTCCCGCGCACCTGTGTGGAGGCCATGGCCGCCACCCAGGGGCACACTCAGTCGCTGCACACCAACGCGCTCGATGAGGCCCTGGCGCTGCCGACGGACTTCTCCGCTCGTATCGCCCGTAATACCCAGCTGCTGATTCAGCAGGAGTCCAATACGACTCGTCCGATCGACCCGTGGGGTGGCTCGTACTACGTCGAATGGCTGACCCACCAGCTCGCGCAGCGGGCTCGCGCCCACATTGCCGAGGTGGAGGCGCACGGCGGTATGGCGCAGGCGATTTCGGAGGGTATCCCGAAGCTGCGCATCGAAGAGGCCGCCGCCCGTACCCAGGCGCGCATCGACACCGGGCAGCAAGCGGTGATCGGCGTCAATAAGTATCAGGCCGAAGAGGACCAGGCGATCGAGGTTCTCAAGGTCGAGAACTCGCGCGTGCGGGTCGAGCAGAACGAGAAGCTGGTGCGCCTGCGCGCCGAGCGCGACAGCGCCGAGTGTGAGCGTGCACTGGCCGATTTGACCCGTGCCGCAGCCTCTTCGGAGGGTGGCATGGAGAACAACCTGATGGCGCTGGCCATTGCCGCCGCCCGCGCCAAGGCCACCGTCGGTGAGATCTCCGACGCCTTGGAGAAGGTGTACGGCCGCCATCAGGCCGAAATCCGCACGCTCTCCGGTGTGTACCGCGAGGAGGCCGGCAAGGTGACGAACATCAGCGAAGCCATCGAGCTGGTCGAGGAATTCGCCGAGGCGGAGGGCCGCCGCCCCCGCATCCTGGTCTGCAAGATGGGCCAGGACGGCCACGACCGCGGCCAGAAGGTGATTGCCACCGCCTTCGCCGACCTCGGCATGGATGTCGATGTGGGCCCGCTGTTCCAGACGCCCGAAGAGGTGGCGCAGCAGGCGGCCGACAATGACGTGCATATCGTCGGCGTCTCCTCGCTCGCGGCCGGTCACCTCACACTGGTGCCCGCCCTCAAGCAGGCGCTGGCCGATGTCGGCCGCCCGGACATCATGGTGGTTGTCGGCGGCGTCATCCCGCCCGGCGACTTCGACGAGCTGTACCAGGCCGGCGCGGCCTCGATTTTCGCGCCGGGCACGGTCATCGCCGACGCCGCCATCGACCTGATCAAGAAGCTGGCCGATTCGCTGGGCCACGAGATCGGTACCGGCGCAAGCGAATGAGCGACGCGCCGCGCGGAGTCGAGGGTGGTTCCGGCCACCCTCGGCTCGGCACCACCTCGGGCACAGGCTCGATCGGCAGTGGACCGAACTCCGCCGGCCGGGCGGCCAAGCGGGTCATCGACGTGGATCAGCTGGCCGCAGCGGTCCGGGCGGGGGAGCGGCCGGGTCTTGCCCGCGCCATCACCCTGGTCGAATCCTCGCGCGGTGACCACCGTGAGCTGGCGCAGCAATTGCTGCTGAAGGTCACGCCCGACGCCGATGCCGCAGTATCGAATCGTGTTGGCATCACCGGTGTTCCGGGCGTCGGCAAGTCGACGTTCATCGACGCGCTCGGTATGAAGCTGCTCGCCGAGGGTCACCGGGTGGCCGTGCTGGCGGTGGATCCGTCCTCCACCCGCACCGGCGGTTCCATCCTCGGCGACAAGACCCGTATGGCGCGATTGTCTTTGGAGCGCGACGCTTTCATCCGCCCGTCCCCGACCGCCGGCACGCTCGGCGGCGTGGCGAAGGCGACCCGCGAGACCATCGTGCTGCTCGAAGCCGCAGGCTACGACACCATTCTGGTGGAGACGGTCGGTGTCGGCCAGTCCGAGGTCACCGTCGCCAATATGGTCGACGTCTTCTGCTTCCTCACCCTCGCCCGCACCGGCGACCAACTCCAGGGCATCAAAAAGGGCGTCCTGGAACTGGCCGACCTGGTCGCGGTCAACAAGGCCGACGGCAAGCACGAGATGGAAGCCAAAACCGCCGCCCGCGAACTGGCCGGCGCCATGCGCCTCATCCACCCCCGCCAATCCCTGTGGCACCCACCGGTGATCACCATGAGCGGTCTCGAAGGCATCGGCCTGGAGAAGTTCTGGGACATCGTCCTGGAGCACCGCCAAGTCCTCACCGACGCAGGCGAATTCGACGAGAAGCGCCGCCGCCAGCAAATCGACTGGACCTGGAACATGGTTCACGACCACCTGCTCCGCCGCCTGACCGACAATCCGAACGTGAAATCCCTGCGTCCCCAGGTGGAAAAGCAGGTCCGCGACGGCTCCCTCACCCCGGCCCTGGCCGCCGAGGAAATCCTCCGCGTCTTCGACGAACGCTCCTGATCGAGTCCCCGCGGAGGCCCTCAACTCCCGAATAGCACCCGGTTGAGGGCCGCACGGTCGCCCACAAGGGCGACGCTTCCGTCGGCGAGTGCAGCGTCCAGCGAGGCCGGATCGGCCAGCAGGCCACCGAGCGTTTTGGGGTCCGTGCGAAGCGAGATGTCGGCTGTGGCAGGTTCACCGTCGTACACCTGAACCTCTCCGGAGACGACGGCGACCGTCCAGATCGAGCCGCCGAGATCGAGGCGGCACACGATCGGCGGCGCCGCCGGGCCGGGACGAGCGGCACCTCGTAGGAAGATCAGCACCGAGGTGGCGCTGAGTGAGGTCGGCTCCGGCGGGTTGGGGGCATCGATTCCCCAATCGCCCAGCGCCAGGACGATCGGTTCCAGCTTCCGGCCTCGGTCTGTCAGTTCGTAGACCTGCGGTCCTGCTGTCGACCCCAGTTTGCGGCGACGGATCACTCCGTGATGTTCGAGTTCTCGAAGCCGATCGGCAAGTAGGTTCGAGCTGGCATTGGGCAGCGCGTGCCGCAACTCGGAGAAGCGTTGCGGCGTCAAAAGCAGCTCCCGGACCACCAGCAGCGCCCATCGCTCCCCGACGATGTCGAGGGCGCGAGCTACCCCACACGAGTCCCGATAGCTACGGCTGGTCGGCATGGTTACTTCCTCCTTGTCCACCCTGATCCGAAACTACCACTCATGGTAGTTGCTTTTTGCAACTCCGATTTGGGTTCAAACCTATTGCTAATCAGGGTTGTTTTTAACAACTCTACATGGTTACTGTTTAAGAGCGTCCTAGCGGAACCACGCTGAGGTCGCGTAACAAACCCGCAGATAGGAGCCTGCAATGAGTACTTCGACGACAACCTCAATTCAGAAGCCACCGCACGCCACGATCGTTGATCCCGATGCGCACCAAGTCCTGTTCGAGAACGAACACGTTCGGGTGATCCAAGCGCGTGCCTCGCACGGGTGGGAAAGTGCGATGCACTCGCACTCGCCGATGGTGGTGGTCAACCTCGGCTCCGGGCGGCAGAAGGTGACCTGGGCGGATGGGACGACACAGATCGTGGATCTGAACCCGGGTGCCGTCGTCTGGCAAGCAGAGGCTTTCGATCACGCGTGGGAGCTGCTGGCGGGCGAGGTGAACGTGATTCTCGTCGAGGTCAAGTCGGCATCCGGGTCATGAGACGCGGCGTCGGACAAGCGCGGCCGCATCGGAACCGCGACTCGTGAAGTGAATGCGTTGGTGCAGGACTGTTCTCGTCGCATGTCTGCGCCAGTGCATGCGCGTCGGCCGTGCCGGGAGGAGTGAGTAGGGTCGGCGAGTGTGATCGTTTCTGTGGAGTCATCGGCCGCTGTGGGGCACGAACGGGTGTGGGGTGCGCCGATTTTCGTGCTGGGTGGGTTGCAGCTGCTGGTGGTACTCGATGGGACGGTGGTAGCACTTGCGCTGCCGAATATTCGGCGGGCACTCGATCTGTCGGAGTCGGGCGGCAATTGGATCATTACCGCGTATGTGGTGACTTTCGGCGGTCTCATGCTGCTGGGTGGCCGTTTGGGGGACACTTTCGGCCGCAAGCGGGTCTTCACGGTCGGTGTCGCGCTCTTCGCTCTCACCTCGCTGCTGTGCGGAATCGCGTGGAATCCGGCTGTTCTGGTGATCGGCAGGGCGCTGCAGGGGGTGGCCGCCGCGATCGCGGCGCCGACCTCCATGGCTTTGGTGGCCACCACCTACGCACCGGGTAAGCCGCGCAGCCAAGCGTTCGCGGTGTATGCGGCATTGACCGGGGTCGGTTCGGTGGCCGGGCTGATCGCCGGTGGCGTGCTGACCGAATTGTCGTGGCGGCTGGTGTTCTTGATCAATGTGCCGATCGGTGTACTCGTCACCGTCGGCGCGGTTCTGTGCCTGCGGGAGTCGCGCGGCTCCCGCTCCGAGTTGGATGTATCGGGCGCGATTTTGGCCACAGTCGGCGTCACTTTGGCGGTTTTCGCCATGAACGAGGGATCGAGCGGTTGGTCTCGACCGGTCGTCCTCATCCCGGCAGTCGTCGCAGTCGTGACGCTCGCGGTTCTTCTGTGGGTCGAAGGACGAGCTGCCAACCCGCTCCTGCCGTTCGGGCTGTTCCGTAATCCCAGCCGGGTCGCCGCACTGGCAGCGATCGTGCTGGCGGGCGCGATCATGATGTGCCTCGCGGTCTTCATCTCCCTGTATCTGCAAGGCGTACTACGCTATTCGCCCTTGCAGGCGGGATTGGCTGTCATCCCGTTCGCGTTCGGTCTCGGCGCTGCTGCCGCGCTCTCGGCTCGCCTCGCGCTGAAATTCGCGCCGCGCTGGCTGGTTATCGCCGGGGGCGCGATCATCCTGACGGGTTGCCTGTACGCGAGCATGATCGTGTCCGGCCAGCCGGCCTACTTCCCGGGAATCGCAGGCCCGGTGCTCATTATCGGTTTCGGTTTCGGCTTCGCGGTCATACCGCTGACGCTGTCGGCCATCGCCGGGGTCGAAGCCACTGATATCGGTCCGCTGACCGCCCTCGCCCAGGTGGCCCAAAATCTGGGCGGCGCAGTGGGATTGGTTTCCGTCGGTGCGATCGTCTCGTCCCGGATCCTGTCGGAAGGCGGTTCGAACGCTACCCTCGCGAACCCGTCCGCTGACCAGCTGCATGCCCTGGCCAGCGGCTATGGGTTGGCGTTCACCTGCTGCGCCGTCCTCGCTACCGCCGCCGGAGTGGTGGTCCTACTGATGCGATTCACACCCGAAGACGTCGCGGAGGGCCAATCCGCCCAGGAGTCCGCGCAGGCCGGCTGACCAGCGGCGCGAAGATTATTGCCCCGAGCGGAGTTTCGACGCCAGAACGGCAGCCTGGGTGCGGCGTTCCATGCCCAGTTTGGCGAGCAGGCGCGAGACGTAATTCTTGACTGTCTTCTCGGCGAGGAACATTCGTTCGGCGATCTGACGGTTGGTCAGGCCGTCTCCCAGCAGCCCGAGCAGTTTTCGTTCCTGATCAGTGAGCCCGGCGAGGGGACCATCGGGCTGCGTGCTGCGGCGCAGGCGCTGCATGAGGGCGGCGGCCGCGCGATTGTCCAGGAGTGAGCGCCCCGAGCCGACTTCCTTGATGGCCTTGGCCAATTCCATGCCCTTGATGTCCTTGACCACATAACCGCTGGCCCCGGCGAGGATGGCGTCCATCATGGCTTGCTCATCGGTGAAGGAGGTCAGGATGAGGCAGCGCAGGTCGTCGAGTTTGTCCAGGAGTTCGCGGCACAGCTCAATGCCATTGCCGTCGGGCAGGCGCACATCGAGCACCGCCACATCGGGGCGGAGTGCGGGGATGCGGGCGAGGGCTTCGGCGACATTGCCGGCTTCTCCGACAACAGTCAGTTCGGGATCGCCTTCCAGGAGATCGATCAATCCGCGCCGCACGATTTCGTGATCGTCGACGAGAAAGACATTGATCATGGCCCGTCCAATCTTTTGGGTCCTGTCGCTCAACATAGACCCGGAAATCACACGTGACGATGGCCCAAAGTCCTCTATTCGATGGGTAATCCGGATGGTTCGGGCCGGACTACCGCGCCAGGGCTCCGGCGATGACGGTGGTCACCACGGCGCCGACGGCCGCGGATTCCGGCGGGGCGGCGGTGCGATCGGCGAAGAGCAGATGCCCGGCTCCGATGAGCGTGGGTGCGAGTGATTCGATATCGGCGTCCTCGCGCACACGACCCAGATCCCGCTCGGCGGCGAGATAGCCGGCGATCATGGCGGTCGCCTCGGCCAGCAGTGGGACGCCGGTCGGCCGGTGCTGCCGCAATCGCGCGCGTAGTTCGTCCCGGAAAATGACGAGGCTGACGATCGCCACGGCGAGGGATCCGAACACGGTGGTCAGCGCCTCGGTGAGGTTGCCGACGACGGTTCCGGTTCCGGCGGATTCGCGTAAAGCCCCGGCCTGCTGATCGATTCGGGTGATGCGGTCCAGCACCAGCTCGGCGAGGAAGTCGTCGAAGTCGGCGAAGTGCCGGTGCAGGACGCCTTTCGCGCAGCCCGCCTCCGTGGTGACGGCACGGCTGGTCAGCGCGCTCGGCCCGTCCCGGAGCACGACCCGCTCGGCGGCGTCGAACAATTGCGCGCGCACGTCACGTATGGCCATCCCTGTCGGCACCGGACATCTCTCCTTGCGTTTGTTCGACTGAACCATCGTCGAGTGGGCATGTGCCGACTTATAGTGGGCGCATGCCCACTATAAGCCCGGAACCCACACCGCCCGCCCCGACGGCGCCGCACCAGTACCGGCAAGTCGCGGAGTCCTTCGGCGCGAACCCGGAACGCTACGACCGCGCCCGGCCCGCATACCCCGCTG
Organism: Nocardia sp.; assembly: GCF_025465275.1. Lineage (GTDB taxonomy): Bacteria > Actinomycetota > Actinomycetes > Mycobacteriales > Mycobacteriaceae > Nocardia. The sequence goes on along the minus strand of NZ_JAODNK010000181.1, from coordinate 79,228 downwards.
CCCTGATCAACCGGATAGTCACCGAGTCCCCGGGACCGAACCTGCTCGATGTCGGTTGCGGCACCGGCATTGCGGCCCGGCAGTTCCGCGCGGCCGGCTGCACGACGCTGGGAGTCGAACCCGATGCGCGGATGGCCGATTTCGCACGTCGAAGCGGAATCGACGTCGAGGTCGCGACCTTCGAGGCGTGGGACCCCGCCGGGCGGACCTTCGATGCCATCGTCGCCGGACAGGCGTGGCACTGGGTCGATCCGATTGCGGGAGCGGCCAAATCGGCACAGGTGCTGCGGACCGGCGGCAGGTTGGCGCCGTTCTGGCATGTATTCCAGCTGCCGTTCGAAGTGGCGCAGGCCTTCTCGGAGGTCTACGAGCGCGTCATCCCCGGCTCGCCGTTCAATATCCAGCCCGAGCGTGGTCCGGTGCTGGGGGTGTATGAGCCGATATTGACGAAGGCGGCCGACGGGATCCGTGTGGCAGGTGGGTTCACTGACCCGGAGCAGTGGCGCTTCGATTGGGAGCAGCACTACACGCGGGACGCGTGGCTCGACCAGATGCCCAGCCACGGGCCCCTCACGCAGCTCCCGCCGGAGCAGTTGGCGCAGATACTCGAGGGCGTCGGCACCGCGATCGACGCGCTGGGCGGCGGCTTCACGATGCCGTACACCACGGTGGTCGTCACTGCCACGAGGACGGCTGCCGAGTGAGGTCGCGATACTGGAATAGCCATCGCCCGCAGCGGCATTCGGGTCAGGCGATCCCGAACTCCCGTGCGGCATTGCCGTAGCAGACCTGTCGCAGCCAGTCGTCGCCGAGTTCGAGGCGCTCCAGCGACTCGAGCGCATGCCCGTACGAGTACGGGATATTGGGGAAGTCGCTGCCGAACAGAATCCGGTCGCCGAACTCGCGCAGCCGCCCGCGCTCGCTGACCGGGAACGGATCGGCGGACTCGAAGAAGTCGGTGAAATTCATGGTGGTATCGAGCAGTACGCCGTCGTACGCCGCTGCGATATCGAGGAATTCGCTGTACTCGGGCGCACCCATATGGGCGATGATCAGCCGCAGTCGCGGAAACCGCTCCAGCAGCGCGGCAATGGGTCCCGGACCGGTGAATTTGCCGGCGGTGGGCCCGGATCCGCAGTGCACAACGACCGGAGTCCCGGCTTCCTGAATCAATCCCCACACCTCGGTGAGCAGCGGATCGACCGGCGAGAACTGCCCGACCTGGATGTGTACCTTGAAGATTCGCGCTCCCGCCGCGAGCGCCTCCGCCACATAACCGGCCGCACCGGCGTCCGGGTAGAAGGTTGCGGTGTGCAGGCAGTCGGGTGTGCGGGCGGCGAACTCGGCGGACCACTGGTTGAGCCAGGCCGCCATGTCGGCCTTGTGCGGGTACACCATCGAGGTGAAGGCGCGAACCCCGAAGCCGCGCAGGGTCTTCAGCCGCACCTGCTCCTCATCGCGGTAGGCGATGGGCCAGGTGCGCCCGATCAGCGGTCCGGCGGATTCGAAGTAATCCCACACCTTGCGCATCACCTGCTCGGGCATGAAATGCGTATGGATATCGATGATTCCGGACAGCCCGAGCCGGGTCCGGAAATCGGCGACGTAGTCGTCTTCGGCCACGTCGCTCACCGGCTCTGCGGTCCTTCCTGCGGGGGATAGGTGGCCCGTGCCAGATCTCCGACGCGGCTGACGAGCCGTTCGAAGAACAACTCCGGATCGGTCCCGACGACTATGTCCGCATTGGCTTCCCGCTCCCACATCCCGTCCCAATCGGCGACGGTGGTGGCCCGGGTGATGGTCCCGGCCAGCTCCACATCGACCGTCGCGGGCTTGGTGACGGCCAGTCGCGGATCCAAGGCCACTGCCGCGGCGAACGGATCGTGCATATGCGCCAGGTACACCTTTTCGTACAGCAGGTGGAAGTCGAAGTAGAAGCGGATCGCATCGGTGAGATACCGGACGATCGGATTGCTCGCCGCCGACCGCGCCTCGGGCGGATCGGTTTCGGTGACCGTCTCCACGGGCTCGCTACCCGCCCGTTCGGCCAAGAGCGCCAAGTGCTTCGGCCGCATCTCGATGGTCTCGGTAATGTCCAGCGCGCACACGATCGGCCGCCGGTCCGCCGGCGCCGCCGCGAACGCGTCGAACACCTCCTTGGCGGCCTCCGGATCCACGTGCACATTCCACTCGTTGGTGGGGGTGGTGTTGCCCGGATGATTGAATGCCCCGCCCATGATCACCAACCGCTGCAGGAGCAGGGGGAGCTCGGGCTCGATCCGCAGCGCCAGCGCGAGATTGGTGAGCGGCCCGGTGCACAGCCCGACGATCTCGCCCGGATATTGCCGGGCCAGATCGACCCACAGCTGCGCCGCCGAGCGGTCCGATAGCCGTCGCGCGGAGACCGGCAACTCCGCATACCCGACGCCCTGCGGCCCATGCGTGTCCTCGGTGGTGCGCAGTGGAATCGCCAGCGGCTGCGCCGCGCCGAGCGCCACTTCGAGCTCGGGGGCCCGGCACAGGTCGAGCAGGGCGAGATTATTGGCTGCCACCCGGGCCGCGGGCACATTGCCCGCGGTGGAGGCGATTCCGACGATCTCGGCCTCGGGGGAGGCCAATAGGTAGAGCAGACCGAGGGAGTCATCGATGCCGGTGTCATTGTCCATGATGATCTTCTGCCGCACGGTTCGAGCGTAGTCGTCGCGAATCAGTAGCTGGGAAGCACATAGTCCTCGGTGGTGTCGAGCATCTTGGTCATGATCGGGCGGAACGGGCGGGACATCATGAGCTTGCCGACCCGCACCAGGACCTTCAGGCCGACCTTGCTGGTCGGGATCATCATCTTGAGGCCGCCGCCGGGCAGCGTCTTGGCCTTCTCCAGGAACGGCGTGACCGCGGCCTCGTAGCGCGCCAGCGCACCGGTGATATCGCCTGGGGTAGCGGCGATTTCACCCGCGAGCAGATAGGCGCCGACGATTGCCATGGCGGTGCCCATACCTGTCAGCGGCGACCCGCAATACCCGGCATCGCCCAGCAGAGTGATGCGTCCGGCAGACAGCGACGGCATATCCACGCGCACCAATTCGTCGAAGTAGAAGTCGGTAGCGGCGTCCAATCCCGCCAGTACCTCCGGTTCGCACCACCCGGTCCCGGCGACCATGCTGCGAACGAGTTGCTGCTGCGCCTCGGTATCGCGGCGCAGGGCCGGATCCGCGTCGATGCGGAAAGTCAGAATGGCCTTCGAAGTCGCCGGATCGGCATCGGAGCGAACGCCGACCGAGGCGCGGGGCACCACGTGCATGGCCATCCAATCCGGTACGGCCGCATCGGGGGTCGGGATGGTGTAGAAGGACATGTATCCGCCCAGGTAGGTGGTGAACTGCTCCTCGGGGCCGAAGGCCAGTTTGCGCGTACCGGAGTGCACGCCGTCGGCGCCGATGACCAGGTCATAGCGCTCGCTGAGCCCGGAGGCGAAGCCGACGGTCACACCGGTCCCGTCCTGGTCCAGGGTCTCGATCCACTCGCCGTAGCGATAATCGAGTTCGCCTGCGGCACCGGCGAGTTCGGTGAGCAGCACGCCATTGAGGTCACCGCGGCTGATCTCGACCTCGGCGATCGCGCCGTGGCCCTCGAACATCTCCATCGGCATCTCGTAGATCGTGGCGCCGTCGGCATCGACCTGGACCATGCCCTTCTCGTGCAGCTGGTGCTTGCGAATGCCGTCCATCAGGCCCATGCGCTCGGCCACCTCGCGACTGGGTCCGCGCAGATCGACCGCCTGACCGCCCGGCCGGGGAGCGGTGGCCCGCTCGACCACCGTGGTGGCGATGCCGGCCCGAACCAGCTGCAGGGCAACGGCATTGCCCGCGATGCCGCCGCCGGCGATCAGGATGCGGAGGTTGGTGTCAGTGCTCATTGGAATCTCCCGTGGTGGTGAAGTACGTCCGTCTAAGACATATGTCTAACAGAACTATGGCACGGGTGTCTAGAACAAATGTCTAAGACGCTGGTAAGGTGGGGTTATGGGAAATCGAGAAGACCTACTGACGGGTGCTCGCCAGGCAATCCTCGACCGTGGCCTGGCGAAGGTGACCGCCCGCGATATCGCCAGTGCCGCCGGAGTGAGCCTGGCCGCCATCGGCTATCACTTCGGTTCCAAGGATCGCCTGGTCATGGAGGCGCTCACTTTGGGTGTCGGCACCGAGATCGGTGACGAGATGGACGCGGCCATCAAGGATGCGGGGGAGGGGCGATCGCTCATGGACGCGCTCGCGCCCACCTGGGACGGTCTGGTCGAGGTCGTCCTGCGCAATCGCGAGAATCTGCTGCTGAGTCTCGAGAACGGTGTGCAGATCGCGCGCGATGAGGAATCGCGGGGGTTCATGGAGCAGGCGAGTGCCGGGGCGCACGCCGATATCAGCGAGGTGTTGCGCGCGACTCATCCGCAGCTCTCCGCAGCTCAGGCCGGCGCCCTGGCCAAGATGCTCTTCATACTCTTTCAGGGAATGGCCATGCAGTCACTCATCGCGCCGGCCACCGTCGAGCAGTTCACCGGCGACGACCTGGCGACCGCCGTCGCGGCCATCTGCGGAAACTGAATCAGCCCGGCGGTATGTGCCGCAGCCGCAGTACCGCGATCACTGCCAGCAGGAGCGCGGCCACGGCGGCAATGGCCGAGGTCAAGTGCATGCCGGTGAGAAACGCGTGCTTGGCCGACTCCGCCACCGCAGTACCCAATTTGCCGGGCAGTCCGTTCGCGACCTCCATGGCGGCGCCGAGGGTATCGCGTGCGCTGTGCACATCGGCATCACGTAATCCGGCGGGGAGTGTGTTGCCCAACTGACTACGGTAGATGGCGATGCTGAGGCTGCCGAGCATGGAAATTCCCAGCGCCCCACCGAATTCGGCTCCGGTCTCGGAGAGTCCGGAGGCGGCCCCGGCCTGCTCCGGCGGCGCGGTGCCGACAATGAGTTCGGTGGTGATCCCGAAGACCGGCGCCAAACCGAACGACACCAGCAGCGAGGCGATGATGGTCAATCCCACGCCGCCGGTCTCGGTGATCCTGGTCAGCAGCAGCAATCCGCCTGCCGCCATGACCATGCCGACCCCGATCATGTACGCGGGGCGCACCACCTTGCCGATGCGCGGGCCGAGCTGTGAGCCGATCATGAAGCCCAAACCGGCTGGGATGGTGGCGATTCCGGCGCGCAGCGGCGACATGCCCAGCACGAGCTGGAAGTACTGGCCCACGAACAGGAAGTACCCGAACGCCGCGAAGATGGCGACCATGTTCACGGTCAGTGCCATGCGGAAACTGCTCAGCCGGAACAGTTTCAGATCCAGCATGGGCTCCGGATGGGTCAGTTGCCGGCGAATGAACGTCGATCCGATGGTGAGACCGGCGGCCAGTGCGCCGATCGCCATGGGCACCGGGCCGTCCTGGGCGATCTCCTTCATGCCGTACACCACGAGTAGGACTGCGCTGGTGCACATCAGCGCGCTGAGCAGATCGAGTCGGCCCGCGTCCGGGTCCCGGAACTCGGGCAGCACCCGCGGCGCGAGGATCAGCAGCAGCACCATGACCGGTACCGCCAGCAGGAAAACCGAACCCCACCAGAAGTGTTCGAGCATCAGGCCGCCGGCCAGCGGCCCGATCGAACCGCCGACGGAGTACGAGCCCACCCACACCCCGACGGCCAGCGACCGCTGCCGGGTATCGGGAAACATGGTGAAAATCAACGAGAGTGTGGACGGTGCGAGCGTGGCACCGGCGACTCCGAGCAGTGCACGACAACCGATGAGCACCGGGGCCGACGGCGCGAACGCGGCGATGATGGACACCGCGGCGAAGGCTGCCGCGCCGGTCATGAGTAGTCGCCGCCGCCCGATGCGGTCGCCGATGGTGCCCATGGTCAGTAACAGACCCGCAACCATGAACCCGTAAACGTCGATGATCCACAGCAATTGGGAGCTGGTGGGTCGTAGTACCTCGCTTATCTCGGGCACGGCGAGGTGCAGAACGGTGAGGTCCATGGAGTACACCAAACACGCCAGCGCCAACACCGCCAATCCGGTCCATTCCCGGCGACCAACTTTGGTAGTGGTGCCATCTCCTGCCGCAGTCAGCAGGGGGCCTGGTATGTCCACGATGACGTCCTCCATCCGCATGCCGGCACAAGCGTCGGCATTATTGATGTCGGTCCCAGCATCTCATCTATTAACGATATTAAAACGCTATGCACGAAGGGAATTCGCATTGTTCGCTGATGTGTTTGCGGGTGTGCGTGCAGGCGATCGTGCACCCTTCCCAGCTACTGCGAACCGTCCGGTCGGGCTGCCCAAATCGGGGCATGTGTACCGTACTGCGAAGCCGGCCAGGGATGATCGGGATATTCCATCAGCACTGGTCCCGCCGTCGTAACGCCGTCATGGCTCACCGAGTACTCCGCTGCGGGCGTCTGCGCCGGTGGATGGCCCGGGGTGCGGCCCGGCGCCGCGAGCAGCCAGGACCCGGTGCGGGCCAGCGCAACTCGCACGTCACGTCCGAAACCGTCCTGTTCTCGTGCGGCGAGCGCGTCGAGCACCCCTGCGGCGAGCAGATATCCGCTGGCGTGATCGAGCGCCTGGGCGGGCAGTGCGCCGACCGCGGCCGCGACACGTGAATTGTCCTGTGCGCCTTCGATGAGAGATATTCCGGATGCTGCTTGCACAATACTGTCGAAACCGCGTCGATCGCCCCACGGTCCACGCTCGCCCCAGGCCGAAACCCGGCCGTGCACAATTCCTGGCCGAATATCGCCCGATACCACACCGAGCCGTTCCAAAGCTCCCGGTCGGTAACCGGTGATCAATACATCAGTTTCGGCGAGAAGCTCCCGCAATACGGGTAGTTCGGTATGCAAATCCAGTAGGGTGGAGCGCTTACCCTGGCCGGTATCGAGAAATTGCCATTCGATCTCCGGGAGCTGCGGCGGATCGACGCGCAGCACGTCCGCGCCGAGCAGGGCCAGCGCCCGGGTCGCGACCGGTCCGGCGATGACACGCGTGAGATCCAGTACGCGGATTCCGCGTAGCGGCAGCATCTGTGTTGCGGCAGTGGGGGATTCGATCTCGCCGCGATCCGCGCGCGCCTCGATGGCCACCAGCGGGCCGTCGGCGGCCGCCTTGCCCTGCGGGCTGTCCGCCCACTCCTGCTCGGTGCGCACCCGAACCGCGATGGCGCCGAATTCGGCAGCGCGCTCTTCTATTTCCGCGCCGGACAGCGCTGCGATGCGGGCGGCAGCGGCAGTCCGGTCGGTATTTTCGGGCAATCCGAGAACAGTCAGCAGCCGGGCGCGATGATGCGAATAGTTGGCGTGCGTTCGCAGCCAGCCGTCCGCACTCGGGAAGAAGCCCGACAGTTCTGCGAAGGCATCGGGGGCTACGCCGTCGACGCGGAAGAGTCGCTCGCTGGAGAAGGCCGCCGCGATCCGGGCCGGGTCGAGCACGCTCTCCAGGGTCGTCAATCCGCAGGCCACTCGGCGTCGATCGGCCGCGGCGGCGAAACTCGCCACCGCGCCGCCCGCGAGGGACCACACCGGCAGTGTCGCAGCCAGATTCGCCCCCGGATCGAGGGCGGGCATACTCGATCCGGTGACACCAACCCCGGACTCGTAGTCGTGAACCAGCGTTGTGTAGGCAGTCACGAGTCCCGACCCTAGTCCGCGAAGGAGAAACCCGCCGTGGTGGCAAATCTCACCGGTACCGACTGGCTGCGCGTCCTGAAGGCCGACGCCGACCCGAAAACCGTACTGGTGTGCTTCCCACCCGGAGGCGGCTCCGTGACCGGATACCGCCCGCTCGCGCAGCGGTTCGGCGCCGGCACAGCCGTATTCGCCGTGCAGTACCCCGGTCGCCAGGATCGCCTGGGCGACAAGTCGATTCCCGATCTCGCCGAGCTGGCGGACCACATCGCGCGGGACATGCACCGCTGGCCCGCTGCCGCCCGCCCCGCCCTCTTCGGCCACAGCATGGGCGCGACCCTCGCCTTCGAAACCGCCCGCCGCCTCGAAGCGGCGGGCCGGCCCCTCGCCCACCTGTTCGTATCCGGCCGCCCCGCACCGGCCTTCGAGGAACCCGGCCGCCTGCACCTCTCCTCCGACGACGCCCTCATCGCCGACCTGGAACGCCTCGCCAACGACCCCGAGCCGGTCCGCATCCTCCGCACCGAACCCACCATCGCCGAATTGATCCTCCCCGCCGTCCGCAGCGACTACCAAGCCGTAGAGACCTACCGCTACCACCCCGGCGCCCCCCTGCACACCCCGATCACCGCACTAGTCAGCACCGCCGACCCCACCACCTCCGTCGCCCAGGCCGACGAGTGGCGCAACTACACCTCCGCAGACTTCGAAACCGCCACCTTCCCCGGCGCCCACTTCTACCTCGACCTCCCCGAAAACCAGCCCGCCCTGGCAGCTTTGATCACCCGCCGCCTGTCGCAGAGCTGACTTGCACGTCCCGGCACTCGGCTCCCGTCAAGCGCGCCGAGCATCGTCGAATCGGCGTTTCGAGTTGGCGAGCCGGGGCGTGTTCTCGGGCATCGACCAGGAACTGTTGGCGGCAAACGTCGAGAAGGCCCCGCCATCAGTTCCTGGTCGACGATGCTTCACATGAGCAGAAGGCGGCCTTGGATCAGCTCGCGTGTCACTTGAACCCGGTCGGCCTCGGCGGCCTGGCGATTAATTTCTGTCGGTCGCGGCGTCCATACTCAGTGGCGGCTCGATTCGCGTTCCGCCGGACTGCGACAAGGACTGACGATGGCGACATATGTGCTGATCCCCGGTGCCGGTTCCGACTCTTCGTACTGGTATCTCGTTACCCCGCTGCTGCAGGCGCTGGGCCACGACGTGGTGACTCCTGATCTGCCGTGTGAGGACGAGAATGCCGGCCTCGCCGAGTACACCGAGGTAGTTCTGGACGCGATCGGTGATCGCACCGACCTGGTGCTGGTGGCCCAATCGATGGGCGGGTTCACCGCACCGCTTGTCTGCGAACGCGTCGCGGTCGAGCTGATGGTGCTGGTGGCGGCAATGGTTCCGGCACCCGGCGAGACACCGGGGGACTGGTGGGCCAATACAGGTCAGCGAGAGGCCAGGCGCGCACAGGATGTGCGGGAGGGCCGCGATCCCGATGCCCCGTTCGACCCGATGGTCACCTTTCTGCACGACCTGCCGCCCGACGTGCTCGCGGAAGCGCTGCAGCAGCGTCCGCTCGACCAAGCCGAGGCGCCCTTCCTGAAGCCCTGGCCGCTGCATAGCTGGCCGGAGGTGCCGACCAAATTCCTGCTGTGCCGTCAGGACCGACTGTTCCCGGCCGACTTCCAGCGCCGCGTGGTCCGGGAACGGCTGGGCTTCACCCCCGATGAGATGGACAGTGGCCACCTCCCTGCCCTCGCGCACTCCCAAGAGCTCGTCGACCGGCTCGAGGCATACCGTACAGCTGCGGGCGTTCGCTGACGGGATCAGTTGTCCGGGAACGGGTTACGACGACTCAGTCGCCGAGGTACTCGGATTCGAGTACGAGGTCCTTCAGGATCGACTGGTACTCGACATGGGTGTTGTGCTCGACGGTCCGCCAGGTGCGGCCTTCCCCCTGCCGAATGTAGGCGAGGTAGTCGGGGGCGCCGGGCACCTTGACATTGTCGGCGACCACAATCGTGCCGGGATGCAGCCACCCGTTGGACAGGATGGTCTTCAAGTCGGCGAGGTACGCCTCCTTGGCATGGTCGAGGAAGACGAAATCGACTGATCCGGAGGAGAATCCGTACCCGGTCGTGAGCTGTTGCACGGTCTTGCCGCCGTCGCCGATGGTTCCGACGACCACGGTGACGCGATCCGCGAGCCCGGCGTGCGCGATTATCGCCCGTGCCACTTCGGCATTGGCGGCGCTGAATTCCACCGACACCAGGCGCGCCCCGTCGGGCAGCAGACGGCCGCTGCGCACAGCGCTGTAACCGCAGTAGGTTCCGAGCTCGAGCAGTAGCTTCGGCTGCGCTCGGCGTACCGCGGCGTCGAGGATCAAGCCCTTCTCGTCCCCGACATTGACCAGCATGCTGCGGGTGCGGGCGAACCTGTCGATGGTGGCGAGCACACTCTCCGGATCGCCGGCTGTCGCATTCGCGAGCACGTAGTCGCGGGCGGCCGCTTCCCTGCCGTCTCCGACCTGGCCGGTGCGAGTGAAACTCCTCATGCCCAGGGCCAACCGAACCATCGAATACAGCTGGCGGCCTCGATCGTTGAGCGTCGACACAATCGTCTTCCCGGCCATGAATTCTCCTGTACTCACGGGGAACCGTCAGCGCGATTATGCCCCGGCGGTGTCGGCCCGGTGTTCCGGAACTCGCCGAAGTCAGCCGGTGACAGCCGATTTCGCCGCCCGCTGCCGGGACCGCCAGGCCAGGCCCACCCACGACACCACCACACACAGGGCGACCAGTACGCGCACCAGGTCGAGCGCACTGCGCGGATACAGCACGCCGGTGATGTAGTGATCGATGAATCCGGTCGACGGGAGCCCCGCCTCGCCGGCCCGATGCCGCGACCAATTCTCCAGATCCGTCAGCGGGCATTCGAATCCGAACAGAATGGTGCTGAATCCCCATGCGACAGCGAGGATATGCAACCAGATGGTGCGCGGCCATCGCCAGGCGATGAAGCCGCCGACGACCAGGTACGCCACGAAGAGGAAGTGCGCGATCGCGGTGGCGTCGGCGAGGAGCCGGTACTGCATGGTTCCAGGATAGGGGCGGTGTGGAGAGCGCAGGGGGAGTCTCAGACATATATAGACGTAGATATGCGCATCTATGCATGTTGCATCGAAGGTTCGAGCGTGCGCTTCGACACAAGCGGGGACCGGGGACGCCAGCCGTTGAGCGCTACATCGCCGCTGGTACGACGGGGGAGGAGGTGTGCTGAAGAGGCCAATTCGATCACGGGGGAGCGGCGTCGGAGGCGGCGTGGAGATCGTGCCTGACCAGCGGTTGCTCGCGAGAGGTGTGGAGATTTCCCGGCTGACAGTGGTTGCGCCCTTATATATATCTGTACGTAAATATGCGCATCTGACTATGTGTTAACTACTCAAGATCCACGCAACAAATCAGGCCCTCACGAATGAAAGATCAAAAGACTGCCAGGGGAGGAGGGGCCAGACCGCGGCCCCTCCGCGTCACCAGTCGGAAGGCTTGTAGTCCTTGAGGAAGACGCCGTGCACATCATCGCCGCTTTCTCCGCGCACGATCGGGTCGTACACCCGCGCTGCGCCGTCGACGAGGTCGAGGGGAGCGTGGAAGCCCTCCTCGGCGAGCCGGATCTTGGTGTAGTGCGGACGCTCGTCGGTGATCCATCCGGTATCCACCGCGGTCATGAGAATGCCGTCGGCTTCGTACATTTCGCGTGCACTGGTGCGGGTCAGCATGTTCAGTGCGGCCTTGGCCATATTGGTGTGCGGATGGCCGGCACCCTTGTACGCCCGGCCGAAGACACCCTCCATGGCGGACACATTGACCACGTACTTGCGTCGCCCGGCGGCAGCGGCCATCGCGGGCCGCAGTCGCGAGATGAGAATGAATGGCGCGGTCGAGTTGCACAGCTGCACTTCGAGCAGCTCGGTGGCGTCGACTTCACCGACGGTCTGCACCCAGCTGTTGGTATGCGCCAGATCCGGCACCAGCCCGCCGGCATCGATGGCCACACCTTGCGAAATGCGTTCGGGCGTAGCGGAACCCGCGAGCAGCGCCAGATCGGTGATATCGGCGGCGGTCAGGCTGGGGGTGAGCGATGCGGTGAGCGCGGTCGGATGCGCCTGCATTGTCTTACCGAAGGTGACCACGTCCGGCAGCTCACCGGCGGGCAGCGGTCCTGATTCGGCTTCGATGAGCGCGCTGTAGGACCCGGCGGAGCGCCGCACGGTCTGCGCGGCATTGTTGATGAGAATGTCGAGCGGCCCTTGCGCGGCAACATCATCCGCGAGGGCGAGGACCTGGGCGGGGTCGCGCAGATCGATGCCGACGACGCGGACCCGGTGCAGCCAGTCGGCGCTGTCGGGCTGCGCGGCGAACCGGCGGATGGCGTCGTTCGGGAATCGGGTGGTGATCGTGGTGTGGGCACCGTCGCGCAGCAGCCGCAGCGCGATGTACATGCCGATCTTGGCGCGTCCACCGGTCAGCAGTGCGCGCTTGCCGGTCAGATCCGCGCGCGCATCCCGTTTGGCATGACTGCGTGCCGCGCATTCCGGGCACAGTTGGTGGTAGAAGGCATCCACCTGCGTGTACTTCTGCTTGCAGATGTAGCAGGGCCGGGCCCGCAGCAGCGTTCCGGCGGTGGCGATACCGCTGGTGCTGGAGCTGATGGGAATTCCGGCCGTCTCGTCGTCGATCCGGCTGGGTGATCCGGTGGCCGTGGCCGCGATGACCGCACGATCGGCGTCGGAGATGGTGTCCCGGGCTTCGATCCGCCGCCGCTGCTTGAGCTTTTTGAACATGTGCCCGACGGCCCGCTGCACGGTCATCGAATCGGGATGCTCTTTGTCGAGCTGCGCCGCCTGTTCGAGTACCCGAAGGCAGATCGCCAGCTCGTCGGGGGCGATGGCCGGGGATTCTGGGGCTTGCTGCGTGCTGTGCTCGACCATCGGGGGGTGCGGGGATCCTTCGTGCGTGCGGCGGTTGACCGAGTCATTCTCTCATCGCCGCAGGCAGGTCCGGCCGGTCGGGGGCTGTGACCTGAGCTGGAGGTCGGTGCGAACGTGACGCAGCGCCCACCCGATGATGTTCGGCCGGGCCCTGCGCCGGGTGGGTGCGTGTGCGCTATTCGGCTGTGGCGCCGACGGGTTCGAGCTTTTCGGCGTCGTCGTTGCGGTCCAGTTCACGGGCGCGTTCGGCCAGCAGTGCGAGCAGGCCGGCGGGGATTTCGGCGCGGATCTCGATGAGTGCGTGCCACACCACATCCGGGGTTTCCGGGGTGAGGGCGGCGAGGAATTCTTCGACGTCGTCCATGCCGTCGATGAGTTCGAGCACGCGGGTGCGGCCGTCCTGATCCTGGGCGAGGGCGATATCGACGAGGGTGTGGATGGTGTCGCTGCGCGCGGCGGTGAGGACCGCGGCGAGGAGCTGGTCGCGAGTGAGGTCACCGATAGCGCTCGCCAGCACCGGCTTCACGGTCTCGGGCAGCGCGTCGACCAGTGGCAGGGCCTGTGCCCACAGCTCGTGTTCGGCGGTGCTGGTGATGATCGCCCGCAGTACGTCCGGGTCCTGCATGACGGGTAGGGCGACCATGCGCCGCCGGTTGTCGTCGGTCATGGCCAGGGCGAGCGGGATGAGTGCGTCCCACAGCTCTGCGGTATCGGCTTCGCGAACCAATTCATCCAGTCGCTCATCGGTTTCCGCGGCGACGCGGGCGGCGATGAAGGTGCGTTGCTCGTCGGGCAGGTGCGCCGCGAGGGGCAGCAGGTTGAGCCAGTGGCCGCCGTCGAGTGCGGTGTCCATGACGGCCGCGAGCACCGGTTCGGTGTGCACGGTGGGCCGTTCGGCGAACAGGCGCAGGCTGTCGTCGCTCATGGCGCTGGTGATGGGCAGCAGGGTGGCCCAGGCGTCGAGTTCGAAGACGGCCTGGACGAGGGCGTCGAGGACGTCCCCGCCGAGGCTTGCGGTGATATTGCCGATCCAGGCGCGATTGTGGGGTGCGATGGAGTCGAGCAGGTCGATGCCTTCGGCCCACATGCTCTGTTCGGCGGCGGCGCGGATGACGCCGGGCACCCGGTCGGAGACGATGTGCAGGACCTGGTCGAGGGCTGATTTGTCTTCGAGCAGGAAGCCGATGCGCAGCAGGTCGACATCGCTCATGACGGGTGCGGCGGCGCGCAGTGAGGGTTCGGGGACAACGTGGACGAAGCGGCCCATGGTGATGTGGTCACCGACGGCGAGCAGTTCGCGGGCGGCGTCGGTGACCATGCGCGGCGGGACTGCCGCGATGATGGCGCCGGTGCGGCGCGGGTCGAGTTGCACGGCGATTTCGGCGAGGAACGGCGCGGGCAGCGATTTGGCGATATCGATGGCCTTGCCCGGGTCGACGGCGCTGGCGACGGCGGCGCAGAGCACGGGTCCGAAGGCGCGTTCGGCGACTTTGGCGCTGATGGCGACGGGCACGAGTTTGGCCCCGGCGGCAACACCCTTGAGCCGCTTGGTGTCTCGGTCGAAGAGCCGATCGGTGACGCGCTCCCGGAATTCCCGGATGGCCGCGGGCGGCAGGTCGACGAGGAAGTCGAGCTCGGTGGGATCCGAAATGCCCAGGATGCGTGCGAGTTTGGTGGTTTCGGCGACGGCTACGAGATGTTCGCTCAAAGGCCCAGTGCTTTCTTGACGGCCGGGCGCATGAGGCGCGGCACGAAGTCGAGGGAGGATCCGATGGCGGCGTCGAGGTTGGCGCGGCGGCGCGCCATGGCCTGCTGCAGGAGCCGGTCGAGTTCGGTGTGGTCGGCGTCGGTGAGCCGATCGAAGGCGTCGGGGAGCGGGGCGCGCAGGGTGTCGCTGAGTTGGCTTGCTGCTTCTGACATCGGGTTCTTTCCGGTTCGGTGTCACGTTCGACTGGGTTCCGCGCCCGGGGCATCCCTCGTCGCCACGGGTGCGTACTGCCAGTACGCGTTCCGATACTGGCAGTACGTTTCAGGTGAAAGCAATGCCGAACGGTTGACCTTGGTTGTGGCTTCCGTCACTTGACCCGCCGGTAACAAGCGCTTTTCCGGTCTCGGATCGAAGCTGGTGACGCGTACCGGCGGTACGTGTAGGCTCCTGCCGTGGTTCGGATGAGCGCCGGGGTGGCCCCGCGGACAGTGACCCGCGACGACATCGTGGATGCGGCGATCCGGGTGATCGATCGGGACGGCCCGCGCCCGAGCATGGAGGACATCGCCCGCGAGGCCCGCATCACCAAACCCCGGTTGTATCGGCAGTTCGCCGACAAGGGAGATCTGTTCACCGAGATCGCCGATCGCATGGCGACCCAGGCGTTTTCGGCCGCCGGCGCGGATATGACGCTCATGCTGCAACCGCCGCGCGCGGCGTTGCGCCGCGTGTTCACCGAGTACGCGCAGGGAATCCTGGAGCACCCCAACGTCTTCCGCTTCCTGGGCCAGGCCCCGGTATTGCAGCAGTCCGGAAACGGTGTGCTGCAACTGGATCTGGGCCGCGAGGCGGCACGGCGGCTGACGAAGATTTCACGCTCGGTCGCCGAGGCCGTTCCGCTGAACACCGACGGCCTGGACTACCTCTCGCGCGCGCTGGTCGGCGCGGTGGTGGCGATCACCGATCTGTGGCTGTCGGATTCCGATACCCCGAGCGCGGCGCAGACGGAGGAGTTCATCGGCCAGGCCACCGAGCTGGTGTGGGGTCTCATCGATGGTTTCCTGCGCCGCCAGGGGATCGTGGCCGATCCGGACACGCCGATGTTCACCACGTTCGCGGAGGTCAACCACGCGCGGTCGGGGGAGAACTGACCTCTTGTTGACACTCCGCCAATAGCGGTGCACTCTTGGGCCCAGGCGCGAAAGCGCGCGCCTCGGGAAACGAAGGAACTTTCATGGCACGCCCCGCATGGAGCGACGACGAGGTCGAAGCGGTACGAGGACTGGCGAGCACCTTCTTCGAGAAGGAGGTGATTCCGCACGAGGAGAAGTTCATCGTGCAGGGTCATCCCGATCGGGAGTTGTACAACCGGGCCGGTGAACTGGGTTTGCTGTGCGCGGCCATCCCTGCCGAATACGGTGGCGGCGGCGGCACATTCGCGCACGAGGCCGCCATTATCGAGGCGCAGGCGCACCTGGGCGACGGCGCTCTCGGCATGTCGGTGCACTCCTCGATCATCGCGCCGTACATCCATCAGTTCGGCTCCGAGGAGCTCAAGCGGCGGGTACTGCCCAAGGCGGCCAGCGGTGAGGTGCTGCTGTCCATCGGCATGACCGAACCGGGCACCGGCTCGGATCTGCAGAACATCAAGACCCGCGCGGTGCGTGAGGGCGACGAATACGTCATCACCGGCTCGAAGATCTTCATCTCCAACGGCTGGCTGTGCGACGGCATCATCCTGGCCGTCAAGACCGACCCCACCCAGGGCGCCTCCGGTGTCTCGCTCATCTTCGCCGAGGTCGGCGACGATGTGCCGGGCTTCACCCGCGGCCGCATCCTGTCCAAGATCGGCGGCAAGGGCCAGGACACCGCGGAGCTGTTCTTCGACGGCCTGCGGGTGCCGGCCTCGAATCTGCTGGGCTCGGCCGAGGGCCAGGGCTTCTATCAGATGATGCAGATGCTGGCCCAGGAACGACTGGTCACCGCGATCCTGGCCGTGGCCATGACCGAGAAGGCCGTCGAGCTGACCATCGACTACACCAAGGGCCGCGAAGCGTTCGGCAAGCCGCTGTTCGCCATGCAGAACACCCGATTCGAGCTCGCGGAGTGCGCGACCATCGCCAAGGTCGCCCGTGTTTTCCTCGATGACTGCATCAGCAAGCACCTGCGCGCTGAGCTGGACATTCCCACCGCGGCCATGGCGAAGTACTGGTTGACCGACCAACTCGGTAATGTGGTGGATCGTTGCCTGCAGTTCTTCGGCGGCTATGGCTATATGACCGAATACCCGATATCCCAGCTGTACACCGGCGCCCGGGTCCTGCGGATCCTCGCGGGCGCCAACGAGGTAATGAAGGACCTCATTGCCCGCTCACTCTAGTAACCCAGCCCCGTCGAAGCCCGGCGGTAACACTGACACCACGCTCGAGCCGGTGCCCGCCGACGACACTCCGTCCCGGCGGCGCCGCCTCGAACCAGACGAACGCCGCGCGCAGATCCTGGCCTGTGCCATCGATATGTTCGGCGAGCGTCCGTACGCCGCTGTCTCCACCGCGGAGCTGGCCCAGCGCGCCGGGGTGGCGCGCGGGCTGATCAATCACTACTTCGGCAACAAACGCGACCTGTACCTGGCGGTCGTGCGCCGCATGGTGACCCTGCCACGCCTGGACAATATGCTCGTGCCCTCCGGCAATGTCCGCGAGCGGGTGGAGGCCAGCGTCTCCTGGCTGCTGGACACCATCGGCGAGCACGGCACCACCTGGGTCAAGGTCACCGGTCTGGAAGGCATCGGCGACGACCCGGAGGTGCAACGCATCCTCGACGAGGCCGACAATGCCGCCGCCGACCGCGTCGTGCAGATGATGGGACTCAGCGATTCCCTGCACAGCGACGAATTGCGTGCCCTGGTGCGGTGTTACGGCGGACTGGTCAAGGCCGCCGGCCGGGAATGGATCGTGCGCGGCGCCCTCGACCGCGCCCAGGTGCACGAGCTGCTGTCCGACACCCTCACCACCCTGATCGCAGTGTCGTTCCCGAAGGTCAACGGCACCAGGTGAATTCACACCGAACCCCGCGGGAGCGACTCGGTCGCTGCCGCGGGGTTTCCGGCGTCTAGGGGATCAGGACCAGTCGTCCACGCAGACCGCCCTTTTCGAAGCGGGCGTGTGCGGTGGCGGCTTCGGTGAACGGGAGGGTTTCCGCGACCCGCAAGGTGAGGGTTCCGGCCTCCACCAGGGCGACCAGTGCGGCCAGGCGGGGACCGTCGGGGGCCTGGAAGACGGTGGTCACCGTGATGCCGCGCTCGGATTCGGGGAGGGTGGGAGGCAGCACGGCCACGAACCGGCCGCCCTCGCGTACCACCGGCAGGATCTCGGCGCCCAGCTCCGCGGCGTCGATCACGGCGTCGATGCCCAGTGCCCGAATGCTGTCGATCGTGGCGCTGCGAGCGACGAAACGGGTTGCGCCCAACGACCGTACGAGCTGCTCGTCGCCCGCACCGGCCATGCCGATCACCTGCGCACCGGCCGCCGCGGCCAACTGCACCGCGTACCCGCCGACACCTCCGGCCGCGCCTGTCACCAATACCGTCTGCCCCGCGATCGGGCCCAGTTCCGCCACCACCAGGTCCGCGGTGATGCCGTTCAGCGGAAGAGTCGCGGCCGCAACCAGATCGACCCCACTGGGTGCCGCCGCCAGTGTGTCGGCGGCCGCCACGAGGTATTCGGCATTGCTGCCGACCGGGTTCGAGAGCCAGGGCAGCAGGCCGATGACCGGCTGACCGACGGCGAATCCGCTGACCTCGGGGCCGAGCGCCTCGATGTGCCCGGCGAATTCGACACCGGGGACATATAGATCACGGGTCGGCAGCATCGACCCGAACACCCCGGCCCGGGCGCGCACGTCGACCGGATTCACCGGACTGGCGGCGACCCGCACCCGGACCTGGCCGGGACCTGGTGCGGGGACGGGGGTGTCGATGATGCGCAGCACGTCCGGCCCACCGAATTCTTGAAATGCGACAGCACGCATGGGAATGCTCCTGAGTATGTGAACAGTTGGAAGATCCACCGGTGGAACGCCTTCCGCCGGAGTTCGACCGGCGGCGGGGCGTGTCATCAACGTACGGCGAGCAGGTGTCCCGCGAGAAGAACGCACCGCAAAGTACCTAGCTCACCAACAGGAGTGCGCATGGCCACCACAACCGTCGCCCAGCAGCGCGAACAGCGCAAAATCGAATACAACGCCTACGTCGCGGCCTGCCCCACCAACAAGCTGCTCGACACCCTCAGTGACAAATGGACCGGCCTGGTGATGTCCACCCTCACCGACGGCCCGCGCCGCTACGGGGAGATCGCCGCCATCGTCGCGGGCATCAGCAACAAGATGCTCACCCAAACCCTGCGGATTCTCGAACGTGACGGTCTGATCGAGCGGCAGATGACCGCGCAGGTGCCGGTGCGGGTGGACTATTCGCTCACCCCGCTGGGCACGACCCTGATCCCGATCCTCGGCATGCTCAAGGACTGGGCCGAACTGAATATCGAGGATGTGCTGGCTGCTCGCGCGGCTTTCGACGGTGAGGTCCCGGCCTACGGTTAGCCGACGCCGCCGTTGACCCGCAGCACCTGCCCGTTCACCCAGGAGGCGTCGGGACCGAGCAGATAGCCGACCGCGGCGGCGATTTCGTCGAAGTCGCCGAGGCGGTGCAGCGGCGCCTGTGCGGTGCAGCGGTCGATATCGGCGGCGGTCTTGCCGTCGCGGAACATGGGGGAGTCGACCAAGCCCGGTGCGACCGCATTGACCCGAATTCCTCTGGCGCCGAACTCTTTTGCCGCTACCCGGGTCAAGGTCTCGACCCCGGCTTTGGCGGCGAGGTACACCCCGAGCCCCGGTGTCGCGGTGGCCACGGCGGTCGAAGAGATATTCACGATGCTGCCGCCGTCGGCGAGACGAGCCGCGGCCTCCTGCATGCCGTAGAGGGAACCGCGCAGATTGACCCCGAGCAGTTCCTCGATGAGCGCGTCGCCGGTCTCGGCGATGGGCTTGACGGCCGAGACGCCCGCATTGTTGACAAGTCCTGCGGCAGTACCGAATTCGCGTTCCGCGGCGTCGAACAGGGCCCGGACATCGGCCCGCTCGGCCACATTCGCCCGCACCGCCACCGCGCGGCCACCACGTACTTCGAGCTCGGCGACCAATTCACGGGCCGAGGGTTCGCCGTTGCGGTAGGCGATGACCACCGGGTGCCCGCGGCTACTCAATCGGCGGACCACGGCGCGCCCGATGCCGGAGGATCCGCCGGTCACAATTACAGGAGTTGTCATAGCAACCAGTAGAACACCGCCGGGTTGTCGTAGCAACTAGAATGGGTGCATGGCCTCTCTCAGTAGCGACGAACTGGCAGCCTGGCACGCCTGTAAAGCGCTGGGCGACCAGGTGACTCGCCGCGTCGGCGCCGATATCGCCGCCGAAACCGGCTACTCCGGCACCGACTACGGTGTGCTGTCGCGCGTGGCAGACCTCGGCAACGGCAGCCTGCGCCAGCAGAGCCTCGCCGATTCGATCGGGCTGCACAAGGGCGCCATGTCCCATCAGCTCACCCGCATGGAAAGCCGCGACCTCATCCGCCGCGAACGCACCCGCGGCGGCGTCGACGTGATGCTGACTGCACAGGGGGAGCAGGCCCTGCAGCAGCTGCGCCCGGTGCACGCCGACGCCGTCCGCAAGCATCTGCTCGATCGCCTCACCGAGGCGGACCGTGCCGCACTGCTGCGAATCGCCGCCGCACTGGGTTGAGAACCGCCTCCGGGGAATGTGGTTCGCGCCGCCGCTGTTGGCCGCAGGTATGGCCAATGAACAGTTCGGGAAGTTCGGTGTGTGGCAGCCGCATTCGACGGTGACGCCCGAAGCGGTACGTGAGCTGGAACAGCTCGGTTACGGCACGGTGTGGCTGGGCACCTCCCCACCCGCGGACTGGGACGGCTTCGATGCGCTGTTCGCCGCCTCGGAGTCGATCAGCATCGGCACCAGCATCGTGAATATGTGGTCCACACCCGCCAAGGCGTCCGCCGACCTCTTCCATCGCCTGGAGAGCAAGTTCCCGGGCCGCTTCCTGCTGGGCATCGGCGCCGGCCACCGCGAATTCAACGATGGCTACACCAAACCCTATGACGCCCTGGTGAACTACCTCGACGAACTCGACGAGGCAGGCGTCCCGAAGAACGGCCGTGCTCTGGCCGCCCTGGGCCCCAAGGTCGCGACACTGGCCCGCGACCGCACCGCCGGCGCCCTGCCGTACCTCACCACCCCCGCGCACACCGCGGACCTGCGCGTCCTCTTCGGCCCCGACACCCTGCTCGCCCCCGAGCAGAAGGTCGTCCTCGAGGAAGACCCGCAACGCGCCCGCACCATCGCCCGCGAACGCGCCGGCTACTACCTCAACCTCGCCAACTACGTGAACAACCTGCGCCGCTACGGTTTCGACGACCAGGACGTCACACCCCCCGGCAGCGACCGCGTCATCGACGCCATCGCCCCCCACGGCACCCCCGACCAGATCGCCGACGCCATTACCGCCCACCTCCGCGCCGGCGCCGACCACGTAGCCATCCAAGTCCTCGGCGGAGACAACCTCCCCGCCCTGCGCACCCTGGCTCCTCTGCTCGCCGCCCGCGCGAACTAGCGGTCCAAGCGCAGGCCGTCTGCCCGGCGATCGAGTTCGGGCGCCCGGCAGCGGGCCGACCCCCGACCCGGCTGGTCCTGATAGCAGGTGCGCGCCCGCCTCGTTGTTATGCCCTGGCGCTGGGCAGATCTGGTTGCCCGGCGCTCGGACTGGCCGTCATGCGGGCTGGGCGCGTGATGGATCGATTCGCCGGAACCACAAACACTGCGACAGCCGCGAACTCGACCGCCGTCGCGAGCAGCAGCCGCACGCTCAATCCGGACGTGCTCGGCCACGCGACCAGGACCAGTACGAGCACCGGCGCGAGGATCCACCGCCAGCGCCGGGTCCTCGCACGGCGAATCAGCGCGATCGCCAGCACCAGCCACCCGAATTGGGCCACGCTGAAGCCCACCTCGTGCAGGATTCCGTGCCAGCTCATATGCGCGGGCGCGCCGTCCGGTGCGCCCGGCGGAAACCCGGCGCCCGGGTCGGTGACGAATATCCCCGCCACGATCAACCCGGCACCGAACGCCGCCACCGCCACCGGAATTACCTTGCCTGCCAATCCCTCTCGGCGCAGACCCACCCCGCAGGCAGCAAACAGCACGCCCGCGGCGATGAAGTTCGCCATCTGGATCCAGCCCAGCGGCCCTAGGCTCAACAGGCTGATCGGGTGCCGCCCCAGCTCGAATCCGGTTCGCGTGGCGGCCTGGATCAGCACCGCCGCGAGGAACAGGGGCCCTGCGACGACACCACATCCGAGCAACGTGGACGTTTGCTTGTTCTGACGCATTCCAACTCGCCTCGTCTCGTTCGAGAAATCTCCCGTGTGAGACGTCGAGACGGACATGTCGATCCGGACATCGGTTGGATTCCACCGCACCGGATCGGTCGGAACCTGGCACGTGCGCCCGGCTCGGAAGCTGGACGACGACACGGTAAAGGCCGCGACGCCGTCGAGCACCCGATCAACAACGTCAGCGACATGAACTCTCGGCCGGAACCGCCCGAATCACCCTCTATCAGGCGATATCTCGAACGTGGATTTCGCCGACTACTGCCGGAAGTCGATGTCCACCTCCGGGCAGCGCTCTAGAGGCGCGGGTCGTGGACCAGCAGGAAGCCCGAAAGGGTCAGCGACTGGTCAGGTTCGCGGTCGGCGTCGGCCCAGAATT
Source organism: Nocardia sp. (assembly GCF_025465275.1). Taxonomy (GTDB): domain Bacteria; phylum Actinomycetota; class Actinomycetes; order Mycobacteriales; family Mycobacteriaceae; genus Nocardia. The sequence goes on along the minus strand of NZ_JAODNK010000181.1, from coordinate 57,015 downwards.
CGCGGCCGGGTAGTTCGTTGGCGGGCAGGCCGGCCTGGGTGGCGATCTGGGCGGCGGGCCAGCCCAGGGGTGTGCGCGCGGGATGCCAGGGGGTTTCGAGGTAGGCGAGGGCGCTGTCGCTGTCGCCGAATACCAGGACGCACCGCACTCGCACCCGCTCTGTTGCCACCAATCCATCATCGCTCTTGCAGACGGCGGCGCGCACCGGTCATTGCGGGGCCGAGTCACTGTCCTTGCGGGCGCGGCTGGGTTGCACGCGGGACGGCTCGTTCGGCATTTTCGGATATTGCGGTGGCCACGGGGCGTCCATCAACCCGGCGGCCATGTCCTTGTCGGACATTTCCAGCAGGGGCGTGAGGGATTGCGGGGTGCGGTCGGCCCAGGGGTCGCCCAGTTCGGCGAGGCGCGCGGGGACGGTCGCGATGGTCATATCGTCGTTGGTGACCGAGGCGAGCGCGTCCCAGCTGATGGGGGTGGAGACCTGCGCGCCGACCTTCGGGCGCACGCACCAGGCGCCGAAAACTGTTTTGTGCGGGGCGTTCTGGTTGAAGTCGACGAAGACGCGGGAGCCGCGTTCCTCCTTCCACCACTGGGCGGTGATGGTGTCGGGGTGGCGGCGTTCGAGTTCGCGGGCCAATGCCACTGCGGCCGAACGCACTTGGTAACCGTCCCACTGCGGTTCGAGCATGGCGTACAGGTGCAGGCCGCGGGAGCCGGAGGTTTTCACGCGCACGTCGATACCGAGTTCGCCGCACAAGTCGCGGGTGTGTACGGCGGCGGCGCGCAGATCGTCGAAACTGATGCCGGGGGAGGGATCCAGGTCGATGCGCAGCTCATCGGTGACGCCGGTGGGCGGCAGCACGGCGCCGGCGGCATCGAGAACCGGCGGCGCGGTGCTCACCAGATCTGCACCGGCATGGGTGGGCCAGACGTGAAAACCCAAGCAGCCCAGGTTCACTGCCCACAGGATATGTGCCATATCGGCGGCGACCAGGGCGTCGCTGGTGGTTCCGTTCGGGGTGGATACGACCGTGGTCTGCAACCAGTCCGGCACCGATTTCGGGACCCGCTTCTGGAACCACGACTTGCCGCCCGCCCCCTCGGGATAGCGCTCGAGCAGTACGGGGCGATCCTTGATGGTGCGCATGATCGGTTCGGCGACCGCGAGATAGTAATTGGCCAGATCCTGTTTGGTCTCACCGCGTTTGGAGAAGTAGATCTTGTCGGGGCTCGACAGGGTGACGCTGCGGCCGTCCACCTCGATCTCGATGGAATCGCTCATCGCGCAGTACCTTTCGCCTCATCGAAGATGGCCGACAGTTCGGCCGGGGCGACCTCGTCGAGCTGGGCGTAGGTGCACGACTCGGGTGTGCGGTCGGTGCGGAAACGCGCGAGCCTGCCGCCGTGCCGGAAACGTCCGGCCATCACATGCTCATAGCGGACTTCGGCGACCAGTTCGGGCCGCAACGGTTCCCAGGACAGATCCTTGCCGCCGGTCCAACGGCTCACTCCGCCCGGCATTTTGCCGTCGGCCCGCGCTTGCGCGGCCGCGTCCGCCCACTCGCGCCAGGGATGGTTGTCGAGCGCGCCGACACGCAACGGTGCCAGCTCGCCGACGAGTTCCTTGCGGCGGGCGGCGGTGAAACTGCTGGCCACCCCGACATGATGCAGATTGCCCTCGGCGTCGAAGAGCCCCAGCAGCAGCGAGCCGACACCTTCGCCGTCCTTGTGCCAGCGAAATCCGGCGACCACACAATCGGCGGTGCGCTCGTGCTTGACCTTGAACATGACCCGCTTGTCCTGCAGGTACGCCAGATCCGCGGCCTTCACCATCACCCCGTCGAAGCCCGCGCCCTCGAACCGGGTGAACCAGTCCTGCGCCACGTCCGGATCATCGGTGAGGGGTGTGAGATGAATGCGGGTGACCCCGCCTTCACCCGCGCCTTCGCCGCCACGCTCGAGCACGGTCTCGAGCAGTCGCCGTCGCTGCGAGAACGGCTCCTCGGTGAGGTCGCGGTCCCCGAGCGCCAGCAGATCGAAGCCGACAAAACTGGCCGGAGTCTCCACCGCCAGCTTGTTCACCCGCGAGGCCGCCGGATGCAGCCGCTGCTGCAGGGTGTCGAAATCCAGGCCGTTTTCGGTGACCACGACGATCTCGCCGTCGATCACGCACTGCTGCGGCAGCAGTTTGCGGAAGATCTCCACCAGTTCCGGAAAGTACCGGGTCAGCGGGCGATCATTACGCGATCCGAGTTCGATCTCGTCCCCGTCGCGGAATACGATGCACCGGAACCCGTCCCACTTGGGTTCGTAGCGCAGTCCTTCCTCGCGCGGCAGGGCCGAGACCGACTTGGCCAGCATCGGTTTGACCGGTGGCATTACGGGCAGCTTCACACGACCTCCTCGGGTTGGGTTCACCCAGGTAGACGGCGCGACCGGCCGAAACTCACCGGTCGGCTGCCTCCCACGAAGATCGTACGGCCGTACCGGTCTGTTTCGCGGTACTGCTCAGCTTTCGAGCCAGCCGTGCTGATCGGCGAATGCCGTCAGCCTGTCCCGGATGGTCAGTATTTCCCCGGCGGTGAGCGCGGGGCTGGCATCCAGGAGCAGTTCGGTAATGAGCCGGCGATGTTCGGCGGCACTGAGTGGCCCGCCGCCGACTCGATCCTTGACCTTGTGGGCGCGCACCGGCGGCGGCGCACCGGCGACCAGAGCGAGATTGATGGCCTTGGGCCCCCGATCGCCCTCGGTCACGTCGAATTCGAACACCCGCCCCTGCCGCAATTCGTCTTCATCCAGCCCGATGTCGTTCACATGAACGAACACGTCCGGCCCGCCGTCTTCCGGACGGATGAAACCGAACCCCCGAGAGCTGTCGAACGACACCAATTTCCCGATGGACACCTAAACACCTGCTCCTCGTCGCCGCGTCCCTCTTGCGGCAAGCCTAGTCCGCAGCACGATCATTATTGGAAGAAAGTGCCTTTTGTAACGAATTGAAAACCGTAAGGCCCTGGCCCACCATGCCGTTGACGAGTTCGCCCACGCCTTCGGGACCATTCAGCACGGTCAGATTGGCATTCGCCAGCCCCGCCGAGGCCGCCTTCACGATCTCCGGAAGCTGTTCGATGAGCAGCTGATCGAGCGCGATGCGGTTATTGGAGGAGGCCGCCTCGGCCTGGATGCGCGTGCGATCGGCTTCGGCGACAGCCAGGATGCGCACCCGTTCCGCCTCTGCCAGAGCAGGTTTCACCACTTCGGCCTGCAACTGCTGCTCGCGCAGCTCCGACTGCTTGCGTGCCTGCTCGGCCTGGGCGGTCAGCACGCCCTGCAGGGCGACGGCCTGGGCGAGCGGACCCGACTGTGCCGCTTCGGCATTGGCCTTGTCGATGTCCTGCTGATATTGCGCGCGCAGGATCGAGGTCTCGCGGGCGTATTCGGCCTGCCGGCGCAGCGATTCCTGTTCGGCCTGGGCCGCGGCCTGGGCGGCGGCGGCCTGCGCGATCTGCGCATCGCGCTGGATCGCGGCATTGTGCGGGGCCGCGAGTGCGGTGATATAGCCGAGATTGTTGTCGTCGATGGACTGGATCTGGAAGGAATCGACCGACAGCCCGATATTGCCCATCTCCACCTTGGAAGCCAGCAGCACCTGATCGGCGAGCTTCTGCCGTTCCCGGATGATCTCCTCGACCGTCATCGAGCCGACGATCGAGCGCAGGTGCCCGGAGAAGATGCGCCCGGTCAGTACCGACATCTCCCGCTCCTGCTCGGACAGGAACCGTTGTGCCGCATTGACTATCGACTGTGTGTCATTGGCGACCTTGAACGCGATGACCGCCCGCACATCGAGCTGGATGGCCTGTGTGGTGACGCAGCGTTCCTGGATTTCGGATTCGAACATGGCCAGTGACAGGAAGCTGACCTTCCGGAACAACGGCAACACCCAGGTGCCGTGTCCGATCACCACCCGAAACGGCGCATTTTCCTTGGGCCCGCCACCACTGACGAGCATTGCCTCGTCCGGATCGGGCACATGGTAACCCAGCACTGTTGTCTCCCTCGATGTCTCAGAAATCCCCACGATGGTCGTCCGGGAGTGGAATCCACGGCACCACATCCACGATCCGCCCCGGATGCACGGCCACCACCAGCACGCTGGCGCCGGTGTCGATCACCTGGTCGGCTCGTGCGATGTACAGCTCTGTTCCCCCTCGGATTGCGACCAGCACCTCTCCGAGCATGTGCTCGCCCCGGATCGGCGTCGTCAGCGTACCGGTCAGTCCCAGTACCGGGTCGGACATCGCGGCCAACTCCTTGTATTTACGGTGAAGTACCAGCGTAGTTGGCGTGGCGGCCACTGGCCGGACCGTGCGGTCTGATTTTGCGACCAAATTGATAACTGAAGCTTTGCGACCACTCGGTATCATTTGGGGGCCGCCGAGCGGCGATCGTGTTTCGCAGTGACGAAAGGATATCGTCCTTGGCCCTGGCTACCCACCTCGTGACACCGCCCCCGTGGGCGGCAAAACCATTGCGCTGGAACAGAATCCGAGAACCATCTCGGAGCTTCGGGAATGCGCCGAGGTGGCCGCGGAAGCAATCGCGGTGAACATTGTCCGGCAACAACAACGGTCGCCCGCTCCCGCTCTCGTGAAAGGTGCCGAAAATATGCCTGCGCGTGTCGATGTGAAATCGATCTGGTTCCCTGGCGGTCGAGCTGGCAGGCTGAAGCGGTGACCACCCCTCCGGATATACAGGCCGCGGATTCGGCCAACGATAAATTGGACGCCCGCGTCTTCAAGATTGCCGGCGTCGTGGTGCTGGGCGCCATCATGTCGATCCTCGATGTGACCGTCGTGACCGTGGCGATTCCCACGTTCCAGCACGATTTCAGCACCACCTACGCCGTCGCGGCCTGGTCTATGACCGGCTACACCCTCGCGCTGGCCACCGTCATTCCGCTCACCGGCTGGGCGGCAGACCGATTCGGTACCAAACGCCTCTACATGGCGGCCCTGATCTTCTTCGTGCTCGGCTCCATCCTGTGCAGCTTCGCGTGGAATATCAGCTCGCTCATCGGATTCCGTGTGATCCAGGGCCTCGGCGGCGGCATGCTCATGCCGCTGGGCATGACGATCATGACTCACGCGGCCGGCCCGCAGCGCATCGGCCGCGTCATGGCGGTGCTGGGCGTGCCGATGCTGCTGGGCCCCATCGCCGGCCCGATTCTGGGCGGCTGGCTGATCGACAGCTTCAGCTGGCACTGGATCTTCCTCATCAATGTGCCGATCGGCATTATCGCGCTGGCATTGGCGTGGATCGTGTTCGACGCCGACCGGCCCGAACCGTCGGAGAGTTTCGACTTCCTCGGCATGCTGCTGGCCTCACCGGGCCTGGCACTGTTCCTGTTCGGTGTGTCCTCGATTCCGGGTGAGGGCACCGTCCTGGCGGCGAAGGTGCTCATACCGGCGATCGTCGGCGCGCTACTGCTGGTGGCGTTCGTCTTCCATGCGCTGCGCACCGAACATCCACTGATCGATCTGCACCTGTTCCAGAACAAATCCTTGCGCTACGCCGTGCTGACCATGACCTTGTTCGCCATGGCGTTCTTCGGGTCGGGTCTGCTGCTGCCCAGTTATCTGCAGCAGGTGCGCGGGGAATCGACCCTCGCGGCCGGTCTGCTCATCGCCCCACAGGGTTTGGGCGCCATGCTGACCATGCCGATCGCGGGCCGGCTCGTCGACAAGATGGGTCCGGGCAAGATCGTGCTCACCGGTATCGGTGTCATGGTGCTGGGCATGGCATTCCTGACCCAGGTCAAGTCCGACACCCCGTACGTGGCGCTGTGTGCGGCGCTGTTCGTCATGGGTCTGGGCATGGGCTGCACCATGATGCCGACCATGACCGCCGCTATCCAGACCTTGACCCACGGTCAGGTGGCTCGCGGTTCGACGCTGATGAATATCGTCAACCAGACGGCCGGATCCATCGGCACCGCAACGATTTCCGTGGTGCTCACGACCCTGCTCAATCACCGCCCACTGGCGGGTGCGGCCATCGCCTCGCGCTACAGCCCGGAACTCGCGGGCAAGATACCGCCGGACGAGCTGTCTCGGGGATTCGCCGATGGCGCACAGGCTTTCGGCCACACCTTCGTGGTCGCACTGGTCATCCTGCTGCTCACCCTGATCCCGGCGTTCTTCCTGCCCCGGGTCAAACCGAAGAACCCGGAACTGGCCGACGCTCCGGCGATCGCCGTGCACTAGCGATCGCTACACCTCTCGTAGCCGGGCCGCTCCCCTCGAGCGGTCCGGCTACGCTCGTTTCAGGAGGTGGCCGACATACCGGCCGGGTCGGCGGTAATGCGGCCGGAATCGGTGTCGTAGTCGAACAACTCGCCGTAGCGGCCCCATTCGATGGCCAATTCCAATTGCCGGCGCGCATCCTCGTCGGAGAAGCCGCGGCGCAGCAGATCCTGGAAGAAGTCGGCGCGGGCGCTGCCGTCGGAACTGCCGATCAGCGCGCTGCAGATGGTGCGCACCAGGGGAGCGCGGCGGCGGGCCTGGGTGGCGAAGAGGTTCTTGCTGGTCTGGATGTCGGCGGTGGTGAAGTTCGCGCCCACATTGGTGAGGATGATGTCGCCGGAATCGGCGATCAGGAACCCCAGCAGTGCGGCCGCATCGACCAGGGGCAGCAGATCGTCGAGTTCGAAGTTCAATTCGTCGGCGATCACCGGCAGATCGGCGCGACCGTCCTTGGCGTAGACCAATTCCAGCAGACCCGCGATACCGCCGACCGAGGCATCGGGCAGTGGGATGGCGAACGGGGTGCCCGTATCCGGTGTGGCGGCGGCGATTTCGGCATCGCGGCCGGTGAGCAGCCCGTAGATCTGATCGACCATGGCGATGAAACCGGGCGCGCGGCGATTGCGCGGGCGCGGCTGATCCACGACGACCTCGGCGATGATGTGACCGGGATTGGCGCCCAGCACCACCACACGGTCGGCCAGTTGCACGGCCTCCTCGATATTGTGGGTGACGATGCAGATGGCGCGGGTCGGAAAGTCCTTGGTGGTCCACAGATTCACCAGTTCGGTGCGCAGATTCTCCGCCGTCAGCACATCCAGGGCCGAGAACGGCTCATCCATCAGCAGCAGATCCGGCTCCAGCACCAGAGCGCGCGCGAACCCCACGCGCTGGCGCATACCGCCGGAAAGCTCCTTGGGATAGGCGGTTTCGAAACCGTCCAAACCGATCCGGTCGATCGCCTCGAGAGCGCGCTGGCGGCGCTGCGCCGGAGCGACGCCGCGCGCGGCCAACCCCAGCTCCACATTGTCCTGCACGGTCAGCCACGGCATCAGCGCGAAGGACTGGAACACCAGTGCCGCACCGGGATTGGCGCCGGTCAACGGCGCGCCGCGATAGCGGACCTGCCCGCTGGTGGGGGCCAGCAGCCCGGCCACCGCACGCAGCAGCGTGGACTTGCCCGAGCCCGAGCGGCCCAGCAGCGCCACGATCTCCCCGTCGCGCAATTGCAGATTCACGTGTTCGAGCACATTGAGGCGCTCGCCGGCCGCGCCGTCGAACGACATACCGACATCGTCGATATCGATGAGGACTTCGCCGGTGGTTGCGGTCGTCATGTCCTGTCTCCTTAAAACGAGTAGCGGCGCTGCGCGAGGGCGTACAGCCGCCGCCAGAAGAGTCGATTGAGGCCGACCACATAGGCGCTCATGATGAGCACGCCCACCAGAATGCGCGGGCCGTCGCCGACGCTGGTGGCGTCGGCGATATAGGAACCCAGACCGGTCGCCGTCAAGGTGGTGTCGCCGAATTTCACGACTTCGGCGACGATGGAGGCATTCCAGGCCCCGCCCGCCGCGGTGATGGCGCCGGTGACGAAGCTGGGGAAGATGGCGGGCAGGATCAGCCGCCGCCACCACAGGGTGCGCGGCAGCTGCAGACTGGTCGCGGCCTCCCGCAGATCATTGGGGACCGCCGACGCGCCCGCGATGACATTGAACAGGATGTACCACTGCGCGCCCAGGGCCATCAGCACGATGCCCGCCCACTGCAGGCTCGCATTGGTCGCCACCAGCACCGCGCCGATGAGCGGGAACAGGAAGTTGGCGGGGAAGCTGGCCAGCACCTGCACGATCGGCTGCGCGATGCGGGACACCTTGGGGTTCAACCCGATCCACACACCGACCGGCACCCAGATGATGGTGGCGAAGATCAGCACCACGATGACGCGCGCCAGGGTGATCGCGCCCAGACCGGCGGCGTGCAACAGCTCCTCGAAACCGACCGTGGACTGGATGTAGCGCAGCATGAGGAAACAGCCCGCCGCCAAGGCCACCGAAACGATGACCGCGAACACCAGATCATTGGCGCGGCGGCGCTTTTCCGGGACGTACAGCTGGTGCTCGGCCAGGCCGAACACGCGCATCATCCGGTCGATCGGATACACCAGCGGCCCGAAGATCCGGCCCAGCAGCAGCATGATGTGGCTGCGGCGCAGCAGATTCAGCACGAGACTGCGCGGCGCCTGTGCGGATTTGGTGTCCTCGAAGCGGAAACGCTCCACCCACACCGTGATCGGCCGCCAGAACAGCACATTCAAGCCCACCACCATGACGATCATGGCGGCGATCGCCAAAAGCACCTTGCCGGTATTGCTTTCGGCGGCCGCGCTGGCCACATAGGAGCCGATGCCCGGCAGCGCGTATTCGCGATTGTTGACGCTGATCGCCTCGGCCGCGGTGAGGAAGAACCAGCCGCCGCCGAAACTCATCATCGCGTTCCACACCAGCGGGAACATGCCGCTGGGCACATCCAGTCGCCAGAAGCGTTGCCAGCGGGACAATCTCAGATTGCGGGCCGCCTCGTCGAGTTCGCGCGGCTGCGAAACCAGGCTGTGGTGGAACGCGAACGCCATATTCCAGGCCTGCGAGGTGAAGATCGCGAAAATCGACGCGGCCTCCAAACCCAGGGTGGAGCCCGGGAACAGGGCGATGAACCCGGTCACGGTCACCGACAGGAAACCCAGGATCGGCACCGACTGCAGAATGTCGAGCGCCGGGAGCATGACCTTCTCCGCGCGCGGCAGCCGCGCGGCCGCCGTCGCGAAAATAAAGGTGAATACGATCGACAGACCCAGAGCGAGGAACATGCGCAGCAGCGACCGCGCCGCGTAGTAGGGCAACTCGGCGGGATCGGTGGAAATCCTCGACGGTGCGGCCGAATCGTCGAAGGGCACATTCATGCCCTGCGACACCCGCACCACCAGCCAGATCAGGACGGCCGCGCCCGCGAAGACCGCGATATCGGCCCAGCGCGAGCGCGGGCGATCCAGCACGCCGCGCGTGGGATAGGTGGTGCTCATGCCTCGACCTCCGGTTGCGGCACCGTGCGCCAGCCGACGCTGGTGACCGACGGCTCCAAGCTCAAGCGGCTCACCGCGGACTCCATCTGCCGGTCGTCGCGGCGGTCACCGGTCAACTCCGCACGCACCTCCACCCGCCCGGGCACGGTGTTGTGACTGGAGATGGATACGAGCCGGAAGTCGGTGCGCGTCAACGACTGCACCAGCAGTGACCGCACCGCGGCCTCGTGGGCGTCGTCGGTGACGGCGGTGAACGCGTACAGCGCGTCCTGATCGCGATCGACCGGCCGGTCCACCGCGCGGGCGGCGGTGCGCAGCGCGGTATTGACCACCACTACGGCGACTGTGCCCGCGGCGGCCGTGGTGTACATGCCGGCGCCGGTCAGTGCGCCGACCGCGGCCGCGCACCACAGCGTGGCGGCGGTATTGAGCCCGCGGATATTGAACCCGTCGCGCATGATGACACCCGCGCCGAGGAAGCCGATACCGGAAACAATCTGTGCCGCAACACGAGTCGGGTCAGCGTCGCTGCCGCTGAAACCGTGTGCCGACAGCAGCACGAACAGGGTGGCTCCGGCGGAGACCAAGGCATTCGTGCGCAATCCGGCCATGCGTGCCCGGTATTGCCGCTCGAACCCGATCACCGCACCGAACCCGACACCCGCACCGAGCCGAAGCAGCATTTCCCACGTGGTCATGACGCCCTCCAAGTAGAGGTCGGCGCACTCGTGAACGCACGCTACAGGGGTGAAAGCACCGCGCAGCGGAGAAAGGGAGTGTCGCCTGGTGAACGATTGGCTAACGGAACTTTGTCCGGTCCATCGGGCATGACACTCACCTCCCAGCCTGTCTGCGAGCGCGCCGAGGGAGTGGTTTCCGGCGTGCATCGCCGAACGGTGACCACCCTCGTAAGACCTTTGGCACTCCACGGCGTAACCCACACCAGGCGTGGGAGCCGGTCGGGATCACCCCTTAATCCGGGGAGACCTGTCCTGACCCGGGGCGTCTCTCGACGTTCGGGGTCGCCGGCCTATATCCGCAGAGGAGCCTCAGCTAACGACGGCACCTTGCGGTTGCGAGTAAACACCCTGGTCGCTGCATTAGGCAACCCGGTGTGGCGGCCGTCGCATCTTTGTCGCCCGGTGGCGGCATACTCGTGCACGTGGTTTCTGTTCCGATCGCACGGCATCTGCTGCGGGCCAAGGATCTGGCCGACGCGCGCTACGGCGAGCCGCTCGGTGTCGCCGATATGGCCGCCGCGGCCGGATTGTCGCGCGCGCATTTCAGCCGCGAATTTCGGCGCGCATTCGGCGAGTCACCTCACAGCTATCTCCTCACGCGGCGGCTGGAACGCGCCGCCGCGCTACTGCGCAGCACCGATCATTCGGTGGCCGATATCTGCTTCCGGGCCGGCTGGCAGAGCGTCGGCTCCTTCACCACCACCTTCACCCGCACCTACGGGCGCTCACCGACCGCGTACCGCGCCGCCTACCCGCCCGCCGCCCAGCACGCGCGCGTCCCCTCCTGCATGGTGCGCTTCTTCGGCCGTCCGCAGAACAGTCCGTCCTGACGGGAAAGCCGTTCTCCGACAGGCGAATCGGACCTCGTGTGCCGCAAACGCGGGCGGCCGGTCACGCGCTGACGGCCGAGCCTCGCGAATCGGCGGCAGGCCCGGCCTTCGCGATGATGGGTATCTCGCCGGAATCGGGCACGTCAGTGCCGCGCAGCGAGGCGCCCGCGGTCTCGCGCAGGAAGGCCCAGGCGATCAGGCCGATACCGCAGCCGAAGACCATGTAGAGCGCCGGGAACAGGGTCCAGCCGGTGCCGTCGATGACCGCCTCGTTCACCAGCGGCGCGGTGCCGCCGAAGACGGCGGTGGACACGTTGTAGCCCAGCGCGAATCCCGCGTAGCGGACATGGGTCGGGAAGATCGCGGGGAAGGTGGCGGTGATGGTCGCCAACTGCGGCAGATACAGCAAGCTCAGCGTCACGAAACCGAGGACGGCCCAGACGGTTCCGCGTCCCATCAGCCAGTACATAGGGACAGCCAGCACCGCCAGGCCGATCAGCGAATACAGCCACAGGGGCCGGCGGCCGACGCGGTCGGACAGGCGCCCGAAGAACGGCAGCGCCGCCATCATGATCAGCTGGCCCACCAGCATCATGGCGGTGGTGGTGGATTCACCCATGCCCAGGGTGTGCTGCAGATAGGTCGGCTGATAGGTCAGCAGGGTGTAGTTCGCGATATTGAGCGCGACCACCAGCCCGGCCAGAGTCAGCAGCTCGCGCCGGTAGTCGGTGAACAGCACCCGCAATCCGGTCGGCTGCTGCTGCTGGGCCTGCACCTCGGTGAAGACCGGGGACTCCTCCAGGCGCGAGCGCAGATACCAGCCGATGAGCCCGAGCGGCACGGCCAGCAGGAACGGAATGCGCCAGCCCCACGCGTACATGGCGTCCGAGCCCAGCACCAGCTGACAGGCCAGAACCACGGCCGAACCGCCGACAAAACCGCCCAGGGTGCCGAATTCCAGGAAGCTGCCCAGGAACCCGCGCCGGCGATCACTGCATGTTTCGGCGAGATAGGTTGCGGCGCCACCGTATTCACCGCCGGTGGAAAAACCCTGCACCACTCGCAGAGTGATCAGCAGGATGGGTGCGAGCACCCCGGCGGTGGCGTGGCTGGGCAGGATGCCGAGGGCGCCGGTCGCGGCCGCCATGAGCAGAATGGTGGCGGCCAGCACGGCTTTTCGGCCGACCCGGTCGCCGAGCGGCCCCCACACCATGCCGCCCAGCGGGCGCAGCAGGAACGACACCGCGAAACCCAGCATGGTGCCCAGCGCGCCGAGATGTCCGGGAAAGAAGGCGGCGGTGATGTAGGTGGCAGCCGCGGCATACACGCCGTAGTCGAACCATTCGGTGGCGTTGCCCATGGCCGCTGCGGCCACCGCACGGGTCTGCTGTGCGGATTTCGGGTCGCGGGTCGACATGCACGCCTCTTTTCCCTGATCGCGAGTATCGGTCGGGTGCGGGGGGAGTTCTGGAACCCACACGAAGACTCGACGTACCCGGGAGTCTGTTTCAGCAAACGCGAGCCGCTACTCCGCGTTCGGGAAGGATCGGCGGCTACCAGCGGGTTCAAGGGGTTTGTGACATGGACCACACTGGCTCGAATGTGACGGGCAAATCGAAGGCCATCGGGCTGCGCGCACACGACAAAACAGCACGTTTCGAGAAGACCCCGCCGGTATCGGCGCATTAGCGTTCAGCATGTCGACATCAGGTCCACATCAGGGAGAAACGATGAAAATCACCAGCGTGCAACTGTGGGTCCACGACCAGGCCGCCGCACTCACCTTCTATACGGAGAAGGTCGGGATGGAATTGCGCAGCGATGTCACCATGCCGGAGATGGGCGACTTCCGGTGGCTCTCGGTCGGTCCGGTCGGGCAGCCCGATATCGACATCGTCCTCATGGCCATTCCCGGGCCGCCGGTCATGGACTCGGCGACCCAGGCGCAGGTGCGCGACCTGATGTCCAAGGGCTATGCCGGAGCGGTCTTCCTGACCACCGACGATGTGCAGCGGGACTTCGAGGCACTGCAGTCGCGCGGCGTCGAATTCACCGAGAAGCCCCAGGAGCAGGCCTACGGTATCGACTGCTCCTTCCGGGACCCGTCCGGCAACAACCTGCGCCTGGCGCAGTTGCCCGCCCAGGCCTGAGCCGGCTCGTCGCAGCCGGCACGCATGCACGGTGCCGTGCGTGCGTGCGGCCAGGGCGTTCAGCGGCGATCGTGTGGGCCCGGCCCGGGTCGAATGACCCTGGGCCGGGCCGGGATTCACCGGCGGATCAGTTGGCCGCGGTCTCGAACGTGCCGGGCTCGTAGGAGCCGCCCTGCTGGCGGATGATCACGCCCAACCGGTTGGCCGCATTGACCTGGGCGATCAGCGCGACCAGCGCCGCGATCTGCTCGTCGTCGAAGTGCTTGCGCACCTGGGCCCAGGTCTCGTCGGACACGCCGTGATGGGCGTCGGCGAGCCGGGTGCCCTCCTCGGCGAGCGCGAGCGCGGCACGCTCGTCTTCGGTGAATACCGTGGCCTCGCGCCACGCGGCGACGAGGTTGATCCGGACCGCAGGCTCTCCGGCATGCGCGAGATTCTTGCTGTGCGCATCGGTGCAGTAGCCGCAGCCGTTGACCTGACTCACGCGCAGCATCACCAGTTCCTGGGTGACCTTGGGCAGGGTCGATCCGATGATCACCAGGCTGGCATTGCCGAACCGCTTGGCGAACTTGGCGCCGACCTCGGTGCCGACCAGGTTGAAACGGGGTTCCATAGCGTCGTCCTCACTCGTAGTGCTGCGCGATGCAGCGGACGAACATGAGATGCCGGTGACCCGATTCCTGTGACAGTGCGGGCAGTGTGACCTGCGCCATAACGACTGTTATTCGGTGCGAGAGTACGCGATTCAGGCGGGGTCGAGGCCGAGGTAGCGGGCCAGGAGGGCGATCTGGTCGCCGTAGTGGGCGATGAATTCGCGGGAGTGCGGGTCGGTGTCGAACAGGTGAGTGTATTCGCCCGCCGTTCGAATCGCTTGCATCCCGGCCGATCTCGTGGCCCGAATTGTCGCCGCCGTACCAATTGTGCTGCCGACGCGCCGTCGATCCGCTGGTTTCCGGAATGGCAAAGGGTATGGAGGACAATGCGTTAGGCAATTGTGTGGAGTGTGGTCGTGGGTCCGGGAGGTGGCGGGGAAAGTATGGGCGTGACGTATGAGCAGGCGCGGCAGAGTATTCGAGATGTGTTGGCGCCCGAATGGCGCTGGGGCACCTTCTGTTTGGACGACCGCACCATCGTCGAGAACGACGAGGTGTTCGTCTTCAACGTAGGGGCGAGGGAACTGCTGGTGGATCGGGACCTGGCCTACGCGATCGCGAGCGGAGTTTCGGTCGTCTACAAGGACGACGGGCGCCTGGGCGCGCTGCCTTCGACGATGGTGGCCACGGACCCCACCGTCCGCATTCGCCCCAACCCCAGCCCGACCATGCACGACTGAATTCACCGCGAGAACCGAAGGGGTGAGCCGACATCGGAGACGAGAAAGCTCACCCGTATTCGGCGAGAAGTTTCAGAGGTCGAAACGGGCGCGCAGCACGACCGTCAATTGCTCCATCAATTCGGCCGACAGCCGGCCACATAGTCGCTCTGCGTGCCTGCACCGGCGACATTCTTCAGCCGGGTGGCTCTCTCATCTCCGATGCTGCGTCCGTGCGATTGCTCAGCGGTACATGCCGCGATAGGCGGCGATCGTCTGGACCAGATGATCGACGATCTGGTCGCGGGTCGCGCGCAGCGTGCCGTTGAGCCAGGCCGAGAACATGCCGGCATTGCCGCTGGCCATGGTGACCGCGGCGAGGCGGCGGCGGGTGGGATCGGCGATGTGGACGAACAGATGATCCTGGATGAGCCGGGTGAAGGCGGGCATGACCGCAATGGTGGTCTGGCCCAGGCCCGTGGAGGAGTACGGCTCGACGAGGAACAGTCGGGATTTGCGGGGGTCTTGCAGCACCTTGTCGACCAGAACTTCCGCCAGCGCGCGGTCGCGATGCGGGTCGTCTGCCACCGCGAACGCGGTCATCGGTTCCAGGAACTCGTCGGCGATCTGGCGGTACAGCACATCCAGCAGTTCGTCTCTGCTGGTGAAACTTTCGTAGAAATAGCGGTCTGTGAGAGTGGCCTTGCGGCAGACCGCGCGCATGGTGACCGCCCCGGCGCCGGACTCGCCGATCAGATCGAGGGCGGCGTCGAGCAGCGCGGCGCGGCGGGCCTCACGGCGTTCGGTGAGGGTAGTTCCGCCCCAGATACGGGGTTCGGCGTCGGAGGGAGGCTGCTCGGTCTGCACCTCCTGAAGAGTAGTGCCCGGCCCCGGGTGTCGGTGCACACCCGGCGCCGGACGGTCCGATCATGCAGCGCGAACGCTCAACTGACCACGCAGGCGCTGCCCAGATTGATACCGGTCCCGACCTGCACTTGCGCCCACTGCTGCCCGTTGTAGGACCAAGCCTCGATGAAGTGCTGACCGGTCGAGGTCGGTGTCCAACTGGACGTGCCCGTGCCGCCGCTGCCCAGGTTGAACTGCTGCTGGCCGAAGGTGGCGGTATTGGTGTCGTAGAGCCAGACCTGCTCGTACGGGCTGCCGTTCACGGTGACCGTGTACGAGCAATTGGTGCCGTACCCGCCGCTGCCCAGCGGGATACTCGAGCCCGAGGACACATTCACACTGTTGAGGTACGCCGACGCATCGGGCGCAGCCAGCACCAGTGCTGCCGCCGCGGCGGCGAGAGTGGTAACCGCGAGGGCCGACTTCCGGAATCGGATCATGCCGATCATCTCCAGGGATAGATCAAGTATTACCAGGTGAGAGGGTAATTTTACTGCTAGCGCAGTGCCTCGGACCCGGTTTTGTCCCGCCCGTTGTGGTGTGGAGACCCGGCCCGGAAATCCGTAGCCTGGACGGGTGGGAGCTGTGGATTTCGGCCGCGAGCCCGAGGTGGGCTGGGATTTCGCACGTGCGGCCGTTGCCGGGCCGCGCGGTGCCGCGATCATCGGTTACCGGGACGTGGGTGGCGCCGGGCTGGATCTTCGGGTTGCCGGGACGGCGGCGGTGACCGTGGTCATCGGATTCGGGGATCGCGAGGTGATCGTCGACGACGCTGTCGGGCGGCGGACCCTCGCCGGTTTTGTTGTCGGGCTTCCCATCGAAGCCATGCGCGTGCGATGCGCACGGGCGGAGTGCATCGAGGTGCGCTTGTCGCCGATACAGGCGTATTCGCTGCTGGGTGTTTCCCCCGCCGATCTGGGCCGGGGAGTTGTCGGCCTGGAGGACCTGTGGGGATCGCGGGCGCGGCGACTACGTGAGCAACTCGCGGCCGCGCGGGCCTGGGACCAGCGGTTCGCAGTGACGAAATCGTTTCTGGCACAGTGCGACAGGCCGATGCGGACTCCCGACCCGGAGGTGCTCGCGGGCTGGAATCACATACTCACCTCCCGTGGCCAGGTGAAGATCGGTGAGCTCGCGCAATCCCTCGGATGGAGCCATAAGCGGCTGGGGGCGCGGTTCGAATCCCAGATCGGCCTATCGCCCAAGCGGACCGCGATGCTGGTTCGATTCCGGCACGCGGTCGACGGTCTGCTGGCGGGCCGGCCCGCTGCCGACGTCGCGGTGGACAGCGGGTACACCGACCAGGCTCATCTGTGCCGGGACGTGTCGATCTTCGCGGACCGCACGCCGGGGGCACTGACGACGAACTATCTGCCCACCATCGCCCGCCACCGGTACCGGGCCTGGGGAGAATTCTTCCAATACCGGGCGTGACCGGGCGTCCGATAGTGGTCTCATGACCAACACCCTTGATCCGGCGAAGCTACAGACCGCGCTGGACACCGTCCATAGCGCCGGCATGCCGGGAGCTTTCGCCGAGGTGCGCGACCACGACCAGGTCTGGCGTGGCGCCGCCGGAGTCGCCGATGTCGCCACCGGCCGCCCCGTCACGCCCGATATGCGGCACCGCATCGGAAGTATCACCAAGACGTTCACCGCTGCCGCCGTGCTGCGGCAGGTCGACCAGAGCGAAATAGCGCTCGACACACCGATCGGCCACTACCTGCCGCGACTGGTTCCCGGCGAACGCGGTGCGGCGATCACGGTCCGGATGTTGTTCAACCACACCAGCGGCCTGGCCGAGTACCTTCCGCAGGCCTTTCCGTCCCTGGCGAAAATGACACCCGAGAGCCTCGATGACAACCGGTTCACCCGGTTTCACCCGATCGAGCTGATCGAGATGGGCGTGTCGGCCGCTGCTTCCGGGAGCCCGGGTGGCTCACCGGGGGTGTACTCGAACACCAATTACCTGCTCCTGTGCCAACTTCTGGAGTCGGTCACCGGTACCTCGGCGGAAAAATGCATCACCCGCGATGTCATCGAGCGCGCCGGGCTGCGGGAGACCGAATTCCCGCACGGACCGTATATCGACGGACCGCACGCACTGCACTACGAGTCGTGGTTCGGCATGATCGACCCGCCGCGCGACTACAGCGTCTACGACATGTCGTGGGTGGGGCCGTCGGCTTCGCTGATATCGACCGTCGCCGACCTGAACTGCTTCTTCGGCCTGCTGCTGGCCGGCGACATCATCAGCCGATCGTCGCTGGCGCAGATGCAAGGCACCGTTCCGGTGATCTCCTTCGAGGGAAAGACACTCGACTACGGTCTCGGCCTGCAGCAGATGACGGCGCCCGGGTCCGGCACCTACTGGGGCAATGACGGCTCCGTCTGGGGCGGCGGCGCGATGTCCATGACCAGTGCTGACGGCCGGCGGCAAATGTCTGTCGCGGTGAACCTGCAGCGCTGGAATCACCTCGGCTCCCCGCAGCCCCATCCCATCGACGACGCGCTGCGGGTTTTCACCCAGCTTGCGCTGTGTGGCTGATCGGCGGTTCACCAGGATTACGGTGCCTCGGGATCCGCCAGCATCAACGCCACCGGTTGCAGTGTGGTCCTGAGGAATTCGGTGAGCCACGCACCGGAGGAGCGCGGTTCGGTGACGCCCTCCAGCGCGATTCCTCTGCCGAGGGCCAGGATCAGTCTCGCCAACGTGGGCGGATCGATCGGGAGGGTGATCCCGAGATCGCCCAGCACCCGTTCGATCAGCACGGTGACCGTGGCGCGGGCCTGTTCGTCGCGTACGGCGAGCTGCTCGAGCAGTGCGGGACTGCGGCGTGCGGACAGTGCCAGTTCCGCTTTGAGCAGGGCCCACTGCTGTTCGCCCAGTGTGGCATCGAGCCACTGCTGGAAATTGGCGAACCGATCCGCCACGGTGCCGTGATCCAATGCGTGCTCGACCGCGTCGAATTGGCTGGCCATGTGCTGATCGAGCACCGCGAGCGCGAGTTCTTCCTTGCTGGTGAAGTTCGAATACACCGCGCCGCGACTGTATCCGGCCGTCTCGGCGACCTGATCGTTGGACGTGGCCGCGAATCCCTCCCGCAGATACAGCTCGGTCGCCGACTCGATCAATTGAGCGCGTGTGCGAGCCTGGGACTCGGAACGACTCAACCGCTTGGACACCCGCCGGAGTATACCGAGGCGTCCGGCGGGTCTCGTGGCGCCGTGCGCCGATGCTCGAGCCGCCAATCTGCTTGCCGCTGTTGACAACTGCCGCACTACCTCGAATATCCTGTGAGTTACAGATGTTGTTGACATCTGACTGCTGAGAGCATCTGAAACTGTGGTCGGCAACCCGCGGTGCGGGATCGGGGCCGGCCTCCGCGGTGATCCTCGGCATTCCTGGTTCGGTTAGGAGCATGTCCTCATGTCCAACTACCCCCAACGCTCGGTTGCCGGCCGGCGAGTTGTCGTCACCGGCGCTACCAACGGAATTGGCAAAGAAATCGCGCGGGCACTCGTGCGTAAAGGCGCATCGGTGACAATCCTCGCGCGCAGTGCGACCAAGGCCGAAGCCACCGTGAATGCGCTGGCCGACGAGGACGGCGCCGTCGCCGCGCCGGAAGTGGTGCTCGCGGATCTGTCGGATCTGGGATCGGTGCGCGCGGCCGCGGCGGAGATCGGGCGCCGCTACGACCGGATCGATGTCCTGGTCAATAACGCTGGGATCCACTCGATTCCCCCGGACACCACCGACGACGGCTACGAGCTGATGATGGCCACCAATCATCTGGGCCCGTTCCTCTTGACCAATTCGCTACTCCCGCAACTCGAGTCGGGCGCCGAGCCGCGGATAGTGATGACCGCATCGGAGGCGCACCGCATGTGGCCGCGGGTAGATCTGGCCGACTTCGCCGAACCGAATGAGTACGGACCGGTCGGCTCACTGTTCGCCTATGCCCGATCGAAGTTGATGAACATCCTGTTCACGCAGGAGCTGGCCCGCCGCCTGGCGCCAACTGCGCTGACTGCCAACAGTTTCTGTCCCGGCATGGTGGCCTCGGGCCTGACCCGTGACAGCGGCATCCTCACCGGCGCCACCCAGGCGCTGTCACGTACCCCGCTGATCCGCACCCCGAAGCAGGGTGCGGCCATGGGCATCCGGCTGGTACTCGACGAGAGCCTCGCCGACACTACCGGCCGCTTCTTCTCCTCCACCCCCGGCGCGAACCTGCTGCCCGCCGTCCGCATCCGCAAAGACGAACAGCTGCAACGTCGCGCCTGGGACCGCACCGCCGAACTCGTCGGCATCGCGTCCAGCGCCCACTGATTGCGATCCGCAAACGACGGCTCGCCCGCCTGCGGGTGCTGAGATGCGTTCTCAGCGGCGGGAAGCCGAGACAATGAAACAGCTGCACTAGGGTGGCGCCGGCGACATTGCCACAGTATGGGGAAGACATAGCAGTCGCTGCTGACCCTGCGGAACCTCTTTTTGAAAATCGTCGGAAGAATCGAAAAATGAGGGAGGGCAATATTGATCCCGAATTTGTGAAGCTGGCGGCAGTAATGCGGGAGACCTTTATGAAATTCCCGATATACCAGGGTGTTACGTATCGAGGTGTCACTCTTCCCGATGCCGAGGTTGAAAGACCTGGGCGTCGAATCGACTTCGTACGATCAGGGCCGCCCTACTCGACCGCCTGGCTCCTGCCGACAGCTGAGCGACATCGGTGTGGTCAGCCCAGGAGTTCGTCGAGGTAGCACCAGCGCCAGGATTCGCCGGGTTCGACGCTGCGCATGACGGGGTGGCCGGTGTTGTTGAAGTGTTTGGTGGCGTGGTTGCCGGGGGAGGAGTCGCAGCAGGCGATGTGGCCGCAGCCCAGGCACATACGCAGGTGGACCCAGACCAGGCCCTCATCGAGGCATTCGGAGCAGGCGTCGGGATGGTCGGGGACGCGGACGGCGGGGGCTTCGCGCAGGTGTTCGCAGCCGCCGACAACGGGGGCGGCGAGGGGGTCGCCGGAGTCGGTGGCTTCTTCGACGCGGTCGATGACCGATTCCTCGAGGTCGAGGGTGGCCATCACCTGCTGCAGCACCTCTTGGTCGAGGGTGCCCGAATCCCGTACGCGCAGCACAGCTTCGCGTTCGGCGGCGAGCATGACCAGGCGCAGGCGGCGGTATTCGCCGCTGGGGGTCACGCGCTGGGATTCGGAGCGGCCCAGCAGTTCCCACGAGGATTGCGCGCGCTGGCTGACCCGGTGCCGCAGTGAGTCGACGATCTCCGGCGGGGTTTCCTCGCCGATATTGGCTTCGAGTGCGACCAGGCCCGCGGAGGTGGCCTGCTGCAGCAGGTTCGCCTCCTGTAGCAGGTCTTCGGCGTGGCTGGGTCCGCGCAAGCGCAGCAGTCGCACCAGCGAGGGCAGGGTGATGCCCTGCAGCAGCGTTCCGGCCACCACCACGACCGCGAGCAGTCGCAGCGTCGCCAGTTCGGGTGTGTCGGAGGGCAGCAGCAGTGCCGCGGCCAGAGTCACCACGCCGCGCATGCCCGCCCACGACACCACGGTCGGTCCGGTCCACTGCGGTTTGGGTTTGCCCTGCCGCCGGCCCTCGATCTGCCAGGCCAGATAGGTGGAGGGGAACACCCAGATCGGGCGCGACACGATGACGGTCACCAGTACGGCCGCACAGGTGAGCAGCAGCGTCGTATGCGGCAGGTCGCTGTTCCAGGCGGCTTCGAAGATATGCCGCATCTCGAGGCCGATGAGCAGGAAAACCGCGCTCTCGAGCAGGAATTGGATGGTGCGCCAATTGGTGTGCTCGGCAATGCGGGAGGCCGCGCTCTGCCACCGCGGTGCGCCGTACCCGAGGATCAGGCCGCAGGTGACGACCGCGATCACCCCGGATGCGTGCAGCGCCTCGGCGGGCAGGTACACACTCCACGGCGCCAGCAGCGAAACACTGGTATCCAGTACAGGATCGCTGATGCGGCGGCGCAGGAACGCCAGCACCATCGCGGCCACTCCGCCGATGAGCGCACCACCGCCGGCCGCGCCGAGGAAATCCGCGCCCGCCTCCCACATGGTGAAGGTGCCCGCCATGGCCGCGATCGCGGTACGCAGGGTGACCAGCGCGGTGGCGTCGTTGAACAGCGATTCACCCTCGAGCAGGGTGACGATGCGCCGCGGCATACCGACCCGGCGTGCCACCGCGGTCGCGGCGACCGCATCCGGTGGGGCCACCACGGCGCCGATGGCCACCGCGGCCGAGAACGGCACCGGCAGCAGCCAATACACCACACCGGCCACCGCGAAGGTGGTGAACAGGACCAACCCCACCGACAGCAGGGCGATCGATATCTTCTTGGGCCGGAAGTCGATCAGCGAGGTGCGAATGGCGGTGGTGTAGAGCAGCGGTGGCAGCAGTCCCAGCAGGACGAGTTCGGGGTCGATATCGAATTCCGGCACGAACGGCAGATACGAGGCGAACACGCCGGCGATGGTGAGCACGAACGGCTCACCCACCTCGAACCGGCGTGCCAATGCCGCCAATGCGACAGCACCAGCCACCAGTAGGACAAGTCCGAACGCCACGTTCACGAGATCATCGTGCCAGGGCGAGTGTCCGAATCGCGCATCGGCCGCGCCGGTCGGCACCGGGGGCGCCCCGCGACAGCGCACCTGATATTCCGGTGACGGCACCCCTGACCATGGGATCTCCGAGGATCAGCGGTCCGCGTCGTAGTCGGCGCGTGCCGCCAGCACCTGGTCCATATGAGTCTCGGCCCAGCCTTTGATGGTTTGCATCACCGGCAGCAGGCTCGTCCCCAGCGGTGTCAGCTCGTAGTCGACGCGCACGGGCACCGCCGGTGTGATCGTGCGCTCGACCAGTCCGTCGCGTTCCAGGAGCCGCAAGGTCTGCGTGAGCCTCTTCTGGCTGATGCCCGCGACTCGCCGAGACAGGTCGGAGTAGCGCTGCGGACCCTCGGCGAGGGCATTGATCAGCAGGCTGACCCACTTGTTGGCAATGCGATCGAGCAGCTGACGGGTCGGGCATTCCGCGACGTAGGCGTCGTAGTGCAGACGCGCTTCGGCCTGTCGCTGTGCCACGGTCTGCGTTGCCATCACACTCCGACCAGTGCGGTACGCACCTCGAGGCGTCTACTTCCCAATGGAGAGTAGCGCTCCTTATGTTTGCCGTGTTCATTCGATCTGTGAGGTGACCATGCGAGCAATCGTCGTCCGTTCCTATGGCGGGCCGGAAGCGTTGGAACTGGTGGAATGCCCGGTGCCGGAACCGGGTCCGGGCGAAGTCCGGGTGCGCGTCGAGGCGGCCGGGGTCAATCCGGTCGATGCGGTGACCCGATCGGGCGCATTGGCCCAGCCGGGTCCGATGATGTCGCGCCCGGTGACACGCTTCCGCTGACCGAAGCGGTACGCGCACACCAGCTGCTGGCCAAGGGCGGTCCGCGCGGCCGGGTGGTCCTGATTCCTTGACCGCGAGTGCCAGACGAGGTCCGTGCCGGACCCTCGGCTCGGCCGGGTCCGTCAGCCGGGCCGGGGTGCGGATTCCATCGGTTTGCCGCTGTCGCGCCACGCGGCGATACCGCCGGACAGGCTCGCCGCGTCGTAGCCCGCACGGCGTGCCAGCGCGGCGAAGCGCAAGGACACTTCACCGACCGGACAGACGAAAACGACCGGGCGCGAACGGGAGAACGGAATGCCGTGCGCGAGCATGTCGTCGAGTTGATCGTCGCGAATATTGATCGCACCGGGAACATGCGCAATGCGGTAAGCCATGGCGCCGCGGGTATCGACAATGGTGGGGCGCGCGGTGCGATCGAGCTCCTGCACCTCATCGGGTGAGAGCGCCGGCGTGGCGGCCAGTTCCGTGGCCGACGGCGGAGCGGGACGGCTGGCGCGGCCGAACAATTCGGGGCGACGCTTGCGGATATAGGACAGATACGGCTCGATGCGATCGCAAACGATGAATACCGCCACCAGGGGCCGATCCGCGTCGATCATCGAATGATCCAGTGCGCTCAGATGTTCCAGCGCCGCCGCATACGTGGCCCCACTGGTCGGCCCGGCCAGAACGCCGTATCGGGTGGCCAACTCCAACGTGGCATCGACTGCACGCCCGGCCTCCACGGCAATGATGCGATCGTAGAAGTCGGGCTGGAACAGCCCCACATCCCACAGCTCGGTCTCCGAGCGAATACCCGGGATGAAATCGGTGCGCTCCGAAACCACCGCCAGGGTGCGCAATTCCGGATTGTGCTTACGCAGGAACGTCGCCGCACCACGCGTGGACCCGGTGGTGCCGAGCCCGCCCGCGAGGTAATCGACGCGGGTAATGCCGTCACGCAGGAGATCCTCGTGGATCTCACGCCCGGTGCCCTCGTAGTGCGTCTCGATATTCTTCTCGTTCGTGTACTGCGACGGATGCACCCACGCACCAGGTGCTTTCGCCATGGTCGCGTCGATCACCGAGTACACATCATTGGGCGCGGTCGGATCAGGGCATTCCGACAGCCCCGGCAGCTCTTCGATATCGGTGCCGAACAGCTGCAGCAACTCCCGTACCTCGGTCACCTTGATCCGATTGGTGACCGCGCGCAGCCCGACCCCGTGCATGGCGCCCAGAATGCGCAGCGCCTTGGCGGTATTGCCACTGGATGCCTCGATGAGCGTCTGCCCGCGCGCGACGATGTCCTCGAGGTCGTCGCGAATCATGCCCCACGCCACCCGGTCCTTGACCGAGCCGAAGGGGTTGCAGGACTCCAATTTCGCGTACAGCTCGATATTGCGCAGCCCGTGCACGGCCGGATCCAGCCGCAGCAGCGGAGTATTGCCGATGAGTTCGGTGATGTGGTCGTAGCGCATCACTGCACCTCGTGCCATTGCGGACCCGCGGATTGTGGTGGCCCACCGGCCATCAGCGCGGGTTCGTAGTCGTCGTCACGGCAGATCTCGTACTTTCCCTGATCGGAGAAATCGCTGGGCCGGTGCACCACCGCGAGTTTGGGTGGCAGTCGATGCATGGAGGCGCGCGCTGCCGACAAATCCATATGGTAGGCAGCGGTATTGGGGAAAACCATCAGATCGCCGGGTCGTGGCCGCTGCGGAAACCACACCTTGTGATTGGTCACCAGATCGCGTTCCAGGCACAGCCGCCCCGCCAGAAACACTCCGATCGGATCGGAATTGTCCTGCGTGTGCACCACACCGGGCAGCAGTATCGGATCCACCATCACCTCCTGGTCGGCGGGTGTGACGGTGTCGCGGCTGAGATCCACATTGACCAGTACGCTGCCGTCGGCGGTCTCCTTCACGAATTCGACCCGGGCGAGGGTGATTCCGGCGTGATCGACCAGCGCCTTGCCCGGCTCCAGCCATACCTCGAGCAGATTCTCGGCTGCGATCTGCGCGAAGCTGCGCCCGCCGTGCCCGTCCAATTCGGCCTCGAGCAGATCGGCGAGCATGCGATCGGCGGGCACCGTATTGGCATATTTGTGGAACACCGGGGTGCCGTGCACGCCGCCGCCCTCGAGATGGAATCCGAACGTATTGCCGCCCCACGCCATCGGTTCCCCGTGCCCGAGCAAGGATTCGCGCAGTGCGTGCACATAGGCGTCGAACGCATCGGCGTCAGCGGTGAACACCTGCCGGAAGCCGCCGCCGATATTCAGCACCGTCGGTGCGAGCCCGTGCGCGTACGCGCGCTCGGTCAGCTCCAGGCAGGCCTCGACCGCCCGCAACCGCTCACCGGGCTCCCCGGAGTCGATATGAAAGGCGAACCCGCGGAAATCGATTCGTCCGTGATGGGCCGCCAGTGCGCGCAGGACGTCCTCCACCTGCCCCAGCGGCACCCCGAACCGGCTCACCGGCGTCCCCGCGAACCCGGACAGCCGCACCAGCACCGGCACTCCGGCATGGCGGCCAGCGAGCTCGGCCACCCGATGCAGCTCCCACATATTGTCGACATTGATGGTGACGCCCGTGGCAATGAGCTCACGCAGAATCTCTTCGCCCTTGGGCCCGGTCACCTCGATGCGCGTCGATCCGAATCCGGCGCCCACGGCACTGGCCAGCTCCGCCTCCGAAGCCACATCGATACCGACCCCCGCATGCTCGGCGGTGCGCACGAACGCCCGTGACTGATTCACCTTGTGTGCGTAGCAGATCCGATAGCGCGGCAACCCCTGCTCCAGCACCGTCCGCAACCGCTCCAGATTGTCGGCGAACACCTGCGGGAACACCAGATGCGCGGGCGACCCGAACCGGGTGAGCGCATCCTCGGCCGCGCCGGGAGCCTGCAGGAAGGCACGCACCAGCGGATGAATCTTCGCCGGCAGCCGCGGCGGAGCCGAAGCCGTCATACCGCTGTTTCCGACGTCGCCGGGGCAGGCACATCGGTGGTCGGGTTGTAGCCGCTGTCGCGCAGCGCTTCGAAGGCGCGATGGCGATTGCGGGGGCTGCGGAATTCGGCGGCCACCCGTTTGCTGATCAGGTCGATATCGTGCACGGCGATATCCATCGATTCCAGCACTCCGGTAATGGTGCGCACGCAGTGCTTGCAGTTCATATCGGGGACGTAGAACACCTGGTCCTCGGCGGCAAGTTCGCCGGTGGCCGCACCGCTGTCGGCGGGCACCTCCGCGATGGTCAGGCGGGTGGCGATCGCGGTGAACACCTCGGTGAACCGGTCCAGCACCACCGGCAGAATGCTGTAGTGCGCGCCGTCGAGCTGATGCGGCATGGCCGCCAGGCAGGCGGGGCGGGTGCCCGGTGGCAGCAGCGCGTACTGGCGGGAGATCAGATCGAGCTCATCGTGATACTTGGCGATGGCGTCGGGCACGCTCAGGCCTTCGGAGAGGGTGGCGCGCCGCATGATCCGGTGCGCGTCCTCGATGGTGGAGTCCTTCATGGAGCGCAGAATCGCCACCGTTTCGGCGGAGTAGCGCACGGTGCCGTCGGGCTGAGTGGTCAGGGTGACCGCGATCATGCCGCGCCGATAGCTCGAGGCCTGCAACTCCCAATACCAGCGGGTCGCCACCGCCCCATAGATTCCGGAATCGCGCATCCCAGCCGCGAATTCGGCGGGTGTGCGGTACGGCGTCCAGCGCGCCAGCAGCGCATGCTGGGCCAGCGCCCGCCCCGCCGCCTCGATCCCGACCCGGAAGATATCGAGCGGTTCGTGATCGGTGGTGGTGCCCTCCAGCACATCCCGATCCCGATCGCTCAACCCCGAAATGCGATGCGCCAGCCCGGTATCGGCGCCGAGCGCATGCCACAGCGTCAGCACCGCCTCCCGCATGGCGATCGGCACGATCGGCCCCAGCCCACCGGAATGGAAATGCCCGGTATTGGGAATCCCGTCACTGTCGGTCCAGGCGATGCGATGGGTGGCGCTGGTGACCAGGTCGGCCCGGCACGGCCGCATGAACCGTTCCAGATACAGCCGCTGCGACAGGGTCAGATGCGATCCTGGTTCCGGACGCAGTGGCGCACAGGTGTATTCGATCCGTTGCGTCTGCGCGGTCGCGGCCCCGGCGAACAATCCGGGCCGGGCCAGGGCGGCCAGCACGCGGGAGGCAGCGCGCCGGTCGTAGCGGGGTTCGTGGCCATTCGTGGTCATCCGACCTCCTCGGCAATCGTGGCTACACAGTCGGTGAAGCGGTCGATCTCGTCGAAGGTGTTGTAGATATGGGTGCTCACCCGCACCGAATCCTCGTCCTCGGACTCGCCGGGCACACAGTGCGCGCCGGCGCGCACCAGGAAGCCGAGTTCGCCGAGCACGAACCCCAAGTCGTTCGCGCCGATACCGTGCAGTGTGAAAGAGACTATGCCGTAACCGGTTTCGCAGGGGGCGTATGCGGGACCGGGCAGGAAATCCAGTCCCGGGACGGGCCGCAGTCCGGCGATCAGCCGCTGCGTCAGTGCACGATTGTGGGTGTGGATCGTATCGAGACCGATATCGCCGAGCACCTCGAGGGCCGCGCCCAGTGCGAGGATGCCCGGAATATTGTGGGTGCCGCCCTCGAGCAGCTGGGGCATCGGACCGGCGTGCAGGCCGGAATCGTCGAGGGACACACCGGAATTGCCGCCCGGCAGGAACGGCGACAGCTCAGCGTGGCGGCGACGGCGGCAATACAGCACCCCGGTACCGGGCGCCCCGAACATCTTGTGCGCGGCGAAGACCGCGAAATCGGCGTCGAGTTCCTCCACCCGCACCGGCAGATGCCCACCGCTCTGACTGCAGTCGAAACACAATGCGATCGCCGGATCGATGCGCCCGCGTAATTCCTCCAGCGTGGTCAGCGCACCGAACACATGATGCAGATGCCCGACAGTGATGAGGCGAGTACGTGGCCCGACCTTCGCGGCGATGTCCTCGATATCGGCTTCACCGAGCTCGCCGACCCGGTACGGCACCAACCGGATCGTCCGCCCGAACCCGGCCAGTAGCTGCCGCAGATGCACCCACGGATACACATTGGAGGCGTGATCGCGTGGGCTGTAGAGGATTTCGTCGCCGTCCCGCAGATTTGCCAGTCCCCACGACAAGGCGACCGCGTTGAGCCCGGCGGTCGACCCGCCCGTGAACACCACCTCGTCGGGATCGGCGCCGATGAACCCCGCCATGCGCCCGCGCACCTGCTCGATCTCGCGCGTGAGCGTGGTCGCCCACGAATACGCGCCGCGTCCGGCATTGGCGGTCCGCGAGCTGTGATAGCCCTGCACCGCCGCGATCACTGCCTGCGGTTTCTGCGTGGTGGAGGCCGAATCGAGGTATGCCTCAGCGGTTTCGCGCAGTGCCGGGAACATGCGCGCGGACACCGCTTCCGGGGCGGGAACCGGCCCGGCGGTGGACGCAGGCGCACAAGACCGCACCGTGCCGCTCCCTCCGAGGAGTACGCGCTGAACGCCACCAACGATACGCACATTTTCCCAGCGGCTCGAAGGTTCTCGCGGGCAAGTGCTTTCGCGGGCGGCGTCTCGTTACTGCGGGAAATGAAGCCTCAGCGTTCGGGTCCACCCGGGTTGCACAGCGCGTTCACGGTCTCCTGATAGCCGACCGCGGGCCGCCACGGCTCCAGATTCCAGCTCGGCTTATTGGGTGCGACAACGCGTGCGAAGTCCCAGTGGCAGATGAATTGATCACGCATACCGGGTGTGTCGGCGTCGGGGGCATCAACGAGGACTTCCTGCCAGGCGCGTTCACCGGCGGTCGGGAAGGTGTCCTGACGGCCGGCCTGGGTCGGGTAGACCAGGAGCCGGCGGCCGTCGACGGCGTCGGTCCATTCGGTGCGGTCGATCAGCGACTGATCGGCATAGGAGTCGATCGCGGGAACCTGGGCGGCGGACGCGGCGATGGGCGCGCCGGTGGCAGTGGTCGGCGCCGCAGCGGCGGGATGGGTCGAGGAGGTGCTCAGCGAACCGACGATGACAGGGGAGGATTCCTCGGCGGCCCCGCAACCGCTCAGCACTACTGTCAGCGCGAGCAGGCCGCCTGATAGTTTCCAGCGCTGCCGCATGAGCCTCGCCCCTTTCCGTTCCTCGGTCTCGCATCGGGCCCGGTCACCGGCGATCACTACAAGATCATGGATACATCACCGGCACTGAAACGTAACCGTCTCGCATTTGCCAGCGCTGGTGTATTGGCCCAGACGGACCCTACGATGTCACGCGCGGGCGGTTCTCGGAAGTGGGGGCTGCCCACACCGTGGGACCGGAAGTGGTTGTCGCACCCGCCGTCGTGATCGAGTGGCACGGGTGCGGGTTGGACGACTGTAGGGGCAGGATGAACACACCGACAGTGAAATGTCTTGTCTGGGAGGTGGACAACTCCCTGTGGGACGGAGTGGTCTGCGATTCGACCGACGGCGCACTGCGCGCCGAGGCGGTGCGGGCGCTGCGGATTCTGCGTGAGCGCGGAGTCATGCATGCGGTCGCCAGTCGTGGTGAATTCGCGTGGACGGTCGAACAGTTGCGTAAACAGGGGCTGCACGACCGCTTCGCCGTCATCGAGGTCGGCTGGGGCCGTAAATCGGCGGCGATCACCCGCATCGCGGAAACGCTGGGCGTGAGCCTGGACCAGGTCGGTTATATCGACGCCGAACCACTCGAACGCAGCGAGGTGGCGCACGCGCTGCCGCAGGTGCGGTGTTACGCCGCGCGCCATGTGGATGTGCTGCCCGCGCTGCAGGAATTCCGGGCCCCCGTGGGTGCGGTGCCGCCGCCGACCTCTCCGATGGGATTCGCGCACATTCACGCCCGCTGACTGTGGATTCCCGCGCCAGCAAATCGTGAGTGACCAGCCTCACTTTTGACTTGCGCGTTCCGTGAAAAGTGCTGGTGAACAGCCAATTTCAGCTGCGCCGGGCGGCGTCTGGACCGGAAAAATGACTGAACTTCGTCGGTGCGGCCGGGGATACTGACGCCCGACCGATGAGTTGTGCGACCCGGTCCCGTCTGATCCTGTGTGGCGCCGGGACGCGGGAGTCGGTGACTCGGCATCGGGCCACACGTCCTACGCTCACGAACGCCCGGAGGTACCCGATGCACGCCGAAGTATCCACTCAGTCCACGGCGGGAGGCAGGACCCCCACCGTGATCCGGGTGCTGGTGCTCGCGACCTTCGTGGTGATTCTGAACGAAACCATCATGATCAACGCGATCCCGCGCCTCATGACCGATCTGCATGTCGGCGAGCGCTCGGCGCAGTGGGTCTCCACCGCGTTCATGCTCACCATGGCCGCGGTCATTCCGACCACCGGCTGGTTCCTGCAGCGGGTCACCACCCGCCGGGCCTACAGCATGGCCATGGGCATCTTCCTGTTCGGCACCGCGCTCTCATCGGTCGCACCGACCTTCTCGGTGCTCCTACTCGGGCGCGTCATCCAGGCGTGCGGCACCGCGGTCATGATGCCGCTGCTGATGACCACGCTGATGACGGTGGTGCCGCAGGAGGATCGCGGCCGCGTCATGGGCAATGTCACCCTGGCCATCTCGGTCGCCCCGGCCATGGGTCCGGTCATCTCCGGCCTGGTGCTGCAGATCGGTTCGTGGCGTTGGCTGTTCGTGCTGGTGCTCCCCATTGCCGCCGGTGTCACCTGGTTCGGCCTGCGGCATCTGGAGAATGTGGGTGAACCGCAGTCCGGCGCGATCGACGGATACAGCGTCGGATTCGCGGCGCTCGGATTCGGCGGCCTGGTCTACGGACTCAGCAAGATCGGTGGCGGTAACGACGCCGAGGCCATCGGGATCGCCGCCGCCGGCGCCGTCCTGATCGCCGTGTTCGCCGCGCGTCAGATTCGCCTGCAGCGCACCGGCACTCCGCTGCTGGACCTGCGCGTCCTGCTGCTCGGCACCTACACCAAAGCCCTGGTGCTGATGTCGATCGCGTTCCTGGCAATGCTCGGATCGATGATGCTGCTGCCGCTGTACCTGCAGAACCTGCGCGGCCTGAGCGCGCTGGAGACCGGGCTGCTGGTCATGCCCGGCGGTCTGGCCATGGGTCTGCTCGGCCCCACCATCGGCCGTCTCTTCGACCGCTTCGGTGGCCGCTGGCTGGTGATTCCCGGGTCGATCGGTATTACGGCCGCACTGGCCGGCTTCACCCAGATCTCGCTCGATATGCCGTACTGGCAACTGCTGGCCCTGCACATCCTGCTGATGGTGTCGCTCGCCGCCACCTTCACCCCCGTCTTCACCCTGGGACTGGGTGCGCTGCCGCCGCACCTGTATTCGCACGGCAGCTCGATGCTCGGCACCCTGCAGCAGGTGGCCGCGGCCTTCGGCACCGCGCTGGTGATCACCGTAATGACGACCCGCGCAACCTCACTGGTGAACAGCGGCACCGAGCCGATCACCGCCCACCTCGACGGCATGCGCCTGGCCTTCGCGGTCTCGGCTGTCCTGTCGCTGGTTGTGATCGTGATGGCCATCCTGCTCCCGAGCCGCTCGGCTGCTCCGCTCCATGCGGATGAGCCCGAGCCTGCTCTGAGCTGATCACCGAATTCCGGACCTGCTGAACAGGGGTTCAGCCCGGTAAGCAAAAAATTGCCCGCTCTGCCGAAAGGCAGGGCGGGCAATGTCATCGGTCGTGCCAGCGGTCAGGCGGATTCGATCTTGCCGCTGCGGATCTCGACGATCGGCAGGACCAGGGCAGCCGGTGCGCTGGCCGGAACCACGGGCTGGTTGGGGGCCACCGGCGCGATGCGCTCGTATGCGCTGCCCGGCTCGGGACGGGTGTCGACCTCACCCTTATTGGGCCACATGGCCGCCGCGCGCTCGGCCTGTGCGGTGATGGTCAGCGACGGGTTCACACCGAGGTTGGCCGAAACCGCCGCGCCGTCGACAACGCTGAGGGTCGGGTAGCCGTACACGCGGTGGTACGGGTCGATGACACCGCTGTCGCGGTCCGCGCCGATGACCGCACCGCCGAGGAAGTGAGCGGTCAGCGGGATATTGAAGACCTCACCCCAGGACCCGCCGGCCACGCCGCCGATCTTGTCGGCCACCGCGCGGGTGACTTCGTTGCCCGCGGGAATCCAGGTCGGATTCGGTTCGCCGTGGCCCTGTTTGGAGGTGAGGGAGCGGCCGAAGAGTCCGCGCTTGGTGTAGGTGGTGATGGAATTGTCGAGGTTCTGCATGACCAGCGCGATGATGGTCCGCTCGCTCCAGTTCTTCACCGACATGAACTGCACCAGCGTCAGCGGGTGCCGCAGCACCGTCAGCAGGAAGCGCAGCCAGCGCGGTATGCGGCCGCCACCGTCGACCATGAGGGTCTGCAGCAGGCCCATGGAATTGGAGCCCTTGCCGTAGCGCACCGGTTCGATATGGGTGTCGGGGGTGGGGTGGATCGACGAGGTGATGGCGACGCCGCGGGTGAAGTCGACGTCCGGGTTCACCTTCCGGGTGGCCGCGCCGACAATGGATTCGGAGTTGGTGCGCGTCAGCACACCCAGCCGGTCGGAAAGCTGTGGCAGCGTGCCCTTGTCGCGATTGGCGAACAGCAGCTTCTGCGTGCCCCGGGTTCCGGCGGCCAGCACCACGTGTGCGGCGGTGTAGGTCTTGGGCTGCTTGCGCAGCCACGCGCCGGTGCGCTCGGTCTCCACATCCCAGGTGCCGTCCGGCAGTGGCCGCATGGTGGCGACCGTGGTCATCGGAACGACCTGCGCCCCGGCCTTTTCCGCTAGGTACAGGTAGTTCTTGACCAGGGTGTTCTTGGCATTGTGGCGGCAGCCGGTCATGCACTCGCCGCATTCGATGCAGCCGGTGCGCTCGGGTCCCGCGCCGCCGAAGTACGGGTCGGCGACCTTCTTGCCGGGCTCGCCGAAGAACACGCCGACCGGAGTCTGCACGAAGGTGTCCCCGACGCCCATATCCTCGGCAACCTGCTTGAACACTTCGTCGGCGGGCGTCATATGCGGATTGCGGACCACGCCGAGCATCTTCTGCGCCTGCTCGTAGTACGGCATGAGCTCGTCGCGCCAGTCGGTGATCTCACGCCACTGCGCGTCCTCGAAGAACGGTGTCGGCGGCACGTAGAGGGTGTTGGCGTAGTTCAGTGAACCGCCGCCGACACCCGCGCCCGCCAGAATGAGGACATCGCGCAGCGGGTGAATGCGCTGAATGCCGTAGCACCCGAGCTTGGGCGCCCACAGGAACTTGCGCAGATCCCAACTGGTGTCGGGCAGCTCGTCGTCGGCGTAACGCTGACCGGCCTCGAGCACACCGACGCGATAACCCTTCTCGACCAGGCGCAGCGCGGTTACGCTGCCGCCGAATCCGGATCCGACGATGAGCACATCGAAATCGGTCTCGCGTTGGGTCATCGCAAACTCCCTGGTCGTCGTCGACACGTGTGGCGGCGGTTACGGTAATGCGGACAGTTGCAACTGTCAACGTTACTGTCTTCGTCTTCTATGCTGGCCCCGTGCCCCGATACAGCCGCGCGCAACTCGCCGAACTCAGCGGGGTGCCGGCGCGCACCATCCGCTACTACCAATCGCTGGGCGTGCTGCCGAAAGCCGGGCGCGCGGGAAAAGAGGCGGTCTACACCGACGAACACCTTGACCGGCTCCGCGATATCGGCGCTATGCAGGCACGCGGCCTGCGACTGGATGCGATCCGGGAAGTGTTCGCGACCGAAACCGCCGGCACCGATTGGCGTACGGTCTTCGGCCCGGGCCAGCCCGTGCCCGCGGAACCGGCGGTCGTGGTTTCCGATGAGCAACTCTCGGAGCTACTGGGTGACCGGCGCGCGGAAATTCTCGACGAGCTGCGCGCCGCGCAATACCTCGAACCCTGCGAGGAAGGCTGGCGCATCCCCGACCAGCCCATGCTCAAAGGCGCACTCATCCTCTACGACGTGGGCACCGACGTCACCCTCGCCGGCGCCCTGCGCAAACTGATCCGCGCCCGCATCGCCGACCTCGCCGACGAAATGGTCCGCACCTTCGCCGATGCCGCCGCCACCAGCTACGGCGGCGAAGGCATCGGCACCGACCTCACCCGCTTCCGCGACCGCTACCGCGCCGCCGCCTGGGAAGTCGGCGGCGCCACCCTCGCCGACGAAATCGAGCGCGCGGTAAAGGAATTCGTCACCGAACAAGACGGCTGACCACGCCAATTCGAATGCTTCCCGGCGGTCAGCTCCGCAAATCGTGTATCAGGACATCGAATCTGGGTGCCTTGGGCCAGCTTTGACGCAGTGCGCCGACCCGATACCAGCCCCACCGCAGGTAGGTGTCGTACGCGCGGTGGTTGCCGGGATGAACGAACAAGGTCGCGCGGCTCTCGGGTCGGCAATCGAGCAATTCGTTGTGCAGCGCCTGTGCGATCCCGTGGCCGGCCAGTTCGGCGTGCACCATGATCTCGCTCAACGCGAATGTCCGGGTGCCGTCCTCGACGATGAACTCGTCGATGTCCTCCGAGTCGAGCATCAGGCCGCCCCACCACGCGGTGTGCGCCTGCAGCGGCCATCCCCACGCCTGACCGCACGGCTGCTCGTCGAGGTGGACGAGCACGAGCTCGAATCCGGTGGGCCGGTTCGGTGCGGTGTAGGCGTCGAACCGCTGCATGAATGCGCTCGGCGATTCGAAGGCCGCACCGGAGTTGATCGCGTCGGGGTACGAGCTGCGAAAGATCGATTCGACCTCGTCGCGGTGCTCCTGTGCCCGCATCGCGTCCAGATGCTGGAACCGAAGTTTGTGAGTCGCTGACGTCAGGGGATTGGTGTCCATCGTGTACTCCCACGCGCTGACGATCATTGCCGCCCTTGCCGAAGCCGCAATGCTCGGTACCAAAAGCGTATTCCTTGCAGGCGGTTTCGTGGGAGGAGATCGAAATATGCAGCGTCACACAACGATTCGGATACGACCCGGCGAAAACCCTGGTATCAGGCGGGCTCATCGCCCGGCTCCGTTCAGGCGCCGGTATTTTCCTTGGCGATTGCTTCACGAACCGCCGGCACGATGTCCCGGCCCCAGCGTTTCAGCGACTCCAGATCCTGTGGGCCGCCGCCGGGGGCGAAGACGATGAATCCCGACGCGTCGTGGTCGAGGACGGCGGTGGTCAGTTCCTCGACCCACTGCTCCGCGTTGCCACCGATCCAGCGTCCGTCCGCGTCGCGAGTGGCGGGCAAAGGGCTGGTGGTGATTCGCCCCTGGAAGTTGAAAATCGTGCGGATGTCCGCTGGTTCGCGTCCCGCCGCGGCGGCGGCCTCGTCGATGATCGGGCGCGAGCTGCGGTATCTCTCGCTGAGCCAGTCCGCCGCATGGCCGGGGAGCCACCCGTCGGCGACGCGTCCGGTGGCGGCCAACGACTTTCGGCCGACCGACCCCGTCCATACGGGGGGCGCGGGGACGGGGGAGGGTTCGACCTGATCGACCCGGTAGTGCTTGCCATGGAAGGTCACCGGCGCTCCGCCCCCGGAGAGCTTTCTGATCAGCACGATCGCCTCCTCGAATGCCTCCACGGCTTCCGCCGGTGACAGCGGTGCCACGCCCATGGCGGAGATGCGATCCCACAACCCGCCCGCGCCCATACCGAGGACGATCCGGCCGCCCGACAGCGCCGAGAGCCCTGCGACTGTCCTGGCGAGCATCGGCGCGGGCCGGGTCGGCAGGTTCGTGACATTGGCCAGGCCCGAGATGTGCTGTGTGCCACCGAGAATGAAACCGAGGGCGGCGTAGGCATCGACACGTTCACCGATGTAGGGGTGATCGGACAGCGAGACGATGTCGAGACCGTCACTGTCGGCCTGCTGTGCCATCCGCAGCAGCTGCGCATGGTCATCGATGGTGCTGTGCGCACCGAAACCGAAGACGACTTCTTGTCGAGACATGGTAGTTCCTTCGTTCCAGTTGGATTGTGCGGTGATCACTGTGCCCACGGGTTCGGGGCGCATCACCAGGCGTATGCCTCGGGGGCGGGCTTCGAGCCATTCGGGCCCGGTGGCGGAAACAGCCTGTCGAGGCCGGCGAGCGTGGTCGCGTCGAGTATCAAATCGACTGCCCGCAGCGAGCTTTCGAGCTGCTCGACGGTGCGCGGGCCGATGATCGGGCCCGTGACGCCGTCCTGGGCGAGCACCCAGGCCAATCCGACGTGAGCCGGGTCTTCGCCGATGTCCTCGCAGAGTTGTTCATACGCGGCAATGGTTGTCCGGTGTTCGGCCAGCGTCGCCTCCGAACGCCCGGAGCTGCCGCGGGAGGAGGCTCCGTCGCGCTGTTTGCGCAGTACCCCGCCGAGGATTCCCCCGTTCAGCGGTGACCACGGAATAACGCCGAGGCCGTAGTCGCGGGCAGCGGGCAGTACTTCCAGTTCGATCCACCGATTCATCAGGTTGTAGATCGATTGCTCGCTGACCAGGCCGAGAAAGTGCCGCGTCCGGGCGGCCTCCTGTGCCTGCGTGATATGCCAGCCGGCGAAATTGGAGGATCCGAAGTAGAGCACCTTGCCCTGCTGGCGCAGCACGGTGAACGCCTCCCAGATCTCCTCCCAGGGAGTGCCCCGATCGATGTGGTGCATCTGGTAGAGGTCGATATAGTCGGTCTGCAACCGTTGCAGTGAGGCATCGCAAGCCAGGCGGATGTGGCGTGCCGAAAGGCCACCCTCGTTGGGCCAATCGCTCGTCGAGAGATAAACCTTACTGGCCAGGACCGTCTTTTCGCGGCGGCCGGGATCGCCCGCGAACCACCGGCCGATGATCTGTTCGGTGACGCCGCCACCCGGCCTGGCTCCGTAGACATCGGCGGTGTCGAAGAAGTTG
Source organism: Nocardia sp. (assembly GCF_025465275.1). Lineage (GTDB taxonomy): Bacteria > Actinomycetota > Actinomycetes > Mycobacteriales > Mycobacteriaceae > Nocardia. The sequence goes on along the minus strand of NZ_JAODNK010000181.1, from coordinate 20,411 downwards.
ATACCGTGCTCATGGGCGGTATTCATGATGGCGTGACTGTCCGATTCGGAAGTCTCGGGGCCGAAGTTCATCGTTCCCAGGACGAGTCGCGAGACGGACAGTCCGCTGCGACCCAGGTGCGTGTACTCCACAGTGTGTCAACTCCTACCTGGACAGGACGTATGAAGTTCGTGCTACGAACTGAATAATTCGTACAACGAACCATAATAGTTCGTTACGCGAACTGCAAGTCTTTTCGCCGATCTGTTCGGGGGACGCGACGCCTCACCGGGTGCGAGCGATGGTCTCTCTGTCTGCCCAGCTACGACAGCGGAGGTGCCACGCTACTGGTTAGTTCGTTACGCGAACTGGATGAGTTATCGGGGTAGACTGCACATCGTGAGCAAGCAGGAAGACGGGATCGGAGTAGTCACCGCATTGGTCAGATCTGCGTTCTTGGTGAACGCCGTATACGCCGAATCCGGACGCGAGTACGGCCTCACCCCTCAGCAGGGGCAGTTGCTGTGCGTGCTGATGGCGCAGCCGTATGGCATGGGTGAGCTGGGATCGTTGCTCAACCTGGCGAAATCCAGCCTCACGGGCATGATCGATCGAACCGAGCGCAACGGCTTGGTCCGGCGTGAACCTGATCCGCGTGACGCGCGTGCCGTACGTGTCGCGCTCACACCGAAAGGCCGCGAGTTGGCCGAGGAGTTCTACACCGAGACCTGCCGCCGGATCGACACTCTCGCAGCACGTCTCACCCCGACCGAACGAGACGCACTCGCTGACCTACTCGGCCGCGTCGTGGTCGATAACAAGGCGCCGGTCGTGTTCATGGAGTACAACGAGGTCCCCTCCAGCGTCCGCGGATAACCGTGACGGGCATTTGATGCTCGGGTTTACCGGTGCGGGATGGTGTTTCCGTCGGTCATCGGGTCGACGGTGAGGGTCAGGGACGCCGGGCACAGGGCCGCCGCGCCATTGCCGTAGAGGTTGCGGATGGTGGCGCTGAGGGGCTGGGTTTCGTCGGGCGGGATGATCTGAACGCCGGCCGCCCGGCTGCTGTCCGGGCACCCGGTTCCGGTGTCGGTGAAGCGGATTGCCGCGGCGGAGGCGGCGTTCGGGGACAAGGTTTGGGCGCTCGGGTCGTTGCCGGAGCTGTGCGCCGAGGTCATGCCCAAGGGGTGCCCGTTGTGGTCCAGTAGGTCCGCACCCGGATATCCGAGCAGGGTGCACGCCTGCGTCGAGGTGTTGGTCAGCCGGATGTAGAAGGTCTGCGATGTGGTCGAGCCCTGTGCGCCGATGAGCGCGTCCAGCGCGAGGTCGCCGCTGTGGCAGCGGGCGGTATCGATGGTTGTGGTGCTCGCCGCGCCGCAGGCATAGGAGATGCCGTGCTCGGGTGTTGTCGCTTTGCTGAGGCAGCCGAAGGGCACCGCGCCGCCGGAGCTCACCTGAACCCCGGAACCGGCTGTTTGATCGGCGCAGACCAGGCCGCTGCTGTCCATCCGGCAGTCGTAGCCGCCGAACGTGATTCGGCTGCCGTAGGCCAGGGTGTTGCCGGTGCCCGAGGTGAACTGGCCCGGATCCCCGTGCAGGCTTCCGATTCCCAGTGTGGAGCCGGGGAAGTCGACCCAGCCGCCCACCCAGTTGCCGTGATTGTCATCCGGACGGGCCGGCGGGTTGTCCATTTGGACCAGGCACGACAGGCCGGTCGGGGATGGGGCGGCCCGGTCGTCGGTCATGCATTCGATCTTCTTCGTCGGACTGACGAAGGCGACATCCGGCCCGAGGTCGTTGAGCGTCCCGTCGGACGTGGTGGCGGTGTGGAACTTCGAGACGTCGACGGTCGTGCCCGCGTGGATCCAGGCAATCACCGCCGACAGCGGCGCACCCGCAGCAGGCGCGGTAGCGGGTGCGGCGGTTCCGGACGTTGCGGCCCCGCTCGCAGGAGAGGTGACTGCCGTGGGTGTCGCTACGTTCGACCCGCTCGGACCACACCCGGTCAACAGCAGCGGGATCACCGCCGTGCCGATCCCGTACCTCGCCCAGCGGTGCAATCTCATGAAATGTTCCACCCTCTCGCCCGTCGGCGTCGGCGCTCCGAAGCCGGTCAGATTGTGGCACAACGAATTTGCTGACGCGAAGCGGCAGGTGGGGCGCGCTGCGACTTACGGGTGGTACAGGGCGCGGGCGCGGACGGCGTCGACGGGCTCGCCCAGGTGCAGGAAATACCCCACCTGCCAAGCCTGCGCCGTGCCCGCTTGCCGATTGGTGGTACTCACCCAGGGCGGATAGACCCGGAAGCCTCGTTTTCCGCCGGAACCGTTCGCGGAGACGACACCGTGGCGGCGCAGGACATCCATGGGAAAGACGAACTGCCCGAAGTGCTCCCGATCGCGGCTGCTGATGACAATGAGGTCGACGGGATCGGCGGCATCGAAGGGCTCGATCGGCCCGCCCGGTGACCGCTTCCAGACGGTCACGAACTGCCCGACCCTGGTGGGCGTGGTCTTGGCCGCGCGGAACCGGACGCAGCGGTCGTCAAGTGTGAATTCGTGAGCGGCGTAGGCGGCACTCTCGGGCTCGGGAAGTGATGGCGAGCAGGCGAATCCCAAAGGGTCGTAGACGAGCGCTTTCGCGGCGAGGAGATCGCTGTGCACGTCCGCTACGGTACCGAGACGGGGGAGTCGCAACTGGCCGGGGGATCGACCAGCCCGCAATCGGAGGGGCCGCGCACCGGCACATAACTCGCGGGCACACCGTTCCTGGCGACGATCTGCCGATAGGTGTCCACGGCCTCGGTGGGCTGCCGCGTCAGATTCCCGTCGGCGCGCACGTCCACCGTGTAGAGGCCGAAACGCGGTGTGTACGAGCCCCATTCGTAGTTGTCGGTAATGCTCCAGTAGTTGTACCCGATCACATTGCTGCCATCGGTCTTGGCGCGCTGCAGCCAGTAGACGGTATCGCGCATGTGATCGGAGCGGGTGTAGCCGTCCGCGCGCGGATTACCGGCCTCGGTGGGCATCCCGTTCTCCACCACCCACAGCGGCTTGTTCGGGAACAGATGCGAATAGTGTTGCAGGGCATAGTAGATGCCCTCCGGCCGCACCGGCAGGTTCCACATGCCCGCGGCCGGCGGGAGCGAGCCGTCGGGCTGGGCGACGGCATTGGATTTGGGCGGCTCGTAACCGAAGTAGTAGTCCACGCCGACGAAGTCGAGCTTGTCGCCGATGCGCTCCATGAGCGGGCCGTTGACCTCGGATTCCGCACCGGCGACATAGCCGACATTGCTGGTCACCAGCGCGCCGGGCTGCACCTGGTGGATGTAGTCGTAGATCTGACTGTGCGCGTCGACAACCCGGTCGAGCATCGTCGGGGCGTCGGTATTGTTCAGGCGCACCTCGTGCATGATGTAGGCGACCGGCTCATTGATGGTGACCCACACCGGGTTTCGCACGGCGTAGCGGTCCACCACCTTGCGCATATTGGTGAGCCAGTCCGCCACGATGCCGGGATTGTTCCAGCCCCCGCGGTCGGCCTCCCAGCCCGGATACACCCAGTGATCGAGCGTCAGCATGGGTTGCATACCGGCTTCGACAATGTCGTTGACGACCGAATCGTAGAAGGCGAACGCATCCTCGTCCCAGGTGTCCGGAGTGGGTTGCAGGCGTGCCCATTCGATGCCGACGCGGAAGACCTTCACGCCCAGCCCGGCGGCGAGGGCGATATCGGACTGGAAGCGCGAGCGGAAGTCGATGGAATTCCGGTACGGGTCCCAGCTTGAATTGGCCGCGATATAGCGGGTCCAATTGCTGTCGGGCGCATGGCCCTCGGACTGGAATCCCGATGCCGCGACGCCCCATCGGAAGTTCTCGCCGAGCGACCCGTGCGCGGCGGATGTCGCCGCGGGCGGGGTGGCGTGTCCGACGGCGGCCACCGGCAGCAGTGTCGAGGCCGTGGCGATCCCGGCCAGGACGAGTCGGTGCAGGCGTCTGTGCATCGGGGCTCCTCCTCCGGGACGAGTGGTCGAAATGTCCCGATTGGAGGGTAGCTGTCAGATTGCCGAATTTCGGTGCAGCAGGATGCGTGTCGTATGAGGGGCTAGTGCGGCCGGTCACACACGGCCGGTCGACGTCCGGGCCGGACCTGCCCGCCGGTTACCGCGGCACGGTTACCGGGTCGCTGCAGCTCTCCAGCGCATCCACCAGTGAGCACGTCGTCGGCGCCCGGGTCGGCAGATAATCGGCCGGAACACCGCCGTCGTGAGTGATGCTCCGGTAGGCGTCGACCGCATCGGTCGGGCGGCGGGTCAGCGTCGGATCATTGAGCACGTCCACCGTGTACAGCCCGAAACGGGGTGTGTAGGAACCCCATTCGTAGTTGTCGGTGAGGCTCCAGTAGTTGTAGCCCATGACATTCATGCCGTCGGCCTTGGCGCGCTGGATCCAATACATGGTGTCGCGCAGATCATCGGCCCGGCGGTAGCCGTCGAAGCGCGGTTGCCCGTTCTCGGTCGGCATCCCGTTCTCGATGATGTAGAGCGGCTTGCCGGGGAAGAGCTGCGCGAAATGCCGCAGCGTGTAGTAGATGCCGTCGGCCTGCAGCGGCAGCTTCCACAGCGCCGACTGCCCGTAGGCGATGTATTCGGCGGCCACATCGACGGACATGCCGTAGTAGTAGTCGATGCCGACGTAGTCCAGCTTGGCGGCGATCTTATCGAGGATCGCGCCGTTGACCACCGGATCCGCCGCGGGAATGTAGGCGACATTGCTGGTGACCATCGCACCGGGCTGCACCTGGTGGATGTAGTCGTAGATGCTGTTGTGCGCGGCGGCGAGTCGGTCCTGCATGGTGAGCAGGTCGGTGATCGGCAGCCCGCCGTTGCGCACCTCGTTCATCATGTACGCGGTCGGTTCGTTGATGGTCACCCACAGCGGGTTGTCGCCCGCGTACCGGTCGACCACGGTGCGCATATTGGTGAGCCAGTCCGGCACCATGCCCGGATTGCCCCAGCCGCCGCGGTCGGCCGCCCAGCCCGGATACACCCAGTGGTCGAGGGTCAGCATGGGTCGCATGCCCGCCGCGCGAATGGCGGCGATCACCTTGTCGTAGAAGGCGAATCCGGCCTCGTCCCACACCCCGGGCTGCGGCTGTACCCGCGCCCATTCGATGCTGAGCCGGTACACGTTCACACCCAGGTTCTTGGCGAGCGCGATATCGGAGGCGTACCGGGTGTAGAAGTCGACGCTGTCGCCGTAGCGGTCGTAGTCGGGGTGGGTGCCGACGTAGCGCAGCCAATTGCTATCGGGCGCATGGCCTTCGGATTGGAAGCCCGCCGTGGCCACACCCCAGTAGAAGTCGCCGCCGAGCGCGGGCAGCGTCGCCGGCGCCGGGCGCGCCTGGGCGGGAACAGCGCTCGTGAGCAGCGCGGTGGCGACCGCGGCCAGGGTGGCGAGCGCGTGACGGCGGGTGTGCGGTCGCAAGGGGACTCCTCATCGGGCAACAAGCGAACTGGGCGGCCGTCCAGCATTATTGCGGACCCGCGCCCACAGGACATGAGGTTCGCTCGAATGCGTCGATCCGATCGGTCGATCGAGATAGCGGGAGGCTAACTCCCGGGGGCCGAGATCCTCCAGTAATTCGAAGCCCGTGTCGCCCAGCAATTCGGACAGGGAAGGAATCAGGTGCGGCGGCTGGTCGAAGACGATCTCGCTGCCGGGTGCGAACCCGCCGACCAGGCGCAGCGTCACGGTGACGCTCGCGTCGTTCTTGGGTTCGGTCGGCAGCGGAGCATTGCCGGAGGCGAGACCCCCGACGCCCGCTCCGCCGGTACTTGGGCCGGTTTCCTCGGTGCCGTCACCCTCGACGCCGAATATCGGCGGCAGCTCGGTGCGGAGCCGGATGACGAATGCCGGTGAGTCGTGGTCGAAATCGGTTGTTGCCGTCACGAGGTCGAGGTCAGGGTTGGTGACCTCGAAGACGCGCAGGCTCGGATACGGGTTGTGGCAGGCGAAGGTGTCCAACGCGGTCCCGAGCAGGACGACCTGCCGCGTTCCCGCCGATACGGCGTCCGCGAGCGCGTCCTCGGCGAACCGGCTGCGGGCGGCGGACAGCAGTCGGCGCTGTGCGCTCGCGCGTAGTGCGACCGGAGTCGCGGCGATCGTCATGTCCGGAACCCGCACGCGCGCAATCGATCAGGCGTCCGATGACGGCGGCCGGCCGTGCTGCGGCGGCTGACCCGGCTGGCCGTGCTGCGGCGGCTGGCCGGGCCGTGGCGGCCAGCCTATGGTCGGCGGGGTGGGCGGCCAGCCCGGAACCTGCGGCGGCTTCGGCATTTCCGGCATCGGCGGCATCTCGGGCATGGAGTGGAACGGCGCCGGCGGCGGGGGCACGAGGGGCATCCCACTGCCGCCGCCGCCGAATCGCTGGAACGCGGCCTGCCGTGAGGTGCCGAAGATCTCGCCGATCTCGGCCCAGGTGCGGCCCTCGTCGCGGGCCTGCTGCACCAGCGAACGCAGCACATCGTCGACAACATTGTCGAGACTGCGCGCCGCTCGCAGCGCGGCCATCACCGAGGGGGTCGGTGTGCCCTCGGCCGGGTGCAGTACCTCGGAGACGAAGGTGGCATTGGTGGACAACATTTTTGCCAGGATTGCCCGCTCATCGGCGGGGTCCCTGTGCTGTGCATCGGTCATATGTAAACGATGCATTTACAAGCGGGGTCTTGTCAAGGAATGATTTACATACCGCCACTGCTCGGAGGTTGCCGGACCCGCTATGCGGTCGCGCCGCCGTCGATGACGAGATCGTGGCCGACCATGAAACCGGACTCCTCGGAGGCCAGCCAAAGGACGGCGGCGGCGATCTCGGCGGGCGTGCCGACCCGTGCGACGGGGACGGCGGCACTGATCCTGGCGTCCCGATCGGCACGGGTTTCATTGGGGCGGAAGGACATCGGAGTATCGGTAGCGCCCGGGCTGACGGCATTGATCCGCACGCCGTCGGCAATGTGATCGCGAGCCGCGGTGCGGGTCAGGACACTGACGGCGGCCTTGGAGGCGGCGTAGGCGGCCATACCCGGGCGACGGCCGTGCGCACCGATATTGGAGGCCATATTGATGATCACCCCGCCGCCGTGGGCGCGCATATGCGCGATCTCGTACTTCATGGCCAGGAAGACGCCGGTCAGGTTGACGTCCAGCACTTTCGACCACACGTCCTCGTCGAGATCCGCGACGGGAGCGCCCTTTCCGAAGATCCCGGCGCTATTGAACGCGATATGCAGCCCGCCGTGACGGCGCACCACCTCGGCCACCAGCGCCGCGACCTGCGCACCATCGGTGACGTCGGCGACTACCCAGTCGATTGTGCCTGTGCTGCTGGGGATTCGGGCCGCGGCCGCGGCGAGCGTGCCGGCATTGTGGCCGGCCAGTGCCACCGTGGCCCCGAGATCGGCGAAGGCCTGCGCCGTCGCGCCGGCGATCACTCCCGCGCCGCCGGTGATCAGCACGACCTTGCCGTCGAAACGTGCGCGCATGGTTCTCGCTTTCTGTAACGATCAGTCTTGAATCAGTCGAGTGCTGCGATCGCGACCGCGGCCGCATCGCGCAATCGCGTCGCCGCGCCGGGGGCCCGCTCCAGCACCCGCACCCCTTGCAGAAAGACGAGCAGGAATCGTGCCAGTGCCCGTGGATCGGCGTCCGGTCGCAGCTCGCCCTGCGCCTTGGCGCGCAGGAGAGCCGAGGTCAGAGTCGTTTCCAGCAAGGCCCAACTCGCCTCGACCTGTCGTGCTACCCCCGGCTCGCGCGCTGCCAGCTCCACCGCGCTGTTGACTACCAGGCAACCCCGGTGCCGCTCGTCCCCGGCAGCCTCCCATGCATAGCGTTCGATCAGCCCGCGCACGGCCGGCAGTACCGGCCCTGGTTGTGAGAGCTCCGCCATGATCCGCGGATCGGTGCTCTCCGTATACCGTTGCAGCGCTTTCTCATACAGCTGCTGCTTGCTCCCGAAGGTCGCATAGAGGCTGGCTTTGCCGATCGCCAGGTGCTCGACCAGGTCCGCCATCGACGTCGCTTCGAACCCGCGCTCCCAGAACAATTCCAGCGCTCGCTGCAGCACGGAGTCCGGATCGAACTCCTTGGTCCTCGCCATGCCGGGGACTGTAGCCGTATCTGGACTGATCAGTCAAAAAAGAGGTCGCCGAACGGCCGGATTATCGGAGCAGGTTGACGATCTGCCGGTACGCATTGCGGGTCGGGGGTGCCAGCTGCGACCAGGTGACCGGGCCACCGCCCGCGAGGTGGGCGTCGTACGGAATCTCGGTCACGGCGCGCACGAACTTACCCAGATAGGTCCGAATGTGTTTGGCGACGCTCGGGCCGTCACTGGGATGCTGCCTGGTCACGACAATGACCGACTCCGCGAGATGGTATTCGCTGTAATTGTCGTCGAGCCAGATCAGCGCGGGTTTGAGCCGGTTCACGGCATCGGCGCGTGCGGCCAGGGTGATCACCAGCGCGATCCGGGAGTCCGACAGCAGCGGCGCGATCATCGGATTGGTGACCGGGGAGCCGCCGTCGTAGACGGGCAGGCACCCCGCATCGCACAGGCTGCGGTGCACCGAGGAGTAGCTCTCGCGCCGGGGCAGCGCCTCGGGCCCGCGCGGCAGGATGCCCACGCTGGAGCTGTTCTCGCCGCAGCTGTCGAGCACGGTGGAGGCGAGACCGCGATGGCTCATGTTCAACCAGGTTTGCACGGTGCCCGCGGGATCGATTGCGTCGCAACCACGCCGGGCGAGGTCGCCACCGGTGGCGGTGGCATCGACCACGATCGGCGAGTGCTCGCGATAGTTGTAGGACGCGGCGGTGGCGACGCCTAGGGCGGTGGTGGTGGTGCCCGCACCGCCGGAGCTGCCCACCACGAGCACCGGCGGTAGGTCGGCCCACATGAGAAAGCCATTGCCGCCGTGCAGGCGGACGAGATCGGTGGGCGCACCGGGCGGGGCCGGGCGGAGCAGGAGGGATAGGTCCGTCGGCGTCGAGGAAAGCCGGGCTGGGTGATCGGGGAAACGGTCGAACACTCGAGATTCCTTTGTGCGCGGGAACTTTTCTGCTGCGCATTCGGTTGCTTCGGCGTCGAATTCAGCAAGAAACAGTTCTTCCGTCATCGACTGCCCCTCGTCGGCACCCACACCGTGCCGACGAGATACCCCTGCGCTACGACATCTTCGATGAGTCCTTCGGTTCCTGCTCCGCCATACCCCCTACAGTCGCGCACCACCCGGACGGCTCTCAAAAGAACTGCCGTGCAACGTCTTTCAACTGCGCAAGATAATACACCGATCACCGCAGCGTGAGGGTTCGATGCGAATCACCGACACCGACGCGTGCTGATCCGTTCCTGCACGACTGTTCGTCGTTAGCATCGTAGTCGTGATCAAGTGCAGAGCGCGCGGTGAATTGGGCCTGATTGTGCTCGCGGCATCCGTACTGCTGACCGCATGCGGTGGCACAGAACAGCACACGCGGCATTCCTCGTCAGTCGTGCCGACTACGATATCGGCTCTGCCGCAGCCGAGTTCGACGGTGCCGGACGCACCCGCACCCGCCGAATCGGTTACCGTCGGCGAGGTTCCCGGCAATCCGCGCGCTGCCGCCGCACTGCGGCCATGGGTGCATGATCTGATCGGTGACGATATCGATCAGCTGATTGGCAAATGCTGGACCATCGAACCCGAGCATGCGCGAGAGATGTACGCCGACAAGGCCGATATTCTCGCCGCGGTCGCACAACCCGGTATCGACGGACAATTCGCGGTGAGCTGGAAGGGGCCGGTGCGGTCGGTCAGTGTGAAGCGCGCCGAAATCGCTTCCGGATATGCGTGTCCCTATGTCGATGCCACCGGATCGGTGAACTCCTACACCGCGGCCGACGCGCGATATGCCGTGCAGCGCTACCTGTCCCGCTGGATCGGTAAGCCGGTCGCTGCCGACGACATCGAGGGCAAGTATCCGCTCGTCTGCGCGGGATCGGTGTTGGCGAACAACCCCGGAAGACTCACCGGTGTCACCGCATTCGGCGCGCTCACGTCGAAGTCCACCGGCGATACCGACGTCGAAGTATCGGGTCCGGTGACGAATTCGTCGAACGTGACGCAGCCGATGACCTTTTCCCTGTCGATCGGTGCGGGCGGCTACTGCATCAACAACATCAGCGGGTGAGGGTTGCCGACTCCGGGCTCGATCGCGCGGTGCGGATAATGGAGCAGGTGCCGAGAGCGCGAATTGCGCGCCGCCGGCCCGAATGGTGACCGAAGTGTGACGTCCCCGCCGTGCGGGGACTTTACGAAGCGTGCCGCCCGTTGTACTAGCAGTACGAGACTCTCTTCATGAAGGAGGACGCGTGAGCGACACGCGGAAGGCGATTCTGGCCGGTGGCTGCTTCTGGGGCATGCAGGACCTGATCCGCAGGCAGCCGGGGGTGCTGTCCACGGAGGTCGGCTACACCGGTGGCCGCAACGACCACCCCACGTATCGCAATCACCCGGGCCATGCGGAGGCCGTGGAGATCACCTACGACCCGGCGCAGACGGATTATCGGGCGTTGCTGGAGTTCTTCTTCCAGATTCACGATCCGTCGACCAAGGATCGTCAGGGCAATGATGTCGGCACGAGTTACCGCTCGGCGATCTTCTACCTCGATGACGAGCAGAAGCGCGTCGCCGAGGACACCATCGCCGATGTCGACGCCTCGGGCCTGTGGCCCGGCAAGGTGGTCACCGAGGTGACTCCGGCGCGCGATTTCTGGCGGGCCGAGCCCGAGCACCAGGACTACCTGGAGCGCTACCCCGAGGGCTACACCTGCCACTTCCCGCGCGCGGGCTGGAAGCTGCCGAAGCGCCAGACGGCGCAGTAGGACCGTCGAGCGGAGACCTTTTCTGAAACATGTTCTAATTCAGAAAAGGTCTTCGAACTGACAGGGGTCCGGCCGTGGTCGCATTCTTCACCGAGGTCGACGGTTGTTACCTCGCCACCGAACTGGCGGTCAGTGCATGGACCTCAACGCAGGTCGCCGGCACCTCGGTATGCGGGCTACTGGCTCGCGAGCTGGAAACTCATTGCCCCGGGGCGGCATTCATCCCCGCACGTTTCACCGCAGACCTGTTCCGGCCGGTGCTCAACGAGCCGATCGCGCTGCGCAGCGAAGTGGTCCGGGACGGCACCCGGGTTCGCGTGATCGATGCGTCGATCGTGCAGCGCGGCGAGGTCCGAGCGCGGGCGAGCGTCATGTATCTGGCTGTCGCCCAGCAACCGCCCGGACAGGTGTGGCAGGCGGTGCGGCAATTGCCCACACCTGCGGACAAACTCGATGGTCCCGACGGCAATCCGCCACTGTTCAAGGTGGGCGAACTGGACTGGACCGGGGATTTTGCCGCCGGCCAGAACGGTGAACGGAAATCCGTGTGGCACAACCTGCCCGCGCTGGTGGAAGGTGAGCCCATCTCGCCGTTCCAGCGCGCCGCGTTTGTCGGCGATGCGACAAACCTGGTGTGCAACTGGGGAACCGAGGGCGTCGGGTACATCAACAGCGACGTGACCGTCACCATGTCTCGCCTGCCCGAGGGCGCTGAGCTGGGATTGCTCGCCCAGGACCACGTGGCGGCGGACGGGATCGCCGTCGCCACGGCCACGCTGTACGACCGGCGCGGTCCGCTCGGCACCTGCGTTGTCACCGGAATCTCCAATGTGCGCCGCCAGGTGGATATGGTCGCCTTCGCGGAAAATCGCTGGACCGATGCCCAAGTGGCGCCGATCATCGTGCAGTGACTTCTACCCCGCAGGAACGCCTGAAACTGGTCGGCCGCGAGGAGCCCGCGGCTGCGGCGCTCACGTGGGCGATGAACCTCGACGACTCCGATTCGCCGCGCGACATCATCGACGCACTGGCACTGTCGCTCTATGTGAGCGGCGAACAGCCGCATGCGGTTTCGATGGACCTCGAGCACGTCAAGCCGGACGCACCGCTCTGCCCGGACGACGCTCGGGTACTGCGCACCAGCGATGACGACGGTATGCGTGCCACCCTGTCAGTCGGCGACGGCTGGACATTGCGTGTCATCCGCCGCACCAACGGCACCGCCGTGCTGAGCGTGTGCGCCATTACCGAGGCGCTGGCCCGCGATGTGCTCGCCATGTGTGCCGCCGATGCCACCGTCGAACCCGAATCCGACGCCAGCCAGGTGTCGATGGGCTTCTGGCACAGCGGAGCCCACGGTCCCAACCGGCGCGAGCGCCCCATTTCGGCCGCCTCCTGGCCGGAGATCGAAGGCAACTACGGCACCGAGATCAGCGCGGCCATGCAGCGCCTGATGTCGCTGCGCGCCGACGAGGTGACCGGGCGGCTGCTCCTGCTGCACGGTCCGCCGGGCACCGGCAAGACCTCCGCGCTGCGCGCACTGGCCCGGGAATGGGCCGAGTGGTGCCAGGTCGACTGCATCCTCGATCCGGAGGTGCTCTTCTCCAACCCCGGCTATCTCATGGAGGTGGCCATCGGCGTCGACACCTACGACGAATCCAAGCGCCGCTGGCGACTGCTGGTTTTGGAGGACTGCGACGAACTCATCCGCGGTTCCGCGAAAGAGTCCACCGGCCAAGGTCTTTCCCGCCTGCTCAATCTCACCGACGGGATGCTCGGCCAGGGCCGCGACGTCCTCGTCGCCATCACCACCAACGAAAATCTCTCCCGCCTGCACCCCGCTGTCATCCGCCCCGGCCGCTGCCTCGCCCAATTGGAAGTAGGCCGTCTCTCACCCGAAGAAGCCACCGCCTGGCTGACCCGCGAACTCGGCGACCGTCCCAAGCCGGTGGTGGGCCCCGATGGAATGACCCTCGCCGAACTGATCGAATGCCGAGACGAACGCTCTCGAATTCAAGCCACCCCGACACCTTCGATTTCCGACACCGTCGGTTACCTGTAACCGATCACCTGTCGAACCGCTGCTCGATCTACCGCCGGATGGCTCGGCCCGCTTCCCTTTTCGGGCCGAGCCACCCGGATCGGTTTATGACACAGGGGCTGAATCCCGATGTTTCAGCGTGATTTCCGAGTGCGCAGTGTTGTATCGGCCTTTTTCGGGACGTCCCCCGCTGCGGCTAGGCGAAGCTAGCATTCTCGGCCTGTGCCAGCCAATGACAATGCGTGCCAAACCATTTGCCGAATGCGATGTGCAGAATGATTCGAGCGGACCGGCATTCATGTTGATGGAATCGGCTTCGCCTCGCCGCCAACCCGAATTCGACGGGTGGTGCCGGTCTTATGAGTCGGTGTGCGAGTCCGGGCCGTCGGCGCGCAGCAGCTCCGCCAACTCCTCCAGCAGTTCCGAAACTCGTTGGCGCTGGGTGGGCAGCAGCCGTGGCAGCTCGGCGGCCAGCGCGGATTCGATCGGCGCCTGCCCGCGCTTGCGCAGCACCTCCACCAGCATGACCGGGTCGACGCTCACCCGGACGCGGCGGCCGTCGGACGGATCGGGCTCGGTGCGCAGGAGGCCGTCGTCGCGGTAGCGGGCCACGATTCTGGAGACCAGACTCTGCACGATGGCGGTGCGGTCGGTGATGTCGCGAATCGATGATTCCGGGTGCAGCGCAACATCTTCGATCACGGCGAATTCGCTGGGCGCGAAGCGGCGCGAGCCGGTGGTGCCGGTGGCCGCGAAGGCGATGGTCCGCAAGCGGCGAGCGATGAGATGCAGGCTGGCGGCGTCCATGACTGGCAAATGTACATCACTAGTTATGTAATTTAGTATTCATCACTATGTATGGAATTGGTGAGCTGACCAAGCAGATCAAGCACAGCCTCGACACTCAGGTGAGCCTGGCTAGGTTGCGTCGGTCGCACACACTCGAAGATCGGGTGGCGGGGCGGACCGTGCTGATCACCGGTGCGTCCTCCGGGATCGGGCGGGCCGCAGCGGTTCGGATCGGCGCTGCCGGCGCTACAGTGGCGCTGGTTGCCCGGCGGGAAGCGGAGTTGCGTGAGGTCGCCGCGCAGATCGAGAGCTCAGGTGGCAAAGCCGCCGTCTATCCGTGCGATCTCAATGATTTCGACGCGCTCGATGCGATGACAGTGCAGGTGCTCGCCGATCACGGCGGTGTGGACATCCTGGTCAACAATGCGGGCCGATCGATTCGGCGGCGGCTGGACGAGTCGTATGACCGGTTCCATGACTACGAGCGCACCATGCGGCTGAACTACTTCGTTCCGACGCGGCTCATGCTCGCGCTGCTGCCCGGGATGCGGGAGCGGCGCGACGGCCAGGTCGTCTCGGTGCTCTCGCTGGCCATTCTGTTCGGCGGTGCGGGATTCAGCGCCTACATCGCCTCCAAGGCGGCCCTCGACTCGCTCACCGACAGCCTGCAGGTCGAAACCCTCACGGAGAACATACGATTCACCACGGTCTACATGCCGCTGGTCCGCACGCCGATGATCGCCCCGAGTTCGCTGTACCAGAATGCGGTCGCGCTGACTCCCGAGCAGGGCGCGGGTGCCATCTGCGACGCCATCATCGATCGGCCCCGCCGCATCAGCCCGGTGCGCGGCCGCATTGCCAATCTGCTGGACCGCGTTGTTCCCGAACGTTTCGACGTCGTTCGAAGCGGCCGCTTCCAGCAGGGAATGTGAGAAAGGGCCGGCACGGGACATGAAAAAAGGAAGGAGAACAACTCCTTCCCACTCTCAACTTATATCGCACCCGGGGGCTTGCCGCAAGACCCGGGTGATGGCGCAGAATCGCTCATCAAGGCCGGAACCTGCGGAAATAGGAGTTGCGTGAAACCCTTGATGACGAGTGCCTTCGACCTTCCCGACCGTCTTGCCGCCAAAGCCGACCCGGCATTGATCGCCGAGGACGATCGGCACTTCGCCGCCATCGGGACGAGCCTCGAGCAGTCCATCGCGGATCTGTCCACTCGCCTCGATGCCGTGCGCAAGGCGCCTGTCTCGCTGGGCCAGGAGGCGGTGGAGCGCGATCAGGAGGTCCGTCAGCTGACCTCTCGCCTGCGTGGTCTGAGCCGCTTCGGCCTGGATCTGTGCCTCGGTCATATCGTCCGGGCGGACGACCCCGAGCCCGTGTATGTGGGGCGACTTGGCCTGACGGACAGCGCGGGTGAACGGCTGCTGGTGGACTGGCGTTCTCCGGCGGCCGAGCCGTTCTTCGGAGCAACGCACGGCAATCCGATGAGTTTGGTACGCCGCCGCAGATATCGCTGGACCCTGGGCCGAATCAGCGACTACTGGGACGAGGTCTTCACCGCGGACGGGTTGGAAAGCCGTGCCGCGCTCGACGACCAGTCCGCCTTCATCGCCAGCCTGGGCAGTAACCGGTCGGCCCGGATGCGCGATGTGCTCGGCACCATCCAGGCCGACCAGGACGCCATTGTCCGCGCGGGATCACGCGGTGCGCTTGTTGTCGACGGTGGTCCGGGTACGGGCAAGACCGTGGTCGCTCTGCACCGCACGGCCTATCTCCTCTACTCCGATCCTCGACTAGCGCACCGCCGGGGTGGCGTGCTGTTCGTCGGTCCGCATCAGCCGTACCTGGCTTATGTCGCCGACGTGCTGCCCAATCTCGGCGAGGAGGGTGTGCAGTCCTGCACTCTGCGCGAACTCGTCGTCGAAGGCGCTGCGGCAAAGGTCGAGACCGACCCGGAGGTGGCTCGCCTGAAGTCGTCCGCGGACCTGGTGCACGCGATCGAAACGGCGGTCAAGTTCTACGAGGAGCCGCCGGCCAAGGGGATGACGGTCTCGACCGACTGGGCCGATATCTGGCTGAGTGCCGACGATTGGGCCGAGGCGTTCGGCGCACCGGACCCAGGCACGCCGCACAACGAGGCGCACGAGCAGATCTGGGAAGTGCTGCTCGAGATTGTGAAGGACAAGCACGGTGACGACGTTCCGGCCGACGAGCTCTGGAATTCGTTGCGGCAGAACAAGGAACTGCGCACCGTTCTCAATAACTCCTGGACCTTGATCGAAGCGGCCGACCTCGTCGCGGATCTCTGGTCGGTGCCCGCCTACCTGCGCAAGTGCGCGCCCTGGCTGAGCCCTGAGCAGGTCCGGAAGCTGCAGCGCGCGGACGCCAAGAACTGGACGGTGTCCGATCTGCCGCTGCTGGATGCCGCCCGGCAGCGGCTCGGCGATCCGGAGTCGTCACGACGCAAGCGCCGATACGAAGCGACTGCCGCGGTCGAACGCAACCGTATGTCCAATGTCATCGACAATCTGATCGCGTCCGCCGAATACGACGACGGTGAAGGTGTGATGACCATGCTGCGCCAGCAGGACATCCGGGACAATCTGGTCGACGAGTCCGCCCTGCCCACCACCGACCCGGACCTGCTCGCCGGTCCGTTCGCCCACATCGTCGTGGACGAGGCGCAGGAGCTGACCGACGCGGAGTGGCAGATGTTGTTGCTGCGCTGCCCTTCTCGCAGTTTCACCATCGTCGGAGATCGTGCGCAGGCCCGCCACGGATTCACCGAGTCGTGGCAGGAAAGGCTCGAGCGGGTCGGCTTGGACCGAATCAGCCTGGCCTCCTTGAGCATCAACTACCGGACGCCGGAAGAGGTGATGGCCGAGGCCGAGCCGGTCATTCGCGCCGTGCTCCCGGACGCCAATGTGCCGACCTCGATTCGGAGCAGCGGCATCCCCGTCGTCCACGGATCCGTGACGGATCTGGACACGATCCTCGAGACGTGGCTCGACAAGCACGACGAGGGAATCGCCTGTGTCATAGGTGATCCGGTATTCCAGACGACCTCGCGCGTCCGGTCACTGACCCCCGAGCTGGCGAAGGGACTCGAATTCGACCTGGTCGTCCTCATCGACCCCGAGAACTTCGGCGAGGGCATCGAAGGCGCCGTCGACCGCTATGTCGCCATGACCCGAGCAACCCAGCAACTCGTCATCCTCACGAATCCCTGACGCCTCCTGCGGATCTTGCGGGTCTGTAGCGATCGGCGATACGCTGAATTTCGTCCCAGACAGTGAGGGTTAGCCATGGTCGGCGAGGTCAATGCAACGCTTCGGCGATTTCTGAACCCACCCGAAGGCGTGGTTCGCACCCGAACCGACCATGGCATGACCGACGAGACGGCGGTGGTCATCGACGCACCGCCGCAAGAACTTTGGGATCTGGTCACCGACATCACCGGCATGGGCAGGTGGAGTACAGAGAACCGCCGCGGACGCTGGCTCGGTGGCGCCGCGGGTCCACAGGTGGGCGCATGGTTCGTCGGCGTCAACCGCATAGGCCCGGTCGTATGGATCACGCCGTGCGAAGTCACCGTCGCCACACCCCTCGAACATTTCGAGTTCCAGGTCCACATCGTCGGCCCGCGTTGGGGATATCGCCTCGAACCTGATCCGGGCGGGACACTGGTCACCGAATACCGCGACTGGTCCTATGCCTCCGCGTTCAACCGGCTCCTGCGCTGGTCCGGTCCGCTGGGCACGCTCCGGGACAACCATGCGCTGCATGGCATTCCCGAAACTCTCCGAGCCCTGAAAGAGCACGCCGAGCTCGATCGGTGACGTAGCGGTCACCGCATTCCCGCCAGGCTGTGTGGGTGGTACTGACATCACCACTCTGAAGCGCTCTGAGCTGCGAAATCGGGCTTAGGCTCGATTCGGCCGGGCTCGAGTGAATCAGGGAAGGGAGATGTTGTGTTCGAATACTTTCCGAGCAATTACATGTGGTCTTCCGCGGTGATGTTGTCGCTGATGGCCGGTGGGGATCTGGGGCAGATCGACCGCTGGCTAGCACCTTTGCGCGAGGCGGATCCGGATGTCGACGCGTGGACGAAGGCGTGGGACAGTGCCGGCGCGCAGCAGATGGAGCGTGCCGAGGACGATCTGCGCAGCGGATACCGGCGCAGTGCGAGTGCACGCTTCTTGCGGGCGTCGAACTACTACCTGACAGGTGAGCGGCAGACGCCGCTGGGTCCGGCGAAGACCGATAGCTACCAGTGCGGACTCACGGCCTTCACCAGGGCCGTGGAGTGCTTGCCACGCCCTCTCGAGCGCGTGGAGATCGACTCGCCCGATGGGGTGCTTCCTGGTTATCTCATCCCCGCCCGTGATGAGCAGGGTCCGGTGCCAATCGTGATCTTCTACAACGGATTCGACGTCACCAAGGAACTTCTCTACGGCTTCATCCGAGAGGAGTTCGCCGACCGCGGCATCGCCTGTCTGGTCATCGACACTCCCGGTACCGGAGAGCCGCTGCGGCTGCGCGGTGTTGCCTCCCGCCCGGACTATGAGGTCCCTACTGCGGCGATTGTCGACTACCTCGAGAAGCGGCCCGACATCGACCGCGCGCGGATCGGCCTGCTCGGGATCAGCCTCGGGGGCTACTACGCGCCGCGCGGGGCGGCGTTCGAGCATCGGATCAAGGCGTGCGCCGCATGGGGCGGGGTGTGGGACTACGGTGCCGTCTGGCGGCACCGCTGGGCAACCCGGTCGAAGACCACCTCGGTGCCGTTCTGGCAGTTGCCCTGGGTGATGGGCACCGAAACCATGGAACAGGCTTTGGAACGGGTCGAGCAGTGGACGCTTGCCGACGCGCTGCCGCACCTCACCCAGCCGTTCCTCATCGTGCACGGTGAAGACGACGGAGCCATTCCACTCTCCGACGCGCGCAAGGCATTTCAAGCCGCCGGCTCCACCGACAAGGAACTCCGCGTGTTCACGGCGGCAGCAGGGGACGGCGGCATCGAGCACTGCAACGCCGACGATCCCGATCCAGCCCGGCAGCTGATCGCCGACTGGTTCGCCGAGCACCTCTGATCCGAGCAACTGCCATGGCCACGACACCGACAGCCTGCACCTCGCCTGCCTCGGTGCGCCCTAGGATCGGGGCCATGGCGACTTCGGTCAACGAATTCGGAGCGACCTTGCGCAGTTGGCGCGACCGGCTGCGCCCCGAAGAAGTCGGCCTGCCGACCGATACGAATCGCCGTGCGCGCGGGCTTCGGCGCCAGGAGCTCGCCCATTTGGCCGGCGTGTCTCCTGACTACCTCGTCCAGCTCGAACAGGGCCGGGCGAACGCGCCCTCACCTCAGGTGCTGGCAGCGCTCGCTCGCGCCCTGCGGCTGACCGACGCCGAACGCGCACATCTGTTCCAGCTCGCCGGGCAGTTGGTTCCAGGCGAAAGGCACGTTCACAACACGCTGCCGGACAGTGTCCGCCGCCTGCTGGCGCAACTTTCCTCGAGCCCCGCAGCGGTTTACGACGTGCGCTGGTACCCGATTGCCTGGAATCCACTGTGGGCCACCGTGATCGGCGACCCTCTCGAGCGACCCGAACGCGAGCGCAACATGGTGTGGCGCCACTTCACCGGCCTGCCCACGAAAATCGTGCGGACTCTCGATGAACAGCACGAGTTCGAGACATCCATCGTCGCCGACCTGCGCTCGAGCTCCGGCAGATATCCGGACGACCAGCACCTCGCTCAGCTCATTACCGATCTGCGCCAGGCCAGCCCGAGGTTTCACAGCCTCTGGGAAACACGTCGTGTCGGCGTGTACGAGCAGGAATGCAAGACCATCGCCCACCCCGAAACGGGCCTGCTGCACCTGGACTGCGACATCCTCACCACGCACCGCACCGACCTTCGCGTCATCGTCCTCTCCCCACCTCCCGGTAGTGAATCCGCCACGGCGCTGGACACACTCGGCGTGGCCTGCTCCGACAAACCGCCCGTCATAACCGGGCCATAGCAGGACGAACAGGTGTTGTTCACCGTCATTCAGGCCGGAATTGTGAGGTAGCGGTATTGCGGGCGTGCGGTATTCGGGTTCGCGCGTTACCGGTGCCCGCCTTCCTCCGGTGGCTGGAATCCGCCGATCTTCTGCTCGAGCAGTTCGGCCAGCCGCAGGGGAGTGCGGTCCTCGAACATCGGACCGATGAGCTGCACTCCCACCGGTAGCCCTTCGGGGGACCGGCCGGTGGGTATGGCAGTGGCGGGCAGGCCGGGCATGGTGGCCATACCGGCCCAGACGAGCTGGTCGAAGTACGGGTACTCGATGCCGTCGATGTCGATGTGCCGGTTCTCCAGACCTCCGTTGTGGTTATGCGGGAAGGCGGGAGTGGGCGTGATGGGGCACACCACGGCATCGAATTCGGCGAAGAGCTGCCGCCAGCCGTGGCGGTGGAGTTCGCGACGGTTGTTCGCCTCTACCCAGCCGCGGTGGCTGAGCACCATGCCGCGCAGCCGCGCCGCATCGAGACTCCGGTTGTCTGCGCTCAGGGCGGCTGCCTGGGTCCGCAGCTGTTCGTACACCTCGACGGGAAGACCCGCGGCGGCGTTCGACAGCATCAGCTGCATGTAGAGCGTCGCGGCTTCAGTCAGATCCGGCAGCAGTGGACTGTGCCGT
>NZ_JAODNK010000170.1 GCF_025465275.1 Nocardia sp. | reverse complement strand
AGACACTCGACACGGTGGAGACGCCCGGTGTGGTCTTGATGATCTCGAACGCCGGGCGAATGGTGTGCGCGGTGGTGTGCGCGGCGCCGGACACCATGCCGTCGGCGACACCCATATGCACCATCATTGTGCCGAAATACGAGATATCGGCCAGGTATTCGCGGGCGCGGTCGACCGTCATGCCCTTGTGCGCGCGCAGCCGGGTGTACTCCTCGGCGAATTCGTCACGCAGCGGGCAGGTGCGGGGATCGAGCACCTCGGCGGCTTCGATGTCCACACCGAGTTCGGCGGCGCGATTACGCACCGCGGTCTCGTCGCCGAGAATGGTGAGGTCGGCGATCTTGCGTTGCAGCACCCGGCCGGCGGCACGCAGAATGCGGTCGTCATCGCCCTCCGGCAGCACGATGCGCTTGCGATCGCCGCGGGCCCGCTCGATCAGCTGGTACTCGAACATCTGCGGGGTGGTGACATTCGGGATGGGAATCTCGATCTGCTGCAACAACTCCCGGGCGTTCACCCGCTCCTCCATGAGCGCCAGCGCGGTGTCCACCTTGCGAATGCTGGACAGCGATACCCGGCCGCGGGTGCGGGCGGCGGCCTTGGCGGTCGCGAAGGTGCCCAGCGTGGTCGAGAGGATCGGCAGCTTCGGCTTCAAACCCGCCATGAGCCGCGCGATGGACGGGGCAGGCTGCATATCGCCGTTCATGATGATGCCCGCCAGCGACGGAAAGCCTTCCGCCTCATGGGCATTCACCAGGGCCAGCAGCACGTCCGAACGATCGCCGGGCGTAATGACGGCGACGCCGTCGGTGAGCCGCTCCAGAATGTGCTCGATCGTCATGCCGCCGATGATCACGTCGAGGGCTTCCCGCTGCAGCAATTCCGGATCGCCACTGTACATTTCGCCGTCGATGGCGTGGCACAGCTCGTCCATGGTGGGCGCCTGCAGCAGCGGCACCTCCGGCAAGGTCCAGGTCGGCACCGCGGCCGCCTGCCGCAGCGCCTCGGTATCGGCCTCCAGCTGATCGGGCTCGCAGCGATTGGCGATCACCGCGACCAGCTTGGCGTGCTCGGCAACCAGTTCGGTGCGGCACAGCTCCACCAGCTGCATCAATTCCGTGGTCGTGCGCTCGGCGCCGCGTACCACGAGCAGTACCGGCGCACCGAGATTCACCGCGATGCGGGCATTGAAGCGCAGCTCGCTGGGGCTGGCCACATCGGTGTAATCGCTGCCGAGAATGAGCACGGCATCGCACTGCTTGGCCATGGCGTGATAGCGCATGACGATCTCGCTGATCGCCCCGTCCGGATCCTCGTGCACCTGTTCATAGGTCACGCCGATGGACTGGTCGTAGTCGTCGTCCGCGGTGGAATGCTCGAGCAGCAACTCGAGGATGTAGTCCCGCTCGGTCGCGGACCGCGTGATGGGGCGGAATACGCCCACTCGCGGGGTGGTGGCGGCCAGCGCCTGCAGCACCCCCAGCGCCACGGTCGATTTGCCCGTGTCGCCCTCGGGCGACGCGATGTACACACTCGAGACCGGTGCCGCAGTCATGAGCGAGAGCCTACCGACCGTTATGTGCCGATCCGCGCGGGCACGGGACAACAAGTGCCGCGTGCCACACCGGCGACTCGTCACTCCACCGAAAACCAGTTGACACGAGATTCCCAGCAACTGCCATTACGCTGCCGCGCATGGTAGGCGCTTCCGGTCTCGATTGGGGACACGAGCTTTTCAACAGCCTGTGGTGGATCGCGAAGGGATTCGTGCTCACGTCGGCGATATTCGTGGCGGCCGTCGCAGCGATTATCAGGTTCACCGGCTGGGGCCGGATGTTCTGGCGGATCACCGGCGGCTACTTCAAAGGCCGCCAAAGCTGGCCCGGCTGGGGACTATTGGCGCTGGTGATGCTGTTCGCGGTGTACACAGTCCGCATCAACGTGCTGATCACCTACTGGTCCAATGACCTGTACACCTCGCTGCAGCTCGGGGTGCAGGCACTGGTCGAGCACGACACCGCGGGCAACGACCACGCCAAAACCCTGTTCTGGCAAAGCATCATGGTGTTCGCCATACTCGCCACCATCTACATCGTCATGGGCACCATGGTCGGCTACTGGGTACAGAACGCCTTCCAGATTCACTGGTGGAAGTGGCTGAACAAGCAGTATCTCGACGATTGGCTCAGCGGCAAGGCCTACTACCGCAACCGATTCATCGACAGCACCATCGACAATGCCGACCAGCGTATTCAGCAAGACGTACAGGACTTCGTGAACGGATCCTTCGCGCTGAGTTTCGGTGGGAATGTGGGCCCGTACGGGGTGCCCGGCAACGGTGTGGTCGGGAGCGGGCTGACGGTGGTCTCGTTCACGCCGATCCTGTGGGGGCTGTCCCGCCCCCTGAATGTCTTCGGCGTGCACGTACCTCGCGACCTGGTGTCCGCGGCTGTCCTCTGGGTCGCACTATCGACCGTCTTCGCGTTCAAAATCGGTAACCCACTGATCAAATTGAACTTCTGGTTCCAGCGCCGTACGGCCGACTATCGCTTCGGGCTGGTGCGTTTGCGCGAGAACGCCGAGAACATCGCCTTCTACCACGGTGAGCGAGAAGAACGGGCCGGCCTCGACACCCGGTTCGGAGCCGTCATCGACAACACCTGGGCGCGGGTATTCCGACTGGTGAAGTTCTACGGCTGGATCGGGGTATCCAACCAGGCAACGGCCCTGTTCGTACCGATACTCATGGGTCCGAGGGTGCTGGCAGGCACGGCCACCCTCGGCGTCTTACAGCAGGCGAGCAGGGCTTTCGATCAGCTGCAGACTGCGCTGTCCATGCCACAAAGTTCGTATGACGCATTCACCTACGTGCGGGCCACTCTGACCCGTCTCGACGGCCTGCGTGACGCCGACGAAAAGGCCCGGGAGCTGCCGGTCATCGGCATCGGCGCAGTGCTCGACGGCCTCGAATTGAAAGACGTACAGGTCAGCAAGCCGGACGGAACGCCGCTCATCACCGACCTGTCCCTCCGACTGATGCCCGGCGACGCCTTGGTCATCAAGGGCGATTCCGGTGTCGGCAAGACCACGCTGCTGCGCAGCATTGGCGAATTGTGGCCCTACACAGAGGGATCCGTGCGACGGCCAGTCGGGGACGACACCTTGTTCCTGTCCCAGCGGCCGTATCTGCCGCTCGGCAACTTGCGCACGGTCATCATCTACCCGGCGCCTGCGGACACCGTCGACGATGCCGCCCTGCGGGAAACCTTGATCAAGGTCAATCTCGGCCACCTGGCGGACCGGCTGGATGAGGACGACAACTGGGGCAACACGCTCTCACCCGGAGAGCAGCAGCGCATCGCGTTCGCACGAATCCTGTTGCTGCAGCCCAAACTCGCCTTCCTCGACGAAGCCACCTCGGCCGTCGACGAGGGTCTGGAATACACGCTGTACCACTTGGTTCGAACAGAGGCACCGGGCACCGTGCTGGTCAGCGTCGCGCATCGCAGCACCGTCGATCGGCATCACAATCAGCGGCTCGATATCACCGGCGGCGGCGGGTGGGAGCTCACGCCATTGGACGCACCGGTACCGGTCTGACCGTGTAGACCAAGCCCCGCCTCATGTGGACAAGCCCCGTCATCCCGGCCAAAGCATGCCGGGATGACGAAGGCGTCAGGCGATGACGAAAGCGTCTAGGCCAGCGCGCGCAGGCGCGGGGCCAGGTCGCGCTTGAACAGGTCCAGGAAGCGGAGCTGGTCGTGGCCGGGGGCATGGAAGACCAGGTGGTTGAGGCCCGCGTCCAGGTAGGGCTTGATCAGCTCGACGGCCTGGTCCGGGTCGCTGGCCACGATCCAGCGCTTGGCGATCTGCTCGATCGGCAGCGCGTCGGCGGCGGCCTCCATCTCGATCGGATCGGTGATGGAGTGCTTCTGCTCCGGCGTCAGGGACAGCGGGGCCCAGAAACGCGTGTTCTCCAGCGCCAGTGCGGGATCAGTGTCGTAGGAGATCTTGATCTCGATCATGCGGTCGATGTCCTCGACCGTGCGGCCGACCTTCGTGGCGCCCTCCGCGACGGCGGGCATGAGCTTCTCGGTGTACAGGTCCATGCCCTTGCCCGAGGTGCAGATGAAACCGTCACCGGCGCGACCGGCGTACCGGGCCACCACCGGGCCGCCGGCGGCGATGTAGACCGGGATGCCGCCCTTGGGCACGTCGTAGATCGAGGCGCCGACGGTGTTGTAGTACTCGCCCTCGAAGTCGACACGATCACCCGTCCACAGGGCGCGCATGAGATCCACCGACTCGCGCAGCCGCGCGAAACGCTCCTTGAACTCCGGCCATTCGCCCTTGTAGCCGGTGGCGATCTCATTGAGCGCCTCACCGGTGCCCACACCGAGCATGATGCGATCCGGGTACAGGCAACCCATGGTCGCGAACGCCTGCGCGATCACCGCCGGGTTGTAGCGGAAAGTCGGCGTCAGCACCGAGGTGCCGAGCTGAATGCGCTCGGTGCGCTCACCGGTCGCGGCCATCCAGGCCAGCGAAAACGGGGCGTGCCCGCCATTGTGCCGCCACGGCTGGAAATGATCGCTCACCGTGGCGCTGTCGAGGCCGTGCTCCTCGGCCGCCACCGCGATCTCCACCAGTTCCCGGGGGCCGAACTGTTCCGCCGACGCCTTGTATCCGAGCTTGAGATCCTTCACCGCGCCACTCCTGTCGCCTTGCTGCGCTTGTGGGTTTGCGGGACCGAACCTCCCGCCGTGCCGCCCGGGGCGCGGGGTATGCGCCCGGCGAACGGCCTACTTCGCACCATAGTCAGCGGTGTGTCGGGGGTCGCACTCGCCACCCGGACCGGCGATAGCGGACAATTGACCCGTGACCTCAAACGAAGAACCGATCCTGTCCTATCTCACCGACATGGACGGCGTTCTCGTGCACGAGAACCACATGGTGCCGGGCGCCGACAAATTTCTGGCCGAGCTGCGCGACAACGAGATCCCGTTCCTGGTGCTCACCAATAACTCCATCTACACCGCGCGCGACCTGCAGGCCCGGCTGCTGCACACCGGGCTCGACATTCCGATCGAGTCCATCTGGACCTCGGCGCTCGCCACCGCGACCTTCCTGGGGGAACAGCGACCCAATGGAACCGCTTATGTCGTAGGCGAATCCGGCCTCACCACCGCGCTGCACGAAATCGGCTACGTGCTCACCGACAGCGATCCGGACTACGTGGTACTCGGCGAGACCCGCACCTACTCGTTCGAAGCCATCACCACCGCCATCCGGCTGATCTCGGCGGGCGCGCGCTTCATCGCCACCAACCCGGACGCCACCGGCCCGTCGCGCGAGGGCATCCTGCCCGCCACCGGTTCGGTCGCCGCCCTCATTACCCGCGCCACCGGCAAAGAGCCCTACTACGTGGGCAAACCCAATCCGCTCATGATGCGTTCGGCGCTGCGCCGCATCAATGCGCACTCGCAGTCCACCGTCATGATCGGCGACCGCATGGACACCGACGTGATCTCCGGACTGGAGGCGGGGCTGCGCACCATCCTGGTCACCACCGGCATCTCCACCCAGTCCACCGTCGAGCAGTACCCGTACCGCCCGACCGCCATCCTGCACTCGGTCGCCGACCTGGTCGGCAAGACCAAGGACCCCTTCGCCGCCTGAGGCGCCCTCGATGACGGGGAGCCTTTTCGGCTGGCGCTCAGTCGGATTCGAGGGAATCGAGTGCGGCTGACAAGGTCGTGAGCGATTCCACGATTCGGGTGAACTGTTCGACGCCCAGCTGCGCAGTGAGGTGTGCGGCCAGTTTGGCGTGCTGCGGGCCGATCCGGCGCACCGCCTCGTGACCGGTCTCGGTGATGGCCACCAGTTTGGCGCGGCGGTGCGAGGGGTTGGTGCGATATTCGGCAAAACCCTTGTCCACCAGCAGATCCGCTATGCGCTGGACGCTCTGGCGGGTGATGCCCATTTCGCGGGCGATGCCTGCCACCGGCAGCGGCTGGTGCAGTACCGCGCCGAGGACCTGCCACCAGGCGGCGGTAATGCCCGCCGGACGCGCCAATTCCTCTGCGATAGCGAGGAATTGGCCGTTGAGCTGGAACGAGGTGATGGCGGCGGTACTGAATAGCGCCTGCTCGGGATTCATTCCGCCTCCTGTCCGCCCGGATCGGGCGCTGCGGGGGAATTGTCCCTCACAGTGCCGCCGGATTCGCTGCCCGGCTCTCCTCGTACTCGGCGAGCACAAAGAAGGCGGCCGGCTCATTGTGCGCGTAGAGGCGATACCAGGCCTCGAGCACCCGCGGTTCGAATATATCGAGGCGCGCGAAGATCGCACGGGCGAAGTCGACCGGCATGGTGCCGCTGGCGGTGATGAGATCACCGGCGGTCACCGCGGGTTCGTGGACGAAGCCGGCGCTGCCCGAATACCCGCTCATCGCAAGGTATTCGGCCGCATTGCTGGTGTGCGGACGATCGTCCAGCAATCCGGCGGTCGCCAGCCCGAAGGTCGCGCCGCAGATGGCGGCCACCGGCACACCGGCCGCGAGGAATTCGCTCGCCTTATCGGAGAAGGCCTTCAGTTCACCTGCCTCCCAGGTCGCCGACCCCGGCAGGATCAGCATGGCGCTGTCGGCCGGGTCGAGTTCGTCGAGGGCGATATCGGGAGTCACCCGCAGACCACCCATCGAAACGACGGCATCCGTGGTGGGGCCGACCGTCCGGATCTGCCAGGCGCCCGGTTCGCGATGCCACAGCGCGCGGTTGATGTGCGCGGTGGTGTGCCCGACCTCCCAATCGGAGAAGGTGTCGTAAACGGCCAGGTGCACTGTTTTCGCCATGACAGCATCCTGTCATTATCGACAGCATGCTGTCAATAGACTCGATGTCAGGAAACGACAAAGGGCCGGAACCGTCAATGACGGTCCCGGCCCCTGTTGCCGATCAACTCAGTGCGTTGCTCAGATCGTTCAGCAGATCCTCGACATCCTCGAGACCGATCGAGATACGGACGACGCCATCCGTAATGCCAATGGCCGCACGACCTTCCGGCCCCATCGCCCGATGGGTGGTGGTGGCGGGATGCGTGATCAGCGTCTTCGAATCGCCCAGGTTATTGGAGATGTCGATGATGCGCAGACCGTTCAGCACCTCGAACGCCCGCTTCTTGGCGTCTTCCGGCAGCGCCTTCAGCTCGAAGGTCACCACCGTGCCACCACCGGACATCTGCTTCTTGGCCAGCTCGAACTGCGGATGTGACGGCAGGAAGGGGTATTTCACCCACGACACCGCCGGATGCTGCTCCAGGAATTCGGCGATCCGCAGCGCGGACTCCGTCGACTGCCGCACCCGCAGCGGCATGGTCTCCAGACCCTTGAGCAGCGTCCACGCATTGAACGGGCTCAGCGCCGGACCGGTATGGCGCATAAGGTTTTTCACCGGACCGTCGATGTACTCGTGCGAACCGAGAATCGCGCCGCC
>NZ_JAODNK010000124.1 GCF_025465275.1 Nocardia sp. | reverse complement strand
TCGGGATCGATGTCGATGATGAAGCGGTGATCAGTCTTAGTGCGCATACCTACCCTCCAGCTTGGGCACCGATTGTGACCAGCGTCGCTCGCGGAGTCAACTGTGTCGCATACCGATCGGTCCTGTCGGCTCGGCCGTATTTGCGAATATCACTGGCGGGCAACGTAATCGGAACGTACTCGTGAGTAAGTTCCGCTTCAGCGTTTAGTGACGGCCGTCACAGGCTGATTCACTACTCGGGAATCGCGCGTTCGACCGCCACGCGCACCAGTGCGGCGCTCTGCTCCTCGGTGAAAATGCCGGGCAGTGTGAGCCGTTCGACGATCAGCCAATTGAGCGCGAGATAGAGCAGCAGCACGGCATCGGCATCGCCCGGCAGCCCGGATTCCAGATGATTGCGCACATTGAAATCAATATCGGCGCGCACCCGCTCGGTGAGGACGGCCTGCAGTTCCGGCCGCCGGGTGGCTTCCAGGCGCAGTTCCAGTTGGGCGAGATAGCCGGTGCGGAAGCTGGTGATGCGCTCGACGACGTCGCTCATCAGCTCGGCAATGGTTTCGCGGGTGCGCGGACCGGCGGTCAGCTTGGTCATGGTCTCGGAACTGGGTTCGAGTCGCTCGTAGAACCGATTGCCGACCTGGATCATCAGCTCGTCCCGGTTGGCGAAGTAATTGGAGGCCGTTCCCGCTGGTAGGGCTGCTTCTTTGTCGACGGCGCGAAAGGTCAGGCCGCGTGCGCCGTCCCGGGCCAGCACCTCGATCGCGGCGTCCAGAAGGGCGTTCCGGCGTTCCGGGTTGGTCCTGGCCATTGACACCACTCCATTTGTAGTACTACGTTTGTAATCACTACAGGCAGAGTACTACAGAAAGAGCGGTAAATATGCGAAAGCTCGTCTACTACGTGGCGGTCTCCCTCGACGGCTACATCGCCGGTCCGAATGGGGAGTACGACTTCTATCCGATCGCGGACGACATGGCCGCATGGATCACGGAGCGCTACCCCGAGACCATCCCGACCCACATACGCCCGCACGCGGGCATGGCTGTGGACACCCCGAATCGGGAGTGGGACACCGTGCTCATGGGCCGCGGCTCCTATGAACCGGCGTACTCGGTCGGTGTCACCAGCCCGTACGCCCATATGAAGCAGTACGTCATCTCCACAACGCTAGGCGCGGTCGATGATCCGGCGGTCGAGGTGGTCGACAGTGATCCGGTCGCCCTGGTGCAGCGCCTGAAGAACGAAGAAGGCAAGGGCATTTACCTTTGTGGCGGCGGCACATTGGCAGGTGTGCTCGTCGACGAGATCGACGAGCTGGTCATCAAGAGCTATCCGGTGATCGCCGGTGCGGGTGTCCCGATGATCGCGAACGGTTTCAGCCCCACGCAGTTCACGATCACCCAGCGCCGGGAATTCAGTAACGGCACGCAGGTCACCTGGGCCACTCGCGCTTGATTCGATTGCGGCTCAGTCGCTTTCGCGCAAGATCGCGGTGACGTGCAGCGACGTCTCGTGCAGCCGGTTGAACATATCGAGCATCAGCCGCAGCTGCTCATCGGTGTAGTCGGCCATGACCTTGCCGAATTCGCGCGCCAAAACCTCGTAGTGCGGCGCGATTTCGTCGATCCGGTCCTGGACGGCGGTAATGATCACCCGCCGCCGGTCCTTCTCATCGTGCTCCCGGCGCACGTAGCCGGCCTTCAGCAATCGATCGATCATTCGCGTGATGGCGCCCGTGGTGAGCCCGGTGCGCTGTGCGAGTTCGCCCGCGGTGGCGGCGCCGTCCACCCGCAGCAGATTGAGGCAGCGCAGGTCGGTCACGTGCAGGCCGAGGCGATCGGCCATGGCGCCGTGCAGCATGACCGCATCGGTGGCGCTGCGCTGGGCGGCGAGGGTGAGGTCGGCCGCCAACTCCTGTTTCTTCGTCATCGCTTGACAGCATAGTCTTACCCGAGCATTATCTTACTCAATCAACTACTGATTGATTCAGGGGATATATTATGACGACCACGCAGCGCACCGACGAAGCCGCCATCCGGGACCTGTTCGACAGCACAACCAGCGCCTGGGAGGCCGGTGACGCGCAGGCTTACGCCGCGGCCTTCGCCCCCGATGCCGACTATGTGACCTGGTTCGGTCAGCACCTGAAGGGACGCGCGGCCATCGAGGACTCGCATGCGCCACTGTTTGCCAAATACCTGAAGGGCACCCGCACCGACGGCGAGATCACGTCACTGCGCTTCGTCACCCCGGATGTGGCCGTGGTGCACGGCAAGGGTGCGCTCGTGAAGGGCAAGCGCCGCCGCAACCGCTTCAATACCAAGGTCAACGTCTACGTCGTGGTGCGGACAGACGGCGAATGGTCGTTCGCCGCCTTCCACAACACGAAATACAGCTGGTTGTTCAATACCCTTATCGCCGGGCACGATTCGGGCCCGGCGCAGGCCGACACGGCTTAGCTGGCGGGCTGCTGGACGCCGCAGCCGGGAGGTGGCCGGAAATCTCGTGGCCTGGGTCGGTAATGTTGTGGGTCGATAGCAGCAGATTGTCGATCTTGGAGGATTTCCGTAGTGGCTCTCGTCGTACAGAAGTACGGAGGATCCTCGGTCGCCACCGCCGAGCGCATCCGTCGCGTCGCCGAGCGCATTGTCGAGACCAAGAAGCAGGGCCACGACGTGGTCGTGGTCTGCTCGGCCATGGGTGACACCACCGATGAGCTGATGGATCTGGCACAGCAGGTGTCCCCCGCGCCGCCCGCACGTGAAATGGACATGCTGCTCACCTCGGGTGAGCGCATTTCCAATTCGCTGGTGGCCATGGCCATTCACTCGCTCGGCGCGGAGGCCCGCTCGTTCACCGGTTCGCAGGCCGGCGTGATCACGACCGGCAGGCACGGAAACGCGAAGATCATCGATGTGGCTCCGGGGAGAGTGCAGAATGCGCTCGCCGAGGGCACCATTGTGCTGGTCGCGGGTTTCCAGGGTGTGAGTCAGGACAGTAAGGACGTCACCACGCTGGGCCGTGGCGGCTCCGATACCACCGCTGTCGCACTGGCCGCGGCCTTGAATGCCGATGTCTGCGAGATCTACACCGATGTGGACGGCGTCTTCAGCGCCGATCCGCGCATCGTCGCCGACGCGCAGAAGCTCGATAAAATCTGCTACGAGGAAATGCTCGAGCTGGCCGCCTGTGGCGCCAAAGTTCTGATGCTGCGCTGCGTCGAGTACGCGCGCCGCTACAACGTGCCGGTCCATGTGCGCTCGTCGTACACGGACAAAGAGGGCACCATGATTTCCGGATCGATGGAGGACATCCCGTTGGAGCAGGCAATTCTCACGGGCGTCGCGCACGACCGCAGCGAAGCCAAGGTGACCGTCGTCGGCATTCCGGACGAGCCGGGCTACGCCGCCAAGGTCTTCCGAGCCGTTGCCGATGCCGAGATCAATATCGACATGGTGCTGCAGAACGTCTCGAAGGTGGAGACGGGCAAGACCGACATCACCTTCACCCTGCCCAAGCTGGACGGCCCGCGTGCCGTGGAGCTGCTCAGCAAGCAGCAGGGCGATATCGGCTTCTCCCGGGTGGTCTACGACGATCACGTCGGCAAGGTGTCGCTGGTCGGCGCGGGCATGAAGTCGCACCCCGGCGTCACCGCCACCTTCTGTGAGGCGCTCGCCGAGGCACGTATCAATATCGATCTCATCTCCACCTCCGAGATCCGAATCTCGGTGCTGGTCAAGGACAATGACCTGGACGAGGCCGTGCAGGTGCTGCACAAGGCCTTCGATCTGGGTGGTGCCGAGGTGGCAGTCGTACACGGCGGAACGGGGCGCTGAACAAAATGGGTGTGCGTGTAGGAGTCGTCGGCGCGACCGGGCAGGTCGGCGCCGTCATGCGAAAGCTGCTGGAGGAGCGCAACTTCCCGGCCGACGAGGTGCGGTTCTTCGCGTCCGCCCGCTCGGCCGGTAAGAAGCTGCCGTTCCGTGGCGGCGAGATCGTGGTCGAGGACACCGAGACTGCCGATCCGACCGGCCTGGACATCGCGCTGTTCTCGGCCGGCGCCACCATGTCCCGGGTGCAGGCGCCGCGCTTCGCCGCCGCCGGAGTCACCGTCATCGACAATTCGTCGGCCTGGCGCAAGGACCCCGAGGTGCCGCTGGTGGTCTCCGAGGTGAACCCGGAGGCAACCCGCAACCTGATCAAGGGCATTATCGCCAACCCGAACTGCACCACCATGGCCGCCATGCCGGTGCTGAAGGTGCTGCACGACGAGGCCGGCCTGCGCCGCCTCATCGTCTCCAGCTACCAGGCCGTCTCCGGTAGCGGCCTGGCCGGTGTCGAAGAGCTGGTCTCCCAGCTGCGCGCGGTGATCGGCGATGCCGAGAAGCTGGTGCACGACGGTTCCGCCGTCGAGTTCCCGGCTCCGGTCAAATACGTTGCCCCCATCGCCTTCGACGTGATCCCGCTCGCCGGCGCGCTGGTCGACGACGGCTCCGAGGAGACCGACGAAGATCAGAAGCTGCGCAACGAGTCCCGCAAGATCCTGGGCCTGCCCGACCTGCTGGTGAGCGGCACCTGCGTGCGTGTTCCGGTCCTCACCGGTCACTCGCTCTCCATCAATGCCGAATTCGATCGGCCGATTTCGGTGGAGACCGCCAAGAAGCTGCTGTCCCACGCCCCCGGCGTCCAACTGGTGGATGTCCCGACCCCCCTCGCGGCCGCCGGTATCGACGACTCCCTCGTCGGCCGCATCCGCCAGGATCCGGGCGTTCCGGACGGCCGCGGGCTGGCGCTGTTCATCTCGGGCGACAACCTCCGCAAGGGCGCTGCGCTCAATACGATTCAGATCGCCGAGGTTCTGCTCGCCGACCGCTGAGTCTGTAGTTCATCGGGCCGTTCGATCCCTGCGGATCGGGCGGCCCGATTTTTTTCTGTCCTTTTCAGTCTTCCCAGAGTTCCGCACAGGGGAGTGGCCGAAGTTCGCATACTGCGCGACCATCGATCGTGACCGTCGAACTATCGACTGTCACTTCAATGCCATGCGGGCGCAGATGTGCCGCGAGTCGTTCGGCAATTGCGCTCCCGGCGCGATAGTCGAGCACCATGCCGCCCGGAAAGCGCAGGCGCACATGAACTTCGCGCGTTTCGGGTGCGGCGGTCATGGCCACCTCTTGTCGTCGGATTTGGTGCGACGTCTCACCGGTTAACGGTAAACACAGAAAAATTGCGGTGCAATAAGAAAAATACATGTTCCATACTGTGCGCCGTAAGCTCGCCCGGTCTGGAATCCTTGTCCGCAGATCGCATCGGGAAGGAGAAGGGCATGGTAGGCATCGGCGAAACAAGCGGGCGGTGACGACCGGGAAAGCCGATCAGGCAGAAGGAGTTTGACCCGGTGGCCGAAAGTACCCTAGGGGCACGGGTAGCGGAGTTGCGCCGGCGGCGGGGACTATCGCAGAAAGAACTGGGCGCCGCCATCAGGCGTTCGGAAAGTTGGGTGTCGCAGGTCGAACGGGATGTACTGCCGGTCGAAAGACTATCGGTGCTCCAGCGACTTGCCGACGTCCTCGGCGTCGCAGTGCGAGACCTGAGACCCGAGGCGGCCGAACCGATGGCCGCCGACCGCGGAGACGGACATCGTGCCGGATCCGCCGTTTTCGACAAACTGCGATTGTTGCTCACCGGGCATCCCGCTTTGGAGCAACTACTCGGTGACGAGGCCGATCGCGAGTCGGCCGACGAGTTACCGGCACTACAGGAACGAGTAGATCTGGCGTGGCAGCTGGCGCACGAATCACGGCTCGTGGAAGTCGGCAGCAGTCTGCTGGAATTGATTCCGGATCTCGAACACGCGGCGCGGACCACCTCCGTGAAGCGGCCGGAGGTGCTGACGCTGCTGTCACGCGCCTATCAGGTGGCCGCCACCGCATTCACCCGGCAAGAGGAGGTCGACGCGGCCTGGGTCGCGGCGGACAGAGCGCTGACAGCGGCCGAGGAGTCCGGTGACGCGCTCAGCGTGGTGGCCGGAACCTACCGAATGGCACAGGCTTTCCTGCGCTTACAACGGCTCGAACAGGCGGAACAGGCGGCTCGCGTATCGGTGACGGCACTCGCGCCACAGGTCCTCGACAACGAGCTGGTGCGTCCGGAAGTATTGTCGCTCTACGGTTCTCTCCAGCTCATGCTGGCGGTGATCGCGGCGACGGACGGTAATCGGACGGCAGCCCGTACCGGTCTGGCCGCGGCGCGCAGAGCCGCGGAGCGACTGGGCGAGGGCCGCAATGATTTCGACACCGAATTCGGTCCGACCAGTGTGGCCGTGCACGCGGTCGCGGTGGCGGTCGAATTGGGTGATGCCGGTGAGGCTCTCGACACCGCGGGCACCGTGGACGCCTCGGTGCTCTCACCGGAAAGACAGGCTCGCTTCCTGGTCGACGTGGCCCGCGCACACGCGCAGCGCCGCCAGGCCTCCGAAGCATTGGAGTCGCTGCTCGAGGCCGAGCGATTGGCTCCGGAGCTGGTGCATCACGATCATCGGTCCCGAGAGGTGGTGCGGGATCTACTGCAGTTCGCCGGCCGTCGACCGGCCGATGAACTGCGCGAGCTCGCCGCTCGCGCAGCCGTAACGCCTTGAGGTGACAACGCCGTCACTCCCTGACGGGCACCGTGGGTTCGGGGACCCACGGATGCCGGTGCGGGGGAGTGCGCGGACTCAGCGGATACCCGGAGTGCGGGGGTCCGAGCCGAGGCATGCCAGCAGCAGACAGCCGGGCGGCTCATCGCTGAACGGCGGTGCCAGCGGAGTGTTCAAGCAGGACAGCACACTACAGCCCGGATAGGCATCCGGGCCGAGGCCGAAGACCGCCAGCGCGATATCGGTGTCGAAGTACTTGGAGGGGTCCAGTCGCAGCGGCGACTCCACATACGGACCAGGATCCGGCATCGGGCTGTCCTGGAATGCGGCGAAGAGGCGCCGGAAGAATTCGTGCGAGACCTCGCCCGCATACTGCAGGATTCCGGTGACGCCCTGCATGGTGTGTGTGCCGAAGACACCGGTCCACACCACCATGAGATCCAGGCTGGGTATGACGAACACGTGCTGCAGACCGAGCCCGGACATGGAATAGGTGTCGGCGGGCAGGAATTCGGGATTCTCCGCGCAACCCGGGCCGAGCCAGAACAGGTAGCCGTAGCACTGGTTGGCTGCCGAGGATGTGGTGGCTTTCTGCAGGTACTCGCGGGAAACGAGCTGTCGGCCGTTCCACTCGCCGTGCTCGGCGGTCAGCATGCCGAGCCTGGCGAGATCGACCGGGGGAATCATGAGATGCGCGTACCCGTAGGTGTGCCCGGAACGGTCCCGCGCCCAGTAGTAGTCGCTGCGCGCAATACCGATGGGGTCGAAGAGTTCCCGCTGGGCGAACTCCTGCAGGGGTTCGCCGACGGCCAGTTCGATCACGTAGGAGAGCACGTCCACATTGCGCTGGCTGTATTGGAATTCGGTGCCCGGCGGATTGTCGAACGGGACGCCCATCGCCTGCACCGCACTGAACGGATCGATGGGGACAACGCCGGTGATCCCCTCGGTGACCAGGCCGATGCGCAGCCCGGAGGTTTCGGTGAGCAGATCCTGCACCGTGATCGACCGGTGCTGCGGATCGCCGATTCCGGCGGGCAGATAGCGGTCGATGGGTGCGTCGATATCGAGTTTCCCCTGATCCCAGGCAATTCCGGCCAAAAGCGACACCACACTCTTGGTGACGCTCCAGACATTCCACGGGACGCGATCGGTTTCGGCGTTCGTCGGGCCCTCGCCGATCAGGCAGTTGTGCCGGAATATCTGCACATTCAATCGGTTTCGGTCCGCCGCGAACTGCAGTGCGTCGGCCATCCGCTGGGTATCCAACCCGGTCTGTTCCGGGGTCGCACGCTCGAATTCCCGCCCGGCCGGTTCATTGCAACGCAATTCGTCCGGCGTCGCGTGTGCGACACCGGAACCGAAAACTACGCTGCCTATCGTCAATGCCACCGCTACCGCGCTGGCCAACCCCCTGCGCTTGCGAAACATATATTTCAGGCTAGCTCTCCAGCCCTGCTACCTGCGTGGAATTCGCGTTCACCGCGTGGCGAATTACCGCGCGCCATAGGCGAACACGCCGGAATGGTTACGGCGGCGCGAATTGCAATTCAGTGTGGCGCGGTGCCCTCCGGACAGCGCTGTGTCCTTTGCGCAGCGCGGTGTCCTTTGAACAGCACTGTGTCCTCTGAACGGCGCGGTGTCCCTTGAACAGCAAAACGCCGCCAGGCGGGGGGATGCCTGGCGGCGGTCGCTCGCGGCGCTGCCGCGAAGTTGCGTCGACACCCAACAAGCGCCTCTCGGCGGGTGGTCGCTCGTAGCGACTGAGGGTGAGGCCCGGGGCTGTTAACGGCGCCGACAGTGGTGATCAACCGACCAGGTTCTGGTTCTATTCCAGCGCAACCACTGTGACGTGCGTAACCTTGGCGGTTTCGGGGCCGTTCATCGGGAAATGAGCGGTGCACGGTGTCGGCGTAACCGTTTAGCATTCGGCACAACAGTCCGTACTTTGTCTGGGGGAGCATTGACCGACGATCCGGTGATCACCGAACTCCTGACCGTGCTCACGCAGCATCCGGAGTTGCTCCCCCTCCGCACCCGGGTGATCGAACTGCTCGCCGACCGCGGTCGCTACGCCGAGGCCCTCACGCACTGCGCCACCGCGCTCGGGCAGGACCCGGGGAACGCGGCGACCATGGCGCTACTGCAGCGGTGCACTGCGGCCCTGGCCTCCGGCGCGGCACCTGCGCCGCAGATCACCGCGCCGCCCGCGGAACCCGCGCCCGCCGCGACCGCCGCGCCGGTCGAACCGGCCGATGCGCCGAAGCCCGCGCGCGGCAACGGTTTCGACTGGGATGCGGCGGAACGCGAGGTCGGCGACATTATCAAACCGGCCTTCGTGGACGACGACAGTGAACCGCTGGTGGTCACCGAGAGTGATGTCGGCATGTTCGAGAAGCCGAAGGTCGCGCTCTCCGATGTGGGCGGTATGGAAGCCGTCAAAAAGCAGCTGGACCTGTCGCTGCTCGGCCCGCTGCGCAATCCGGAACTGGCGCGCGCGTTCGGCACCAGCGCCCGCGGTGGCCTGTTGCTGTACGGGCCGCCCGGATGCGGCAAGACCTTCATCGCCGCCGCGGTGGCGGGTGAGCTGGGCGCGAACTTCTATCCGATCGAGATCGCCGAGATCCTCGACATCCATTTGGGTGCGAGTGAACGCAACCTGCACCAGATCTTCGAAGTCGCGCGGCGCAATGCACCGTGTGTGCTGTTCATCGACGAGATCGACGCGCTCGGCTACAAGCGCAGCCAGATGTCCGGCTCGGCGGGCCTGCGCACCGTGGTGAATCAGCTGCTCACCGAAATGGATTCGGCCACCGGCAATAACGAGGGCGTCTACATCCTCGGCGCCACCAACCATCCGTGGGATATCGATGTCGCCCTGCGCCGCCCCGGCCGCTTCGATCGCATGGTGCTGGTGACGCTGCCCGATCCGGAGGCCCGCGTCTCGATCCTGCGTCATCATCTGAAGGACCGCCCCATCGAGGGCATCGATCTCAAGGCCATCGCCAAACGCACCGAATCCTTCTCGGGCGCGGACCTCGCGCACGTCTGTACCTCCGCCACCCAGCTCGCTATGGCGGATTCGCTGCGCACCGGCGCGGTGCGCCCGGTCCGCATGGCCGATATCGATCAGGCGCTCACCCAGATCCGCCCCAGCACCGGGGCCTGGTTCGAATCCGCCCGCAATGTGGTCGAATTCGCCAATAACGACGGCACCTACGATGAACTCGCCGCCTACATGAAGCGCATGAAGGTGCGGTGAGCACCGAGCTCGACCGGGCTCGAATCCTCGTCGACCTCAACCGTTTCGAGGCCGCCCGGGAGGAGCTGGCCCGGGTTCTGACCGCGACCCCGGACGATGCCGAGGCGCTCACCCTGCTTGCGGTGGCGAGTCTCGGTCTGCTCGATCGGCGGGAAGCGGTCGCGCACAGTACGGCCGCCCTGCGCGCGAATCCGGAGTCCCAGTGGGCCTGGCGGGTGCTGGCCCTGTCGACTGCCGGACTGGCGGAGTCCGTCCGCGAAACGGACCGCCTGCAATGGCGCACGCTGCGCGAGCAAGCACGCGATGCGGCCCGGCGCGCGACGCAATTGGGTCCGCACGAACCACAGAATTATCGAGTGCTGGCCATAGTTCTGGAGTCCGCGGACCGCGATGCGGCCGTGCGCGCCCTGGCCCGCGCCATCGAACTCGCACCAGAGAACGCGGCCCTGCATGTGCTGCACGCGGGCATACTGCGCCGCACTCCCGGCGACACCACCAAGCAGTCGGAGGCGGCAGCGCGGGAGGCGCTCCGCATCGACCCGGAGAATATCGACGCCCTGGAAGAACTGGCGCTCAACGATATGATCGCGGGCCGCGTCCGCCCCGCCCGAAGCAAGCTGCTCCGAGTCGCCGAACTGGACCCTTCCCGCGGCGACAATGTCCGGGCACGACTCGTCCCGCTTCGCCGGGGCGTGCTGTTCAGCATTGCGGCAAAGCTGCTCAACCGCTCCCGAACCGGGCCGGCGCGTCCGAGCCACCCTCCTCGTCCCCTGCCGCGCCGCCGCACGATCTTCGCGGTCACCGTCGGCGGCTACTTCACCATCCGCCTACTCCTGTACGCCGCAGGCTGTTCCACCGACTCCACCCCGGAACCTCCCCTCCCGCCCCCATCGCTCATGCCCACCTTCACCCCCTGGCCCACCATCGACAGCCCCTGGTTAACCGTGCAGCCCGAGTCGGCCCCGCCGCCGGCCCACCCCTGAATTCGGCTGCACCGCTGCACTATTTGCTCCGAGACTTTTGGGGCATGGACGCCGAGCGGCCGTGATGGCCATTGTTGATTCGGCGGAACGACTGAGGTATTTGCTCGCGGAAAGGTTTTTGGGGGATGGACGGCAGGGTTGCGAAGGCTCGCGTTTTGATGGAGTTGGGGCGGTTCGCGGGGGCGCGGGAAATGCTGGGGGAGGTGCTGGCCGGGGATCCGGAAAACGCTGTGGCGCTTGCGGATATGGCCGAGGTGGCGTTTCGGCTGCGGGAGTACGGGCAGGCGCTGGAGTTCAGTGCGGCGGCTCTACGTCAG
The DNA here is from genome assembly GCF_025465275.1 of Nocardia sp. Lineage (GTDB taxonomy): Bacteria > Actinomycetota > Actinomycetes > Mycobacteriales > Mycobacteriaceae > Nocardia. Next base: position 6,460 of record NZ_JAODNK010000124.1, on the reverse strand, counting down.
ACGCCGGAGGACACGTTCGTCTGGCGGGTGCGGGCGCTGGCGGAGCTGGCCTTGGCGCGGGACGCGACCTTGGGGCCCGTGGTGGTGCGTGAGCATCGGGCCGCCGCGGTGGCGGCGGCGCGGCGGGCAGTGGAGATCGACCCCGAGAATGCCGACAATCTGCGCATTCTCGCGGCGACATTGCGCGATGAGGATCCGGTGGCGGCTCTGCAGAAGCTGGCCGCGGCGCTGGAGGTCGATCCCGACAATGTCGGGGTGTACCTGCTGCGGGGGCTGATCCTGCGGCGGAATTTGCGGGGGACCGATTCCCTGCGGCTGGCCGAGGAGGCCTTCCGCGCGGTGCTGCGGCTGGATCCGGAGAATGCGGAGGCGCTGTACGAGCTGGCGCTCCTCGAGCTGGAGCGCGGGAATCGCGCTGCGGGAGAAGAACAATTGCGGCGGGTGGCGCGATTGGATCCAGAGTACGGCGACGCGGTGCGGGAAAATCTGGAATGGCTTGCCAGAGAAGATGATCGCGTCGCGGCCGCTGCCCAGGCGGCAGCCGAGACCGCCCGTCCGGCCGGGCGCTACAACTACGGTCAGCCGCCCCTGGTCGCACAGCCGGCGGCAGGCAAGCCGAGGCAAGGGCGCAAATACGGCTGGGCGCTCGTGGCCCTGGTATTCCTCATTGTCCGGCTGGCTGCCGCCGGCTTGTCGAATGATTCCGGGAGCCGGTCCACCCCGCCGGCCAGGCTGCCGTCGAATTATCTGCAATCCCAGATCCGCATCCCGTCTTTTCCGGCTATTCCGAATCCGCGCCAGGACCCCTTCCAGAACTGGCCGTCGAACTGGCCCCGGCAGACCTTCCGTGCCCCGCCGATCACACAGCAGAAACCGAACTCCTGATGATTGCCGTATGTTCGCTATGGAGAGTTTCGGACGAACGGAACGTATTACCTATGGCAGAAGAACAGCTCGACATCGAGATATTCGAATCCGTGATCGCGATGGCGGTACGCGCACCTTCGGTGCACAACACCCAGCCGTGGCGGTGGCGTCTCGCCGGGGGCGGCATCGATCTGCACGCCGACCGGACTCGCCAGCTGAGCGTGTCCGACCCCGGCCAGCGTGAATTACTCCTGAGTTGCGGTGCCGCACTGCATCATCTGCGGGTGGCACTGGCCGTGCACGGTATGGCCGCCGGTGTCACGCATCTGCCCGACCCAGCGGATTCTGAACACCTGGCGCACATCACGGTCACCCAGCAGGGGCCCACCAGCGCCGATATCGATCTCGCCGCCGCCGTCCTGCACCGCCAGTCGGATCGGCGGCGCTACGGTTCCCGCCCGGTCCACAGCCGTCACCTCCGGCAGGTCGCCGTCGGCGCCGCCGGCTTCGGCGCGGTAGCCCGCGAGGTTCCGCCCACGCTGCGCGCGACGCTGGCCCGCACCACCCGCGTCGCCGCCGATCGGCATGCCGTAGACCTCGACTACCTCGGTGAACTGTCCACCTGGAGTGGCCGGACCGGTACGTCCGACGGTGTCCCCGCCCGCAATACCCCGCACGTTCCGCCCTCCGACGAGATTCGGCAGCGGAACTTCTCCCAGCCCGTACTCGCCGATCCGGCTTCCGCGCCGGATGCCTCGGAGTGGCTGGTCCTCTGCACCCCCGCCGACGACCGCCGGGCCCAGTTGCGCGCCGGCGAGGCCGCCAGCGCGCTGCTGCTGACCGCGACCGAACTCGGCCTGTCCACCTGCCTGCAGACCGAGCCGATCGAAATGCCGGACCTGCGTGCCGCGATCCGCGCCGAAGTCCTCTTCGACTGCGCGTTCCCGCAGACCCTCGTGCGCCTCGGCTGGCCCTCGTCCACCGCCGCGCCGCTCCCGCTGGCCCCGCGCCGCGAGCCCGCCGAAGTGATCGACGGCTACGCCACGGCCTGCTGACGATCCCTCCACCTGCACCGCAGCCTTTTCTTGACTTATTCCAGAAACGGGGGCAGTGTGGAGCGCATGCACTCCGGTTATGACGCTCGGGAGCGGCTGCGGGCAGTGGGCCTGCGGGTCACCGCCCCACGGGTCGCGGTACTGGATGCGGTGGCCCTGGCCCCGCATTCCGATACCGACGGGGTGGCTGCGAAGGTGCGGGAGACGCTCGGATCGGTCTCCACCCAGGCCGTGTACGACGTCTTGAAGGCCTGTGTGGGCGCTGGACTGCTACGGCGGATCGAGCCCGCGGGCTCACCGGCGCTGTACGAGGCGCGCACCGGGGACAACCACCACCATCTGGTGTGCAGGAACTGCGGCACGGTCGTCGATATCGACTGTGTCGCCGGCGCGGCGCCCTGTCTGGAACCCGATCAAGCCCACGGTTTCACCATCGATGAAGCCGAGGTCGTGTTCTGGGGGCTGTGCCCTGAATGTGGCCCACAGTCGTCTTAACACCTCGAGGAGGCTTTCGAATGACCAAGCCGACCACCACCAATACCGGCACCCCGGTTGTGAGTGACAATGAATCGCTCACCGCCGGCACTCAGGGCCCGATCCTGCTGCACGACCACTATTTGATCGAGAAGCTGGCCCAGTTCAACCGGGAACGCGTCCCGGAGCGCATCGTGCATGCCAAGGGCGCCGGCGCATTCGGCGAACTGGTGGTCACCAATGACGTCAGCCGCTTCACCAAGGCCAAGCTGTTCCAGCCGGGTGCGCGCACCGAATCGCTGGTGCGTTTCTCCACCGTCGCCGGTGAGCAGGGCAGCCCCGACACCTGGCGCGATCCGCGCGGTTTCGCGATGAAGTTCTACACCGAGGACGGCAATTACGACCTCGTCGGCAATAACACCCCGGTCTTCTTCATCAAGGATCCGATCAAGTTCCCGGACTTCATCCGGTCCCAGAAACGCCTGCCCGGCAACGGACTTCGCGATCACAATATGCAGTGGGACTTCTGGACCCTGCGTCCGGAGACCGCGCACCAGGTGACCTGGCTGATGGGTGATCGCGGTGTGCCCAAGTCCTACCGGCACATGAACGGGTACGGCTCGCACACCTATCAGTGGATCAATGCCGCGGGTGAGCGCTTCTGGGTGAAGTACCACTTCAAGACCGATCAGGGCGTCGAGAGCCTCACCCAGGCCGAGGCGGATACCCGCGCCGGTACCGATCCCGATTTCCACCGCCAGGATCTGTGGGAGTCCATCGAGCGCGGCGACTTCCCGAGCTGGACGGTGAACGTGCAGGTCATGCCGGTCGCGGACGCGGAGAGCTACCGCTTCAATCCGTTCGATCTGACCAAGGTGTGGTCGCACAAGGACTACCCGCTGATCGAGGTCGGCAAGTGGACGCTCAACCGCAATCCGGGCAATTACTTCGTCGAGATCGAGCAGGCCGCCTTCGAACCCTCGAATGTGGTTCCGGGCATCGGTTTCTCGCCCGACAAGATGCTGCTGGGCCGCGTCTTCGCCTATGCCGACGCGCACCGCTACCGCATCGGCACCAACTACGCGCAGCTGCCGCCGAACCGGGCCAAGGCCGCGGAGGTGAACTCCTACTCCAAGGAGGGCGCCATGCGGTACGAGTACAACGGCGCGGATGTGCCTGTGTACGCACCGAATTCGTACGGCGGCCCGCACGCCGATCCGTCGCTGGCGCCCGATGGCGGCCTGTGGGACTTCGAGCCCACCATGGTTCATGCCGGGTACATCGAGCACGCCGAGGACGGCGATTTCACGCAGCCGGGCACGCTGGTGCGCGAGGTGCTGAACGATGATCAGCGAGATCGCCTGGTGGGCAATGTGGTCGGGCATGTGCTGGGCGGGGTGCAGGAGCCGGTGCTGAGCCGCGTCTTCGAGTACTGGAAGAACATCGACTCCGAGATCGGTAAGCGTATCGAAGAAGGTGTGCGCGCCGGACTCAACGGCAAGTGAGCCGATAGCTAGTCGAAAGTCGCGAGCCCGCATGGTGATTCGTCACCATGCGGGCTTTCTGTATCGCTACGCGCCATTGATGATCGAGTCGGCGAGGCGATCGGCGGCACTGCGGTCGAGCGGGGCGTGACCGAGTATGAAGCGGTACCAGAACACGCCGTAGAACTGATCCACCATGAGATCCAGGTCGGCTTCGGCCGGGAGTTCACCACGCTCCTGCCCGCGAATGAGGATGTCGTGCACGGCGGTCCGCCGCTGGGCGGTGAACAAGCGCATGAGTTCGGCCAGGTGGGGGTCGCGCGCGGCCTCGCGAGCGACGGTACGCAGTGCGGGCCCGGCTGGTTTCCTTTGTGCGCCTGTGAAAGTGGCTTCGATGACCGTGCGCAGATCATCCCGCATCGATCCGCTGTCGGGTAAGGGCACATCTATCGCGGCCCGTTCGAGTAGCGCGTCGAGCAGTAGTGCGCCCTTCGACGGCCACCACCGGTAGACGGTCTGCTTCCCGACCCCGGCCGCCTTCGCGATGGCGTCGATGGTGATGGGTGCGCCGTCCGATTCGGCGAGCAGATGCAGGGCGGCATCCAGGATGGCCTGGTGCGTTGCCTCATTGCGCCGCCTGCCCGTGTGTGGCCGCTCCGGGTTGGGCTGTGCCCCGGTAGATTTCACGTTCCACCTCCTGTGATCCAACTCACCACGTTGTCGAGACTAAAAGTCTCGATAGGGCTGTTATCAAGACTGTAGGTCTCGTAAGGATAGATCGGGACAACAGCTAGAGAGGCGTTAGACATGACCACCAAGGATTCAGGCACCGTGCAGCGCGTCGTAGTCATGGGCGGGAGCTCCGGTATCGGCGAGGCCACCGCCACCACTTTCGCCGCCGACAATGCCGAGGTCGTGATCACCGGCCGCACCCAGGACAAGATCGACGCGGCCCTGGCTCGGATCGGCGGCAAGAGCACCGGCTTCCGCATGGACGCCACCGATCAGGCCGATATCGAGGCCTTCTTCGCGCAGTCCGGCCCGATCGACCACCTGGTCATCGCGGTCAGCGGGGCAGCGGGCAGCGGTCCCTTCGCGGAACTGAACCTCGATGATCTGGCCGCCGGCTTCAACCAGAAGTTCTGGGCCCAGGTTCGCATCCTCAAAGCCGCACTGCCGCACCTGAACTCGACCGGCTCGGTCACCTTGATCACCGCCGGTTCGTCCCGCGCGGCCTTCCCCGGCACGGTCGGCCTGGCCGCGATCAACGGCGCCCTCGACGCCATGGTTCCGCCGCTGGCCGTGGAACTCGCACCGGTGCGCATCAATGCGATCTCGCCCGGCGTCATCGACACCCCGTGGTGGGATCGCGTCCCGGAAGCACAGCGCCAGGCCCTCTTCGACGGCATGGTCGCCACCACCCCCGTCGGCCGCGTAGGCCGCCCCGAGGACATCGCCGCCGCCATCCACATGCTCGCCACCAACGGCTTCATCACCGGCGTCGTCCTCGATGCCAACGGCGGCACCAACCTCCCCACCGGCCGCTGACCGCCATCCAGCGGTCTGCTGACCTGGTCACCGCTGATCGCTGACCAGGTCACTCGGCGGGTCTCCGGCAAGGTCACCCCGCCTATCGCTGACCAGGTCACCGAGCTGATCAACGACCAGGTCGCACAAGTAGTTTGGTGACATGCTCGACCCCCAGGCGCCGAACTCGGACACCCCGGCAGACCCGCCCCGTCATTCCGGCATGCTTTCGGCCGGAATTCACGGAACCCGGTTGAAGCGCCGCCTGTGTGGATCCCGGCCAAAAGCGTGCCGGGATGACGAGGGGCGGTCGCATGATGACGACGCGCATCATGGCGGCCCGCTCGGTGATCCCGGCCCTGTCGTGGATTCGGTTGTAGCGGTAGGGATTACGGTGCCGCGGCGGGCTACCTGGTTCGAGTGTTTCGGGGATCTGGTGTTCGTGGCTGCGATCGGGCAGGTGACGCATCGGGTGGGGGCGCATCCGGATGCTGGGTCGGTGGCTGCAGCGGCGGGGTTGTTCGTGCCGCTGTGGTGGGCGTGGGTTTTGTATGCGGTGCATGCCAATCGGGCTGATCGCGATACGAATCCACATCGGCTGCTGACCACTGTCGGGTTGGCGGGGGTGGTCGGTATGGCGGTGTTCGCGGGCGGGGTGGGGCAGGCGTCGGATGCCGATGCGGGGTTCGTGCTCGCGTATCTGGTGGCGCGGGCCGGTGTGGCGGCGCTGTACGGGTGGGATTCGCGCCGGGATGCGGCGCTGCGGCCGGTATTCCGTTCCTTCACACTGGGTTCGGCGGCGAGCGCCGTATTGTGGCTCGGCGGACTGGTTTTCGAGTCCGGGGCGCTGCGCTACGGCATCTGGGCGGTCGCCATGCTCTTCGAACTGGCGCTGCCGCTGCTGGTTGGCCGGCGGCTGGCCCGGGTCTCGCAGGAGACCGAACATCTGCAGGAACGCTTCGGGCTCTTCACGATTATCGTGCTCGGCGAATCGGTGCTCGGTTTCACCAATGGCCTGGCGGCGGCCCGCACCGCGAGCTGGGCCGGGGTGAC
>NZ_JAODNK010000081.1 GCF_025465275.1 Nocardia sp. | reverse complement strand
GTCCCTCCCGTGTCGGTGTAGTGGATCTTCGCTCCCCCGCGAGCAACGAACGGCATTCTGGGACTTTACGACGTCACCTGGCGGTACGGTATGTGAAATACATTTCGGTCACACATGAAAAGCCCTGTATGCCAGCAGAATCCAGGGCTTGTGTGAGACGGCGCGACGCCCGCGCAGTCGAACTGCGGGTCGTGGAAGCAATGTGGCCCACGCAACGTGAATACAACGAAATGTGGCCTATCCTGGCCCATTTGGGCCAGAACCTGAGAATTGCTTATGGATCCGAGAGGGACGCCGCAATCGGCGGTAGGCTTGCCTTCGAAGGCGGGGCCTTCGGTGTCCCTCATCCGCCGAAAGCCCCGCCCTTCGGCTTTCTCCGGCACCGCCGCGGCCGGTGATGATTCCCGGCATCTAGAATCTCACGGTGACCAGCACAGCCTCTGAGAACTCGCGTAATCGTGCCGATGCCCTCCCCAAGAACTGGAATCCCAGTGAGGTAGAGGGTGACATGTACGAGCGCTGGGTAGCCGCTGGTTACTTCGAGGCCGACTCGACTTCCGCCAAGCCCCCGTACTCGATCGTGCTGCCTCCGCCCAATGTGACCGGCAACCTGCACATGGGCCACGCCTTCGACCACACCCTCATGGACATCCTCACCCGCCGCAAGCGCATGCAGGGTTATGAGGTGCTGTGGCTGCCCGGCATGGACCACGCCGGTATCGCCACCCAGTCCGTGGTGGAAAAGCAGCTCGCCGTCGACGGCAAGACCAAGGAAGACTTCGGCCGCGAACTCTTCATCGACAAGGTCTGGGATTGGAAGCGCGAATCCGGCGGCGCCATCCAGGGCCAGATGCGCCGCCTCGGCGACGGCATCGATTGGAGCCGCGACCGCTTCACCATGGACGACGGCCTGTCCCGCGCCGTGCAGACCATCTTCAAGAAGCTCTACGACGCGGGTCTCATCTACCGCGCCGAACGCCTGGTGAACTGGTCGCCGGTACTGCAGACCGGCATCTCCGACCTCGAGGTCACCTACAAGGACGTCGACGGCGAACTGGTGTCGCTGCGCTACGGCTCGCTCAACGATGATGAGCCGCATGTGATTGTCGCCACCACCCGTGTGGAGACCATGCTCGGCGATACCGCGGTCGCAGTGCACCCCGAGGACGAGCGCTACCGGCACCTGGTCGGCACCACCCTCTACCACCCGATCACCGGCCGCCAGATCCCGATCGTCGCCGACGACTACGTCGACCCCGAATTCGGTTCCGGCGCAGTGAAGATCACACCCGCGCACGACCCCAACGACTTCGAACTCGGCCTGCGGCACAACCTGCCGATGCCGACCATCATGGACAAGACCGGCAAGATCGCCGACACCGGAACCGAATTCGACGGTATGGACCGCTTCGAAGCCCGGGTCAAGGTGCGCGAACGCCTCGCCGAAGAAGGTCGCGTGGTCGCCGAGAAGCGGCCCTACAGCCACAGCGTCGGCCACTCCGAGCGCTCCGGCGAACCCATCGAACCGCGGCTGTCCATGCAGTGGTGGGTCAAGGTGGAAACCCTCGCCAAGGCCGCCGGTGACGCGGTCCGAGGCGGCGAGGTCAAGATTCATCCGGCCAGCCAGGAACCGCGCTGGTTCGACTGGGTCGACAATATGCACGACTGGACCATTTCGCGGCAGCTGTGGTGGGGCCACCGCATCCCGATCTGGTACGGCCCCGAGGGTCAGGTCGCGTGTGTCGGCCCGGACGAGCAGGCCCCCGAAGGCTGGGTGCAGGACCCGGACGTCCTCGACACCTGGTTCTCCTCCGGCCTGTGGCCCTTTTCCACCATGGGCTGGCCGGACTCCACCGCCGAACTCGAAAAGTTCTATCCCACCAGCGTTCTCGTCACCGGCTACGACATCCTCTTCTTCTGGGTCGCCCGGATGATGATGTTCGGCATGTTCGTCTCCGACGACCCGGTGCTCACCACGGGCAAGGACGCACAGCAGAAGCAGGTGCCGTTCCAGGATGTGTTCCTGCACGGCCTGATTCGCGACGAATTCGGCCGCAAGTACTCCAAGTCCAAGGGCATCGGCGTCGACCCGCTGGTGTGGATCGACGAATACGGCGCCGACGCAACACGATTCACCCTCGCGCGCGGCGCGCAGCCCGGCAGTGACCTGTCGGTCGGCACCCCGCATGTGACGGCCGCGCGCAGCTTCGTCACCAAGCTGTTCAACGCCTCCAAATTCGCGCTCATGAACGGCGCCGAGCCGGGCACGCTCCCGGACCGCGCCGCTCTCACCGACGCCGACCGCTGGATCCTCGACCGGCTCGAAGAGGTTCGCGCCGAAGTGGATTCGAATATCGACCGCTACGAATTCGGCAAGGCCTTCGAGGCGCTCTACCACTACACGTGGGACGAACTCTGCGACTGGTACCTGGAACTGGCCAAGGTGCAGTTCGCCGAATCCGATGAGCGTGCCGCGAGCACCCGCATCGTGCTCGGCAATGTGCTCGATGCCGTCCTGCGCCTGCTGCACCCGGCCATCCCGTTCGTCACCGAACAGCTGTGGCAGGCACTCACCACCGACGCCGCCGGAGCGCGGACGGGCGGCGAGTCCCTTGTCATCGCGGAGTGGCCCACGAGCTCGGGCATCGCCACCGATGAGGTTGCGGCCCGCCGCATTTCGGACACCCAGCGGCTCATTACCGAGATCCGCCGGTTCCGCAGCGATCAGGGCCTGGGCGATAAGCAGAAGGTGGCCGCCAAGCTGATCGCCATCGACACCGCCGATCTGGTCGCGCAGCAGGCCGAGATCACCAATCTGGCCCGCCTCACCGAGCCCGGCGACGACTTCGCCGCCACCGCCTCCCTCGAGGTGCGGCTCACCAACGCCACCGTCACCGTCGAAATCGATACCTCCGGGACCATCGACCTCGAAGCCGAAGCGCGCCGCCTGGAGAAGGATCTGGCCGCCGCGCAGAAGGAATTGGCAGGCACCACCGCCAAACTCGGCAACGAGGCATTCCTGGCGAAGGCTCCCGACGAGGTGGTCGCCAAGATCACCGCGCGCAAGGAGATCGCCGAATCCGAAGTCGAGCGCATCGGCGCCCGGCTCGCCGAGCTCGAGAAACTGGCGGTGCGCAAGTGAATGCCGAACCCGAACGTCAGTACAGCGACGCCGGCCCGCTGATCACCTCACCGGTGGATCTGGCCGAAATGGCGCTGGTCGAGGCCGAACTCGACAAGCGCTGGCCGGAAACCAAGATCGAGCCGTCGCTCACCCGCATCGCGGCCCTCATGGATGTGCTCGGCTCACCGCAGCACGGGTACCCGGCCATTCAGATCGCGGGCACCAATGGCAAGACCTCGGTCACCCGCATGATCGACTCGCTGCTCACCGCGCTGCACCGGCGCACCGGGCGCATCACCAGCCCGCACCTGCAGCTGGCCACCGAGCGCATCGCCATCGACAATGCGCCCATCACGCCCGGCCAGTACGTCGAGCTGTACCGCGAACTGCTGCCGTTCCTCGACATGATCGACAAGCAGTCCATCGCGGCCGGCGGCCCGGCGCTGAGCAAGTTCGAAGTGCTCGTCGCCATGGCCTACGCGAAATTCGCCGAAGCGCCTGTTGATGTCGCGGTCGTCGAAACCGGTATGGGCGGCACCTGGGACGCCACCAATGTGATCGACGGGCAGGTCGCCGTCATCACCCCGATCGGCTTGGACCACACCGAATACCTGGGTTCGGACCTGACCTCCATCGCGGGGGAGAAGGCCGGAATCATCAAGAAGGCCCCGGTCGACGAACTGGCCCCGCGCGACACCGTCGCCGTCATCGCCGAACAGCAGCCCGAGGTGATGGAGGTGCTGCTGCGCCGCGCCGTCGAGATGGATGCGGCTGTGGCACGCGAAGGTTCGGAGTTCCAGGTGCTCTCGCGCCAGGTCGCCATCGGCGGTCAGATGCTGGAACTGCAGGGCCTCGGCGGCGTCTACGACGAAATATTCCTGCCGCTGCACGGCGAACACCAGGCGCACAATGCGATGCTGGCGCTCGCCGCGGTGGAGGCGTTCTTCGGTGCGGGCGCGTCCCGCCAGCTCGATATCGATGCTGTGCGAGCCGGATTCGCGGCCGCCGTCAGCCCCGGCCGCATGGAGCGCATGCGCAGCGCGCCGACCATCTTCCTCGACGCCGCGCACAATCCGCACGGCGCGCAGGCCCTGGCCGCCACGCTCACCAGCGAATTCGAATTCCGCAAACTGGTCGGAGTGGTTGCGGTACTGGGCGACAAGGACGCCGCGGGCATCCTCGACGCCCTCGAACCGATCTTCGACGAAATCGTCGTCACCGAGAACGGTTCTCCCCGTGCCCTGCCCGTCGAGAGCCTGGCCAACCTGGCCGTACAGCGCTTCGGCGATGAGCGGGTGGTGGTCGCCGGCGATCTGCCCGATGCCATCGAGACCGCCATCGCCCTCGCCGAAGAGGGCGAGAGTGGCGAACACGTCTCCGGTGCGGGCATCGTGGTCACCGGATCGGTCGTCACCGCCGGGGCGGCCCGCTCGCTGTTCGGAAAGGACCCCGCGTGAGTGGTCAGGCCCGAAGGCGGCAGCTTGCGTAACCACGAAGGGCCCCACGAGGGCGGAAATGGACACAGCATGAGTGAGGATCAGCCGTCGCTTCCCGAGGGTGTGCCCGCGCCCGCCACCGACCCGTGGAAGGGCTTCCGCGGCGTGATGGCCGGGACACTCGTCCTGGAAGCCATCACCGTGCTGCTCGCGCTACCGGTGGTCGCGACCGTCGGCGGCGGGCTGAAGTGGTGGTCCGTCCTCTACGTGGTCGGCCTGGGTGTGCTGATGTTCCTCGGCGCCGGCGTGCAGCGCCGCCCGTGGGCCATGGCCTACAACCTCGGCCTCCAGGTCGCCCTGCTGGCGGGCGGGTTCATTCACGTGTCCATCCTGGTCATCGGCGTGGTCTTCGTCGCCGTATGGCTCTTCATCCTCTTCATCCGGGCAGATGTGAAGAAACGCATGGAAGCGGGCACATTGCCGAGCCAGCGCATGTCCCAAGCCTGAAATCCGGTCGAACCGGGCGTGGCCGGGGTATGAGCCCCGGCCATCGGTTTTTCCGCAGGCCAACTTCCCAGCTACGGTATGCGCGTGACTGAGCAGACGTTGGTACTCATCAAGCCGGACGGCGTGGCCCGGGGCCTGATCGGGGAGATCATCACCCGGATCGAGCGCAAGGGTCTGAAGTTCGCGGCGCTCAAGCAGGTGAACGTCTCCGAGGAGATCGCCGCAGAGCACTACGCCGAGCATGCCGAGAAGCCTTTCTTCGGTTCGCTCATCGAGTTCATCACCTCCGGCCCGGTCGTCGCGGCCGTGCTGGAAGGCCCCCGGGCCATCGCCGCTTTCCGCCAGATCGCGGGCGGCACCGACCCGGTGGAGAAGGCCGTTACCGGCAGCATCCGCGGCGATTACGCCCTTGAGACCCAGTACAACCTGGTGCACGGCTCCGATTCGCCGGAGTCCGCCAAGCGCGAAATCGCGCTCTGGTTCCCCGAATTCACCCTCTGAGCAAACCTCACGACAGGCCCCGGCACCCTGTACCGGTCGGTACTGGGCCGGGTCCGGCTGTGCTCCGATCCGCGACGCGTGACGCCTGTAAGGGGTTCGTGGGCGCGGCGCTCCGAGGTCATGTGGGATACTGGCATCGGAAGTGGCCGCTGCCCGCCGTTTGCGGCAGGTGAGGGTCACATCTGATTGACACCACGGCACGACGGACGATCATCGCTGCCGCCGACGGCTTCAAAGACTCGGCTGTCGGGCGGCCCGCTGGATGAACGCTCGTGCTGTGGGGTTGAGCCAAACCACCCAGGCGCCACGTGACCAGTTAGCCCGAACGACGAAAAAATAGGTGATAACGGGCACGCGGCGCGCAGACCACTGATCTCGCGCCCATGGGCGCGAGGCGAAGACAGCGCCCCCGCGTCGGCCGCGTCACTCCTCGGAGGGACGCGCCCGGGGGCCCAAGGAGATTTCGTGGCCGAAAAAGAGCCGCAGGAAGCAACAACACAGGTGAACGCCGCAGGGGAGGCCGCGGACACCCTCCCGGCCGCCGAACAGTTGCCGGAACGGATCCGAGTGCACGCACTGGCGAAGCTGCTGGGAGTCACCAGCAAACGTATCCTGGCCCACCTGACCGATATGGGCGCCCAGGCCCGCAGCCCGCAATCGAGCCTGGATCGCACGGTCGCCGAGACCGTCCGCGACGCCTTCGGGCCTAGAGCCGTCGACCCGGCCCCCGCCACCGTCGACGACGCCATCGTCAAGGGCGATGAGCTGGCCGCCGACGAACTGGCCGCCGAAGAAGTCGAGGTCGCGGCAGCCGCCGTGGTTTCCACCCCGCGCAAGCGCGCCCCCAAACTTTTCACCAGCCCGTTCCAGCAGCCGGAGCTCCCGGTCGAGGAGCCGGTGCAGTACCAGCCGTCGGGCCTGGTGGCCCAGCCGCTGTTCCAGTCGCCGGACTTCGCCGCCGCCGAGGAGACCCGCCGCAAACTGCGGGCCGAGCGCAAGACCAAGGTCGAAGACAAGCCGAAGGCCGAGAAGGTCCAGGCCGAGGACAAGCCGCGCGCCGAGGAGAAGCCCCCGGTCGAGGAGAAGGTCCAGGCCGTCGAGAAGACCCGCGGCGAGCAGCGGACCAAGGTCGAAGCCAAGGTTGGCGAGGACAAGGCGGTCGAGGACAAGGCCGCCGAGGCTGAAGCATCAGGCCTGGCGGCCGCCACCTCCGACGAGGGCGACGACGAGCAGGACTGGGACGGCGAGCAGCGCGGTGACGGCGCTTCGCGTCGCCGCCGTCGTGGCCGCCGCGGTCGTGGCCGTGGTCGTGGCGAACAGCACCCGGATGACGAGTCGGGCGAGATCGATCCGGAGATCGAGGATCAGATCCGGGCCGACGCCGAGGCCGAGGCCGAAGACTCCGAGGACGACGACGATGATTCGGCCGTGCCGGAGGGCTCGAGCAGCCGCCGTCGCCGTCGCCGCCGTCGCCGCAAGGGTGGCGAGGAGGCCGAGCCGGAGGCCGTCTCCGAGGACGATCCGCCGAACACCGTCGTGCACGAGCGGGAGCCGCGCAGCAAGCGCCGCGCTGCCGCCACCAAGGATGTCGACGAGGTGCAGGGCATCAGCGGGTCCACCCGCCTGGAGGCCAAGCGCCAGCGCCGCCGCGACGGTCGTGAGGCCGGTCGCCGTCGCCCGCCGATCCTGACCGAGTCCGAATTCCTGGCCCGCCGCGAGTCGGTGGATCGGGTGATGGTGGTGCGCGAGAAGCACTTCCAGGACCACCCGACCTCCACCACGCAGGTCGCGGTGCTCGAGGACGGTGTCCTGGTCGAGCACTTCGTGACCAGTACCGGTTCCGCGTCCATGGTGGGCAATGTCTACCTGGGCAAGGTGCAGAACGTGCTGCCGTCCATGGAGGCGGCGTTCGTCGATATCGGCCGTGGCCGCAATGGCGTGCTGTACGCGGGCGAGGTGAACTGGGAGGCCGCCGGTCTCGGTGGCCGTGAGCGCAAGATCGAGCAGGCGCTTCGCCCCGGTGACACCGTGCTGGTGCAGGTCTCGAAGGACCCGGTGGGCCACAAGGGCGCTCGCTTGACCACGCAGATCAGCCTGGCCGGTCGCTTCCTGGTGTACGTGCCCGGTGGCACCTCCACCGGGATCAGCCGCAAGCTGCCCGATACCGAGCGCAAGCGTCTCAAGGAGATCCTGCGCGATATCGTGCCGCAGGATGCCGGCGTCATCATTCGCACCGCGTCCGAAGGTGTCGAAGAGAACGAGCTGGCTCGCGATGTCGAACGGCTGCAGCAGACCTGGCGCACCATCGAGGAGCAGGCCAAGGGCGGCTCGGGTACGCCCAAGACGCTGTACGAAGAGCCGGACCTGCTGGTCAAGGTGGTTCGCGACCTTTTCAACGAGGATTTCTCCAAGCTGGTCATCGAGGGCGACCGCGCCTGGACGACCGTGGAGAACTACATCCGCACGGTCGCCCCGGATCTGCTGGTCCGCGTCGAAAAGCACGAGAACCACGGCGTCGACGTGTTCGGCAGCCTCCGCATCGACGAGCAGCTGGCCAAGGCGCTCGACCGCAAGGTGTGGCTGCCCTCGGGCGGCACCCTCGTGATCGACCGCACCGAGGCCATGACGGTGGTCGACGTCAATACGGGCAAGTTCACCGGTGCCGGTGGGTCGAACCTGGAAGAGACCGTCACCCGCAACAACCTGGAGGCGGCCGAGGAGATCGTCCGCCAGATGCGACTGCGGGATATCGGCGGCATGATCGTCGTCGACTTCATCGATATGGTCCTCGAGTCGAACCGGGATCTGGTGCTGCGCAGGCTGACCGAGGCCCTGGGCCGCGATCGCACGCGTCATCAGGTCTCCGAGGTCACCTCGCTCGGCCTGGTCCAGATGACCCGTAAGAAGCTGGGCACCGGTCTGGTCGAGGCGTTCTCCAGTACCTGTGAGACCTGCCACGGCCGGGGCCTCATCGTGCACAACTACCCGGTGGAATCCGCGCCGGTGGAGGAGGGCGCCGCCCGTCGCGAGGGTTCGCGCCGCCGGCGCAAGGACCGCGGCAATGCGGCTCCGGAGACTCCGGTCGTGCCCGAGCCCGCCGCGCCGGTGGTGGTCGAAGAGACCGCGGAGAGCAAGGAGAAGGCCGCCGCCCGGCGTGCCCATCCGGTCGCGCTCGCCATGGCCTCGCACCACGACGACGAGGATATGGACGACGCCACCTACGCCGAGCAGGCCCTGGCGAATGCCGCGACCGCGGGTGCGGAAGCTGTTGCCGAGTTTGCTGCGGCGCGTTCTGCCGAGCCTGTCAAGGCGTCGACCAACGGAACCTCGTCGCACACAAGCGAATCCGAGGCCGCCGCGGACGCCGTGGTTGCCGAGGAGGCGGTCGTGGCTGCCGCCGAGGCAGCGGTGAATGTCGCCGAGGCGCAGGCCGCGGCTCCGGTCACCAGGGCTCCCGAGCCGGAGGCGACCGAACCCGCGCAGCCCGCTCGCCGGGCCGGCCGCCGCCGGGTCGCTCGTGCGGTGACAGCTCCGGCCTCCGCCAGTGAGGGCGCGGTGTTCGTGCTCTCCAGCGCGGATCAGCCGCAGACCCCGGGCCTGTCCCTCGCGGATCTGGCCCCGGCCGAGGTGGCTCCGCGAGCTCGTCCCCGCCGTCGTGCCGCTGGTCGCCCTGCGGGCGCTCCAGAGGGCGAGAACTGATCACCTGAGTCCGATTCCGGACCCAGTCGTGGCCCCGCCCGTACCTACGGCGGGGCCACGCCTGTTCCCCAGGCCAGGCCGGTTTCGCGAGTGTTCCTGTGCCCGGAACCCCCGGTTTGGACGCCCCGGCCGTGTCCTGTACTCTTGGACAGTCGCTGCCCCCGGCGACAGCGCTTGCTGTGCGGCATTATTCATGCCAGTAGCGCTGTGAGAACGAGGGCCGGTTCATGTGTGAACCACTGGCCCGAGGCGGCGGTGAATACCAGACCAGTCGTACGGCGGTTTCCGGTGCGAGCCGGAGGATCAGCCGTGTGAACACAGTGTTGATACAGCACTTGTAACAGGAAGAAGGGCAGCCGACCGATGGCAACGTACGCAATCGTCAAGACCGGCGGAAAGCAGTACAAGGTCGCGGTCGGTGACCTGGTGAAGGTCGAGAAGATCGAGGGTCTGCCGGGCACTTCCGTGTCCCTGGCGCCGGTGCTGCTTGTTGATGGCGCCGAGCTGACCACCGATGCTGACAAGCTGGCGAAGGTCTCCGTGTCCGCCGAGGTCGTCGAACAGACCAAGGGCCCGAAGATCCGCATCCACAAGTTCAAGAACAAGACCGGCTACCACAAGCGTCAGGGCCACCGTCAGAAGCTGACGGTCCTGAAGGTCACCGGCATCAAGTAATCCGACTTGGGGTTCGTCGCCCCCGATATGAGCGGTCAGGCCCGGAGGCGGCAGCCTGCGTAACCATGTAGGGCCCCGCTCATATCGCAAAATACACTGCACGAGGAGTTTGAAATGGCACATAAGAAGGGTGCATCCAGCTCGCGCAATGGTCGCGATTCGAATGCGCAGCGACTCGGCGTCAAGCGTTTCGGCGGCCAGGTCGTCAAGTCCGGTGAGATCCTGGTTCGCCAGCGTGGCACGCACTTCCACCCCGGCGTGAACGTCGGCCGTGGCGGCGACGACAC
>NZ_JAODNK010000067.1 GCF_025465275.1 Nocardia sp. | reverse complement strand
CGGCCCGGACCAGCGTGGCCAGTAGCGCGGTTTCCTCCACGGTAGCCGGTACATCGCTGACGCGGACCTCGACGGTGGGGAACGTAACCGACGGGCGCACATCCCAATACACCATCTTGCGGTCCAGGATCACGCCCAGCGACAGCATGGACTCGACCGCGGCGTCGAACTCGACGACCGTGCCGAAGTGAGGTGGCGGTCCGGCACTCGGCCAGCGCCGCCACAGAATGTTTCGCCAACTGGCATAACCGGTTTCGTCACCGTGGTAGATAGCCGAGTTGGCCGTCAACGACAGCAGCAGCGGCAGCCAGGGCCGCAGGAAATTGCTGACCTGCAGTGCCACTTCACGATCCGGTACCGCGACGTGCACATGGCACCCGCACAGGCCCTGTTCCCGGGCGAGCCTGCCGAACCTCTCGACGACCCGGTGGTAGCGCGGAGTGCTGGTAATCGACAGCATCTCGTCCGAAATGGTGGGGGGCACGGCGACTGCCAGCAGTAGTGCGTCGTTCTTCTCCGCGCAGGCCGCGGCGCCACGCCGCAATTCGCGCAATTCCCGGAGTAGATCAACCGTATTGGTGTGCACACGGGTGCTGGTCTCCACCTGGCACCGCATGATCTCCAATTGCATATCGATGCCGAAATCCGCAGCGGTGCGGGCGACGTCGGCATTTCTGCCGACCGGCGCACCGGTGCGCGGATCAACGAGGAGAAACTCCTCTTCGACACCCACCGTCGGCGGGGCTTCCACTCGTCATGTGTACCTCATCGCCGCGCGCCTGACACCTGCCGGAATGGTCTGTTTCGATCTGGTATCCCTGGCGCAAACTTGTCGGTCGATGGGTTCACAATGCGGAGATGACCTATGACGAAAAGCTTGCCGACCGGATTCGGGATGCGCTGGGGCCGGCGCTGCCGGAAGTGGTCGAGAAGAAACTATTCGGCGGATTGGCATTCCTGGTCGGCGGCAATATGGCCGTCGCCGCCAGCGGGCGAGGCGGCCTGATGGTGCGGCTCGATCCCGAGAACTACACCGATCTCCTCGTGCCGGGAGCGGTCGAAACCATGGTGATGGGCGGTCGGGAGACGCGCGGATGGGTACGGGTCACCACCGAGACCGTCGAGGATGACGATGCGCTCATCGAGTGGGTGGAGCGGGGGGTCGCCTACGCGGGCAGCCTTCCGGTGAAACAGGCCGCGGGCAGGAGCCGGCGCAAATAGTGTGCGGTGCGGCACATCGCATGAATTCGTGTGGCTCGCTTCACTGAAAATGCCGCTCGCGCAGTCATTTTGTCGCTTCGTGTCACCACCTATTTACACCGGGGCACAGCGCGGAAATCTCGGCCCCGCACTCTGGTGAATATGAGGCAAACCGAGGTTCATGCCCTGGCATGCGAAGTATGCGGTCGCCTGCCCCATCCTCGTCGCACCCGGCTGACTCTGGCCAAGCTCGCCGCGGTGTTCCCGGTCGAATTGGCTCTGCACGCAGTGGTCATCCATTTCGCTTTGCCATATCTCGTTACTGTCGTCGTACTGACAATTACCACCACCATTCTGGTCATCTGGGTGGTGGAGCCGGGGGCCATGCGCTATCTCGCCCGATGGCTGCACGGGCCGGAGCTCGATCATCGGCAGCGCCTGGACAGCGCGGAGTTGCTGTGGCGCATTCGAGTGCGCCTGGACAACACTCCGGGCCGACTGGAACTGCTCGCCAAACAGCTCACCTACCGCCACGCCAATATCCTCACGGTGCATGTGCACCACCTCGAGGACGGTGTGCTGGACGAACTGGTGGTGTCGACGCCCGCCGATGTCGGGCCGCCGCGCCTGGCCAACGCCATCGCCAAAGCGGGCGGGACGACGGTCGGCATCTGGCCCGCCTCGGCGCTGACGCTGGTGGACGGCCAGACCCGCGCACTGAGTCTGGCCACCCGGGTGGCCGGCGATCCCGGTGAGTTGCCGCTGGTCATCGCGGAATTGCTGGGCGCACAATATGTTTCGACCGTGGATCCGGAATATGCCCCAACCGGAACAATTCTGGAGATCGCCCCCGATATCGAGATCGACGCCATGACCTTCGTGCGTCCCGAGGATCCCTTCACGCCGGCCGAGATCGCTCGCGCACATCGGCTCACCGACCTCGCCCGGCTCACCGCCCGTCAAGGCTGATCGGCAGCGCACCCAGGGCTGATCCGCACAATCCCGTCAATCCGGGCTTCCCGGTTTCACCTCGTGGCACACTGCTCCTGGCGCACAGGTCGATAGGCGCAAGGGGATGATCGGATGGCGGTTCGGCGCATCGGTGCACGGCGGAGGAGCTCGGGAGACGCGGAACAACAGCGCGATATCGCCGGGTATCCGCCTGCCCGGCCGGCGGTGCGCGCGGCCAAGTTGGCGGCGCTGCCCATTGCCTTCGCGGGCCGCCGCGCGGCCGGCGCCAGTAAACGGGCACTGGGCAGATCGCCGGGCGAGGTGGATCAGGACATTCGATTGCGCACCGCGCAGCATTTCTTCGAGGTGCTCGGCGAGCTGAAGGGCTTCGCCGCCAAACTGGGCCAGATGCTCGGCATCTACGAGCTGGCGCTGCCGCCGGAACTGGCCGAACCGTATCGAATCGCCCTGGCCCGCCTACAGGATGCGACGCCCGCCATGCTGCCCCGCACGGTGCACGCGGTGCTGGCGGAGACCTTCGGACCGCAGTGGCGCGGGCAGTTCCGCGAGTTCGACGACTGCCGGGCCGCCTCGGCCACCATCGGGCAGGTGCACCGCGCGGTATGGCACGACGGCCGCAGCGTGGCGGTGAAGGTCATGTATCCGGGTGCGCGGGAGGCGGTGCACGCCGATCTCGCGCAATTGCGGCGCATGTCCGGGCTGCTCTCGGTCTTCGTTCCCAATGCCGATATCCGGGCGGTCACCGATCGGCTCGCCGAATGTGTCAGCGCGGAACTGGATTTCGCGGCCGAGGCGGACCGTCAGCGTGCCTTCGCCGCGGCCTATGCGCGGGATCCGGATTTCCGGGTGCCGGAGGTGGTGGCGCAACGCGGGGACGTCATTGTCAGCGAATGGCTGGACGGCATACCGGTTTCCAGACTGATCGCCTCCGGCGCGCAGTCCGAGCGCGATCGGGTCGGGGTGCAGGCGCTGCGGTTCGTGCTGTCCTCCGCCGAGCGCACCGGACTGCTCTACTGCGATCCGCATCCGGGGAATTTCCGGGTGCTACCCGACGGCCGACTCGGTGTCGTCGATTTCGGCGCCTGCCCGGCTTGGCCGCCGCCGCAGTTCGCGCCGCTGGTCCAGGATATTGCCGAGGCGCTGCTCAATGGCGGTACGGCGGAGCTCGATACGGCCATGCGGCGGCACGGTTTCGCCGACCGGCAGCGGATCTTCGATGTGCCGGCGCTGGCCCAGCAGCTGCTCCCGTTCGTGGAACTGCTGCGGCAGGAGCACTCTCGGGTGGACCGCGCCTGGCTGCGGGAGCGCGTACTCGTCGCGATGAACCCTCGGTTGAGCAATGTGCACCGGCAGCTCAGCCTGCCCGCCTACTACACCCCGTTCGCGCGGGCCATGACCACGCTGCTGGGCCTGCTGAGTCAGCTCGAAACCACCGGGCCGCTGCGCGACGAAATACTGCGCTGGTCACCGGAATTCGCCGCGGCGATGGCTCGTTATCACGCCCGGACCGGCGGGCCCGTCGACCTCGCTGCCGCACGATCGCGCCGCGCGGGAGCAGCGAAACGGGACGCTGCCACCGGGTGATTCTCCCGGTTTCCCGATAGCTCTTGATCACTGTCCCAGACAGCTCTACTCTGGAGTAGAGCCCCGCCTGGTGCGGGACGAGTCCACGGCGGCCTCGCAACGGGCCGCCGACGGCTGGCCGCAGCTACTCGAAAGGCGGTCGGCCGCTTCGCTCTCGAAAGGCCGGACATGGCATCGAATGGAAATCCGTCGACATCGGGGTCCGCCCCGGACCATGAGGTCGCCGTCATCGGCGCGGGGCCGGGTGGAATCGCCGCCGGCGTCAAGCTGAAGCAAGCGGGCGTCACAGATTTCGTGATTATCGAGCGCGCCGACGAGGTGGGCGGCAGCTGGAACGAAAACCATTACCCGGGACTGGAAGTCGATATCCCGTCGATTGCCTACCAGTACTCGTTCGCCCGAAATGCCAACTGGAGCAGGCTGTTCGCGCCCGGCGCCGAGGTGAAGCAGTACCACATCGATGTCGCACAGCGGTTCGGGCTGTATCCGCATCTGCGGTTCGGCACCAATGTGGTCAGCGAGGAGTGGGACGAGGACAACCACTGGTGGAAGCTGCATGTCGAAGGCGGCGCGATCATTACCGCACGCTTCGTGGTCAGCGCGGTAGGTGCGTTTGTCAGCCCGAAGCAGGATCCTGGTATTCCGGGGCTGGAGGACTATCAGGGGAAGTTGCAGCGGCCCTCGGAGTGGGATCACGACTACGACCTCACGGGTAAGCGGGTCGCCATTATCGGCACCGGCGCGAGTTCGGTGCAGATCACGCCGTCCATTGCCGGGGAGGTGGGCACTCTCGCGGTGTTCCAGCGGACGCCGGTGTGGTGTATTCCCAAGCCCAATCCCAAGATTCCCGAAGCGGTGAAGGTGGTCCTGCGCACGCCGGGGCTACAGGCGGCGACGCACGGGGCGGTGCTGGTTGCCGTAGATCTTGTGCTGCGGGCAATGTCGAATGCGCCCATGGCGGTGGTGCGGCCGACCATGCGGGCCGTGGACGCGTCCGCCATCGCGGGATACCGGGGGCTGCTGCGCCTGATGGTGCGCGATCCGCAGACCCGGGCGGCGCTGACACCGGACTACGGGCCGATTGCCAAGCGGCCCACCGCGAATACCGGCTATCTGCTGAGCTTCAATCGTGACAATGTCGAACTGGTCACCACCTCGATCGAACGGTTCACCCCGAGCGGTATCCGCACCACCGACGGGGTGGAGCACGAATTCGACATGGTGGTGCTGGCCACCGGATACCACGTCTTCTCCGATCCCGAGACCTACACCCCCGGCATGGTGGTGGGGCGCGAGGGTCTGGACCTGGGCAAGTTCTACACCGAGCACGGTCTACAGGCGTACGAGAGCGTGTCGCTGCCGGGTCTGCCCAATCGGTGGACGCTGGTCGGGCCGTACTCGTGGTCGGGCAGCGGATGGCATGCGTTCGTGGAGATGACGGCAGACCATGCGGTGCGGGCTATTTCGGAGGCGCGGCGGCGCGGGGCCACCTTCGTGGCGGTGCGGGAGGAAGCGCACGACGCCTACCATCGCGCGATCTATCAGCACGGTGCGGCCATGCGGTTCTATCTGGCCGAGCTGAATGCGCATGTGCCGACGTACTATCGGAATTCGCAGGGGGACAGCACCTATATCCGTCCCACCGGATTCTTCGCGGCGCGGCGCGGGCATCGGCGATTCCCGTTCTCCGACTATCGATTCGATCTGCTGCGGCCGCAGGTGATCACCGCCCCGCCGCAGGCCAATGGCGCCAAACCGAAACGTACGCGGCGCGCCAAAACCGATAGCCCCGCGTGACCCCTGCTCGACAAGGAAGTTGAGCCATGATCGAACTACCCAAGTCGGTCCGGATCGCTATGGGCGCGGCCAGTTATGGCATCAGTGATCGCAGGCTGGGACCGGCGGTCGCGGGCAAGGTCATTCTGGTGACCGGTGCGTCCTCCGGTGTCGGACGGGCCACTGCTCTCAGACTGGCCGCGAACGGTGCGACCGTGCTGGCGGTCGCGCGTCGCGCGCAGCTCCTCGAAGAATTGAGCACGGAGGTATTCGGCTGTTCTGGAACGGTTCACACGTATCCGGCGGACTTGAGCGATACCGATGCCTGTGCGGAGCTCATCGATCGGGTGCTCGCCGATCACGGCCGGGTCGATGTGTTCGTGAACAATGCGGGCAAGTCGATTCGCCGGTGGCTCTCGGATTCACTGGACCGCTGGGACAATTTCGACGATACCGCCAAGGTGAACTACCTGGGGCCGGTGCGGTTGGTGCTGAGCCTGCTGCCGTCCATGCGGGCCCGGCAGCAGGGGCACATCGTCAATATCAGTACGGCCGGGGTGCACGCGCCGAGTGTCGGCTGGACCGCGTACATCGCGACCAAGGCGGCCTTCAACTCCTGGATGCGCGGCGCCGCACCGGAATTGCGGGCGGATGGCATCACCACCACCGCTGTGCATCTGCAATTGGTGCGGTCGGAGATGCTGGGGCCGTTCCGGATGTACCGGTACACACCGAGCATGTCGCCGGAAGAAGCGGCGAGCATGGTGTGCCGGGCCATTGTGGATCGGCCGCTGGCCATCCGGCCGTGGTGGGAGCGCGCGGCCGCGCCGATGTCTTATGCGCTGGACAGTTCGCACACCGCGCAGCGGGCCATGGGGCTGTATGCGAGGGCGGGCAACTGGAACAATCGGCCGACGGATTGGGCCGGGCCGATCGGGAAGGTGGAGCAGGCGGTCAATCTGCTCGACGATGCGGTGACCATTGCGGGCTGGATACCGGCGGCGAGGGCATGGAATCTGCTGCCGCCACAACGGATTCCGCAGCTGCTGCTGTCACTGCGCGATGGGGCGGGGCTGGCGACGGTGCTGGCTTCCTTCGCGGCACGGTTCCCCGACCGGCTCGCCCTCATCGACGACAGCGGGTCGGTGACCGCCGCCGAGCTGCATCGCCAGGTGCGCCGGTTGGCTGCGGCATTGCGCGCGCGGTGGAATATCGGGCGCGGCAGTCGAATCGGGGTACTGAGCCGCAACCATCGCGGCTTCGTGGTGGCTTCCTTTGCGGCAGCACGACTCTCGGCTGATCTGGTGCCGTTGAACTACGGGTTCGCGGGGCCGCAGATCGGTGAGGTGCTGGAGCGGGAGGACGTGGATCTACTGCTGTACGACGCCGAATTCCACACCGAGATAGAGAAATCCGGGTATCAGGGACGCCGTGTGCTGGTGCGCGGGTCCGCGGGCGGACTGCCGACTGTCGAGGAGCTTGTTGCCGAGGGCGGTGCTCCGGTGCGCACTCCGGCATACGGCGGCTCGGTCGTACTGCTGACCGGCGGCACCACGGGGGTGCCCAAGGGCGCTCCCCGGCAGCTCGGTGTCCGGGAAGCCGTTCCCCTGATCGCGGGGCTGCACCCGCGCATGGTGCTGGCCATCGGCGATCTGGCCAAGATCGAGCCGATTCCGCGGTTGGGCAGCCCGATCGTCATCGCGCCGCCGCTGCATCACACCTACGGGTTCGGGGCGCTGCTGCTGGCCTTCCTGACCGGTTCCACCGCCGTCGTGCACGAGCGATTCGATGCCGAGCAGGCGCTGGCCGATATCGAACGCCACAGTGTGCGGATCGCCTGCCTGGTGCCGACCATGGTGAAACGCATTATGGAGCTGCCGGCGGAGGTGCGGCAGAACTACAACACCGAGACCTTGCAGATGGTGTTGTGCGGGGCCGCGCCCATGCCGCCGTGGCTGGCGGTCGCGTTCATGGACGAGTTCGGGGATGTGCTGTTCAACGGCTACGGATCCACCGAATCCGGTGCGGGCGCGCTGGCTACGCCCGCGGATCTGCGGGCCGCGCCGGGGACGGTCGGCAAGCCGCCGACCGGCTTCGTAGACATTCGGATTGTCGATGAGCAGGGCCGCGAGGTGCCGACCGGGACCACCGGGCGCATTGTCAACAAGAACCCCACCATGTTCCGTGGTTACAGCGACGGCAAGCAGCGGACCATGGTCGGAAAGTACATGGACACCGGCGATCTCGGGCATCTCGATGCGGAGGGTCGGCTGTTCATCGAGGGCCGGTCCGACGACATGATCGTATCCGGTGGGGAGAACGTCTTCCCGCAGGAAGTGGAGACCGTGCTGCTGGCACATCCGGCTATTGCCGATGCCGGAGCGATCGGGGTGCCCGATGACGATTTCGGGCAGCGGCTGCTGGCGGCGGTAGTCCTGCAGAACGGTGCGCGGGCCACCGCCGACGAGCTGAAACAGCACATCAAATCCACACTCGCCAACTACAAAGTGCCGCGCGACATCGTGTTCGTCACAGAGCTCCCCCGCACCACCGCGGGAAAGCTGCGCCGGCAACAACTTCCGGAGATCATCTCCGAATCACAGGACGCGAGGTCCCAGTCATGAACTCCACCAATGGTTCCCCCCTCTCCCCCACCTACGAGGTCGCTGTGATCGGCGCGGGTCTCGGCGGCATCGGCGCAGGCGTGGCGCTGCGCAAGGCCGGCGTCGAGAACTTCGTCATCATCGACAAATGGTCTCGCGTCGGCGGCACCTGGCTGGCAAACACCTATCCCGGTGTGGCCGTGGATGTTCCGTCGCCGGTGTACAACTTCTCGTTCCAGCAGCGGTCGAAGTGGTCTCGGTTCTTCGCACCCGGTGAGGAGATTCAGCGGTACGCCGAGGAGGTTGTCGACAAGCAAGGGCTGCGCGACAAGCTGCGGCTGGGATCGGGGGCGGCCAAGGGCGTGTTCGACGAGGTCAACGATTTCTGGCGGATCACGCTGGAGGACGGCACGGTGATTACCGCGCGCTTCGTGATCGGCGCGGTGGGCGGGCTGGAGCAGCCGCACAATCCCGAGATTCCGGGTATCGAGGACTACAAGGGCAAGCTCATGCACAGCTCTCGCTGGGATCATGAGTACGACTATCGGGGTAAGCGGGTGGCTGTGATCGGCACCGGGGCCAGCGCCCTGCAGCTAATTCCCGAGCTGGCCAAAGATGTTGCGCAACTGACGGTTTACCAGCGCCGCGCCATCTGGATCGCGCCCAAGCCGGACTTCCGGATGGGTCCGGTGCTCAATTCGGTGCTCAACTTCCCGGCGGTGCAGCAGACCGTGCGATTTGTCGGCAATGTGGGCGTGAATGCCGGTCTCGGAGCAGGATTGGCGGTATCCGCCCATCCGCGGCTCACCTCTGTCGGGCTGACTGTGGGCGAAACCGCGCTCAAGAGTTATCTTTTCGCTCAGGTGCGTGACCGCAAGCTGCGGGAGAAGCTGACCCCGGACTACCGGCTCGGCTGCAAGCGGCCGTCGGTGTCCAATGCCTACTTCCGGACCTTCACACAGTCGCACGTGGATCTGATCACCGATGGGATCCAGCGGTTCACGTCCACGGGGATCGTCACCGCCGACGGCACCTCGCAGGACTTCGACATGGTGGTGCTGGCGACCGGGTTCAAGGTCATGGAGAAGGGCTTCACGCCGCCGTATCCCATCTACGGGCGGGATGGGCTGGAGCTCGGGGAGTTCTGGGACGTCAACCGGTTCCAGGCATATCAGGGCGTTTCGGTGCCGCGCTTCCCGAATGCGTTTCTGATCGTCGGGCCGTACGCCTACGCACCGGGCTCGTACATTCCGCTGATCGAATCGACCTCCGCGCACGCGGCACGGGTGATCTCCGAGGCGGGCAGGCGGGGGGCAACCTGCGTCGAGGTGCGGCAGGAGCCGCATGACCGCTACTTCGCTCGGATGGACAAGCGTGCCAAGAAGACTCACCTTTTCAGTCAGGGGTGTGCGACTTCGAATACGTACTACATCAACTATCAGGGTGACGGGGCGGCGTTCCGGCCTTCTACGCAGCTTGAGATGTACTGGGAGAACCGGCATTTCCCGCTCGATGACTATCAGTTCACCACTGCGCGGCCGGTTCGCACTCGTGCGGACGGGCAGCGGGCGTCTGCCCCTGCGCTCTGACGGTTGTGGATGAGGAGTAGGTCATGACAGGAACGCCTCGGGCGCTGGTTCGGTCCGGTGTCGCGCTGCTTGATGCGGTGTCTGCGCCGTTGTTTCGGGCTGCTGGTGGGAATGTACGGGTTGGGCCGGTGGGGTTGGTGGAGCTCACTACCGTGGGGCGGCGTAGTGGGCAGCCTCGGAGCGTTTTCTTGACGTCGTATATGCGGGTTGGGGAGGGGTATTTGGTGGTGGGGACGCATGGGGCGGCTGTGCGGCAGCCTGATTGGTTTTACAACATTTCTGCTGATCCTCGGGGGGACTGCCCCGAGTTCGGTTGACTCGCGGGTGTGGTGTTTCAGGCCGCGATCGCGGGCTGGTTTATTGTCTCAAACTCGATCGGGGTCAGGCGGCCGAGGCGGCGTTGCCGCCGCTTGCGGTGGT
>NZ_JAODNK010000049.1 GCF_025465275.1 Nocardia sp. | reverse complement strand
CTTGTGGATCTTTTCGGCATGCGCCTCACCCAGCGCACCGCCGTAGATGCGGAAGTCGTGTGCGTAGACGAATACGGTCCGCCCGTCCACGGTCCCCCATCCGGTGACGACCCCATCGGTGTACGGCTGGTGCTCGAGCCCGAATCCAACGGCCCGGTGCCGTCGCAGCGCTTCGATCTCGGTGAACGACTCCGGATCGAGTAGTAGCGAAATGCGTTCTCGCGCCGTGAGTTTGCCCTTGGCGTGCTGACGTTCGGTGGCTGCCGCGTCGGGCCCGGTCTCCGCCAGCTCCTTGCGCAGGCGCAATTCGTCGATGCGATCGAACGTGGCCGGCTCCGGCGAGCGCGGCAGCGTGGATTCCTCGGTCATGACAGGTCCTCCTCGGTCAGGCGGCGGCGCGGTCGAGCAGGCAGGTTTCGAAGAACGCCAGCGCACCGGCGTGGTACGCGCGCGCCGCCCAGCCGAGGCTGATGTTGTGGCCCGCGTGCGGTACCCGGGCCACGCTGATACGCGGCGCGGATTCGAACAGTGCGGGCAACTCGTCGAGGGCGGCGGCATCGGTGCGCCACCACCGTTCCTGTGCGGCGAAGCTGAGCTGCACCGGAATCCGGATGCGCGCGGCCACCTCGGCGAAGGTGTCCGGCCATGTCAGGGTGTCGGCCAACTCCCTGGGCGGCGGTGTATCCACTGCGGAGCCGATCTGCGTGAATGTCCCCGGCGGATACAGCTGCAGGTCACCCCAATTCCGCTTCCACACCTTGGCGTCCGGCGCCAGCGGCGCGAACCGGTGCCCGCACCCGGACACCTCCACTCCCCCGAACTCCGGCGAATCACCCGCGAGGGTGAGCGCGAGCTTGCCGCCGAAGGAATGCCCGAGCAGGAACAGTCCTGCCCCGATGTCATTGCGCGCGGTGAAGTCGGCGAGCGCAGCACGCACCGTTTCCACCTGCTCGGCGAGCGATTGCCCGTCCGGCAGCAGATCGGCAGACGCGCCGTACCCGGGCCGATCGAGGGCCAGGACGGCGTACCCCATCCGGGTGGCGGTGGTCAGCAGGGAGACATCGGGATGCGCGAGCCCGTGGAAATAGGCCGACGACATCCCGGCACCGTGCAGTGCGACGATGGTGGCGCGCGGCAGGTTCAACGCAGGGGTGCTGAACAGCGCGGACAACTGAATACCGTTGGCGTCCAGCAATATCCGATGTACACCTGGTGCCACCACCCGGATCGCATCGGCCCGGCTCATGATCCGGCCTCCGCATACTGTTTGGCATGCCGCAGCGTGGCCAGGCTGTTGGTGCTCAATGCCCGCTGTACGTATGCCTTCGCGCTGGTGAGATCCGCGTCGGGTCCGAGCACCGCGGCGATATTGTCGGTATTCACCACAACGCTGTGCTGCGAGGACACCGAAACCCCACGCTCGTGCGGCCGCACCGTCCAGTACCCGGTGTGCAGCGTCATCAAGGCCGGCATGGTGATCTGCTTGTACGCGATCTTGTGATGCGGGAACACGATTCGATACGACATGGTGCGATGCTGCGAGCCGTCGATGGCGACGGTATCCATTGCCAGCGACTGCATGCCCGGCCCGGGTTCGGTCAATTCCACCCCGGCGACGTGCGGCAACCGCTCGGGCCACAGCTGCGCATCACTGATGAACCCGAAGACGTCTTCGGCCGCGCCCTGCACCTCGACCGTATCCTCGAACGAGAAGGCCGAATCCGCGCCCGCGTCACCGAGTTCGATATTGCGTTTCAGTGCCGCGAGTTCGGTGCGGGAATTGCGGTCGACCACCTCGTCGATCCAGCTCAGCTTGTCCGCCGCGACTGCCCGGTAGTCGTGCAGCAGGCGGACGTGGGAGCGGTCGTCGGGCAGCGTATCGACAATCCAGGTGCCGCCCATCGCCGCGATCGGCGCACTGCTGACCTCCTGGCGGAATTCGATGCGGCGGCGCTCCGGATCGAGCACCCGCCGCGAGACCCAGTGCTTGACACCCTCGCCCGCGGTGGCCCAGATCCTGATGCGCTGTTCCCGCTCGTTGTTGTCCAGGTAGTCGGCAAAAATGGTGGGCGGGAACAACTGTGGCCAGTTCTCCACCTCGGCGAGCAGGCGGTAGACGGTGGCCGCGGGCGCGGCGACCTCGATGGCATGTTCGGTTTGACCGGTGACAGATTCTGTTGTCTCAGCGATGATTTCAGCCATGGTGGTTCCCCTTCAGAAGTTCCCGAGCCCGCCGCAGACGTTCATGGCCTGCGCGGTGATGGATGCGGCGGTATCGGAGGCCAGATAGCCGACCAGCCCGGCCACCTCCTCCGGCGTGCAGTAGCGGCCGAGCGGGATCTTGGCGGTGAACTTCGCCATGACGGCTTCCTCGCTGGTCTGCTGCAAGGTGGCGTAGTTCCGCCGGACCTGTTGCGCCATAGGAGTTTCCACATATCCGGGGCAGACGGCATTCACGGTGATGCCGGTCGGGGCGAGTTCATTGCCCAGCGATTTCGTGAAGCCGACAACGCCGTGCTTGGAGGCGGAGTACGGCGCGCCGAGCACCACACCCTGTTTGCCTGCCGTCGAGGCGATATTGATGATGCGGCCCCGCCCGCGATGGCGCATGCCGCCGGTATTGAGCACCTCCCGGGTCATCCGGAAGACGCTGTTGAGATTGGTGTCGATGACGTTGTCCCAGATCTCGTCACCGAGATCCGCGGTGACTCCGCCACCGCTGATGCCCGCATTGTTGACCAGCACATCGACCGGGCCGAATCGTGCGGTGGCGGCGGTGACGAACTCGCGCACCGAATCGCCGGACCGCACATCGACGGTGCCGCCGTCCACCTCGAGACCGGCCTCACGCAGTTGTTTCACAGTGGTAGCGACGTTCTCGGCGGTCCGTGCCCCGAGATAGACCCGGTAGCCGCCGGCCCCGAGCAACTGGGCGACGGCCAGGCCGATACCGCTGGTCGCGCCGGTGACCAGGGCATGTGATTGCGACATGGTGACTCCTGCTATTGGGCGGGAAGAGGGATGAGCGCGTTCACGGCGGCCAGGAAGGTGCGCGGCGTGGTGGCGTCGATGACGGTCGAATCCTCCAGCGTCACACCGAATTCCCGTTCGACCCGGCTGGCCGTCTCGAGCATGGCCAGGGAGTCGTAGCCCAGATCCTCGAAGGTGAGGTCGAGAATGCCGGACGCCAGGTCCACCTCCTCGGGAGCGCCGGAGCCCTCCTCGAGAATGCGGGTGAGGTCGTCGAGGGTGAATATCATGAGATTTCCCTTCCTTCGGTAGCGGTGAGAACGACGGCGGAATTGAATCCGCCGAGGCCGCGAGCCAGTACGAGCGCGGCACGCACCGTTGCGCGCCGCGCCCCACCGACCACCAGATCCAGTGGTGAATCGGAGTCCGGCGCGATATTGATGGTCGGCGGGATCTCACCGGCCTCCATGGCGAGCAGCGCGGTGGCCACATCGAGGGGGCCCGCACCCGAATACAGCCGCCCGGTCATGGTTTTCGGTGCGGTGACCGGAACCGCGCGGTGACCGAATACGGCCGCTATCGCCTCGGCTTCGAGGCGGTCGAGCTCGGGAACACCGGCGGCATCGGCGAAGACGACGTCGATATCGCCGGCGGCGAGACCTGCGTCGGCCAAGGCCATTTCGATCGCCGCGCACAGCGCGGGTTCCCGGCCGGTGTGCGGCGCCGGATCGAAAGTCGCTGCGTAACCGGCGATCTCGCCGTAGCTGCGCGCGCCTCGACCACGGGCGGTCTCCGCGGACTCCAGGATGAGGATGGCGCCGCCCTCGCCCGGCACCTGCCCGGTGGCCCGAGGATCGAACGGCAGGTAGGCGAGCTCAGGATCTTCGCCCGCGTGTACCCGGCCACTGGTCCACAGTGCCGCCCAGCCCCACGGACAAATCGAAGCGTCCATACCGCCCGACACCATCAGCGGAATGCCCTTGCGAATCTGCCTGCGGGCGTGCGCGATTGCGTCGAGGCCACCGGCCTGATCGCTGACCACAACGCCGCTGGGGCCCTTCATTCCGTGCCGGATGGAAATCTGGCCGCTATTGACCGCGTAGAACCAGGCGAAGGACTGATAGGCGCTGACGTATTGGCTGCCGCGGCTCCACAGGGCGCACAGCTCGCGCTGGGCGAATTCGAATCCGCCCGAACCGGCGGCGGTCACCACGCCCATATCGAACTCGGCGAGCGATCCGGTATCGATACCGGCGTCGGCCAGTGCCCATTCCGCCGCGACCAGCGCCAGCCGGGTGACCTGATCGGTCTGCGGCAGTAGCCGATTGGGGAGATGGTCCGACGCCTCGAAGCCGGGAACCTCGCCCGCCAGCGTGGCCGGATACTCGGACGGGTCGAAGCGGGTAATGCGGCCGATGCCGCCGCGCCCGGCCCGGGTCGCCTCCCAATATGCCTGCCTGCCCAGGCCGTTCGGCGCGGTGATGCCGATTCCGGTGACCACCGCGGTGGTGCGGTCGAGCTCGGCTTTCGCCGCGGCGGGCGTATCGGTGCGGTAGCGCACCACGTCGACTCCATTGATCAGCGCGCCGGTCATGCCGCAGCTCCTGTCACGGTGGTCAGCACCATGGCGCTCTGGAAGCCGCCGAATCCGCTGCCCACGGTCAGTACCGTGTCGGTGCGATGCTCACGTGCGGTGAGCGGCACATAGTCCAGATCGCATTCCGGGTCCGGGGTATGCAGATTCGCGGTCGGCGGCACCACATTCGCGCCGAGCGCCAGCACCGACGCCGCGATCTCGATGGAACCGATGGCGCCCAGCGAATGCCCAACCATGGATTTGATCGAACTCACCGGGACGTTGTAGGCGTGCGCACCCAGACTCCGCTTGAAGGCCGCGGTCTCGTGGCGATCGTTCTGCTTGGTGCCCGAACCGTGCGCATTGATGTAGTCGACGGCTTCCCCGGGCAGTCCGGCCTCGCGCAGCGCCACCCGGATGGCCTCGGCCATTTCGATACCGTCCGAACGCAATCCGGTCATGTGATATGCGTTGGCACGGGTGGCGTACCCGGCGATCTCGGCGTAGATGTGCGCGCCGCGCCGTCGCGCCGCGGACAGTTCCTCCAGGACGAACATGGCGGTCCCCTCCCCCAGGACGAAGCCGTTGCGGGACGCATCGAACGGGCGTGAGGCGCATTCCGGTGCGTCGTGGCGCGGCGTCGTCGCCTTGATGGCGTCGAAGCAGGCCATGGTGATCGGCGATATCGGCGCGTCCGACGCACCGGTGACCATGATGTCGGCCGAGCCGTCGGCGATGAGCTGCACGGCATACCCGACCGAGTCCAGACCGGAGGTGCAGCCGGAGGACACCACGGTGACCGGTCCCTGCGCACCGACGGTCAGCGCCACCTCGGCGGCGAACGAGCTGGGCATCAGATGCTGATAGAGATGCTGATCGGCGTACTTCTGATCGACCAGGTGCAAACGGCCGCCATTGCTGATGACGCGGTAGTCCTGTTCCAGTCGCATGGTCGCGCCGACGGCACTGCCCAGCGCCACGCCGATCCGGTACGGGTCCAGGGTGTCGAATTCCAGGCCGCTGTCCGCGACCGCGCCGCGTGCGCCGACCACGGCGAATTGCCCGGTGCGGTCGAGCCGTTGGATCTCCTGCGGGGTGAGGCCGTGCAGTTCCGGATCGAAGTCGACCTCCGCGGCAACCCGGGAGCGGAATTGGTCCGGATCGAAGAAACTGATGCGCCGGGTGGCGGTGCGGCCGGAGGTGAGCAGCTCCCAGAACTGTTTGGCGCCGACCCCACCGGGGGCGATCACCTCCATTCCGGTAATGACAACGCGCCGGGTCTTCATGCTGTCTCCCAGTGGTAGAAGCGATCCGCGACGGCATCGGCGGGCTTGCGCCACGTGGCCACGTCGTATTTCTCGATGAGTGGATCGAGGTCATCGCAGATCTGGATGAAGCGCGGATCGGCCTGCTTCCAGGCATTGGCGATCACCGCGCCGCCGTCCGGGGTCTCGAAGTCCTGCAGGTGGAAATAGACGCCGTGATAGGCGAACAATTGCCGGCGCCGAGTGCCCATGCGGTGCGGTACCTCGGTGGTATCGAAGTCCGCGAACAGCTTTGCGACCTGCACCCGGCGGGCGGGCACGAGACGGTTCACCACCAGCGTGCTGTACATGCTCGGGTGCACCGGGCCGGGCAGCCAGTGGTAGTAGCGCCGGGCCGCCGGGCGGAACGGCACGGTGGCCTTGTCGTAGGCGGTCACACCCGGGACCAGATCCGGACCGGTGTGCTCATCGGGCGACTGTGCGTCACTGTCCACGACGTGGATGAGCAGCTCATTGTGATAGTGGAATAGTTGTCGCCGAACGGTTTTCGGCTCGGCCGGGGTATCCGCGGCATCGAATTCCGCGAACCCGGCGGCAACGCGTTCCCGCTCCGCGGTGGTCATGCTGGCGACCGTGACAGTGGTGTGCATGTCTGCCCTCAGTTCTGAATTCGGCAGAGCACGGCGCCGGTGCCGATGCTCTGACCTATCTCGGTGATCAGCCCGACCACGGTGCCCGCCTTGTGAGCGGTGATCGGCTGTTCCATCTTCATTGCCTCGATTACCGCGATGAGCTGACCGGAGGCGACCGAGTCGCCCTCTGTCGCAGCGACTTTCACGAGGGTTCCGGACATCGGTGCGGTCAGGGTGTCGCCGGTGGGACGATCGGGCGAGCCGGTGCGGACAGCGCGCGGCGCGGGCCGGGGCACTGGTTTGCCGCCGCGCGCGGGCAAAGTCACCTCGACCCGCCTGCCTCGCACCTCGACCACCACCCTCTCGCGCGGCACCGGAATGCCCTGCGCCACAGCACTGTCCGCATACGGTGCGATGTTGTTGCGGAATTCGGTCTCGATCCAGCGGGTGTGCACCCGGAAGGGCTCGTCGGTGAAGTCCGGATCGGCGACGACGGCCCGGTGCAGCGGGAGGGTCGTCGGAAGGCCGTCGAGCTCGAATTCGCTCAGCGCGCGGGCCGCCCGCTGCAGCGCCTGCGCCCGATCCGTGCCGGTGACAATGAGTTTGGCCAGCAGCGAGTCCCACTGGGCGCCGACCGTGCTGCCCGCCTCGATCCCGGAGTCCAGGCGCACACCCGGGCCGCTCGGTGGGCGGTAGCGGGTGACGACGCCCGGTCCGGGGAGAAAGTTCCGGCCCGCATCCTCACAGTTGATGCGGAACTCGATGGCGTGTCCGCGCGGGCTCGGATCGGGGTAGTCGAGCAGACCGCCAGCGGCGAGACGCAGCTGCTCCCGTACCAGGTCGATGCCGGTGATCTCTTCGGTGACAGGGTGTTCCACCTGCAGCCGGGTATTGACCTCCAGGAACGACAGCGCGCCGTCCGCCCCGACGAGGAACTCGCAGGTGCCCGCGCCGCGGTAGCCCGCCGCACGGAGGATGGCCTTGGAGGCGTCGACCAGCGCCGCCTGCTGGGCCGCAGTGAGGAAGGGCGCGGGCGCTTCCTCGACGAGCTTCTGATGCCGCCGCTGCAGCGAGCAGTCCCTGGTCGATACCACCACCACATTCCCGGCCGCATCGGCCAGGCACTGGGTCTCCACATGCCGGGGCCGGTCCAGATACCGCTCCACGAAGCATTCGCCGCGCCCGAACGCCGCGTGCGCCTCGCGCACCGCGGATTCGAAGCATTCGGGGATTTCGGCAAGCGTGCGTGCCACTTTCAGGCCGCGGCCGCCACCACCGAAGGCGGCCTTGATCGCCACCGGCAGCCCGTACTTCCTGACGAATATCACCACTTCGTCCGGATCCGTGACCGGGCCGGGACTGCCGGCGACAATCGGCGCTCCGGCCGCGGCGGCAATGCGGCGGGCGGTCATCTTGTCACCGAGGTCGCGGATGACATCGGCGGGCGGGCCGATCCAGATGAGTCCCGCCTCGAGCACCGCGGTGGCGAAATCGGCGTTCTCGGAGAGGAATCCGTATCCCGGATGGACCGCGTCGGCGCCGGAGGCCCGCGCCGCGGCGAGTACGGCGTCGATATTCAGGTAGCTGGTCGCGGCGGTATCCCCGCCGAGGGCATAGGCCTCGTCCGCGGCGCGCACATGGACGGCGTCGCGGTCCGGGTTCGCGTACACGGCGACGGCGGTGATTGCGGCATCCCGGCACGCCCGCGCTATTCGAACGGCGATCTCACCGCGGTTGGCGATCAACACTTTTCGCACGGTGTCTCCTGAAAGTCGTTGGGGTTCAGAGATAATCGTGTTCAGGCAAGATCACCGCCCGGTGAACAGAACCTCCGGAAACCTTCAGGAGCTGTACGCCGAAAGCCTCGAGATTTCGGACTTCGTCCGATTCATCCGGTGCGCTTCAAGATCTGCGCCGCCCGGTTGCCGGTCGCCGATACCGCCCCTACCATGCCGCTACCGCGCACCGCCGCAGCGCATTTCACCAGCGGTCGCACTTATATGGCTTGCCATGTATTCTGAGAGCAGCCGCGGACGAATATCGATGGAAGGTGGGCATGGAACCGCTCGAGACGCTGCCGATGGACCGGCGCACCTCACTGGGATATGTGATCAACCATCTCGCACGGCTCATGGAGCAGGCGCTGCGTGATCGAATCGCCGAATACGGTGTGGTGCCAGGGCAATTCGCACAACTACTCGCGCTGTACGAGAAGGATGGCGTCTCGCAGAACGAACTCTGCGAGAAAGTACGCATCGATCAGTCGACCATGGCCCACACGCTCAAGCGGATGGAGCGTGACGGGCTGATCGAGCGGACCGCCGACCCCGCGGACGGGCGGCGGGCGCTGATCCATCTCACCGATCGTGCCCAGGAACTGCGGGCCGCGCTGGTCGCGGCCGCGCTCGAGGTGAACGAGATTGCCACCGCGGGGTTTCCGGACGCGTCGGAAGAGGACTTCCTCCGCATGGCCCGACAGGCCATCGGCAACCTCGAAGCCGATCGGGCCACCTGACCGCCGAAGAGAGGTAAACCATGCTCTCCCGCATTCATCCCATCGCGGGCGCACTCGGACTGACCACCATCCTGACCTTCTGGATCTCGACCGTCGTGACGGAGATCTTCGGATCGAAGCAGGACGTCACCACGCTGAAGCAGACGATTCCGTGGGGCCTGCCGATCCTGGTCCTCGCCCTCGCGATCACCGGGGCGAGCGGCTTCCGCATGTCCGCGGGGTCGACTTTTCCGCTCGTCCTCGCGAAGAAGCACCGGATGCCGTTCATCGCCGGCAACGGGCTGCTCGTACTGATCCCCTCGGCGATCACCCTGGATGTGCTCGCCGGGCACGGCAACTTCGGGGTCGCGTTCTATTGCGTGCAGGCCCTGGAGCTCATCGCGGGCGCGACCAATATCTCGTTGATGTCATTGAATATTCGCGACGGTCTCCGGCTCACCGGCCGGTTCGGCACCAATAATACGGATACCACCGTTGCCGTGGGCAGCGAAGAATCTCAGGGATGAATCATGAGAAATAGTTCCGAGAACGAACTCCGCGATGAGATCGCGGCGCTGCGCGCGGAAGTTCGCGAGCTGCGAGACCATCGCGATATTGCCGCACTCTTCGATAGCTTCTTCTTCTTCGAGGATCGCAAATCGATGAATGACGCCTGGGCGGAGTCGCTCTTCACCACCGATGTGCTACTCGAATTGCCACCCGAGGATTATCGCGGCATCGAGGGACTCGCCGAGCATATGACGGAAGTCGTTGCGCTATTCGGCCCTACGCATCACGTGACCACCGATTGTCATGCCGATATTCATGGCGACAATGCCGTGGTACGAGTGAATCTCACCGCTACACATGAGCATGTCACGACCGGAGCGCCGCCACTCATCGTGTGGGGATATATCGAAGCGGACGCCAGGCGCACAGCGGCGGGCTGGCGATTGAGCCGAATGAATCTGACCAAGGTAATGCGCACCGGCGAGGCGCCGGCCGGTTATATCTTCGACGAGCATCTGAACGTCATCGCCGTAGGCGACTGAGATGAGCGGCCGCCGACTCGCCGAGTCGGCGGCCCTTCTCATACCGCGATCTCGGACACCGGCATCAGCTTGAATCCGATACCGCGCACCGCGACGATCCAGTCACTCGATCCCAATTTCGCCCGCAGGCTGCTGACATGGGTGTCCACGGTGTGCTGTGACCACGATCCGTCCCACACCTCACGCAGAATCTGCTGCCGCGGCACCACAACTCCGGGCCGCCGGGACAGTAGGCACAGCAGATCGAATTCTTTCCTGGTCAGCGCCACAGGTCTACCGCCTACGGCGACCTCGCGGGTCGCATCGTCGATGCGCAGTGCGCCGCACCGGGTGACAGACGGTTCTTCCTCGGCGGGGTCCGGGCACGCGCGCCGCATGACCGAATCGATTCTCGCGACGAGTTCCCGAATGCCGAAGGGCCGGGCCAGATAGTCGTCCGCACCCGAACGCAGTCCGAGGACACAATCGAGTTCGGAGGTTCGGTCGGTGACCACAATGATCGGCAGCGCATGCCGGGCGCGAATCGAGCGACAGACCGCAAAGCCGTCGAAATCCGGCAGATCCGGATCGAGCAGCAGTAGATCGGCGCGATCGAACAGCTTCATAGCCATTCTTCCGGTATCCACCGTGGCCACCTGATGACCGAATCTCGGCAGCTCTCGGGCGAGACCACCGCAGTCTCCGGAACTTGCCGCTATCAGAATTCGCCAAGATCTGTCGACTACCGAAATATGCATATCGGGGAAACTCGGCTCGAGTTCGATGTCGATTTGCCGCAGCTCGCTGCTTTCCATATCTGGAATGCCCCACCGTCCTGGACACGAAGTGTCGCTTTGACGACCACACTTCCGTGGGCGGCCGGGTGTTCAACTATCCATCAGACTAGGCGATGTACTGCTGTTGATCAAACCGGGAGAGCATATTCGGGCAGTAGTGAAGTAACTAACAAAATCGCCCGTGAGCGTCGCCGACCGGTCGCTCCTAAAATGAGAAGGCCGTTCGGTATGTTTCATTATTTAGCATAAAACATACCGCGCCCGGACCATTCGAAGTTTCTACTATAAATTGTGCCCGGAATTTGCCGGGCCCAATTCCGGCCGACCGGAGAATCAGTGCTCGTGGTCGTCGTCGCCGTGCGGGTGGCCGTGGGCGAGCTCGTCCGCGGTGGCGTCACGGACCTCGACGACGCGGACCTGGAAGGTCAGGCGCTGACCGGCCAGCGGGTGATTGGCGTCGACGGTCACCTCATCGCCGTCCAGCTCGCGGATGGTGATGATCTGGACGTCGCCGTCGGGGGTCTCGGCCTGCAGTTCCATACCGACCTCGAGCTCGTCGATGCCTTCGATATCGCTGCGGCTCACGATGCTGATCAGTTCGGCCTCGTATTCGCCGTAGCCGTCCTCCGGCTCGATGACGACCTTCAGCTCGTCACCGACGGCCTTGCCCTCCAGCGCGCCTTCCAGCCCGGGGACGATATTGTCCGCACCGTGCAGGTACTCGAGCGGTTCGGCGCCGGTCGAGGTGTCGATGACCTCGCCGTCGTCGTCGGTCAGGGTGTAGTCGATGGAGACAACCTTGTTGGCAGTGATCGACATGGCGTAACCCTTTCGCAGAGGAAAACTGAACGAGCAAATGTATATGGCGGCTACGTTCCCTGCGTGGTCAGGTGGAAGTCATCGGGGTCGGGGTCGGTGAGCATGGTTTCCATAGTGTGGCGATCGAAGGGGAGGAGGTCTATATGACCGCCTTCGGTGAAGTACCAGGAGTTGCAGCCGGTGTTCCAGACCGTGGGGCCGAGGGCTTCGGCCACGTGGGCGCCGAAGCGGTCGGTAGCTGCTTCGGTGACCTCTACGGTGTCGAATTCGCCTGTGCTCCAACGGTTGATCCAGGAGGTGATGTAGCGGGCGGTGACCTCGGCGGCGTGGTGCAGGGGGATGGAGCCGGTGGGTGAGTTGGGGCCCAGGACGGTGAAGAGGTTGGGGAAACCGGGGATTGCGGTCATTCGGTAGGCGCGGGGGCCCTTAGCCCAGGCCTCGTCGATCGAGATTCCTTCTCGGCCGGTCAATTTCATCGGGCGCATGTAGTCGTGCGCGCGGAAACCGGTGGCGAAGACGATCGTGTCGACCTCGTGGTGGCGGCCGTCGGAGGTGCGGATGCCCGTCGGGGTGATCGACTCGATGCCGGTGGTGACAAGTTCGGCATTGCCGGCGCGCAGCGCGCGATAGTAGCTGCCGGACAACACCTGTCGCTTGCACAGCGGCTGGTAGTCGGGGGTGAGTTGCTCGCGCAGTTCCGGGTCGTCGACCTGGGCGCGCAGACTCAATCGCGCGTACTGCTGGACGGCACGCCGCCGCCAGCTCGGCCGGGTGACAATATCGGTGAACAACTTCGCACCCGTCATCCCGGCCTGGTAGAGCGCGCGGTTGAGGGCCGGTAGCCGGTCCAGCACGGCGCCGACGAACGCCGGTTGCGGCAGTTGCATCGGGGCCCAGATCACCCACTGCGGGCTGCGCACGAAATGCGTGATCTGCTGCGCCTGCGGCTGCAATGCCGAAACCACCTGCACCCCGGTCGATCCGGTGCCGATCACGGCGATCCGGCGTCCGGCGGTCGGCACGGCATCGTCCCAGCGGGCGGTGTGCAGTACATCGCCGGTGAATCCGTCCAGTCCCGCGATATCGGGCCAGGCCGGATGATGCAGGACCCCGGTGGCGGCGATCACGAAGTCGGCGTCGTAGGTTTCCCCGTCGCCGGTCTCGACCCGCCAGCCGGAGCCGGTGAACTCCGCCGCGACCACCTCCGCGTCGACCCGCAGGTGCGGGCGCAGGGCGAACTGGTCGACAATATCGGCAAGGTAGCGCTGGATCTCCGGGCCGGGTGCGAACACATGCGACCAGTCCGGCTTCGGCGCGAATCCGAACTGGTACACCTGCGAAGGCACATCGCAGGTCAGCCCCGGATAGCGGTTCCAATGCCAGACCCCGCCGACATCGGAACCCTTCTCCAGAATCACGAAATCGTGGAAGCCATTGCGCTGCAGCGTAATCGCACTGGCGATACCGGAAACACCGGCGCCGATGATCACGACCCGAGGTTGACGAGGCGCGGTCATCGACGACCCTCCGCCATCTCGGCGCCGCGGCGGCGGGCCTGTTCCGCCCCGGCCCATGGATCCCTCATGCCGCACATCCTCCACCTTGATACCGTCAGCATTCGAATACCGACGGTATTTCGATCTGGTGAGGATGTCAACGGCCGCCCGACCTGGGCCGGTCGGCCCATCATGGTCGAATACGCCGCAGCGGGTTCGCTCACGAATTGGGCCCGGCAGCTGCCGGGCCCAATTACGTTCTCCTAGAACGGGGTCGAGTCAGGCCCAGGCACGCCGGGTGCCGGGCATACCCGTGCCGCCTCGGGAGTCGGGGACTACGCCGAGGACCTGATGGAGTCCGATGCCGCCGTCTTCGAAGCCGAGGGCGGAGGCGGCCATGTAGATGCGCCAGATGCGGGCACGGCCTTCGCCTGCGAGGGAAACTGCTTCGCCCCAGGCATTTTCGAGGTTGGCGACCCATTGACGAAGGGTGAGGGCGTAGTGCTCGCGGAGGGCTTCCACGTCACGGACTTCGAAGCCGGCACGTTCCATGGCCAGGGTGACATCGCCGACGTCGAGCAGTTCGCCGTCGGGGAAGACGTAGCGGCCGATGAAGGAACGTGCGGTGATCTTGGATCCGCCCTTGGACGAGATCGCATGGTTGAGCAGGCGGCCTTCGGGATGGAGCAGTGCGCGCAGGGTTTCGAAGTACGCGGCCATTCGATTCGCGCCGACGTGTTCGAACATGCCGATCGAGGAGATGGCGTCGAATTCCTCGCCACGCAGGTCGCGGTAGTCGGAGAGGCGGATTTCGACATTGTCGGAGAGGCCGGCGTCGGCGACGCGCTTGCGAGCGGATTCGGCCTGCTCCTTGCTGATCGTGACACCCACGACCTGCGCGCCGTAGACCTCGGCCGCGTGCATGGCCATGGAACCCCAGCCGCAGCCGACATCCAGCAGGCGCATGCCGCGGCGCTCGGTCAGGCCCAGCTTGCGGCAGATCAGATCGTGTTTCGCGGCCTGCGCGTCTTCCAGCGAGACGGTGGCATCGGCAAGCCGGCGGCCGTCGTCGTCCGCGGCGACGAAGCGTGCGCACGAGTAGGTCATGCTCGGCCCGAGCACCAGGCTGTAGAAATCATTGCCGACGTCGTAGTGGTGGCTGATGGCCGCCGCATCACGCCCGCGCGTGTGCAGCCAGCCCCGCGGAGGCGGTGCTTCCTCGGGCGGCGGCTTCGGACGATGACTCAGTGCGCCGAGTTGCCGCGCCGCACCGGCGGCCTTGACCGCACCGCCGAGGCCCAGCCGGGCGCTGTCCGGCACCGCGGTCTGCAGGGCACGAAGAATCTTGAAGATATCACCGTCGAGGTCGACACTGCCGGACACGAAAGCGCGGCCCAGGCCTAGCTCGCCGGGCGCCCAAACCATATGTCCTAGTGCGTCTTTCGAATTGATGCGCATAGTGCCGGGAGATTCACCGGCAGGTTGCACCGCGCTGCCGTCCCAGAACTCGAACCGTAGCGGCGGCTGTGACCCGAAGGCGGCCTGCAGGAGAGGTTCGAACGCGGCCGCGACTGTTGCGTTGTTGCCCATATGACCACTATTGCCTGTTCCGCGCGACCGCGCGCGGAGGTCAGGGCTTGAGAGCGTTGCCGAGTTTGTCGACCGCGCGCGCGGCATTGCCGGTGGCACGGTCGAGACGGCCCTGATTCCGCAGTTGGGTGTCGCCGATGGCGCGGCCCACGAACTGCTTGATCGTGCCGCGGGTGATCTTGGCCCTGTGGGCGATCGCCCCTCCGATGCTCATCGTGGCAGTCCCTTTCCTGCGCTGGTCACTCGAGTCGGTCCCGCCAGCTCGGGTGGGTGCGGATATGCCTGGAGCCGCCGGCATTTTCATTCAGGTCGCGGCCCGCCGCGGTGCCCCCGGAGTGCGGATGGCGGTTCATAACCGCCATTCCGATTGCGCCGATGGCGATTCCGACGCTCAGGGCGATGATGACGATCATCGAGACTCCTCAGTGGTGCTTTACGCCCGTGTCGCTATCGATCAGTAGTAGTGGCTGCGGCCGCCGACGGCGTGCCCGGTCCGGCCCGCGACCATCAGCACTGCGCCGATGATCAGCAAGATGATCCCGAGTGTGACCAGGAGGTGGAAGCCCAAGAGAAATCCCACAACGAGCAGGACCAATCCGAGAACGATCATGAGTGATACCTAGTT
This sequence comes from Nocardia sp., assembly GCF_025465275.1. Classification (GTDB taxonomy): domain Bacteria; phylum Actinomycetota; class Actinomycetes; order Mycobacteriales; family Mycobacteriaceae; genus Nocardia. Next base: position 120,469 of record NZ_JAODNK010000049.1, on the reverse strand, counting down.
TCTCTATTGATCCCTCCAGTACACGCCGCTGCCGCGCCCATGTCAACACTGTAGACCTACAACCGACATCTACAGTGAATATTACGGTAGTTGCCGATCTTCGGCGGGGCTACGGATTAAGCTGGCTCAGCCACCCTGCCCCCGCACAGCGAGGTGTACGGAATGTCGGATCACGTCATGCGAGTCGCCCGGCTGCTCACCGCGGCGCTCGGGGTAGCCATCCTGGTGGGCGCCTGCACAACTGGCACCGACACCAAGACGTCGGCCACGGCATGGCCACCGTCCGACGGGCGCGGGGACTGCGCGGTCGACAAGCAGACGGATGTGCCCGCGACCATGCGGGACGGCACGGTGCTGCGGTCGGATGTGTACCGCCCCAAGACAACTGATCCCGTTCCAGTGATTCTCATGCGGACCCAGTACGGCAAATCGGCTCCGCAGATCCAGCCGTCGCGCTATCAGACACCGGATTGGTTCGCGTCGCACTGCTATCTGGTGGTCATCCAGGATGTCCGGGGGCTCGGTAGGTCGGACGGCGTCTTCTCCGAGTTCGGCAATGACATCCAGGACGGTTACGACTCCGTGGAATGGGCTGCGGCACTGCCCGGTTCCAGCGGCAAGGTCGGCATGTACGGCTCGTCGTACGTCGGCGCGACGCAGTGGCTGGCCGCGGTGGGCGCTCCCCCGCATCTGACAACGATCGTGCCCGCCAATACCGCCTCCGATTACTACGACGGCTGGACCTATGAGGGCGGTGCCTTCCGGCTGGCCTTCGTCGAGCCGTGGGCGATGGGCACCATCGGCACCGAGTCGGCGCAGCGTCGTAATGACGGTCCCACTGTCAAGGAGCTGACCGATGCCGTCTCGAATTTCACGTCCTGGATGAAATTCCAGCCGTACAAGGACTTTCCGCCGATGCAGCCGGGCAATCCGGCCGTCGCGCCCTGGTTCTTCGACTGGATCCGGCACTCGGCCCGCGACGACTACTGGAAGCAGTGGAGCATTCGGGAGCACTACCCGCAGGTGCAGATTCCGGTTCTCGATGTCGAGGGCTGGTACGACGCCTTCCTCGCCGGCGGGACCGAGAATTTCGCCGGGATGGTCGCGCAGGGCGGTACGCCGGAGGCGAAACAAAACCAGCGCTTGGTGATCGGGCCGTGGGATCACGTCGGCTGGGGTCGGCCCGACTCCCCGTTCGCGCCCCGGTTGAAGCAGATCGGCGCGGTGGCGAACAGTCCGATCAATGATTTGATGCTCGCCTGGTTCGACCAGTTCCTGAAGGGCAAGAGCAATGGCGTATCGGGCAGTCCCCGCGTCGACTATTTCCTGATGGGCGCGAACCGCTGGAAGTCGGCGACGAATTGGCCACTGCCGCAAACACAGTGGCAGGATTACTACCTCTCGGGCAGCGGCGCGAACGGGATCATCGGCCGCATGGGCAAACTGACCACACATGCTCCGGGCGGTGCCGCGGATCCGGATCGCTACGTCTACGACCCCGCCGATCCGGCGCCCAGCAGCGGCGGCCATTCCTGTTGTGGCGCATCGTCGGGACCGCAGGGCCCGTTCGAACAGGGTGCGGTGGAACAACGTTCGGATGTCCTGACCTACGACACCGATCCGCTCAGCGCCGATACCGAGGTGACCGGGCCCGTCACGGTGAAACTGTGGGCGTCCTCCACCGCACCCGATACCGATTTTGTGGCGCGCCTGGAAGTCGTCTCCCCCGACGGCACTTCGGTCAATCTGAACAATGGCATCCTGCGCGCCGCATTCCGCGACTCGCTCTCGGATCCCAGCCTGCTGGTCCCGGGAAGGCCGTATCAGTTCACCATCAAGATCTGGCCCACCAGTTATCAATTCAAGGCCGGAGACCGCATTCGCATTGCCGTCACCAGCAGCGACTATCCGCAGTACGCGCCGAATCCCAATACCGGCGACCGCTTCGGGGACAATGCCCGCACCCAGCCCGCCACCCAGACCATCTACAAGGACGCCGCGCATCCGTCGTCGGTGCGGCTGCCCATCATCCCGGCCGGGGCGGAAGGCTCCAGCACCTTCGATCTCCGGCCGGGAAAATAGGCCGTCAGCTCCAGAGGGTCGCGACCTGGGCTGCCACCGACTTACCTTGGTCGCGTCCGGCATTCGCGGACGGAACGCGCGAGACGGTGTCCAAGGGGTTGGCCCCGAATGCCGTGAACGAGGCCTCGTCGGGACTGATCACCTCGACCCGCGCGCCCTTCTCGGTGAGGGTCGCGATCTGCTGTTCCAGCTCCTCGTCCGGGAGCGGCGCGATGACCAGCACACGCTCGTAGCCGACCGCCAGGTCCGCATTCACGGAGGTGCGCACGCCGCCATCGGTGTAGTGCACCCCGTCGATAATGTGGCAGGGCCAGACCAGCGGGACGGCCGAGCTGGCGGTCACCGCATCCACCAGCGAGACACCCGAATCGCGGTCGAAAGTCCGCGGCTCACCGGTTTCCGCGTTCACCACGGTGATCAGCAGCGGCTGCCGCGGCCATTCGTGCACCGGCAGACGGGATTCGATGACCGCCCGGCGCGCCGCCACGGGCACCGAGTGCACGGTCATGGCCAATGCGCAGAGCCGTCGCCGCGCCTCGGCCGGATTGCCCTCGGTCTCCGCCTGAATTTCGAGAATCTTCTCCCAGATGCCCTCGATCGGATTGCCCTCCGGCACCAGCTCTTTGCTCTGCAAAGCCGGATCGACCTGGCGCGCAAACAGCTTCTCCGGGGTCAATCCGCTGCTGACCTGCGCAGTGACATTGGAACCGGCCGATGTGCCGATCAGCACGTCGGCATCGCGCACATCGACGCCGCTCTCGGCCAGGCCCGCGACAATTCCGTTCGCCCAGGCGATTCCGGCGACACCGCCGCCGCCGATGACCAAAGCCCGCTTGTCCGCCATACGCCCGCTCCTCCGCCGTACCCCTGTGCCCACTGTCCGGCTTCACACTTCCGGAGAACGGGCGCAGGGGCAATGGGAGGACTGGACCAGCGTCAGGGCGGGCTCGCCGCAGCTGACGAGCCGCGACTCAGGGGGCGGCACGACTTGTGCGAGCGAGTCCGCTGCTGATGCGGGAGGCGCTGGTACCCAAACCGGTCGGCCGGAGGAAGGGTAGTGCCGGGCTCGACTCGGCGGGTTGCACCGGTTCCCGGCGGAATCGCTCCATGAGCTTCGGCTCGGTATAGCGCCCACAGCCGATGTGCCAGTTCAGGATTCCCGCCATCCAGTCCTGGAGTTCGACGGCTCGCCGATCGAGGATGCGGCGGGCGGATTCGTCGAGTTGGTACTCCTCGTACAGGGTGGGCAGCTCATGGGCGACCACTCGCTCGAACTGCTGCAGGCGGGCGGTCATCAAGTCGTTGACGAGGGTGACGGCACGGTCGCGGTCGCAGTTCAGGAAGTTCTGGATGACACTGACGCCATTGTGGAAGTCGCCCTCGAACTGGGTCTCCTTCTGATAGGAGAACAGGTCGTTGAGCAGGATCGCGTAATCGGCGGCGGTGTTCTCCAGATTGGTGATGGTCTGGGTCCGATACACCTGGGGCGGAACCAGATTGCCGTGTGAGAGCCGGGACAGCGCCTTGGTGAGGTCCGAACCGAAGGTGTCCCGGCGCATCTCGACATAGTCGATGGGGTCGGGGATGCGGTGCAGGACGTGATTCAGCACCTCCCATTCGCACGCGGAGATGAAACTCCGTACGGCCGTGCGGAATTCGAGCCTCTGTTCGGCATTCATCGTGACGGTGGTACGCGCCCACAGGTCTGCCAGGCCCGATTCGATGGAATTGGCGGCGGGCGGGGTCGCGGCCGATTCGAGGGGCATGAAGTCCAGCATCCGGCGGCCCTGAAGTTTGGCGCCGAGCAGGTTCTTGGTCGGGAAGAAGACCACCGGATAGTAGTCGTCGACATAGGTACCCCAGGTCAGCCACTGGGTGGCCAGATCCAGTTCGGGTTGCGTGGCGTCCGGGTCCAAACCTGAAGAGCACAGCGCGAAGTCGAACTCGCGCAGATCGTGTTCACTCCACAGTGTCAGCTCCGTGCCGGGCACCGACCCGAGCATTCCCATCCCCCGGGCCCAGGTGACCGTATTCTCCCGGGCGGTATCGAGCAGCGGATTCATCTGCAGCGTGAAGGGCATGTAGATCTCAGGGAGCGGGGTGGGCCCGACCGGCTCGTAGGGAACATGCCGGAAACTGTCGAAGCGTTTGAGCCCCAAGCTACTCGGGCTGATTCGGACGGCGGACATACCCAGGCCGCTGGGCGCGAGCATCGCCAGCAGCGGGTTGGCCGTCGACTTGCGCCCCTTGTTCATATAGCGGCTCGACCGCAGATGCCATTCATGGCCGCCGGCCTGCCAATCCTGCAGCCCCTTGGCATATCGCGCCACATCGGCCTGCTCCTGCGGTCCGACAGCGAATTCGGCGAAGAGCAAAGGCAGTTCGGTGACGGCGGTGTACTCGAACTGCTGCACGCGCGAGGTCAGCAGATCATTGACAACTTCGGCGGCCGGCTGGGTATCGAGGCCGAGGAACCGCTCCAGCACCAGGATGCAATTGGCGTTCTCCCCCTCCTCCCGCACCTCGCGTTCGTAGGAGAAGATGTCATTGCGCAGATGCACGCCGTCGGAGAAGGTGTCGCGGAGTACGCACAGCGGCCGGGTACCGGCCAGTTCGGCGGGGACCTCCGCCTGCACGGCATGCTCCACCAGGTTCGCCGACCACGGTGCGCCACCGACCTTGCGGCGCATCTCTATGTACTCGATCGGGTTGGCGATCCGGCCCTCGGTGATATTGGCCAGCTCCCAGCGCGATTCCTCGAGCAGCGCCTGCGTGGTGATGGCGAAGCGGCGGCGCCAGTCCAGCGACATGCCCGGCACCGTGCGCGGCCACAGATCGGCCAGCCCGCGTTCGACGGGGTTGGTCGGGTCGGGCATTTCGGTGCCGGTGAGCGGCATGAAATCACGGAGGCGGTGCAGGTAATCGCGGGCGCCCTCGGAGTCCTGGGTGCGTTTGTACAGCTCCAGGAAATGGTCGTCGAAATAGAAGACCCAGACGTACCAGTCGGTAATCAGATCCAGTTCCGGACCGTCGCACTCGGGATGGGTATAAGCGCACAGCAGGCCGTAATCGTGACGTTCCAGGTCCGTTTCGTCCCAAATATGGTGGCCCTGTTGGGTTTCGAAGAAACCCATCTCCGCGGCCCACTCCCGGGTATGTGCCCGAGCGCCGTCCACATGCGGATTCAGCCGCGCCGGATAGGGCATATAAAAATCGGGAAGTTCGAACGGCTGCACAGCACAACCCCCTGGGACTCAACCGAAATTCTGACGAGCGCGACAAGCTGTTCTGCGGTATCTACGGTACGACTCGAACCTGGAACCATGACCAAAATCGGTGAAGGTGATCACGGCTCGCGGTGCGTCGTGTGCAGACGCACGGCGAGGGGCACACCCGCGCCGTGCAGGATGCCGGATACCTGCGCTAGCAACACACAAGCGAACACTGTCGCCCGGGCCGCGGAAAGCCGCTCGTATGCTGGATGTCCGGCCCAGGCTCTGTGGAAGGGAACAATCGTGAAGATCAGCTGTTTGATTCTGCCGATCCACCCGTGGCGCGAAGCCGCCGAGGTCTGGCGGCGCGCCGAGCAGCTCGGCTTCCACGCCGCGTACACCTACGACCATCTCGCCTTCGAAGGCTTTGCGGACGGACCCTGGTACGGGGCCGTGCCGACGCTGGCGGCAGCCGCCACCGCTACCGAAAAGCTCCGGCTCGGCACGATGATCACCTCGCCCAACTTCCGGCATCCCGCACTGCTGGCCAAAGACCTGATGACGCTCGACGAAATATCGGGCGGCCGGATCACCGCGGGAATCGGCGCGGGCAGCTCCGGCCTCGACGCCTCGGCGCTCGGCCACACACCGTGGCCGGCCTCCGAAAGGTCGAGCCGCTTCGCGGAATTCGTGACTCTACTGGACCTATTGCTGACCCAGCCCAGCACCACTTTTCGCGGCGAGTACTACTCCGCCGACGACATTCGGATGATTCCGGGCTGCCGCCAGCAACCACGGGTGCCGTTCACCATTGCCGCAAGCGGACCGCGAGGCATGCGCGTGGCCGCCGAACACGGCGACGGCTGGGTCACCTGCCCGTTCGGCGATGATGCGAAAGCCGTTGCGCCACTGATCGACAGCCAACTGCGCGCGCTGGCGAAGACCTGCGCCGAGTCGGGCCGCGATGCGTCCGCCATGGAACGGACCTACCTCTCCGGCTTCACCCCGGAAAACCCACTGGCCTCCGTAGCCGCCTTCACCGAAATCGCCGGCCACTACACCGAACTCGGCATCACCGAACTCATCGTGCACTGGCCGGAGCCCGGCACCGCCTTCGACAACGACCCCGCCCTCTTCGAACGCATCGCCACCGAGGCAATCCCCGTCAGGTGAACTGACGCAGCGGATTCAGCCCTTGATGCTGAAGTAGGCGAGACTGCCGACGCCGACCACCAGGCAGTAGATGGCGAACGGCGTCAGCGTCTTGGTCTCGAAGTAGCTGACCAGGAACTTGACCGAAACGTAGGCCAGCAGACCGGCCACCACACTGCCCGCCAGGGCGGGACCCAGAATGTCGTGGTTCTCGGGCTTGAACAGCTCCGGCGTCTTGAGCACGCCTGCCGCCAGGATCACCGGCGTGGCCAGCAGGAACGCGAAACGCGCGGCATCCTCGTGCCGCATGCCCTTGAACAGGCCCGCGACAATGGTGCTGCCGGAGCGGCTGATGCCCGGGAAAAGCGCTGCGATCTGGGCGGATCCGATAATCAGCACGGACTTCACGCTGAGCCGGGACAGCCGCACATCGGAGGCGTGGTCCGGATCGGTCGTGGGCAGCACCAGGGTGTCCTCGGCGGACAGATCCACCGTGCGGGCAGTGGGGCTGGAGAGCACAAGATTGCGCTGGTTCTCCCGCTTGCGCAGCAGTTCCGCCGAAAGCAGCACCACGCCATTGAGGGCGAGGAACGCCGAGGTGGGTATCGGCGTGCCGAGATAATTGCGCACCGCCTTCTCCAGCACCAGCCCGGCCAGGCCGACCGGGATGGTGGCAATGATCAGCAGCACCCCCAATTGTGCTTCGGGGGAACGAATCTGCCGGCTCCGCGCGACATCCCACAGCCCGGTGAGAATGCGCACCCAGTCACGCCAGAAGAAGACGACCAGCGCGATGGCGGTGGCGACATGCATGGCGACGAGCAATGCCAGATACGGCGAATCCTTGGCCGACATATTCAAGTCGTCGGCCCACTTTCCGCCCACCAGGGCGGGCAGCAGAATGCTGTGCCCCAGACTCGATACCGGGAACAGCTCGCTCACCCCCTGGAGCGCGCCGACGACGATCGATTCCAGGTAGCTGATGGCCATACGAATTCCTGTCGGGGAGCGGCGAGCGGTCGGGCCACCTCGAAACCGGTCGAGGCTACTCGCTTCGGGAGGCTACTCGATCACCCGAGCGACTGCTCACAGGCGGTGGATGAGGCAAGATCGATATGTCCGTTCTTGGAGTACACCCTGCCTCGACCGCAGCAGTAGGAGATGGCCATGAGACCCGAACTGACGGATTGGCTGGCACGCGGCCGGTACTTCGAGCACGACGGGCACCGCACCTTCTACATTCGCGAGGGCAGCGGACCCACGCTGCTGCTCATCCACGGTTACCCGTTCAACTCCTATGATTGGCACCGCATCTGGCCCGATCTCACCGCGCACTACGACGTGATCGCCCCGGACATGCTCGGCATGGGCTTCTCCGACAAGCCGATCCGGCACCGATACAGCGTGCTCGAACACGCCTCCCGGCACGATGCGCTGCTGCGGCATCTGGAGGTGCCGCACACGCTGCTGCTCGCGCACGACCTCGGCGTCAGCGTGGCACAGGAGTTGCTGGCCCGCCGCGTCGACGGCTCGGAGGCGCCCGGCATCGACGGGGTGGTGTTCCTCAATGGCGGACTGTTCGCGGAGGCCTACCGGCCCAGGCTGGTGCAGAAGCTGCTGACCTCGCCGCTGGGCAATGTCGCGGGACCGCTCATGACCGACGGTCTGGTCAAGGCGTCGGTGCGGGAGATGTTCGGCCCGGCCACCAAACCCACCGATGACGAGATGCGGGTGCTGCTGGAGGTCCTGTTCTACAACCGCGGCCGCTTCGTCTCACACCTGGTCGGGCGCTTCATCGACGAGCGCGTCACCTTCCGCGACCGCTGGGCCGAACCCCTGGTGCACGAGACCGTGCCGATGCGCATGATCAACGGCCCGCTCGACCCGAACTCGGGAGCGCATATGGCCGCCCGCTACCGCGAAATCGTGCCCAATCCCGATATCGTCAGCCTCCCCGAAATCGGCCACTGGCCCCAGCTCGAAGATCCGCGCGGGGTATTCGAGGCGGCACATGTGTTCCTGCAACAGAACTCGCGTGACTGATCGGCGGTTTCCGGGCGAACGCCAACCATTCGGGCAGCGTGGACGGTATGTGCGTGGAATACTTCGGCACTATGCAGACCAGGGGGTCGAGCGGCCGTAAGGTCCTCCCGAACCGCATGATCCGAGGAAACCGTGTTCGATAGCTACGATTCCGCCGATGATCCGGAATTGGCGCAGGCCAGAGTCTTCTTGTCAGAGCTGGAAAAGCATGCGGTAACTCTCGCCCGAAGACTACAGACGGCCGGCACACCGGATATCCGGCAATCGATCAATGGCGACCTGGCGGTGGTACGCCGGTGCGTAGATCGAATTCAGCGCCGCTTCCCCGGAATTGCCATACCCCGGATCGCGGGCGCCCCACCGGCAGGCCCGCCGCCGTAACACCGGCGAGCCCTATCCCACACCCCAACCGCTCGATCCGACCTACCCGCTCACCTCGATTCTCACGCTGCTGCAGGGCACCATCGAGGACGCCACCGAGCCCGGCATGCTCGACTACTTCGTCAAGGCAGGCATATTCACCTCGCCGGGCAAACTCACCCAGCCGTTCCAGGAGCTGACCGAACCGGATAGCTACGGCACCAGCGATGGGCAATCCCAGGTGCCGGCGGGCGCGCAGAAGCTCTAGGACGCCCTGAGTCACACGCCGCCGTTCAATCTCGGCCTGCCCTCGAATCCCGCGTATCAGCCGGACTGGAATCATGACGGCAAATGCGGGATCGACGACACCGCAGGATAATTCGTGCTATCGCCGACCTCCGACATGATGCTCGACGACAACTACGACGATCCGCAGTATCAGGAAGCGCAATTCCGGTACCCGTGTATCAATCCGGACGGCAGCGTCCCTTCGAGACCCGCGACGGCAGTTGTACGGCAACCGATTCCGGCGCCGACTTCGAACTCGGGACGGTCGAGAAGTTCAAAATGGTGAACTCCCGGGGTATTCCGCTGGCTGGCAAGATCTATCTGCCCGAGACGTGGTGCGCTGGGTGGCGGGCCAGGTCATCACCCCGCGTTGGATCTGGGCAATGAGATCGGCAATCTGCTGACCGGGCAGAACCTGCTTCCGCTTCATCAACTGTCGACAGGTCTGTCGTTCCCGAAAACCAAAGTGAGTCTTCGCCTTTCGTGTCTTGTTCTCGAGAACGGCACCACAGCCGGTCGACCCCGCCGGTACCGCAAGTTTCCCCCCAACTGCGGAAGGTAAACGGAAGGTAAACCGGGTACCTCTCCCAACGTGCCCAGCACGGCCATCTCGAGCTTTGCTCGCACCCCCTGCCACACCAACCCTTCCCCCGAGGCAAGAAACCCAGGTGCACCGACCGTTTCGGCATAGAAACCATCGGGGTGCCGGGGAACGACACAGCGGGTGTCTCGGCGGCACAACGGTTATCAGGTCTGTGCCGCACGGACACCGGCTGTGCGGTGCGGGAGAAGGGCTGTGCGGTGCCCGCTTCGGGGGGATTCGAGGCCGCGAGAAGTCGGTGCACCTGGGTTGCTTGCGTCGAAAGAGGGTGTTGGGTCTCCGGGTGCGGGCAGAGCCCGAGATGGCCGTGCTGGTGACGTCGGGAGGGGTACCCGGCTTACCTCCCGCAGTCGGGGAGGGATCTGCGGTTCCAGCTCGGTCGACTGGTTGTGGTCCGGTTGCAGAGACACGAAAAGACGAAAAGAGAAAGACGAAAGACGCCCGGACACGAAGAACGAAAAGAGCAAGAACCCAACGAACAAGACCCGAAAACCAAGCCGGGCAACGGTTGTAGCACCGGCGGGGCGAAGCTGTCGGTGGCACCGGGGGCGGGGGAACCTCTTATCGCGGCGGCGGTATGACGGGCCGGCGGGGCGAAACCAGTCCCGCAGGGGCGCGGTGAAACGGAAGAACCACGCCGGGCAACGCCTTGTAGCACCGGCAGGACCAGCCTGACAGTGTCTACGAGGGGTGGGGTTCCCTATTCGCGGGTGGGGGTCGGGGTGGTTTTGCGGGCATCGACCCACGTCTGCCGCTGTTCCCGGGTCTGGTGATCGGTGTCGATGGCCACGAAAACCTTACGGCCACGAAAACCTTGGTGGGCAACGCCTTGTAGCACCGTCAGGACCAGCCTGACAGTGTCTACGAGGGGTGGGTGCGGACCTACTGGCGGTAGCGTTGCCGTTCCCGCTCGTTGCGGGCTTGGATGCGGGCCAGGGCAGCGGCCTTCTGCTCGAAAGGGTGGTGCAGGTGGTTCACCTGCGGTGTCCCGGTCGGGTTGATGTGCGGGGGTCCGATCCACCCGGTCCGCCCGGGGAACTGCGAATCCGGTCCCATGACAACGGTTTTCCATCCGCCGGGCCCGTCGTGGACCTGGGCGTGGCAGTGGTCGCACACCAGGGTGAGGTTGTCGATATCGGTCCGCCCGCCCTTGGCCCACTCCACAATGTGGTGCACCGCGCACATAGTCGCAGGCGCGTCACACCCGGGCCGGGTACAGCCCTTCTCCGAGGCGATGAGCGCCAGTCGTTGCGCGAGACTGGCCAACCGGGGCTCCTGGTCGAAAACGACCGAACCCGGACCATTCTCGGAGCTGCGTGAATGTGCATCATGCTCGGGGCTGGCCGAACGCGGACCGCGCTCGGGGCTGGCGAGGAGGGAAGCGTCACCGAGAGCTACTGCCCCGGTGTCACACTCGGTACCGGATGAGCGCAGCTCCCGGGCACAGCTGGCCGAACCCGGACCACGCTCGGGACCGGCGAGGAGGGAACCGTCACCGAGAGCTACTGCCCCGGTGTCACACTCGGTACCGGATGAGCGCAGCTCCCGAGCACAGCTGGCCGAACCCGGACCACGGTCGGGGCTGGTGGGGCGCGGACCATGGTCGGGGCGAGCGTCGTCGCCGAGAACCGCTGACCCGGTATCACACTCGGTGCCAGAGGCGCGCGGGCCTCGATCGGTGTCGGGTGAACGCTGGGAGAGTTCGAGGTCGGCCCGGCGGTCGCCGCGACCCAGATACAACGGCAAACCCACCGGGTTCAGCACCGCCAGGTACTTGCTGGACTTGGCAGCCAACTCCAAAGCCTCCGGGATCGACACGATCCCACCGGACGCCATCGTCGCCACACCCGCCCGCGCTTCCAGATCAGCCACACTCATGGTGACGATCGCCGACACCGGCAAGCCACGATGCTTACCGAGCTTCTTCGCGCCACCGAACTCCGGGCGCAGGAACGCCAGCAACGCATCATGATTGCGCTGCGCCGGGGTACGGGTGTCGCGTTCTGCGCACGCCGCCAACTCCTGCACGGTGAGTTTGTGATCAGCCACCCACGGGCTCTGCGGGTCCTTCGCGTTGCACATCCCCGGGCGGGCCAGCTTCGCGAACATCGGCTCCAACACCGACCTCAATTTCCGGTTGATCTCCCCGACGAACGGGGACATCCCGTCGGCGCGTTCGGCACCGAGGGTCAGCCCACGCATCCGCTCCCGATCGGCATCGGTACTCAACGTGCCATCCGGATCCAGACCCGCCAACAACACTTCGCCCATGACCGGCAACCCTTCCGGGTACCCGGTGGGGGCGAACTCGGTCAACTGCAGTTCGGTGGCTTCGCGCACGTCCGCGTCGAGACAACCGGGCAAGCGGTTCATGACCGTCATGATGCGCCGCACATGATCGACCCCGATCACACCTTCGCGGTGCGCGGCCGCCACATGCGCCAACGTCGGTTCCAGCTCGACACCGGACACGATGCGCGGACCGGTCTCCACGGCGATGTTCACCCGGGATGCGGCGTCGGCGCGGGAGATGCCCAGGGTTTGGCGCAGAAACACTTTCGGAGTCGCGACCCCGCCACGCTGGGCCAGACCACGGGTGGTGGTCTCGATGACATACCGGGTCTCGACCGCTTGGAGCTTGCGCTTACAGGTTTCCACTTCCCGCATCACCGCAATGAATTCATCATCGTGCAGCGGGACCAGGGATGCGTTCAGGAGGTGATCGACCGCTGCTGTCAGTGCGTGTGCACTGACAGCAGTTGCGGTTCCTCCCCCTGGATTCATGCCTCTATTTTACCGCCGAAGAACAGGCCCGGAAAGGCGAAATAGGTTGTGATATAAGGATATTCAGACCGACGGACCGACCAGCCTCTTTCGGCGTCCTTGTTCTTTTCTTGTCTTGCTCTTTGGTCGTTTCTCTTCTTCTTGTCCAGGCGTCTTTGTTTTTCGTCTTTCACCCGCGAACAATCCCCCCGATCAAAACCATCAACGCCTCCTGAGCCTCCCCCCGAGCGACCTCGGGGTCCTCGGCATGAGCCACAATCAGCGCCGCCTCACTCAAGGCGCTGATGAGCAACTGCGCCAACACCGGAATCGGGACCTCGGCGATCAACCCCGCCTCCCGGGCCCGCTCGAGCTGTGCGGTGATCAACCCCAGACTGTGCGCCGTTTCGAACTCTCGCCAGGCACTCCACCCGAGCACCGTAGGAGCATCGGTCAGCACAATCTGCAACATGGCGGGCCGACGGCAAATCTCCAGGAAGACACTGAGTCCGACGGCCATTCCGCCCAGAATATTGTCGGGATCGACTGTTGCGATCGAACTCTCGATCTCGTCCGTGGTCTCGTTCTCGATCTGCTCGAGTACGACCAGGAACAAGCCGCGCTTGTCACCGTAGTGGTGATGCAGCGCGCCCCGGGTGACTCCTGCGGCGGAGACCAGATCCTCCGCCGAGGTACCGGCAAAGCCGCGCTCGGCGAAGAGCCGGCGTCCGGCCTCCTCGAGCGCGGCCCTGGTGGCGCGCGAACGGTCCTCCTGGCTACGGCGTGGCATGCAGCCGAGTGAACTCCAGGATCGCGGCGGAGAGCAACTCGGGCTGGTCTTCGGAGAGAAATGCGTAGGAATCGTCGATGAGCTGCAGCGTCGCGTTCGGGAGGTCGCGGACCAATCGTTCGGCATTGGCGACCGCGAAGATCTTGTCCTCGGCGGCCCAGACCACGAGTATCGGGAGGTCGATCTCGCTGAAATGCTCGGCGGCTGCCAAGGTGTAGCTGCGGTTCAGCGTCTTCAGCACACGCCGCAGGTCCTGGCGGATGGCGGCGGACTTGCGGCTGGGCAGCAGGTAGGAGTCCACGAACTCCCGGGGCACCGGGCGCTTGGTGACCCAGCCGAAGGCGATCGGCAGGCGGTGCAGGGCGCGAATGCGCATGGTCTCGGTCAGCAATCGGACAGAACCGGGAATGCGCGCGACAATCGGCAGTGCGTTCAGCGGTTTCGGCAGGAAGTCCTCGTAGCTGTCGCACGAGGTCAGCACCACGCGGCCGATGCGAGAACGGTTGCGTGCCAGCAACACCTGGGTGATCGCGCCGCCGGTGTCATTGGCGATCAGGGTGACATCGTGCAGATCGAGCCGCTCCAGGAAGGCGGCGATCAGATCCGCTACGCCCGTCGGTGTCAGATCTGCTGCGGGAACCGGGATTTCATGAGATCCGAGCGGCCAGTCCGGGGCCAGGCAGCGGTATCCCGCCGCCGCGATCTCCGGAACCACCTTGCGCCAGAGATCGGCGTTGACGAGCAGGCCGTGGACGAAAACCACCGGCGGCCCCTCCCCGGTTTCGTGGTATCTGATGCGGCCGCCGGGCAGCTCCACCTCGTGGGTACGGCCGAGTGATGTGCTTGTTGCCATCGTTTCTCCAATGCCTGTGGGACCTCCCCACTTTTACATACATACCGTATGTATGTCTATGATATCGGCGATATTCACCGCGACGGTCACCCGCGGAGCTGCGCCCGCCAGCGCTCGGCGGAACGGACCATATCGAGCCCGACCTTCTCCAGGTACTCGCTCATGCCCAGTAGCCGGCTCCCCGCAGGCGTGGTCGCACCGAGGGAGTCGGCGCCGTCGCGGGCCTTCGCCGCGAGCAGCTCATTGGCCCGCGCTCCGGCGAGAGTGGTTCGGTACCAGGCCGATTCATCGACGAAGTAGCGGTCGCGGCGCGTGCCACCGTCCCGTTCCCGGCGGATGAGCTCCTGGTCCTCCAGGTAACCGACGGCGGCGGAGACCGTGGCGGGGCTGACGCGCAGATGACGGACCAGCTCACCGGCGGTCACACTGCCGGAATCCGCGGCGTACAGGCGAGCCAGTACGGCGGCGGGCATTCGCGGGAAGCCGGTTCGGGCGAAGAGCTCGGCGAACTGGGCGCTGAATTCGGCGACCAGCTCGGGGGCGCGGCCGTATTCATCTGTGCCGACCGGCTTTTCGACCCGTTTGGGGCGCGGCACCCGGCGTCGCGAGCGGACCACGGTGGCAGCGTGCGCCGCCTCCGCGCGATAGCTGCCCGGGCCGCCGTTGCGCGTCACCTCACGGCTCACCGTGGAGGTGGGCCGGCCGAGTTGGCGGGCGATCTCGGCATACCCGAGCCCCTGCGTCAGACCCATGGCAATACGCTGACGGTCATCCGGGGTGAGTCGTCCTCCGGGCATCGGGACACCTCCTTCGTCCCTGTTATTGCAACACAGCGGCCACCCAATTGCATTGGGATATAACGCCACTGGCGGAGGTGTACCGAATTGCGTTGGTATTATCCAGTTTCCGAGTGCATTCGGCGATTACCCCCGGTTGCGAACGCAACGTAGCGTTCGCCCCGTTCCGAATACGACTCCGGGTCACGGTGTCGGGGTCACGGCATTCGGGTCGAAGCCACCGGGGATCTCGTAGACCAGGCCGGTGAAGGTGATACCGAACAGCCGACCGGCCGAAAAGCCCTGGCCACCACGGCCGTAGATGACCTCGCTGGTCAGCTGCGGGCCGAAGCCCAGTGCGCAGTACTGCCCGGGAGCATCGATCCGCACCACCTGTCCGGACGGATTGAACGGAACCACCGGGCGCTCCAGGGAATCCAGCGTCAGGCCGTCCGGCGCATCGAGCGGGCCGAGATCGAGCAGGGACTGCGGCGCCCACGGGGCGGCCGTGGGTATCCGGCTCACCCCGGGATTGACGAATGTCCGCGATACATAGAGGAACTCGTTGTCCCGGCTGAGCACCGCACCATTCGCACTGGGGAAGTTCCCCCAATCCGCCTGCACCACACCGTTCGGATAGACGCGGCCCACCAGGCTGCCGAAATCATTGGTGGCGTAGACGGTTCCGTCATGAGCGACATCCATGCCATCGGCCGCGCTCAAGCCGGCGGCGAAGGGCTGCACCGCACCGGTATCCGGATCGACCTTCACGATTCCGGATTGCCGCAGCGTATCGTCGACCACCGCCCGGGCATCGGCGCCGTACCCGACCAGCAGCTTTCCATCCGTGCTCCAGGCCAGCGCACCGCCGCCGCCACTGGGCACCGTGGCGATCGCGATCGGTGGCGCACCGGGTGCGTCGATCCGGAAGACCCGGCCACTCACCAGATCGGTGACGAAAGCGCGCCCGCCGCCGTCGACCGTGATGCCCTCCAGCGCCGCACCCGGCACCGAGGCCGCCGGAATCGTCGGCTGGCCCGCGCCCGGACAGACCGGTGCGGCATTCGCGGGGGCGGCCGCGATCGTCGAGAAGGCGGAGAAGGTGAACGTCGCGAGCGCGAGCGCCGCTGATTTTCGCTTATTCATTTCTCACCTCGCATCTTCCCGCACAACGAGATTCTCCCGCCGCATTCCGGGGGCATTGCCCTACATCCTATGACGTAGCACGCGCACGACAGGTTCAATTCAGAACCTGCGTGCTCCCGTCACCGGCATATTGTCCATGGGCGAGATCTTCACGCCGGAGCCGTAAGTGCTGGCATGAATAACCTGGCCGTCACCGACATACAGCGCGGAGTGGCCGCCGCCGTAGAAGGACACCAGATCGCCGGGCTCCAATTCATCCACCGAGACCGGGGTGCCTGCCGACAGCTGCGAATAACTCGTGCGCGGCACTTCGACACCGGCCTGACGGTAGGACCACTGCACCAGACCCGAGCAGTCGAAGGCGTCGGGTCCGACCGCGCCGGAACTGTAGCCGGCGCCCAATCGCGTGCGGGCCGCGTCCACTGCGCGCTGACCGACGGACTTCTTCGGCATAGCGGCGGGCATGGGTGCGGGCTGCGCAACGGCGGCATCGGTCAGGCCGGGAATGCCCGCGAGTGGGGGCAGGAAGTTCGGGACGAAGAAATCGCCCAGACCGGCCAGCGTCACCTGGCGGGAATCCGGAACCGCGGCAGGCGCGGGAACGGGGGCCGAAATCTCCGGGGCCTGAAGGAGTTCCGGGACCGTGGCCGGAGCGGCCGCGTGCGGAATGACAATAACGGCCGGTACCTCTGCGGTACGCACACCCGGAATCGTCACAGGACGGAATTCGAAGGCCTCGAGCACCGATTGCTCCGCGGCCGGAGATTCGGCCGGCACGAGATCGGGAGCGAGTGCGGGAGCGAGCTCCGGAGCGGCGGCGGGAATTCCGAGCTGCGCGGCGAGTGCGTCGGCGATCTCGAATTGCCCGATACCGGGAACGTCCACCGGTGTTGCGTCTGCTTCACCCGCTGTGTACAGCAGGGCCGCGCCGAGGGCGGCTGCGCAGAGAACGCCTGTTGCCAAACCCTTCCACGTCAGCAGAAGGGGTCGAACCACCTGTTTATCACCGATACTTTCCATGATGCGGTCCTCCGATCAAGCGTTAGCTATCCGGTTTCCGTCACGAACATCTCGGTACAGCGAGTGGATCCACATTGCATAGTTCGCCCGATCACCGCGGGTGCATCGAATGACACGCGTGTTATTCATAACGGAATTGTAAACATCAGCCTCTGAGTCCAATTGGACACAGCCTGATTTCACGCCTTTTTCGCGTCGATTTCGCGCCGTTTTCGCGAAACAGCGGAACCAATCCGGGGGCTGAACAGCGTCTCGTGTGAGACTGGGCGCACGAGCTCCCTCCTCATAATCCGGAGGATTGTCCATGACCGATTCCATTGCGCTGCCCCCACTTCCCGAGCCGCTGGTGGTCACCCTGGGGAATCTGAAAGGCGGCGTGGGTAAAACGACGTCGGCCTTCTTCCTCGCCTCGTATTTCGCCACCGTGCACCAACTTCGAGTCCTCGTCATCGATGCCGACCCACTGAGCCAGACCGGCTACTCCTGGTATCGGCGGCTGCAGAAGGAGAATGTCGACATCCCCTTCGAGCTCATTGCCTTCCCGTCCCGGCATGTCAACGACTGCATTACCGACAATGCGGCGAAATTCGACGTCATCATCGTCGACGCCGGCGGCGAATCCGCCGATATCTTCAAGGCCGCCGTACCGGAGAGTGATGAACTGATCCTGGTCACCAGCGTGAGCCCCTCCGAGGTCAAACGCGTGCCCAGTACCTATCGCGCCGCCGAGGAAGCCGCGGCGGAAAGCTCGCGGGCCATTCGGGTACGCGTACTCATGACCAAGGTGCCGGTCACCATGAAGAACGGCATCAATGTCTCCACCGAATACCGTTCGCAGCGCGGCAATCTCGAAGACGCCGGATACGACGTGTTCGAGTCCTATGTGAGCGGCTGGAAGTGGTACCGGGAAGCCGCCGACGGCGAAGTCGGCGACGGCGCGGAGAACCCCATCGCCGACATCGCCGAATACCGGCAGGTCGGGGAGGAACTCATCCGGCCGTACCTGGACGCCGCCGACAACGACCGCGTCCCCACTCTTCCCAGCGCACTGGAGGTGCCCGCCTGATGCCACCGCAACGACGCAAGAGTTCCATCGGCGGCGGACCGGCCGCGCCGACCCGCAATCCGTTAGCGGACGAAGCCGAACACACTCCCCCGGTCTCACCACTGCGCGATGCCGAATGGCATGGCGGCACAGCGGGTTCCATCGCGGTGGCGGTAGCGGACGCGCCGGTGGTGGAGGCGGACCCGATGCCGGAGCCACCGGTTACCGTCACGCCGGCTACGAATGTGCCCCGTGTCCACACTCCCACGCCGCGCGGCATCGACCCGGCACTGCGCAGCGTGGGATCGACGCTGCGCGGGGCGGCGACCGCCTCGCCGAGCGTGCTCACCATGCCGCTGCCCGCAGCAGGCGATGGACCGCTCAATGCGGGCGAGCTCGAACAGCTCGATCTGTGCGAGTCCTCCATCGACGCACTGCGGGTGGCGTTCTGGGTGGCCGGGCGGGCGCTGCAGATCGTGCGCGACGGCCGGCTCTATCGGGCCGACCACACCACCTTCGACGAGTATGTGGAGAAGCGCTGGGATATGCAGCGGTCGTACGCGCACAAGCTGATCCGCGCCTGGCCGCTGGCCGCCCGGCTGCATCCACTGGCGCCGTCCATCAACGAGGGGCAGATTCGCGAGCTGCTCCCCATCGTGGCGGCGCACGGGGAGGATGCGGCGGTGACCGTGTACACCACCCTCGCCGCCGATCTGAAGGTCACGGCCGGCAAACTCCGGGAGGCGGTGGCGGTGCTGCCCGCCGCCTACGACCGGAGTGCGGTCGTCGAGCTACTGCAGTCCTGGATGCGCGGCGATCTGACTGAAGAGAATCCGCACGTTCCCGATGTATTCAGCACCGCCGAATCGCGATTGGCCGCGCTCACCCCGAAGGTGGTGCAGGGTTCCAGCGGTGATCCGATAGCCGCACGCGAATTCGCGGCGAAGCTGCGCACGCTCGCCGAACTCATCGAGAAGCAGCTGCCGATAACTCCGCGAATGCCTGCGAACCACTAGCGGTTCGCTCACTCGAACAGGAAGGGCCCGGCAGCTGCCGGGCCCTTCCTGTGTGACTACTCCGTCGGTCTTCGGACCGCTATTCGCCGACTGCGCGGCGGACCCGCCCGGCGGCGCGTTCCCGGGCGGCACGAGCGGTCGCGGCATCGAACAGTTCGAGATTCTCGAAGACTGGGTCTTCGTCATCCGGTTCGACCAGGACCGCGCGGCGCAATTGCGTACGGGCGGCTTCCCGATCGGGGCGCGGGCTTTCGGGCTCCGGAGCCGATTCCGCATCGCCCTGCTCCTCGTCCGACCGGGACAGCCGGGCCATCCGGCGGCGGCGAATGTCCTCCTCCAGGCGGACCTGGCGGCGTAGGTACGCGAGATAGCCGACCAGCACTATGGCCGCGAGCGCACACAGCGTCCACATGGCGGCCGAAATTGCCAGCGCGCCACCGGCGAAGATCAGCGCGCTCAGCACCAGGCCCAGCACCGCGCGCTGGCGGAAGGTGTAGCGGGCCGCACGGGCAATGGCATCGGCCTCGGGGTCGTAGCCGCCACGGCCACGCCGGGAGGGCACAAAATCCGGGTCGTCCGGGTCGAGTTCGTCATCCCACTCCCGGAGTGCGGGGACACGGGTGCGCTGCGCCGGTTCGGGACGGCGACGGCCCTGCACGGGCATCTCGTCGGGGTCGATGGCGGCAGCGGCCTGCCGATCCTCGGACTGCGGGGCGGCACGCTCTACCGCTGGCCCGGAATCTACTGTCTCGGAATCGAATTCAGCCTCGACAGGCTTTTCGACACTCTCCTCCGCGGCTACCGGATCCGCCTTCGACTCGGTCTCGGCGTTCAGGTCGGTGTCCGCAGGCACGGACATGGTGCTCGCCGTATCGCGTTCGCGGTCGGTGTCGAAATCCTCGTCGTCCGATTCAGCTGTGGTGCTGTCGTCCGATCTGGTCATCCGATCCTCCGGATCATCGTGGTGATGCTTCCTGCGAACCGGCACGTAGTCCGGATCGGTGTCGTGTCCGGAAGCCGGACCTTTTCTGGTGCGCGGCTCCGCATCCCCGCGATGCAGTACCCGCGTGGCCAAGGCGGCGTCGGTGTGCTGGCGAACCCGCGGATGCCGGTTGGCCAGCATCGGGAACAGCACGAATACCCAGAGCACGACAAGACCAATCCACAAGATCGAATTCGGCATCGCGCTCTACACCTCCGTCCCCGCCTGGCTCTCATCCCTTCAGCACTTACCGGTGGTACGAGGACGCACCACCGACGTCCGTAGGCTAGTTCGACACCTCAGTGATCACCGGCAGGCGCGCCGTCAACACCTGCCACAGTAGTCACACAAGTCACGAGCAATACAGATCTCACAGCCACCCCTCAGGTCTGAGAAGCGCGCCCCGCTCGAATCAACTTGTCCACCACGGTGCCCGACACCTCTTCGACTGTCAGGGCCACCAGCAGGTGATCGCGCCACGCCCCGTCCACATCCAGGTAGCGGCGCAGCAGCCCCTCCTCACGGAACCCCACATTGCGCAGTACCGCCTGGCTCGCAAGGTTTTCCGGCCGCACGGTGGCCTCCACCCGATGCAGCCCGACCTCACCGAAGCAGTGGTCCAGGCCCAGCGCCAGTGCGGCCGTGGCCACGCCCTGACCGCTGATCTTCTCCGACACCCAGTAGCCGATCCAGGCCGAACGCAGTGCGCCACGCACGATATTGCCGATCGTCAGCTGTCCGGCGAAATAGCCGTCCACCTCGATGACCAGCGGAATCATCGCGCCCCGACGGGCTTCCGCCTTCAGGCTGGACCACAGCGACGGCCAGTTCCCGGCATGATTGCGCGCCTCCCAGGCCCCACGGCCGGTCGGCTCCCACTTCTCCAGATACTCCCGATCGCGGGTGCGGATCTTGCTCCACGCCCCGGCATCTCGCAATCTGATGGGCCGCAAGGTGACCATGCCGGCCCCGACCCGTACCGGGCCGAGATGCGCGGGCCAGCCCGGATGCTGGGCCGCCCGGAATACGTTCATGTCCAACGCCTCACCCTCGCTGTGCGAGGAAGGCGACCCGAACCTCGTCACCGGTGCGTACCTCGGTGATATCGGGATCGATCACGATGAGGCTGTTCGCCTCCGCCATGGTTGCCAATAGATGCGAGGACGCCCCGTTCGGTCCGCCGAGGGGCTGCACCAGATAGTCACCGGTCTGCTCGTCACGCATGAGTTGCGCGCGCAGATAGCCGCGCCGCCCCGGGATAGAGGCGATGGGCAGAATCGTGCGGGCCCGCACCACCCGCCGCATGGGATGGCGGCGACCCAGTGCGATGCGAATCAGCGGCCGCACCATGACCTCGAAAACCACCAGTGCGCCAACGGGATTCGACGGCAGCAGGAAGGTCGGCACCTCATCGCGGCCGAGCAGGCCGAAGCCCTGCACCGAACCCGGATGCATGCCGACACGGGTGATCTCCAGCTCGCCCAGGCCCTCGAGGGCCTCCCGGATCTGCTCGGACGCCCAGCCGCCGACCGCACCCGCGATCACCACGACCTCGGAGCGAACCAGCTGGCCCTCCACCACATCTCGCAGGCGCTTGGGGTCACCGCTGACAATGCCGACCCGGTTCACATCCGCGCCCGCATCGCGCGCCGCGGCGGCGAGAGCATAGGAGTTCACGTCGTAGACCTGGCCCGGGCCGGGGGTGCGGTCGATATCGACCAGCTCGCCGCCGACCGACAGCACCGACAGTCGCGGCCGCGGATGCACCAGCACCTTGTCGCGACCGACCGCCGCCAGCAGGCCGACCTGGGCCGGGCCGATAATCGTGCCCGCACGCACCGCCAGATCACCCGGCTGCACATCGTCGCCGATGCGGCGCACGTAATCGCCTGAGCGCACCGACTCGTACACCTTCACCCGGGCCCGGCCGCCATCGGTGAAGTCAAGCGGCAGAACGGCATCCGCGAGGGTCGGCAGCGGTGCACCGGTATCCACCCGCACCGTCTGGCGCGGTTGCAGGCGAATCGGCTGCCGGGAACCGGCCGCCACCTCACCCACCACCGGCAGCGTCAACTCGACGGGCTCGCCGTCCTCACCGCGAATATCCGCGCCCGCACCGGACACATCCACACTGCGCACGGCATAGCCGTCGATGGCCGCCTGATCGAAACCCGGTAGCGGGCGTTCGGTCACCACGTCCTCAGCACACAGCAGTCCCTGGGCCTCCGAGATCGCGACCCGGACGGGCCGCGGCGCAACAGCCGCCGCGGTCACCTTGATCTGCTGATCCTCAACCGAGCGCATGCCGCCCTTCCCTGGTCTCGCGCATTGCACACCTCGTCACGGTATTAGTCACTCGTACGAGGTGAGCTCCGGATTCCAGCCTGGGCTGAGCCGCTGCTCGAGCCACTTGCGCAGGGCGGGTCCGTATTCTTCTCGTTCCAAAGCGAAATCGACCGCAGCACGAAGATATCCGCCCGGGTTGCCCAGATCGTGTCGCGACCCGCGATGGACAACCACGTGCACCGGATGTCCTTCCGAGATCAGCAGCGCGATGGCGTCCGTCAACTGCAATTCGCCACCTGCGCCGGGCGTGATCCGGCGCAGTGCGTCGAAAACGGCGCGGTCCAACAGATATCGGCCGGCGGCCGCGAAAGTGGAGGGCGCCTCGTCCAGGGCGGGCTTCTCCACCATGCCGTTGACCTTGAGCACATCCGCGGACGCGCCCGGCAGCACCTCGACATCGAAGACGCCGTACGCGCTGACAAGTTCCTTCGGCACGTCGATGGCGCACAGCACCGAACCGCCGTAAATCTGCCGCACGCGGGACATCGCCGTCAGTACACCGCTGGGCAGCACCAGATCATCGGGGAGCAGCACCGCGATGGCGTCCTCGTCTGCGTCCAGCACCGATTCCGCCTGTGCCACCGCATGACCCAGGCCGAGCGGCTCCTCCTGCACCACCGAGGTCACATCGAGCAACCCCGGCGCCTTGCGCACCTTCTCCAGCAGATGGAACTTGCCGCGCTCCGCGAGCGTGCCCTCCAGCACCAGATCTTCGACGAAATGCGCTACCACACCGTCTTTTCCGGGCGAGGTGACGATCACCAGCCGAGTGGCGCCGGAATCCGCGGCCTCGGCGGCGACCAATTCGATGCCCGGGGTGTCGACCACCGGCAGCAGCTCCTTGGGGACCGTCTTGGTCGCGGGCAGAAACCTCGTGCCGAGTCCCGCCGCGGGCACCACCGCGGTGCGGAAGCACGACTCGGTTCCGCCGCCATTAGCTGTCATGAACTCACCCTATCCATCCGTCTCATCTATCGAAGCGGCCCGAACACCGCTCCGATATCCACGAGAGCCTAAAGGTCCGCAGCGCAGGTAGCGCACCGAACGCTCGACCGAGGCCACGGCTGCGCGCCCGTCACGCCGCAGCGAACCGGCTGCTACCAGTGCGAACGGCGTGAAGTGCGGAACACCCCGGAGATACCGGGGCTATCAGTTCGTACCCGGTGCGGGGTAGTGCAAACCGTGTACACCGCCACCGGCGCCGAATACGCGGGCCTGCCGACGTGTTCACGTATCGTTCGCCGCGCCGTGGCTTGTCGCGAACCCGGCCGAGGTTAGCTGGCAGCCATGAGCGAGCGTGAGGATTCCCACAGCAGCGGCCCCGACACTCCCCAGGGCGGTGACACTCCCGGCGCAACGCCGGGCGGAGTCAGCCGGCGCCGGCTCTTCGGCGCATCCGCGGGTGCGGCATTGGCCGGGCTCGCGGTCGGCGCGGGCGGGGCGGTCGCCCTGCGCGGCAATGGATCCACCGCCGAGCTCTGGCCGCGCTCGGCCGAATTGGTGACGGCGCCGGATCAGGCTGCCGCGCCCCGGGTTTCGGGACTGCACCTGCAGTACGGCGCCGATGCCGCCCGCGAGGCCGTGGTGTCCTGGCACACCGCCGGCTCGGTCAGCAAACCGGTGGTGCGCTACGGGACCGCCGCCGACGGCTTCGGCAAGACCGCGGACGCCGAGACGCGGACCTATCGGGATGCCAAGTCCGGCATCGAAATTCAGGCGCACCATGCCCGGCTGACCGGGCTGAGCCCGGACACCGACTACGTCTACGCGGCCGGGCACGACGGTGCGCCGCCGGAGCTGGGCACGCTGCGCACCGCGCCCGGGGGACGGGCGAAGTTCCGGTTCACCAGCTTCGGCGATCAGGGCACACCGACGGTCGGCAAGGTGGTGAACGGCCAGTGGCTCAACGACAATCTGGGCTCACCGTTCGCCGGTGACGTCACCGGCGGGATCGAACAGCTCGCACCGCTGTTCAACCTCGTCAACGGCGACCTCTGCTACGCCAACCTATCCACCGACCGGCTGCGCACCTGGAACGACTGGTGGGCCAACAACTCCCGCTCGGCCCGCTACCGGCCCTGGATGCCCGCACCCGGCAATCACGAGAACGAACTCGGCAACGGGCCCATCGGCTATGCGGCCTTCCAGACGTACTTCACCGTGCCGGACTCCGGCAGCGAGGAGCACGCGAAGGGACTCTGGTACTCCTTCACCGTCGGCGGCGTGCGCGTGATCGCGGTCGCCAATGACGACATCTGCTACCAGGACGCGGGCAACAGCTACATTCGCGGCTACTCCGGCGGCGCCCAGAAGCGCTGGCTGGAAAGCGAACTGGCGAAGGCGCGCGACGATCGCGGCATCGACTGGGTGGTGGTGTTCATGCACCAGACCGCCATCTCCTCGGCCGACAAATTCAACGGCGCCGACCGCGCCATCCGTGAGGACTGGCTGCCGCTGTTCGACAGGTACCAGGTCGACCTGGTGCTGTGCGGGCACGAACACCATTACGAGCGTTCACATCCCGTCCGCGGCACGCTCGGCACCGAAACGCTGACACCGAAGCCCGCCGACACCCGCAAGGACCTCATCGACACCACCGAGGGCACCGTGCACCTGGTGATCGGCGGCGGCGGCACCTCGGCGCCGTCCAACGCGCTGTTCTTCCCCGGCGACAAGTGCCGGGTCATCACCGCCGTCGGCGATGTCGACCCCGTCACCGGCAAGAAGACGCCCGTCTACGTCATGGAGGACGCACCCTGGTCCGCCTTCAAAGACGCCGAACACCCTTACGGCTTCTGCTCTTTCGACGTCGACCCCGGCAACCCCGGCGGCAACACCACCATCACCGCCACCTACTACGCCCTCACCGGCCCCACCAGCGAGCTGAAGGCCATCGACACATTCACCCTCACCCGCCCCCGCTCTGATCGGTAGGCAGCGTCCTCGTCATCCCGGCGCGCTTCTTGGCCGGGATGCAACGCCGAGTGTGGATCCCGGCCAAAAGCATGCCGGGATGACGAGCGGCTTGCCGGGGCGACGAGGTGCCGAACGGGCAGTCGCGTTGGTCGCGGCGCTTATCGTGAAGGCGTGAGCGACAGCGGCGGGCGGGATAAGCGGGCTTGGCGGGAGGAGATTCTCGCGCGGCGGAAGGCGGTGCCGGACCAGGTGCGGGCGCGGGAAGCCGCGGCGCTGGCCGAGGGTGTCCGGCAGCTCGGGGCGAGCGAGTGGGTGTGCGCCTACGTGGCGGTCGGAGGCGAACCTGGGTCGCTCGCCATGCTGGACGTGCTGCGGGCCGGTGGGGCCCGGGTGCTGCTGCCAGTTACCGGCGAGCTCGGTCCGCTGGAGTGGGCGGAGTACACCGGGGCGGAGGGATTGCGGCGGGGGCGGTTCGGACTGCGGGAGCCGGCGGGAGACATCGTGCCGGACGCTTTGGCGTCGGCCGAGGTGATTCTGGTGCCGGCCTTGGCGGTGGATCGGCGCGGTGTGCGATTGGGGCGCGGAGCGGGCTATTACGACCGCAGTCTGGGCGCGTCCCGATCGGATGTACGGTTGGTCGCAGTCGTGCGGGACGATGAACTCGTGGACCATTTGCCGGAGGAGCCACACGACCACCGAATGAGGTGGGCGCTGACTCCGTTCGGCGGGCTGTACAAGCTGGAAGAACCCGCCGGGAATTGACACCCGATTGGCAGCGTTGGCACTGCCAGCTGTAGAGTGCTAATTCGACAAAGAGCGTGGAGGATAACCCCGATGCCTACTTACTCGTATGCGTGCACCGAGTGCGACAACAAGTTCGACATCGTGCAGTCCTTCTCCGATGACGCGCTGACCACCTGCGACCGCTGCAACGGCAAGCTGCGCAAGCTCTTCAACTCGGTCGGCATCGTCTTCAAGGGGAGCGGCTTCTACCGCACCGACAGCCGCAACGGCTCCACCTCGAGCGAGCCCGCCAAGGCGCCGTCCGGCGAGAACGGCTCCGGCAGCGGCACTACTCCCGCGAGCACGCCCGCGAGCACCACGACGCCGTCGACCCCGTCCAAGTCGAGCACGTCGAACAGCACGTCCGCCGCCTGATTCGCGTTCTGCACCAGGCGATTTCCACATAGTTTTCGTTATCCACAGCCGACCCTTTTCCAGGGTCGGCCGATCATTGTGCGGCCATAGTCTGACCGCATGATGCGATTCCGCACGGTCGGCGGCCGGGACGCCGATCTCGGCCACGATTCCCGCTTCGAGTTCGCTGCGCGCCTGCGCCCGCCCTGGGCCGACGGCGCCCTGGTGCGCCGCATCGCGGCGGTGGCGCTACTGGTGTTCGCCGCCGTCCTCGCGGTGCGCGGCGATCCGGCGGCCCGGCACACCGAGGTCCTCGTCGCCACGCGGGAGCTGCCACCCGGGCATGTCCTCGGCGACGACGATCTGCGCGCCGCACCGCGCGAGAGCGCCACCCTGCCCGACGGCGCGATACGCGAACCCGATCGACTGCGCGGGGCCACCCTCACCGGTGCGGTGACCGCGGGCGAGATACTCACCGAACTGCGAGTGGTCGGCCCGCGGCTGGCGGCCGTCGCCGCCCACTCCCCCGATGCCCGTATCGTTCCGATCCGCCTGGCGGACAACGGCCTTGCCGACATACTGCGCGCCGGGGACCGGGTCGATGTGGTGGCCGCCGAGGAACCGGGCGCCGGCGGGCGTCCGGCCCGGCTACTGGCCGCCGACGCCGCGGTCGTCCTGGCTCCGGGCGCGAGCACCGTGCGTGGCCGGGACGAGCGCTTGGTACTGGTGGCGCTGGACTCCCGGCGTGCGACCGCGGTGGCCGCCGCCTCGCTGCGCACGGCGCTCACCGTGGTTTTCCACTGACCGGCGCCCCTCGTGCCACACCGATACGGATGTTCCACGACCTCGCGGAACGATGAACTACCATCGCCGGATAACCACGCGTTCATGAAGAACCGCAGCATGAACTCCGCCCGACTCGCTATCCGGCCCGCGCTCGCGTGGGCCAATCACGTAGAGGAGTTTTCGGCAATGCTCAAGGGTTTCAAGGACTTTCTACTTCGCGGCAATGTTGTCGACCTGGCGGTCGCCGTTGTCATGGGTACCGCATTCGTCGCCATCGTCACCGCCTTCAGCGATGGCATCATCACTCCATTGCTCGCGGTGTTCGGCAACACCGGCAACCTCGGCCTCGGCTTCCAGCTGATCGCCGATAAACCGGCGACCTTCATCGCCATCGGGCCGATCATCACGGCGGCGATCAATTTCGTCATTATCGCGGCGCTGCTGTACTTCATCCTGGTGATCCCGGCCAACCGGGCCAAGTCGCGCTGGGGTGCCAAAGAGACACCGCTGTCGGATAACGAACTGCTGGTACAGATTCGGGACCTGCTCGCCGAGGGTGGTAAAGGCACCGGCGGCGGCAAGCACGAAAACTGAAGTTGCACAGAGATATTGGAAGTGTACTGAAACGAAAGCGGGCCCGGCGCGAAATGCGCCGGGCCCGTTCGTCTTACGGTCTTGCAATCAGTCGAGCACGATCAGCCGAAGCTGAGTCCGATCAGCCGAGGCTGAGTCCGATCAGCCGAGGCTGAACGGTGCGCCCCACAGCGTGGTCCAGGTGATCACATTGTCGGTCTCGATCTCGACGTTGACGAAGGCACGCGCCTGGGCGTAGCCGGCGCAACCGTTCAGGCCGATGGTCTCGTCAGCCCAGGTGACCGAGCCGGCCCCATTCTTGAAGGTGTTCTTGGTCTTGTGAGTCGGGTTGCCGAAGTCATCGGGCATTTCCCGGTCGAGGACGTAGAACGACTTGGCCTGGCCGGGGCCGAGGGTCAGGTTGCCGCCGCCCGTGGCGCCGGCGCTCGGGGTGACGTTGCCCGAGCTGTCCCACGAAGCGCCACCGCTGACGCCGCCGTTGGTGTTGCCGCCATCGATGGTGACCTGGCAACCGACAACGTAGCCGGGGTAGATGCTGCCGCCCACGTCACTGTTGTTGCCGGAGATCTGGACCTGCGCCGAGGCGGAGACCCAGGCATTGCGGTGCAGCGGAGTGTCACCCAAGGACGGGTTGATGTTGGCGGACTCGCCGACCAGCTTGACATTCACTACGGTGCCGTCGGAGAGCGTCTTGGTGAGTTCTCCGCCCGGCAGTTCCACGACGGTATCGGCGTTTGCGGCGCCGGTGGAGAGCAGGCCGAAGGCGGCGGTTGCGACGGCACCGACACCGACCACCCGTGCCACAGACTTACGGATGTTCATAACAGTTGTCCCTCAGGGTTGAGTTCGCTTGCGCGAGAAGTGATTTTGGCGGGGGTTACCACAATCAGCCGATGCTGAACGGCTGGCCGTACAGGGTGGTCTTCGAGTAGTTATCGCCGATGACCTCGACGGTTGTGTACGACCGCGCCTGGGCGTAACCCGCGCAACCCTGAACCTGGATTTCGGCATCCTGGTACTCGACCGAGTAGGTACCCGGCTTCAGGATGTCCTTGTAATCGATTTGAACGAACGCCACCTGGCCAGGGCCGAGGTTGACACCGAGGGAACCACCCAGGTTCGCGCTGTTGAGGCTGATGCCACCGGAGATTCCGGCGGAGATGGCGTCCTCGCCGATGCTCACCTGGCAGCCGACGATGTAGCCGGTGCTCAGCTGTGAGGCGCCGTGGGTGGAGGAGTTGTTGGACCCCGGGTTGTTCGTCGGGCCGTTGTTCGGACCGACGGTGCCGGCGGGGGTATCGGTCACATCGGCAACAGCGTTGCCCGAGACCCATACAACGCGACCAGCGCCGTTGGCCGCCAGCGACGGCGAAATGACGGCGTGCTCACCCGTACGGGTGATGGTAACTGTCCCACTCGGGGACACCTTCTGACCGTCCGGCAACGGTGCGAAGGTATCGGCATTAGCTGCCCCAGTCGAAAAAAGGCCGATGGCCACGGCCGCGGCCGCGCCGATACCCGCAATGCGGGCACCACGACGCAGACCGTGGGTGCGGTTCTCGCTCATACTTCCCCTCATCAGGTTTCTAGCGATCAGCCTCGACCACCGAGGCTGAAAAGGGTTCTTTCGAACCCAGCATGTGGGTCCTTGCGGACCCCGGTAAGTTTGTCGCCACATTGTTGCCGCTGTGTTACTGCTAACAATTTCTTTCATGCTGCGACGCTGGGCACTTTACATCACCGCTGTGAGCTATGAGGTGTGAGAGAAGAGGATCCAGTGCAACAACACAAGATCGAGGCGCTATGCCGAGAATGCTATGGATAGCAAAAAGGGCCCGGCGCTAATCGCGCCGGGCCCCTGGGGGTTCTGCTGAAACGAACGAATCAGCCGAGGCTGAAGGGCTGCCCCCACAGGGTGACAGCGGTAATGACGTTCGGGGTCTCGATCTGCACCGCGACGAAGGCGCGGGCCTGAGCGTATCCGCCGCAACCGTTGAGGTTGATGGTCTCGTCGGACCAGGTCACCGAGCCGTTCGAACCCTTGAAATTGTTGCGGGTGTAGTGATCTTCGTTGCCGTAGTCGTCGGGGGCTTCCTCATCGAGCAGGTAGTACACCTTCGACTGACCGGGGCCGAGCGTCAGGTTGCCACCGGCGGTGCCGCCGGTGTTGCCGCCGTTCACCGACGGTCCGTTCGCGCCGAAGTCGGCGCCGCCGGTCGCGCCGCCATTGGCGCCGCCACCTGCGATGTTGACCTGGCAACCGACCACGTAACCGGGGACGATCTTGCCGCCGACGGCGCCGTTGGTGCCGGACAGCCGGACCTGCGCGCTACCGGTGACCCACGCATTGCGGTGCAGCGGGGTGGAACCCATCGACGGGTTGATGTTCGCGGATTCGCCGACGAGGTCGACCGTCACCACGGTGCCGTCGGACAGGGTCTGGGTGAGAGTGCCGCCCGCGAGCGGGACGAAGGTGTCGGCATTGGCCGCGCCGGTGGACAGCAAACCCAGGGCAGCGGTAGCGGCGACGCCGATACCGGCGGCCCGGGCCATGGTCTTTCGAAGGTTCATCGTTCTTTCCCTCTAGGGTCGAATTCGCTTATGCGAGGAATGAATTGGCGTTCACGGCGCGGTGCCGCGACATGCAGCGTCAGCCGAGGCTGAACGGCTGCCCGTAGAGGGTGGTCTTCGAGTAGTTGTCGCCGATGATCTCGACAACGGAGTAGGCGCGCGCCTGGGCATAACCGGCGCAACCCTGGATCTCGATCGGCACGTCCTGGTACTCGACCGAGTATGTGCCCGGCTTCAGGATGTCCTTGGCATTGATCTGAACCATCTTGACCTCGCCCGGGCCGAGATTCAGGCCGACGGAACCGCCCAGACTGCCACCGGACAGATTCACGCCACCGGAGACGCCGGCCGAAACGGCATTGTCGGCGAGACTCACCTGGCAGCCGACGATATAGCCGGTGTTCAGCTGCGAGGCGCCGTGGGTGGAGGAGTTGTTGCTGCCCTGACCATTGGCCGGGCCGTTGTTCGGGCCGACGGTGCCGTCCGGGGTCGCGGTGACGTCGGCGAAGGTCTTGCCCGACAGCCACGCGGTACGACCGGCGCCATTGCCCGCCATCGAGGGCGAGACGACGGCGTGCTCGCCGATCCGGGTGATGGTCACGCCCGCCGGACTCGTCTTCGTGCCGTCCGGCAACGGTACGAAGGTGTCGGCATTGGCGGCGCCGGTCGACAGCAGACCGAGCGCTACGGCGGTGGCTGCGCCGAAGCCCGCGATGCGGACGGCGCGACGGACACCGCTGGTGCGGTTCTCGCTCATTCTTTCCCTCATCAGGTTGTCTCGCAGTCAGCTCCGACCACCGAAGCCGACGAGGTCGCCACAACGCCCAATCTCCCGAGCGAGCAAAACTCAAGCAGCCTGCTCAAACGTCTTGGACTAGTGGTTTTATCGACCTGCGGGAGACAATAACCACAATGGTTACTATTTGGCAACACCGATGCGGCATGCGAATACGGCGATGATTTGTCGCAAATGTGATTTATGCCGCCGAACGGCGCGAGGCCGCCGGGAAAGAGTTTCGAATGCGATTATGAGCGCACTCAGCCGTGAGCAAACTCAGCGCTGAGCGAACTCAGCCGTGATGCGGGGGCACCTGGGAACGCAGCCAGTCATCCCCCGACTGACCCGAATCCGGTTCGGGCGTGCGCTCGTCACCGGTGGTAGTGGGCAGCGCATCACCGAAGACGGCCGCCAGCTTGGCGGCATCGGCCGCCGATAAACGACGAGACCCCGCTCGGCGCGCTGCCGGGCGGGGTTCGTCGGAAGAACGGTCGGACTCGGAGGTCATTCCGCCAGACCGGAGAGCTCGTCGATGACCTTGCTGGCCAGCGGGCCCAGGGTCGCCATACCGTCGCGGATCGCGGCCCGCGAACCCGGCAGGTTCACCACCAGCGTGCTGCCCGAGACGCCGGCCAGACCGCGCGACAGGCCGGCCTCCAGCGAACCCGACGACAGCCCGGACGCGCGCAGCGCCTCGCTGATACCCGGGAGCAACCGGTCCAGCACCTCCTCGGTGGCCTCGGGCGTGACATCGCGCGGCGACATACCCGTGCCGCCGACCGAGATCACCAGATCGACACCACCGATGACCGCGGTGTTGAGCGCATTGCGAATCTCCACCTCATCGGCCTGAACGGAGACCGAAGCATCGACCAGGAACCCCGCCTCGGTGAGTAGTTCGGTGACCAGCGGACCGAAAGAGTCCTCGCCACCGTGGGCGGTTCGGTCGTCGACGACCACGACAAGAGCACGGCCCGCCACAGCGGCATCGATTTCCATGGTGCTCACCGTAGCGTCCCCGCCCGACAACACGTCGCCCGTGCCCGACAAGAGAGCACCCTTGTCGGACAACAGCTCCCAGCCGCCTTCCGCGGTGACCCGAATCGCCGGCATCGGGGTCTGTCCGGTCTCGTGCTGCATCAGGATGCCGCCTCTCCGAGGGTTACATCGACGGTCTTGGCATTCTTGCCCTGATCATCGGTGAAGGTCAGTTTGACCTTGTCGCCCGGCCGGTGCGAGCGCACCGCGGCGATCAGTGCATTGCCCGAATCGATAACCTGGTCATCGAGTTTCGTGACGATCACATTGTTGGGGACACCGGCCTTGGCGGCCGGACCGTCCGCGGTCACCTCGAGGACGCGAGCCCCGTTGGCGTCGTCCTGCGCGCGGACCTTCACACCGATCTGTGCGTAGGTGGCCTTGCCGTTCTTGATCAGCTCATCGGCCACCCGGCGCGCGGTATCGACCGGAATGGCGAACCCGAGACCGATGGACCCGCTCTGTGCACCCGCGGCCTCCGACGTCCCGAGGGTGGCGATGGCGGTATTGATGCCGATCAGCTTGCCGTTCATATCAACCAGCGCACCACCGGAGTTGCCCGGGTTGATGGCGGCGTCGGTCTGAATGGCGTCGATGACCGTGCCCTGCGAACCCGGCTCACCACTGGTCGATACCGGCCGGTTGAGCGAGGAGACGATGCCCGTGGTCACCGTGCCCGCCAGTCCGAGCGGTGAACCGACCGCCACTACCGACTGGCCGACCTGCAGGCTCGCCGACGCACCGAGTTCGACGGGGGTCAGGCCCTGCTTACCGTCGACCTTGACGACCGCCAGATCCGAGACCGGATCCGCGCCCACCAGTTTCGCGGTGACCAGGCTGCCGTCGCTGAAGGCCACCTGCATCTGCGCGTTCGGCCCCGCACCGCTGACGACGTGATTGTTGGTCAGGATCAGGCCGTCGGTGGACAGGATCACGCCGGACCCCTCCCCCTCGGCCTTACTGCTGGCCACCTTGATCATGACGACGCTCGGCAGCACCTTCTGCGCGACGGCCTGTACCGAACCGGCGGGCGCATTGGCCACCGTGTTCACCTTCGGCTGCGGGCCGTCCAGGGCATTGGTCAGCGAGTTGCC
Source organism: Nocardia sp. (assembly GCF_025465275.1). Taxonomy (GTDB): domain Bacteria; phylum Actinomycetota; class Actinomycetes; order Mycobacteriales; family Mycobacteriaceae; genus Nocardia. Next base: position 87,080 of record NZ_JAODNK010000049.1, on the reverse strand, counting down.
GTTGTTGTCGCGAGTGGCCAGCGAGCCGACCGCCCCGCCGATGCCACCGCTCAGCAGCGCCAGCGCCACCGCGCCCACCACCAGGCCGGTCCGGAAGGGCCGCTTGGGTGCGGGCGCACCGGGTGCACCGGGGTATCCGGCGCCGGGACCGTTGGGCGGCCCACCCGGGCCGATCGGGCCGCCGAAGATCGGCTCGGTGGGCGGATGCCCGCCCTGCGCATACCCGGCAGGACCGTACGGCTGTCCGTAGGCGCCTACCGGAAGCTGTTCGGTGCCGGAGGCCGGAAACTGTTCTGTGGCATGCACTCCCGAGGGATCCACGCCGCCGTAGCCGGCCGGAGCCGCGCCGTAGGGCTGGCCGCCGAAGCCCGGGGCGGGGTAGCCCTGGGGTGCGGACGGGCCGGGTCCGTAGCCGGAACCGCTCGGGCCGCCGAAGCCGGGAGCGGATTGGCCCGCCTGGTAGCCCGGGTAGGGCGCACCGGAGCTCTGGCCGCCGCGGGCCCAGGCCGAATCCTGATAGGGCTGTGCCGGTGCGCTGGGGGCCGCGGCAGGCTCTGCGGAGGCGCCCTCGGCGGGAGCGGCGAGCGGCGTGGCCGATTCGGCGGACGGTGCGGACGTGCCGGAGTCGGAGCCACCATGAGCCGGGGACGCGGGAGAGGCGGACGGGTCGACGAACGACCGGTCGGCATCGCGGGGGTCGGGCTGCACATCGCGGTGGTCGGGCTGCGCAGAGGAGGCGCCTGGTTCGGTGCCCCGCTTCGAATCCTCGGTCATGTTTCTCGTTTCTCCTCGAGTCTCGTAGCCAAGAGTGGCGGTGACGACTGAGAGCGGACTGAGACCGTGCTGGTTTTTTCCGGAGGCTTTCCGGAAATCAGGTCTCGGGGACCGCGAAGGGTGTGCCTTCTCCAGGCAGCACGATACGGATCAAAGCGCCCCCGCGGTCGGAAGTATCGATGCTGATGGTGCCGCCGTGCTTGGTCACCACCTGCTTCACGATGGCCAGGCCCAGGCCGGAGCCGGGCATGGAGCGCGAGGTCATGGTCCGATAGAAGCGTTCGAACACCAGCTCGCGCTCGGCCGGCGGAATGCCGGGTCCGGCATCGTCGACGGCCAGCTCCAGCAGTCCGCGCCCGGCCTCGCGCATGGTGACTCGCACCGTGCCGCCCGCCGGACTCCATTTGGCGGCATTGTCGAGCACATTGAGGATGGCACGCTCGAGCCCGGCCTCGTGGCCGAAGACGAACCAGGGCAGCAGCTGGGCATCGAATTCGACGCCGCTGCGCCGGCGCCGCGCCCGTTCCAGTGAGCGCTCGGCCACTTCGCCGATATCGACCTGCTCGTAGACGAGATCGGGGGCGTCCTCGCGCGCCAGGTCCACCAGATCGCCCACCAGCGTGGACAACTCCTCGATCTGCGCCATCACATCCGAACGCAACTCGACCATGTCCTCATCCGGAATACTCGGCGCACCCGGACGCGACGAAGCGATCAACAACTCCATATTCGTGCGCAAAGACGTCAATGGCGTCTTCAGCTCATGACCGGCATCGGCCACCAAACGCCGCTGCCGCTCACGAGATTCGGTCAGCGCGCGCAACATCGTGTTGAAACTCTCAGTGAGCCTGGCGAGTTCATCATCACCGGTCACCGGAATAGGAGTCAGGTCATCGGTGCGGGCCACTCGTTCGGTGGCTGCGGTCAGCCGGGCGATAGGCCGCAAACCCGTGCGGCCCACCGCTGTTCCCGCGGCCGCGGCGAGCATGACCCCGCAACCGCCGACCACGAACAGCAACCACGCCAGCCGATCCAGCACCTCCCGAGTGGGCTGCAGTCGCTGCGAAACCACCAGGGTGGAACCGGAATGCGTGCGCCGCGCCAGTACTCGCTGATTGTCGACGGTGCGCAGCGAGAAGCCGATCTCCCCGCGTGCCACTGCCAATTCCTGTTTGCCCACCGGCGGATTCGTGGTCTGCGGCGGCACATACGGGGACAGGTCCGGGAAGATCAGCGCCACACCGACATCATTCGAGTACAGCCCGGCCAGCACGATCGACTGGAAGCCGAGCGAATCGAAGTTGTTGTCGATCATCAGCGAAGCCCGTGCGCGCAGTTGCGAATCCACATCCGCGTACAGCGAGCGCGCCACCATCGCATAGGCGGCAATGGAGGTGAAGGCGACGGCGACGGCCACCACGGAGGCGGCCAGCAGCGTCACCCGCCAGCGCAGCGATACCGAACGTGTCAACGGCATCGGCGGGCGCATATCGGGTTCCGGCGAATTGCCGAGTCCGGCGACCAGCGGCCGCCGCGGAATACTTCTGCCCACTAACCCGGCCCCTACGGCGGGGTCTCGCGCAGCACGTACCCGACGCCGCGCACGGTGTGAATGAGTCGCGGCTCACCCTCGGCTTCGGTTTTGCGGCGCAGATACCCGATGTACACCTCCAGCGCATTGCCGGAGGTCGGAAAGTCGTAGCCCCAGACCTCTTCGAGAATGCGGCTGCGGGTGAGCACCCGGCGCGGATTGGCCATCAGCATTTCCAGCAGCGAGAATTCGGTGCGGGTCAGGCTGATCGACCGTTCGCCGCGCAGCACCTCGCGGGTGACCGGATCCAGCGACAGGTCGGCGAACTGCATGGCCTCCGACCCCTCCATCTGGTCGACGGTGGTGCGGCGCAGCAGCGCCCGCAGCCGGGCCAGCAGCTCTTCCAGGGCGAACGGCTTGGGCAGATAGTCGTCGGCGCCGGCATCGAGTCCGGCTACCCGCTCGGAGACCGAATCCCGTGCCGTGAGTACCAGAATCGGCAGATCATCGCCGGTGCTGCGGAGCCGGCGGCACACCTCGAGCCCGTCCATGCGGGGCATCATCACGTCGAGTACCAGAGCATCGGGTCGCGAGCTGGTGGTCTTCTCGAGTGCGTCCACACCGTCGACCGCGAGCTCGACGGTGTAGCCGTTGAAGGTCAGCGAGCGACGCAGCGACTCCCGGACCGCGCGGTCGTCGTCGACTACCAAAATCCGCATGGCCTCCAGTCTGCCCACAGCGACTGAGAGGTGACTGAGAAGGGCCCCTTCGACACGCCGGACAGGATCCGGCGGTGACCAGCGAGTTTCACGGGGCTCCGATGAACGCGGGGTACGAGGCCGGCTTTCGGTATTCGAAAAACGTTGCGCGCGGCTGTATTCGGAGTCGTGTACAGCGAGTTGCTCGAATTGCCGTTACACAGCCCGCGCGGTATGTTGCAGGCCGGAAAAGAAGACCTCTAGTTGGTTCCGCGCGGGGTTCTGCCCTACGCCGCACAACCGCATACGACCTGGGGGTCACTCGTGAAAAGCGGAGGCGACGGCAGCGGGATGGAAGCGACACCCCGGTCCTGGCAATTCAGCCTGTCCAACTGGCCCGTCACACGCAAGGTCGGCATCGTTCTGGTGCTCCCGGTGTTGCTCGCCTCGACCTTCGCGGTCTTGCGCATCAACTCCGAGCTGCAAACGATCAACAACCTGAGCGCCGGTACGGAACAGGCCGCCGTAATGGGCCCAACAATCAAATTCGAGTCCGCAACACAGGAACTCGCCGTGCAGACGATCGACGGCTGGGGCAACCCGGACGCTGATCCTGTCATCGACGCCGCCGCCGGAAAGTTCGATCAGGCCGCCGCGGACCTCGATATGCTGCTACGCGCCTCCAAGGTGGACGCCACCATCGTGCAGCAGCTGGAACAGGCCATGACCATGGCCAAGACCATGCGCAACAACCGGCACAGCGGCTCCGCGCAGGCGGTGGCCGACCAGTCGGAGGCGGTCTCGCAGAAGATCCAGTCCGCGCTCTCGACCTCGCAGTCGGTCTCGGATCTGCGTGTGCAGCAGCTGTTCCTGCAGCAGGGCACCCTGATGACCGCCGGGCGCCTGCTCACCCAGGAACGCACCATGCTGGCCACCCCGGGGATCGCGACCAATCAGGCTCTGAAGGTCCGGCTGCTCACCTCGATCGGCGCCGAGATCACCCTGCTCGAGGTCTATCACAGCTTGTACCCGGATGCGGCGCAGGGCGACGGCGGACTCCGGGACGCCGCGAACGTCCGTATCGGCATCCTGGCTCAGGGCGTGCCTGATCCGTCCGCGGTCCCGGCCATGAGCGACGCGGTCAATGCCAGCCTCAACGGCTACCACTCGGTTATGGCCGATATCGGAATCGCGCTGGACGCCAAGCTCGCTCAGCTCAGCACCGATGCCCGCAATACGGTGCTGCGCGATACCTCCATCGTTATCGGCATGCTGCTGGCCGGTCTGGCGCTCGCCCTGGTGGTGGCGCGCTCACTGGTCGTGCCGGTCCGGCGCCTGCGCCGGGATGCCCTCCAGGTCGCGCACATCGACCTGCCGCAGGAACTCGAAGTGGTGCGCAATGGCGGCGCCACCCCCGAGATCACTCCGGTCGACGTGCACACCACCGAGGAGATCGGGCAGCTGGCCCGCGCCGTCGACGATATCCACACCCAGGCGCTGCACCTCGCCGCCGAACAGGCCCGGCTGCGACTGCAGATCGGCAATATGTTCGAGACCCTGTCCCGCCGTAGCCAATCGCTCGTCGAACAGCAGCTGACGCTGATCGAGGAGCTGGAGCGCGACGAGGACGACTCCGAGCGCCTGCAGAGCCTGTTCCGCCTCGATCACCTCGCCACCCGCATGCGCCGCAACGGCGACAACCTGCTGGTGCTGGCCGGAACCGCGCTGCGCCGTGGACATCTCACACCGGTGCCGCTTTCCGACATGCTGTGGTCCTCGGTCTCGCAGGTCGAGGACTACCAGCGCGCGGAGATCGGCACCGTGCCCGACGGCATCGTCGCCGGTGAACCGGCCGTCGATATCGAACACCTGCTGGCCGAGTTGATCGACAACGCACTGCGCTACTCCCCGCCGTCCACTCCGGTGGCGGTGTCCGTGGCGCGCGCCGTGGACGGGGGCTACCTCATCGAGATCACCGACCGGGGCCTCGGCATGAATGCCGAAGACCTGCAGTCCATCAACGACCGGCTCGCCTCCGGTGGTGAGGTCAATGTCGAGACCGCCCGCCGCATGGGTCTGTTCGTCGTCGGCCGGCTCGCCAAGCGGCACAACATCACCGTGAGCCTGCGCCGCACCTCGGCCATGGTGCAGCAGCCGGGCATCACCGCCAGCGTGCATCTGCCGGGCACCCTGGTCTCGCCCGCGCCGGAACGTGGCGGCGATACCGGCAATACCGGTCAGTTCCCGGTCACCGCGGCACTGCCCGTGGCGCCCGGGGCGGTGGCTCCGGGCGCCACGGTCTCGACGCTGCCGCAAGCTCCGGCGTCCGCACCGCAGCCTGTTATCGCACCGCCGCGGCTGATGCCGGTGCCGAATCCGCCGGAGGTCGTGACCACCGGCCGGTTCGGGGTCACCAGCTCCGGACTGCCGCAGCGCAAGACGCCCGGCGATACCGGCGAGCAGCCCGTCATCACCGGTTTCGGTGCCGAGAAGCCGTATACGGACAATTTCGTCGATGCCTTCGCGGGCGCCGGCGATCCCACCGCGACCTACAGCGTCGTGGGTCCGCAGACGCAACCGCCGGTCGACTTCTGGGGCGATACCGGACAGCACGAGATACAGCAGCCCGAGCCGGCTGCCCCCGTGAGCCCGGCCGCACCGGTGGGCAACGACGGTAACGGCAACGGCGGCAATGGGAACGGTTACGACGCCGGCAGCACCGGCGACGAGGACACGGGCAGCTACTTCGCGAACGGTTACAGCGCGTTCGGGAACGACAGCGGCAGCCCGGCCGGTACCGAGCCGAATGGCAACGTGGCCAATGCAAACGGGCTGACCAGCGGTGATACCTACCGCGACACGGCAGGTAATGGCAACGGCGCCACTGTGAACGGCCTCGGGAACAGTTTCGGCAACGGCAACGGCAACAGCCACGGTTTCGGCAATGAGCCCGTGGCCGCCCCGCTCCCGCAGCGGGGGCAAGCGCCCCAGCCGCAACAGCAGCAGCCGCAACAGCAACCGCAGCCCGCGCAGCGCCCGGCCGGTGACGCCGTCATGTCGGGGAGCCCGATCTATCAGCGCATGGTCTCGGAGTGGCTGGTGGAACCGGCCTCCGGTGGTGGCCAGGACGATAGTGCGGAATGGTCGTCGACCTCGGATGCCGGCTGGGCCGCCGCCGCGGAAGCCGCCAATCCGACCTCCAGTTCCACAACACAGGGCGGTTTGCCGATCCGGCGGCCGGGAGCTCAGTTGGTGCCCGGCGCGGTGGCGCAGGAGGACGAGACCGGCGCCCGCAATCCGGATGAGATCCGTAACAGCTTGACGAGGCACCTCAGTGGCGTTCGCTCTGGACGCGCAGACTCGCAGTACACAGACGGAGGGCATGCATGACCGACTCCCAGCGCACCACCACCGATGAGAATCTGAACTGGCTGGTCACCCGCTTCACCCGCGAAGTGCCCGGTGTCTCGCATGCGGTCCTGGTTTCGGCCGACGGACTTATGCAGGCGACCAGTCCGCATCTGCCGGCCGATCGGGGCGAACAGCTCGCCGCGGTCACCGCCGGTCTGGCCAGCCTCTCGGCCGGTGCGGCACAGCTTTTCGACGGTGGCAAGGTCATGCAGTCCATCGTCGAAATGCAGCGCGGCTACCTGCTCGTCATGACCGTCGGCAACGGCTCGCACCTGGCGGTGCTGGCCAATAAACAGCACGACATCGGCCGAATCGGCTACGAGATGGCGCTGCTGGTCGACCGGGTCGGGTCGGTGGTGCAGGCCACTGCCCGAACTGCCTGATGAGCCGCCGATGACAACTCCGAACGGAGGAGTCGGAGGCACTCGGCCCACCAGCCGTGTCCGGCCCTATGCGTTGACCTCCGGCCGCACCGAGCCGGCAGTTGATCTGCCGCTCGAGGCGGTCGTCGAAACACTTTCCTACACCGCTCATTTCGACTGGCCCGCGGGTGATATCCGCACCGAGATCCTGCGGCTGGGCACTGCCCGGCTGTCGGTCGCCGAGATCGCGGCGCACCTGCAGCGACCTCTGGGCATGGTCCGGGTGGTGATCGGTGATCTCGTCGTCGCCGGGACCCTCCGCGTGCATTCGACTCTGAGCGATCAGGCGACTTTCGACGAGCGCCGCTCTTTGATGGAGAGGACCCTGCATGGACTCCGCGCCCTTTGACGGCGGGAGCTACAACGGGGGTGCGCCGCAGTACCCCAACGGCGGGCCCCAGTATCCCGGCCAGCAGTTCGCGAATCCGGGTGTAGCGCAGCAGCAGTACCCGCCCCGTCCGGGCGAGGAGTTCCGGACCGTCGCCTCCACCAAGATCGTGGTGGCGGGCGGCTTCGGCGCCGGCAAGACCACCTTCGTCGGCGCGGTCTCGGAGATCGTGCCACTGCGCACCGAGGCCATGGTGACCGCCATGTCGGACGGGGTCGACGACCTCGCTGCCACGCCGGGCAAGGAAACCACCACGGTGGCCATGGATTTCGGGCGCATCATCCTGCCCGGCAATATGGTGCTGTACCTCTTCGGCACGCCCGGCCAGCGCCGGTTCTGGTTCATGTGGGACGACCTCATCAAGGGCGCCATCGGCGCGGTGGTGCTGGTCGACACCCGTCGCATCGAGGACAGCTTCGCCGCGGTCGATTTCTTCGAGGCCAAGTCGCTGCCGTTCCTCATTGCGGTGAACCGCTTTCCGAACGCGCCGCGCTTCCCGGTCGCCGAACTGCGAGAGGCCCTCAGCGTGCGCGAGGGGGTGCCGATTGTCGACATCGACGCGCGGGACGCGGGTGAGGTCCGGCGGACACTGGCGGCGGTCACCGAGTACGCGATCGAACGGCTGATGAACGCACAGCGCGAAACAGCGCGCCGCAGCTAGACATTCACGCTCGCAGCTGGAGATTACGTAGGTAGGCAGGGGTTTCCGGGTGATCTATTTCTCAATGGGCTACTGGGTCATCGGCTTGGCACTGATCGTGTCGGTGGCCGGTGCGTCGTGTGGGCTGGCGTGTATTCGCCAGTCCACCAAATCGGTCACGCTCCGATTCCGGTTGCTGTGGCTGTTCGTGGCCGCCAGTTCCATCGGCGGCGTCGGCATGGCCATGCCGGTGTTCGTATCGATGCTCGGCTTCAGCGTGAAGGGCAGCCAAGTCCGCTATGACAGCCTGCTGACCACGCTGTTCTCGGCGCTGTCGGGTTTGACGGTGTTCGCGGGCCTGGTGATCGCGGGCAAGGTCCTGAACTGGTGGCGACTGACAGCCGCCTCGCTGGTCACGGCGGGCGGACTGGGATCGGTTCACCTGCTGCTGCTTTCGGCGGTGCGCGTGCAGGGCACCACCGACCGCAGCCTGGTGTCGGTGGTCGCGGTGTACGTGATCGCGGCACTGCTGTCGGCGCTGCTGCTGTGGTTCAGCCTGTGGGCGAAGTCGGTGCCGGTGCTCATGGCAGGGTCGCTGGCCTACGCCATTCTGGTGACCGGCATGCACTACGCCGGACTCACCGGATTGCAGGTACACGTGGATCCGACCGCGTCGCTGCCGAAGGGTGACGACCTCTTCAACTTCTTCGTGCCGTTCTTCATCATCGGCTCACTGTCGCTTGCCGTTCCGATCACCGCGATCCTCGTCGCGCCGGACCGGCGGGAAGCCCGGCAGGCGCCGATCACGGCCGATATCGATCTGGCGCACAGCGCCTCGCTGGCGGTCTCGTCACGAAAGAGCGGTCGCACCAAGGTGTCCGCGCGCTGACGCCGACCACTACCGTCTCTCGGGCCGGATCATCTGCCGTCGTTCCGACGAGGTGATCCGGCCCGAGGCGTATGCGGCCCCGCGCGGTTCAGCCCTCCGGAGCGGACGTCTCCCCCACCGTCTTGTTCGGGTCGAGCAGTGCGAACAACTCTCCCTGCGGCGCGGCCAGAATCGCCATGTGGCCGAACGGTCCGTCCTGGGCGGGCAGAAGCACGGTCGCGCCCAGCTCCTCGGCGCGGCGCAAGCCCTCGTCGAGTCCGTCGAACTGGAACCAGGTGAGCCAGTACGGCTGCTCGGGTGCGGCGCCGTTGACGGTGTCGTCATTGATGCCGGCGACCGGCGCGACGGCCCCGGGCGGCACCAGCGTGCCGTAACGCATTGCCGCATCGTCGAATTCGGTGACGCTGAAGCCGAAGACACTGGAGTAGAACGTCTTCGCGGCCTCGTAGTCGCCGGTGTGCAGATCGTTCCAGACGTAGGCTCCGTGCTCGTTGTGCACGGCCGCGCCATTGTGCGCCTGCGCCTCCCACACCGCGAAGGGTGCGCCGGAGACGTCGGCGGCGACGAACATGCGGCCGAATTCCATGACGTCGAAGGGCGGCACCAGCATTCGCCCGCCCGCGGCGGTGACGCGCGCCGCACTGGCATCGGCGTCCTCGACCGCGAAGTAGGTGGTCCATACCGAGGGCACGCCCGCTTCGGGTTTCGGGCCGACGCCCGCGATGGCCTGCCCCTTCCGCAGGGCCATCAGATATCCCCCGGTGTCTTCCCCGCCGCCGTGTACGTCCCAGCCGAACAGTTCCGCGTAGAACTCACCGGCCTTGGCCGGATCGTCGACCTGGCAGTCGACCCAGCACGGTGTACCCGGGGGCCACGCCTCGTTGCGAACAGGCATCGGTTATCTCCGTTTCTGAAGTAATGCAAAGACATTTGTAAGTGCAAACGAAAAGGCTGACGTGACGCCGCTCACACAACCGCACCCAGTCAACCACTCCGTCTCGACAAATTCAGAGAGTTCGGCCGGTCGATGACCCCCGACTTCGGGAATGCGGCACCCACGGCATGTCCCGCGAATTACAGTGACTGTCATGCGTTTCGGGCTGGATTACGCCGCAGGTCGGCCCCCCGCGAGCGCCATCCGGGCGGCCGGTTTCGATTTCGTCATCCGCTATCTCTCCGATGGCGGACCCACCCTGCCGGGCAAGCTGCTCATGCCCGCCGAGGCCGACGATCTACGCGCGAACCAGGTGTCGATCGTGGCCAACTGGGAGACCACCGCCGCACGCATGCTCGATGGTTTCGGCGCGGGTGTCACCGATGCGCGCGCCGGGCTGGCCGTGGTGTTGCGCTGCGGCGGGCGGCCGGATCGGCCCATCTACTTCTCCGCGGACTTCGACGCCTCGCCGTCGCAGCAGGCCGCCATCAATGCCTATCTCCAGGGCGCCGCCACCGTGCTGGGGCCCGCGAATGTCGGTATCTACGGTGGGTATTGGCCGGTGAGCCGGGCACTCGACGCCGGGGCGGCGGCCTGGGCCTGGCAGACGGTGGCGTGGTCGGGCAGCAATCGGGAGCCACGTGCGCAGCTGCTGCAGACCGGGGCGCAGGTCACGGTCGCCGACGTGCAGTGCGATGTGAACGAAACCGACCACATGGATTTCGGCCAATGGGACTTCGAACCGGAGGAACAGGACTTGACGCCCGAACAGGACCAAATACTGCGTGATATCCAAACCCAGCTGCGCGGCCCCGGACTGACCGGCTGGCCGCAACTCGGTGACGATCCGGCCGGCCGGCACAAGACCGTGGTGGACGGTCTGGCCGCCGCACTCGCCAAGATCGACGAACTGCGCACGGAGATCAGCGATCTGGAGGCGACGACCCACGAGCTGAGCAGTGAGGTGGTTCGGCTGTCCGGCGGTAGCCATTGGCCTTTCCCGCTCTCGCTCATCGAGGGGCCCGCCATGGCCGTCGCGGATCAACTGGCGCGACTGGAACAGCTGCTGCCGGCACTGCCGCTGCCCGGATGGGGCGAAAGCCCCAAGAACGGACAAACCACCACAGCGGCCAGTCCTGTTGCCACAGTGGACAACCGAATTGGTTGATTTGTCGGAATTTCTCCGGCAGGCAATGCGCGTGAACTCCCCGGAAAGTGGCGATGAGCGGGTTCTTCTGTTGTCAGAAGAACCCGCCCTCGGCCACGAGGATACCGCCGCAACAGCACGAATTCACAACTTTGAGAAGACTTTTTCGACCCACCGCACAAAGGCAGGCAAGCTGCCCCCGCGCAACACATGAGCAGATCTATGGTGGCGCAGCGACATTCCCACTATCGTCGGCTGGGTCCGAACGTGCTCTATCGAAGGAGGCTCAAGTGGCCGTCAACGTGGTACTCGACAAAGCTCTCGACAAGGCGTACGAAAGCAAGACCCTCGCGGAGATCCTCGCGGCCCCGCCGTCGGCGCTGGCCGGACTCACCGAGAAGCACGACGTTCAACTGCTCGAGGCCCTCGGTGTGAAGACCATCGCCGACCTGGCCAAGAACAAGTACTTCCGGCTCGCCGCCACCCTCGCGGACCTGGCAGCCAAGGAAGGCTGACCCCTGCCGCAGAGGCGCCGGATGTTCGCGAGAACACCCGGCGCCTCCGCGTTGTCCCTGCGCGGGACCACTCAGAGCTTGTCGAGATCGATCAATCCGCGCTGCACCGCGCGCACCAGTTTGCGCGGTACGCGATGCACTACGCCGGCCACCGTGACCGGAACAAGATCGGGCGGAGTGGCCTTCCATTGTGCACGGCGACTACGGGTATTCGAACGCGACATCCGCCGCTTCGGAACAGCCATATCAGTTCTCCTGTCCTGCGGTCGAATTACTTTCGCCGCGTATGCGTTTGCCGTATCGGCGTTCGAACTTCTCCACGCGGCCCGCCGTATCGAGGGCTCGCTGTGAACCCGTCCAGAACGGATGCGAATCGGAAGTCACATCGACGATCATGTGCGGATAAGAATTGCCGTCCTCCCATTCCACCGACCGGTCGGAGGTCGCGGTCGAGTGGGTGAGGAAACGCTTTCCGGTACTCGCGTCCTCGAAGACCACCGGATGGTAATCGGGGTGGATTCCCTGTTTCATCGCATCACCTTTCGTTCTGGCGGGAACCGCCGTCGCCGGTCACCGGCGTGGATCGGGTTGTGTCGCAAGGCTCCTCGTGCTGTTCCCCGAACGGGTCCGGCCAGCCGGCGACGCGGTCCGGCGCGAAACGCACCTGCCGCAGTTCGTCGTCGTCCACCAGTGCCCAGTGCAGGGCATGGCGGATCTCCTCGGCATCGGCCTCGTGGACCAGGATCACCAGCGAGGTGTGCCGGTCGCCGAAATGCTCGTTCCAGCGCAGTGCGGCCATGAGATCGCGTTCGGGATCGACCTCGGCGCGTTCCCCGGAAGTCATGGCGGCCAGCCACTTTCCGGCGCCGCCGACCCGCAGGCCGCCGCCCGCCGACTCCAGCCACACCACATCGTCGGGCTGGGTGGCCAGCCAGACGCGGCCGCGGGCGCTCACCACACCGTCCAGCAGCACATCGATGGCCGAGTGCAGGCGGTCGGGATGGAAGGGGCGGTCGGTGTCGAATTCCAGCAGTGCCACACCGCAATCCGGCTCCAGCGGCGGTTGGCCGCGCAGCAGGGAAGTGTGTGGATCGAAGCCCGCGCCCCGGCGCGCATCCGACGGGATCCGGTCGAGCAGGCCGAAAAGCGCGTCGGCACGCAGCATTTCGGAGGGCGCGTGCACGCCGAGCGATGCGGGCTCATCCAGCCAGGCGATGGGTGCGCCGGGCGCCAGGCGGGCCAGTACCGCGGCCGTCCGCAGGCGCTCGCCCGGATCCGCACCGCCGTCGAAACCCAGTAGGGCATCGGCGAATTCGACCTGGCCGACCGCCAGCTGAGCCATGGTGCGATCGTCGTCGACGGTGGCATGGCCGCGCTCGGCGAGGGTTTCGTCACCGGTGGCGTCGGCGAGCCAGTCGCGGGCGTCCAGGCAGGTGAGCACGGCTTCGATACGCACATTGCGCGCGGCCGGTCCGTCGACCCGGCCGGCCACGCCGGTGACCACCACATCGCGAATGGCCTGGCAGACGGCTTCGGCCTCGAAGGCCGGATCCAGCGCAAGCACTATGCGCCGCACCGAATCCCGCTGCGCGAGCAGGCACAGGTAGGGCAGCAGATCGGCGCGCAGCGTGCAGGAGACGCAGCCATGTGCGAGCTCCAGCACGGTCACCTCCTCACGACCGCTGTGGCACACCGTGCGGCGCACCACGCCTTCGCGCAGTTCGGTCAGATCGTGACGGACCACGACGGTGCCGGGCTCCGCGCCCAGCCGGCGGGCCGCATGCCGCACGCCGTCCGTGGCCCGGCCGGGGAGTCCCGCAATGACCAGCACGGGTGTGGGAGATGGCACCGGTACCCCTTTCGACAATGATTTTCATTTACCGAGGGCCCAGCGTACATTGGAATAAACCCGTTGTCGAAAACGATTGTCATCATCAGAAAGGGGCGTCCATGTCGGCCATCTGCCAGGTCACCGGTCGCAAGCCGGGGTTCGGCAAGTCCGTGTCGCACTCACACACCCGGACCAACCGGCGCTGGGACCCCAATATCCAGCGCAAGACCTACTACCTGCCCAGCGAAGGCCGCCGCATCACGCTCAACGTCTCCGCCAAGGGCATCAAAACCATCGACCGCGACGGCATCGAGGCGGTCGTAGCCCGGCTGCGGGCTCGCGGCCAGAAGATCTGAGGAGACACCGATGGCATCGAAATCGACCGAACTCCGGCCGATCGTCAAACTCGTATCCACCGCGGGGACCGGGTACACCTACGTCACCCGCAAGAACCGGCGCAACAACCCGGACCGCATGACGCTGCGCAAGTACGACCCCGTCGTCCGTAAGCACGTCGAATTCCGCGAGGGCCGGTGACATGGCCAAGAAATCGAAGATCGCCAAAAACGAAGAGCGCAAAGAGATTGTCGCCCGCTACGCCGAGCGGCGCGCGGAACTGAAGGAGATCATCCGCAAACCCACCAGCTCAGCGGAGGATCGGGCCACCGCACAGGCCGCCCTGGCCCGGCAGCCGCGGGATGCCAGTCCGGTACGATTGCGCAATCGGGACGCCACGGACGGTCGCCCCCGTGGTCATCTCCGGAAGTTCGGCCTCTCACGAATACGCGTACGCGAGATGGCTCACCGCGGGGAATTGCCCGGTGTACACAAATCGAGCTGGTAACCATCCACAGATCTCGTGAGTAAGGAACCGCTGACATGGCAGTGAAGCGAGCACCGTCGAAGAAGGTCCGGGCCGAAGCGGGCCGCAAGCCCAAGAAGAACCCCCTCATCGCGGCCGGTATCGAAATCGTCGACTACAAAGACGTGAACCTGCTTCGCACGTTCATCTCCGACCGCGGCAAGATCCGCAGCCGCCGCGTGACCGGCCTGACCCCACAGCAGCAGCGCCAGGTCGCCATCGCGGTGAAGAACGCCCGCGAAATGGCATTGCTGCCGTTCACGAGCCGGTAGCTACCGGCCCGTCCACTGGACGAAAATTGAAGCGCCCCAGATGCTTTCGCATCTGGGGCGCTTGTATGCGGGAAGCAAGCCAAGGCCCCCGAGGACTTCAGGGCGCGAGACCCAGCAGGTTCGGGGTTCGGGGTTCGGGGGCGAGAGTTGTTTCTCCCGGAATCAGCGAGTCCCCGAGTGCATCGCACTCGGGGACTCGCATTCAGTTGGTGTGACGCATCCGCGATTTACGGGATGGTCAGGACCTGGCCGACGTCGATGGCGTCGGGGTTGGAGATACCGCTGGCGTTGGCGATCTCCTGGTAGCGGTTGCCGTCGCCGTAGAAGCGCTCGGCAACGGCCCACAGGGTGTCGCCCGGCTCGACCGTGTAGGTCTGCGCGGCCGGCGGAGCCTCGACCGGAGCCGGCGCGGGCTCGTCGATCGCGGCGGCGACCGTCTCGGTCTCGGCCTGGATCGGGCTGTCGGTATTGGTGCCGGTCGACCAGACGCCGCTGCCGTCAGAGCCGTACAGCACAACATTGCGGTCCGGCTGGACGACGAGGCGCTCGACGCCCTTGCCGTCGGTGCTGGTGGACCACTCGGCGCCGCCGTCTTCCTTGTACAGGACGAAGTTGCCGTCGGCCTGCAGCGCGGCGCGGGTGACACCCTTGCCGTTGGTGCCAGAGGCCCACTCGACCTTGCCGCTGGGGTCCGACAACACGAGGTTGCCATCATCTTGCAGAGTCAGGGAATAAGCGCCGCCCTTGAGCGACTGTCCGAGACCGAGTTCTTCGCCAACCTTCAATGCGTCGCCCACGGTGTGTCCTTTCCGGAAGGGGAGATCATTAGATAAGTCGATGGCGCGTAAGTGCATTCGCACATCTGGTATCGAGGTTACTGGTCCGCCCCCGGTCCGCGTGGTGATTACGCGCCGAGTCCTCGGATAATTTGGCTCACTGTCGCTGGGTGTTCGCCACGCGGACATATCCGCCCCGACCGGTCGGACCGTTAGGGTGGTGGCCATGTACGGGACCTGGGGCCGCCGCGCCCTGATCGCCACCACCACGGCCGCACTCCTGAGCGTGACCGTGGCCGCCTGCGGAGACACCGGAAAGACTGCCGACCAGCCGAAAACGAGCACCGAGACCTCGGCCGTCCAAGACCCCACCGAAGCCCCGCAGGGCCAGCCGGGCCGCCCCTTCACCGCCGATCCGACCATTGTGAACCCGCACGCCCTGCAGTTCGACAGCTGGACCCGGGTCGCGGACAACAAGATCGCGGTCAACTTCACCACCGGCTCCCCCGAGTGCTACGGCGTGGACGCCACCACCAACGAGACCGACAAGACCGTCACCGTCAACCTGCGCTCGGGCACCCTCCCCGACGCGGTCGGCCGCATGTGCACCATGATCGCCGTCTTCGGCACCCTGGAAGTCCAGCTCAAGGCCCCACTGGCCGACCGGAAAGTATTGAGCGGCAAATAGTTCCGTACCGGTAGTCCCGAAAACAACGGAGCCGGTTGCCGATCGCAGCAGCGACCGGCAACCGGCTCCGAAATTCTTTGTGCCTCAGTGCGCGAAGTGCCGCGAACCCGTCAGGTACAGCGTGACACCGGCCTCACGGCACAGCTCGATGGTGTCCTTGTCGCGAATCGACCCGCCCGGCTGCACGATGGCGCGCACGCCCGCGCTCACCAGAATCTGCGGACCGTCCGAGAACGGGAAGAACGCATCGGACGCGGCGACCGCACCCGCGGCGCGCTCACCGGCCCGCTCCACCGCCAGCTTGCACGAGTCGACGCGGTTGACCTGCCCCATACCGACACCGACGGCGGCGCCGTCGTGGGCCAGCAGAATGGCATTCGACTTCACGGCCCGGCAAGCGCGCCAAGCGAATTCGAGATCGGCCAGGGTCTCCACATCAGCGGCTTCACCGGCCGCGAGCGTCCAGGTGGCCGCATTGTCGCCCTCGGCGTGCAGGATATCGCGATCCTGCAGCAGCAGGCCGCCGCTGATCGGACGCAGTTCCGCGCCTTGGCGCTGCGCGGGGGTGGCGACGAGCACGCGCACATTCTTCTTGCGCTGCAACACTTCCACCGCACCATTGGCATAGCCGGGCGCCACGATGACCTCGGTGAAGATCTCGGCGACCTGCTCGGCCATCTCCACACTCACCTCGCGATTGGCCGCGATGACGCCGCCGTACGCGCTGACCGGATCGGTGGCGTGCGCCTTGCGGTGCGCCTCGGCGATATCCGCGGCCACGGCCACCCCACACGGGTTGGCGTGCTTGATGATCGCCACGGCGGGCTCGTCGAAGTCGTACGCGGCACGCCAGGCGGCATCGGCATCGGTGTAGTTGTTGTACGACATTTCCTTGCCGTGCAACTGCTCCGCCTGCGCCAGGCCCGCGGGTCCCGCCTCGCTGGTGTACAGCGCGGCGCCCTGGTGCGGGTTCTCGCCGTAGCGCAGCACCGAGTCACGGTTCCAGGTCGCGCCGACCCATTCCGGGAAGTGCTGTGCCGCATCAGATTCCACACCCTCGGCAACCTGCGCGGCCGGGACGGCCACACTGGTCATCCAGCTGGCGACGGCCACATCGTAGGTGGCGGTGTGCTGGAAAGCCTTGGCCGCCAGCGTGGTCCGCTCGGCGAAGGTGAAGCCGCCGTCCTGCACCGACTTCAGCACGCGGTCGTACTCACGCGTGTCGACGACCACCGCGACCGACGGGTGGTTCTTGGCGGCGGCGCGCACCATGGAGGGCCCGCCGATATCGATCTGCTCGACCGACTCGTCGATGCTCGCGCCACTGGCGACGGTCTGAGTGAACGGGTACAGGTTCACCACCACGAGCTGGAAGGCCTCGACACCGAGCTCGACGAGCTGATCGAGGTGCTCATCCTTGCGGGTGTCGGCCAAGATGCCGGCGTGCACCCGCGGATGCAGGGTCTTGACCCGGCCGTCCAGGGTCTCCGGAAAGCCGGTCAGGTCTTCCACTTTGGTGACCGGGATACCGGCATCGGCGATCTTGCTCGCGGTCGAGCCGGTCGACACCAGCTCCACACCAGCGGCATGCAGGCCGGATGCCAGTTCGATCAGACCGGTCTTGTCGTAGACGCTGACCAGAGCCCGCTTGATGGCCTTACGTTCACTCACCGGAGAACCTCATCTGGGATAACTGCCTTTCGTCCATCGGAGACAATGCCTCGGTTCGCGACAGCGGCGACAACCTCCGCCAGCAGCCGTCGCTCCACAACCTTGATGCGCTCGTGCAGGGTGGCCTCGTCATCGGAGGGCAGCACCGCCACCGCTTCCTGCGCGAGGATCGCACCGGTATCGATACCCGAGTCCACGAGGTGCACGGTCGAACCGGTGACCCGGACCCCGTACGCCAGCGCGTCCCGCACCCCGTGCGCGCCCGGGAAAGCCGGCAGCAGCGCGGGATGGGTATTGATAATGCGGCCGCCGAAACGCTCCAGGAAGCGCGGGCCGAGGATCTTCATGAAACCCGCGGACACCACCAGATCCGGTGCGAAGGCATCGACGATCTCGGTGAGCGCCTGATCCCAGGCCGCCCGATCCTCGAAATCGCTCAGCTCGACCATGAACGACGAAATATCGAAGGCCTCGGCATGATCGGCGGCCGCGCAGTCACGATCCAGTCCGACGGCGACGACCCGGGCCGGATAATCCGGCTTCCGAGCGGCTTCGAGCAGTGAACGCAGCAGCGAACCGGTACCGGAGGCGAGCACGACAACCGTCGCGGGCGCACTCGGCGGTAGCAGCTGGGCAGGCGTGGAACTCAGCGCACTACTCCCTGTGTATCGGGGTGGAAAGGGAACGGCGGGATGCAGCCGCCTGCCCTAGAGCCTAGCTGTGCCGCCTCTCCGGAACTTTAGCGGCCTGTTCCGCCTCCCCGGAACTTTGGCGCCGGGCTGAGAGCCCACCCGGTCCCATTCGCGTGGTGCGGTCAGGTGCACCGAAAGTTCTGGGGGTACCCCGGGAGTTACCCCGACCTCACGAAATCAGTGGTCGCCTTCTACTACTTCGGCGTCGAGAATTTCGGAGTCGTCGTCGGGTGCCCGATGTACTTCGCGGAAGAGTTCGGGGTCGTCGTCGAGGAGTTCGCCGTCGACCTCGACCACCTGGCCGGGGTCGTCGTCGTAGTAGTCGTATTCGTCGTCGTCCTCGTAGTAGTCCTCTTCGTACTCGGTGTCGTCGTACGCGTCGTCCTCGTACTCGACGTCGTAGCCTGCGTCGTCGTCGTAGTCGTATTCGGCGGGCGGTGCGGGCGCGAACCAGCGGGCGCCGACCACGCCCACATAGCCGGGCACGGCGAGCCACAGGAAGGCGAGGGCCGCGGCGACGGCGACGTTCGGGCCGATCCAGCCGAAGGTGCCCAGGTCTCCCCCGGCCGGTAGGCCGAGCACGGTGAGCAGCACGGCGGCGACGCCGGCGGAGGTCAGCGTCGCCCAGGGCGCGCGGGGGCTGTCGCCGGTGTTCCGGCCGCATTCCAGGCCGCCGAGCACGCCCACCGCGGCAGGAGCCACCAGCAGCACGAACCACCACACGGCGACCGGTCCCGACGGCACGGCCGCGAGCAATGGCACCGCGGGCACGGGCGCACCGTCGATACCGAACACGCCCAGCGATCCGGCGCCGATGTGCATCTCGCCGCCGAGCAGCACACTCACCGCGCCGATCAGGGCGTTCGGCAGGTAGGCCAGCGACAGCAGCGTCAAACCCAGTGCGCCCCAGAAGTTTCCGGCATAGTGATAGGTGTCGCCGATTCGCGGCCAGTGCACCAGGAACGACACCAGCGTGAGCACCGCCGCGACGGCCAGCAGCCGCCACACCGCGCGGAACCCGGCCCGCACGCCCGGAACCACCCAGTGCGGCAGCGGAATCGGCAGCAGATCGGTGAAATCCCGCCAGTGCCGCAAGCCCACACCCGCGATCACGGCCAGCAGATGCAGCGCGATCACCCAGGCGAAAGCGACGGAGGTATTCGGCGGCTGCAAGGCCACCACCGCGGACGCGTCATCGGCCACGGCCAGGCACACCGCGGTCACCAGCAGCGGACCACCGACCGCCGCACCCGCGATCCAGGCCAGATCGGTCGGCGTGCACTCCCCCTCGGCGGCACAGTGATCGGCGGCACGCGCACACTCCCGCGCCACCAACCACAGCATCAACCCGGTGGGCAGCAGCGGCCACAGTCCGATGGCCGTCCGGCCGATCGTCAGCGGAACCTGATGCACCGCAAGCCAGCTCGCCGCAATGGCTCCGGACGCCCCGGACAGCCCACTCCCCGCCGCCAGCAGCGTCCCGAACACCACCGCGAAAATCAGCAGCAGCGTAATGGCCGACGCACGCGCCGCCACGAACAACAACACCCGGGCCCGCTCGGGTGTGAGCGACCCGAACCCGCCCCCACCCGCCGAGACCGGACCACGCGGCGCATCCCGCAGATCGTCAGTCACGCGAGCCAGGGTAGTTCTCGGGGCACTCATGGAAAACCAGCGTGGCAGCTCTCACTAACGGAAAGTGGCAGGCGCGCCGGAGAACTCGCACGGTCATAGCAGGTCAGCCGTGCCCCATCGGCCAGGGGAGCATCCGACATCGGAGTTGAGCAAGGACCCGAGCGGGTCATGCCGACGCACGAATTCCGTCATCCCGGCGCGCTTTTGGCCGGGATCCACCGGAATCGAATGGGTCAGCGTGAATCCCGGCCAAAAGCATGCCGGGATGACGAGGGTGGACGCAGGGTCGACGGGGTGGACGCAGGGTCGACGGGGGTGCGGGCGCGGATCGACGGGATTCGGGAGCGGGATGCGAAACGGCCCCCGGTGTGTACCGGGGGCCGTTCGCGTATTCGTCTGTCGAGCGCTACTGCTTGTCGTCCTGACCCGGGCGGAACGAACGGGTCGCGTCCGCGGACGGGTCGGCGGCCTGCTCGCCGCCGAACGGCTGCGCCGGACGCGCGGCCGGCTGGGCGCCGAAGTGCTGAGTCGGGGCGGCGTCGCCACCGGCGGGCTGCTGCTGGCCGTACTGCTGCTGGCCGAAACCACCGCTCGGCGGCTGACCGTAGCCCGCGGGCGGCTGCCCGTAGGTCGGCTGCTGCTGCGAACCGGTGCCATAGCCTGCGGGCGGCTGCCCGTAGGACGGCTGCTGCGGGTACTGACCACCCGTGCCGTAGCCCGGCTGCTGGCCGCCCTGCTGAGCAGGCTGAGCCGGCTGACCGAACGCGGGCGGCTGACCCGGCTGGCCGTAACCCTGCTGTCCGTAACCCGGGTACTGCCCGCCTGCCTGACCGAACTGCTGGCCGTAACCCTGCTGCGGCGCAGCCGGCTTCGGCGCCGGCGGCTTGATGATGCCCATCTCCAACAGCACCGCCACAGCGGCGACGATCGCCTGCACGAAGGTCAGGAAGACCAGTACCCAACCGCCCCACTTCAACGACTCGTGGTCGTTGAGGCTGAAGGACTGGAACAGCATCGCCAGGAAACCGGTGACCGCCGCCGCGGCTGCGACCACGACCCAGTCCTGCTTGGGCAGCAGCGACAGACCGGCGAGCACGCCCGCAAAAAGTGTCAGGCCCAGCAGGGCCGCGCCGCCGTTTGCGAAGAGACTGAAGGTTTCGCTGCTGCTGATCGTCTGGCCGCCCACATCGATCGGCTTGCTGCCGACGTACGGCGCGAACCCGAGCAGGAAGTTGATGACACCGAGGGCGGCAATGCCGACGGTGAGAAAGAAGGGGAGCCCCTTGCCTGTTGCGGCCGTCGTACTCGACCCTGCTGCGGGACCACCCGTGGGCTGCGAGCCATATCCAGGCGTGTTGGAAGGCGTCTGCGCGGGCCCGTTGTATCCCGAGCCCCCGGTCGGGTATGACATGTCGTCGTCTCCTATCGAGTCGTTCACGAACTCCCACCGACGCTACTGCACTCCATCGCCGAGAGCACCACCTACCACCGGCCGTGCCCATTCCGCAATAGGCGAAACTCCCTGTGCGCACAGTCGGATTCGGCCCCGCCCGCCCCCACGACCCGAATACGACGAAGGCCGCCTCCCCAGCGGGGAGGCGGCCTTCGAGGCTCGTACAGCGATGGCGACAACTGATTTCGCGAGTTCGGGGTAACTCCCCGGGTACCCACGAAATCGGTGTCGCACCCGAACCGCACCACGCGTCCCCAACGCCAACGGCTCCCAGGCCGGGCGCTGAAGATGCGGGGAGGCGGGACAGCGAGCTCAGGCGGTGATGCTTGCCTTCTCCAGGATTTCGCGCGCCAGGGCGGCGGTCTCGGACGGGGTCTTGCCGACCTTCACGCCCGCGGCCTCGAGGGCTTCCTTCTTGCCCTGGGCGGTGCCCGCACCGTCGGAGACGATGGCGCCGGCGTGGCCCATGGTCTTGCCCTCGGGCGCGGTGAAACCGGCGACGTAGCCGACGACCGGCTTGGTGACATGGGCCTTGATGTAGGCCGCGGCCCGCTCTTCGGCGTCGCCGCCGATTTCGCCGATCATGACGATGAGCTTGGTCTCGGGGTCCTTCTCGAACGCCTCGATGGCGTCGATGTGGGTGGTGCCGATGACCGGGTCGCCGCCGATGCCGATGGCGGTGGAGAAACCGAAGTCCCGCAGCTCGAACATCATCTGGTAGGTCAGGGTGCCCGACTTGGAGACCAGGCCGATCGGGCCCTTGCCCGCGATCGTGGCCGGAGTGATGCCGACCAGCGACTCACCCGGGGTGATGATGCCGGGGCAGTTCGGGCCGATGATGCGGGTCTTGTTGCCCTTCTCCACGTTGTAGGCCCACGCGTACGCGGAGTCCTGCACGGGGATGCCCTCGGTGATGACCACGAGCAGCGGGATCTCCGCGTCGATGGCCTCGAGGATGGCGTCCTTCGAGAAGGCGGGCGGCACGAAGGCGATCGAGGTGTCGGCCCCGGTCTTCTCGATGGCCTCGGCGACGGTCGCGAAGACCGGCAGCTCGACGGGGTTGCCGTCCTTGTCGGTGTGCGACACGGTGGTGCCGGCCTTGCGGGCGTTGACGCCGCCGACGACCTGGGTGCCGGCCTTCAGCATCAGTGCGGTGTGCTTGGTGCCCTCACCGCCGGTGATGCCCTGGACGATGACCTTGTTGTCCTTGTTGAGGAAGATCGACATTTGGGTTCGTGTCCTTTACTTGGCGGCGGCCAGTTCGGCAGCCTTGTCGGCGCCTTCGTCCATGGTCTGAGCAAGCGTCACCAGTGGGTGCGCGAAGTCGGCGAGGATCTGGCGACCCTCTTCGACCTTGTTGCCGTCCAGGCGGACGACCAGCGGCTTGTTGGCCTCGGCGCCCAGCGTGTTCAGTGCGCCGACAATGCCGTTCGCGACCGCGTCACAGGCGGTGATGCCACCGAAGACGTTCACGAACACGGACTTGACCTGGGCGTCGTTCAGGATGACGTCCAGACCGGCGGCCATCACGGCAGCCGAAGCGCCGCCGCCGATGTCGAGGAAGTTGGCGGGCTTGACGCCGCCGTGGTTCTCGCCGGCGTAGGCGACGACGTCGAGGGTCGACATGACCAGACCCGCGCCGTTGCCGATGATGCCGACCTCACCGTCGAGCTTCACGTAGTTGAGGTCGTTCTGCTTGGCCTTGAGCTCCAGCGGATCGGTCGCGTCGATATCCGCGAACTCCGCATGGTCGGGGTGGCGGAACTCGGCGTTCTCGTCCAGCGTGACCTTGCCGTCGAGGGCCAGGATCTGGTTGTCCGGGGTGCGGACCAGCGGGTTGACCTCGACCAGGGTGGCGTCTTCCTTGACGAAGACCTCCCACAGCGCCTGGATGGTCACGGCCGCGGCATCGAGGATGTCGGCGGGCAGGTGGCCCTGCTCGGCGATGGAGCGAGCGAAGGCCAGATCCACGCCCTTGACGGCGTCGACCGGAATCTTGGCCAGCATCTCGGGCTTCTCGACGGCGACCTCTTCGATCTCCATGCCGCCCTCGACCGAGCACATGGCCAGGTAGCTGCGGTTGGAACGATCGAGCAGGAAGGAGATGTAGTACTCCGAAGCGATGTCCTTGGCCTCGGCGACCAGGACCTTCTTGGTGATGTGTCCCTTGATGTCCAGGCCCAGGATGTTCGTGGCGTGGGTGAAGGCGTCATCGGGGGTGGCGGCGTACTTCACGCCACCGGCCTTGCCGCGTCCACCGGCCTTGACCTGCGCCTTGATCATCACAGGCTTGCCGATTTCTTCCGCGATCGAGCGCGCTTCCTCTGCCGTGTCGGTGACGCGGCCCTCCGACGAAGGCACTCCGTGCTTCACGAAGAGTTCCTTCGCCTGATATTCGAAGAGATCCATGTACTCACCGTCTCGTCTGCGTTGTTGTGACAACGTCTGTGTTGGTGGCCCGTGGTCGGCCCGTAGCGACTGCTTGCGTGTCACTCGAAAGGGCTCGTAGTGATTGCTTGCAGGTCACTCGAAAGGGTCAGGGGGTCGGGTCGGACTCTAATCAGTCACACGAAGCCGAAATCAGCCGCATACAGCCTAAGTGGCGCAGGTCACGGTACTGTCTCTGTGCCTACAAAACGCCTTGTCAATGCTACTCGCGAGTAGCTTGTTGACGGGGCGCCAGGTAGGACACTCGAATCCTGGAGAGTGACAGGGGGTACTACGTGTCGTCGTTGACAAGACGCACTCGGTTACCCCCAGCACAGTGCGGAAATACTTGACGGCAAGGTGATGAATGTCACACACGCGCGCCGAACCATGTCCATCGCTTGCTGAGCCGCAATCGTTTCGTTACCGTCGATGCGGTCGATGTCACAACCCGGTCACGACAGGAGGACGGCAGGCTTGACGCAGCACAGCGCTCCGCAGGTAGAGCTTCGCTCCGCAGGCACTCCGTCAGCACCGCGGCTTCACCAGGACCAACTCCGATGAACGACGGTCCATTCCCCGAAACTCTGCGCGCCAAACACGGCCACCGCTATCGCGATGAGGCCGAGAACGTCGGCGGCGCAACACATTTCGATGCACCCCAGGCCACACGCGGGCAGGTCTCGCACGGCGACTGGGAGGCCACCCGCTCCTGGCACGCGCCTGCGGTGGCCCGGCACCCCCAGCCTGATTGGCAGGCCGCGCAAGCCAAGTGGGAGCCGAGCGCCGACACCCGCGGCGCCGACAACTGGTCGACTCCCGCCGCCGACGGCTGGGCCGCGCCCGATCCGGGCGAATGGGCCGGGCAGTCGCGCACCGATTGGGATGCGCCCGCCGATCCGGCGCCCTCCGCCGATTACCGGCCGGTCTACAGCTTCCGCACCGCCTCAGGCGCCCGCCTCGACTTCTCCGGTGACGGCGCCCGCGTCGATCAGCCTGAGTCCGAGAACGATTCGGCCGAGCCGACCCCGGCCCGCTCCGGCGGTCGCCGCCGCGCGGCCGGTACGCACCGTGTTCCCAGCCCGCCGCACTCGCTCAAGGGTCGCGCCGCAGTGGTGGCGGTGGCCGCCGGCGCGGTTGTCGCCGCCGGGCAGAGCGGTCTGGAGACCAGCGCACCGCACGCCGACAATGTCGAATATCAGGCTGCCGCCCAGGTTCGCGATCTCGCCGCGACCCAGAACCTCGCCTCCGACGCGCCGAGCGGCGCCCCGCAGGTCCTGAATGTCGGCACCGCGGCGGATGTCAACCAGTTCAACGACATTCTGCAGAAGGGCCAGAAGTACGCGGCCGACCTGACCGCGGCCGCGGACTCCAAACTCCGCCCGCTGTTCACCAAATTCGCGAGCGGCACCTTCACCTCCGGCTTCGGTACCCGCTGGGGCGTAGAACATCTCGGAGTGGACGTGGCCGCCCCCATCGGCACCCCCATCTACGCCGTAGCCGACGCCAATGTCATCGACGCCGGTCCGGCCTCCGGCTTCGGCATGTGGGTCCGGCTCCTGCACGATGACGGCACCATCACCGTCTACGGCCACGTCGACACGGCCGTCGTCTCGGTCGGTCAGCGCGTCATGGCAGGCGACCAGATCGCCACCGTCGGCAACCGCGGCTTCTCCACCGGCCCGCACTGTCACTTCGAAGTCTGGCTCAATGGCTCCAACAAAATCGACCCCCTCCCCTGGCTCGCCTCCCGAGGCATCTCCCTCGGCGTAGAGCGGGACTGAGACAACGCATAAGCGAACTGCCCATCCGAATTCGATCGGGTGGGCAGTTCCTGTTTCCAGGGCGCGGCCCTTCGTCATCCCGGCGCCTTTTTTGGCCGGGATCCACTGAACCCACTGGAGCACTGCCGGTGTGGATCCCGGCCAAAAGCATGCCGGGACGACGGGCGTTGCCTGCCCGATCTCACGGCCGATGTGCGCAACTCGAACTCGGCGCATGGCTTCGCCGGTGGAGTCGGGCTCGCTCGGCTTCAGACGGCCTTCTCAGTCAGCAGGGCCGTATTCCGGTGCACTACTCAGAGTTTGACGAGGGTGCGGCTGTAGCTGGGGATGAGGCGGATTTTGCCGGCGGTGCCGAAATCGATGGTGACGGTGGCGAGGGCGCCGAAGCCTTCGGCCGCTACAACTCGGCCGAGGCCGTATTTGTCGTCGCTGACGCGGTCGCCTACGGCGAGGACCAAGCCGGAGTTATTGCGTTTGCCGGTGCCGCCCGCGGCGGAGGGGGCTGGGCGGCGTTCGCCGCGGACGCCGGGGCGGGGTTCCCAGCCGTCGCCGCGGGTCCAGTCGCGGTCGAGGCCGTCGTCGTCCCCGCGGCGGCGCATGCTGCGGCCGGTTTGGGAGACGACGGGTTCGAGGCGGCGCCAGTCCATCAGGTGGCCCGGGATTTCCTGTAGGAAGCGGGATTCGGGGTTGGAGACGGGCTGGCCCCAGCCGGAGCGGACCACCGCGCGAGTCAGGTAGAGGCGCTGGCGGGCCCGGGTGATGCCGACGTACGCGAGGCGGCGTTCCTCGGCGAGTTCGGCGGGGTCGCCGAGCGCGCGCATATGCGGGAACTGGCCGTCCTCCCAGCCGGTGACGAAGACGACGGGGAATTCCAGCCCCTTGGCGGTGTGCAGGGTCATCATGGTGACCACGCCGGTGCCCTCGTCCGGAATCTGGTCGCTGTCGGCGACCAGGGAGACGCGTTCGAGGAAGGCGGCGAGCGTTCCGGGGTCGGGTTCGCCCTCGGCCTGCTCGGGCACGATGCCTTCGGCAGCGGCGGCCTCCACATTATTGCGGGCCTCGGAGCTGAACTCGCGTGCCACGCTGACCAATTCATTGAGGTTGTCCAGCCGCGCGCCGTCCTGCGGATCGTCGGAGGCCTCGAGTTCGCGGCGGTAACCGGTGCGGTCGAGCACGGCTTCGACAACATTGCCGACATCGGGGAAGTCGAGATCGTCCTGCACGCCCGCGGCCCGAATATCGTCGAGCAGTTCCACGAATCCGGCGATGGCCCGTTGCGCGCGAGTATTGAGCAGCGCCACGGTCCCGCCGGCGGCATCGCGAAGCGCCTGTGCGAAGCCGATATTGCGCTGTTCGGCGTGCACGGCGACACAGGCTTCGGCACGATCACCGATGCCCCGCCGCGGCGTATTGAGAATGCGGCGCAGGCTCACCGCATCGTCCGGATTCTGCAGCACACGCAGGTAGGCGACGATATCGCGGACCTCCTTGCGCTCGTAGAACCGGACACCGCCGACAACCTTGTACGGCAACCCCATTCGAATGAAGATCTCTTCGAGCGCACGGGAGTTGTTGTTGGTGCGGTAGAAGACCGCGATGTCGTTGTAGTTGGCGTCGCCCGCGTCCACCAGCCGGTCGATCTCGCGCGCCACGAACGAGGCTTCGTCGTGCTCGTTGTCGGCGACGTAGCCGACGATCAGGTCGCCGTCACCCGCATCGGTCCACAGCTTCTTGTCGCGCCGGTTCTCATTGCGCGCGATGACCGCATTGGCGGCCGCCAGAATGTGCTGGGTGGAGCGGTAGTTCTGTTCCAGCAGAATGGTTTCCGCATCGGGGAAGTCGCGCTCGAACTCCTCGATATTGCGGATGGTGGCGCCGCGGAAGGCATAGATGGACTGGTCCGCGTCGCCGACCACACAGAGCTCGCTGGGCGGCACCGCATCCTGGGTGAGGGTGTCGTCGTCACCCCACGTGGTCCGGTGATGGCCGACCAGTTCCCGCACGAGCGTGTACTGCGCGTGGTTGGTGTCCTGGTACTCGTCGACGAGGACGTGCCGGAACCGCCGCCGGTAGTACTCGGCCACCTGCGGATGCCGCTGCAGCATGCCCACCGTCTCGCCGATGAGGTCGTCGAAGTCCATGGCATTGGCCGCGCGCAGCCGCCGCTGGTACTCGTCGTAGACGCGGGCGACCAGGCGCGGCAGTTCGGTCTCATCGCTCTCCGCGTCGGCAGCGGCCTGGGCGGGATCGACAAGCTCGTTCTTGAGATTGGAGATAGCGGTGGCGAGCAGGCGCGGCGTGTACTTCTTGGCGTCGAGATCGAAGTCGCGACTGACCATGGCCAGCAGCCGGCGCGAGTCGTCGGCGTCGTAGATGGAGAAGTTGGAGTTGAGCCCGGCCACCAGCGACGCCTGGGTGCGCAGAATGCGCACGCAGCTGGAGTGGAAGGTGGAGACCCACATCCCGGCCGCGCGCTGGCCGACCAACCCGGCGACGCGCTCCCGCATTTCGGCGGCGGCCTTGTTGGTGAAGGTGATGGCCAGGATTTCGCCCGGACGGACGCCGCGGGCGTCCAGTAGGTAGGCGATGCGGCGGGTGAGGACAGCCGTTTTGCCGGATCCCGCGCCCGCCACGATCAGCAGCGGAGTTCCGGTGTGCACCACCGCCGCGCGCTGTTGCGGATTCAAACCCTCGAGCAATTGCTCGGTCTTCTTCTCGTCCTGCGCCACCGTCGTCTTCATCGCCCAACCACGCTACCGGCGTCCACCGACAGGTACGCAGTCCGGCGGCAGAAGGTGTCCGATAAGTGCCGGTGCGGCGAACTTCAGGGGAACCGCGGGGGCCGAAAAACTCAGGAGATTCACAAACGATCATGTTTTGGTTTGCTCGCACCACGTGGCACACTGGCCTCATGACCGGCGCTTTGGCGACTGAATACACCTGAGCGCGCCCCGCGGGGGACAATGTAGGGCGCAAGAGGTCACATTCTTGGTGAAGAACCGATCGGTAACGGGTCGGGGCCGCCTGCCGATCGACGTTCTGGACCACGAGGAGTTGAAAGTATGAGCATCTCGACGACGGGGCAATCCGAGCCTGCCACCGGAGCGGACTCCGCCAAGCCCGCCGAAGCCGCGCCCGCCCCCACGGGTGCGCTGCCCTCGGAAGCGGAGATCGACAAGCTGCGCAAGGAAATCGACAAGCTCGACGCCGAGATTCTCGCGGCAATCAAGCGCCGTACGGAGGTCTCCCGGATCATCGGGCGGACCCGCATGGCCAATGGCGGCACCAAGCTCGTGCACTCTCGCGAGATGAAGGTGCTGGAGCGTTTCAGCGAGCTGGGCCAGGAGGGTCACACCCTCGCCATGCTGCTGCTGCGCCTCGGCCGCGGCCGCCTCGGGCACTGAAATATTGGCCTACGCTCCGCTTCGGCGGGTTCGCGGCCCTGTTACCCGGCTCCTCCGCTTCGCTCCCCCGCTCCGTCAGTCCAGACCCGGGCGGGCCGCGAACTTGGGGCTTGGGGGCGGGTTTCCGTAGCTGTATCGCTGAGAATTCGCCGCTCAGTCACCAATTCGGCACTTAGTGCTAACGCTGGGCACCACTCGTGCCGATACAACGGTCGGTGTGCCGAGCAGGCAACCACATAAACCACGCGACACTCGTGCGAGCGAGTCGAGCTTTCCAAGAGGCCGCCCCGGGTGTCATACCCCGGGGCGGTTCTTCATTTTCCGGGTCAGGGCAGGGCGATGTACTTGGTGTTGAGGTACTCCTCGATGCCTTCGGAGCCGCCCTCGCGCCCGAAGCCGGATTCCTTCACTCCGCCGAAGGGCGCGGCCGGATCGGAGATGACACCGCGATTGACGCCGACCATGCCGGTCTCGAGTCCCTCGGCGACTCGCAGCGCGCGGTCCAGGCTCTGCGTGTAAACGTATGCGACCAGGCCGAATTCGGTGTCGTTCGCGGCTGCCAGGCCCTCCTCCTCGGTGTCGAAACCGACGATCGGGGCGACCGGGCCGAACACCTCTTCGCTCAGGATGCGGGCCTGCGGCGGGAGGTCGGTGAGCACGGTGGCCGGGTAGAACCAGCCGGGTCCACCAGGTGCTTTGCCGCCCAATTCGATTCGCGCGCCCACGGAAACGGCGTCGTCGACGAGGTCCGTCACGGTCTCCAACTGGTCCTGATTGATGAGCGGGCCGAGCGTCGTGGCCGGATCGGTGCCTGGTCCGAGCTGGTATTCGGCCATGGCGGACACCAGTTTCCGGGTGAACTCCGCGCGCACCGAGTTGTGCACATGGAATCGATTGGCCGCGGTGCACGCCTCACCGCCGTTGCGCAGCTTGGCCAATACCGCGCCCTGTACGGCCGCGTCGATATCGGCATCGTCGAAGACCACGAAGGGTGCGTTGCCGCCGAGCTCCATGGAGGTGCGCAGCAGACCGTGCGCGGACTGCTCCACGAGCTTCTTACCGACCGGAGTGGACCCGGTGAAGGTGAGCTTGCGTAACCGCGGATCGTTCAGCAGCGGGGCGGTGACGGCACCGGAACGACTGGTTGTGATGACCGACAGCACGCCGTCGGGCAATCCGGCGTCGCGGCAGAGCTGTGCGAGCAGCAGCATGGTCAGCGGCGTCTCGCCGGCGGGCTTCACGATCATGGTGCAACCGGCCGCCAGGGCGGGCCCGATCTTGCGGGTGCCCATGGCGAGCGGGAAGTTCCACGGGGTGATGGCCAGGCACGGCCCGACCGGCTGTTTGGTGACCAGAATGCGGCCGGTGCCACCGGGTGCGGACTGGTAGCGGCCGTGGATGCGGCTGGCTTCCTCGCTGAACCAGCGGAAGAATTCCGCGCCGTAGCGGACCTCGTTGCGGCTCTCGGGCAGGGCCTTGCCCATTTCGAGCGTCATGAGGAGCGCGAATTCCTCGGCGCGCGCGGTGATGGCCTCGAAGACGGCGCGCAGGATCTCCCCGCGCTGCCGGGCCGGGGTGGCGGCCCATTCGGCCTGCACGGCGACTGCCGCGTCGAGGGCTCGGACGGCATCCTCGGGACTGGCGTCGGCGATCTCGACGAGGATCTCCCCCGTCGCCGGATTGCGCACCGGGAACGTCGCGCCGCCGGTCGCATCGACCGGCCCGCCGATCCAGAGCTGGGTGGGTATGGATTCGAGTAGTTCGCGTTCGGAAACCATGCCTGCCAGCGTAAGCCCGGTCGATCCGCGACGAGCTCGCCGTGAGTTACCTGGCTTACCTGCGGGTAGCGGCGGCGGGTTGTAACCTCGGCGGACGTGAGCAGCGACATCACCGCATCGGCGGCCTGGCGGAAACTGCACGACCATCATGCGTCCGTCGCCGGACGTCATCTGCGCGAATTCTTCGCCGAGGACCCCGAGCGCGGGCGTGAGCTGACCGTGCAGGCGGCCGACCTGCGCATCGACTATTCCAAGCACCGGGTCACCCGCGAGACGCTCGATCTGCTGATCGAATTGGCGGAAACCGCTGGGGTGCAGGGCCATCGTGATGCCATGTTCGCGGGCGAGCACATCAATACCTCCGAGGACCGCGCGGTCGAGCATGTGGCGCTGCGGGTTCCGGCGGGGGAGGTGGTGCCGGTGGACGGCGCCGATGCCGGTGCGCAGGTGCACGAGGTGCTCGGCCGCATGGGTGCGTTCACCGATGCGGTGCGTTCCGGGCAGTGGCGCGGCGCGACGGGCGAGCGCATCACGGCAGTGGTGAATATCGGTATCGGTGGTTCGGATCTGGGTCCGGCCATGGTGTACCTGGCGCTGCGGCACTATGCCGATGCCGGGATCTCGGCGCGCTTCGTATCGAATGTCGATCCGGCGGATCTGGTTTCGAAGCTGGCCGGTCTGGATCCGGCGACCACGCTGTTCATTGTGGCGTCCAAGACCTTCTCCACCCTGGAGACGCTGACCAATGCGACGGCGGCCCGCCGCTGGCTGGTCGCGAGCCTCGGCGAGGGGGCGGTGGCCAAGCATTTCGTCGCGGTCTCCACGCATGAGCAGCGGGTGTCGGAGTTCGGCATCGATACCGCGAATATGTTCGGCTTCTGGGATTGGGTCGGCGGCCGCTATTCGGTGGATTCGGCCATCGGCCTGTCGGTGATGACGGTGATCGGCAAGGAGCGGTTCGCCGAGTTCCTCGATGGCATGCACCGGATGGACGAGCATTTCCGCACCGCACCGCCGGCCGAGAACGCGCCGCTGCTGCTGGGCCTGCTCGGCGTCTGGTACTCGAATTTCTTCGGCGCGCAGTCGCGGGCCGTGCTGCCGTATTCCAATGATCTGGCGCGTTTTCCGGCGTATCTGCAGCAGTTGACCATGGAGTCCAACGGCAAGTCGGTGCGCGCGGACGGCACACCGGTGACCACGTCGACCGGTGAAATCTTCTGGGGCGAGCCCGGAACCAACGGCCAGCACGCGTTCTACCAACTGCTGCACCAGGGTACGCGGCTGGTGCCTGCCGATTTCATCGGATTCGCCCAGCCCACAGACGATCTGCCGACCATTGACGGCACCGGCAGCATGCACGACATCCTGGTCAGCAATCTCGTCGCGCAGACGAAGGTGCTGGCGTTCGGTAAGACGGCAGAGGAGATCATCGCCGAAGGCACCGATCCGAAGCTGGTGCCGCATAAGGTGATGCCGGGCAATCGCCCCTCCACCGCCATTCTGGCGCCGAAGCTCACGCCCTCGACGCTGGGCCAGCTCATTGCGCTGTACGAGCACCAGGTGTTCGTGGAAGGCGCGATCTGGGGTATCGACAGTTTCGATCAGTGGGGTGTGGAGCTGGGTAAGCAGCAGGCGCTCGCCGTGGCGCCGCTGCTGACGTCGACCGAAGAGCCTGCTCCGCAATCGGATTCGTCCACCGACGAGCTGATCCGCTGGTATCGCGCCCGCCGGCTCTGATTCGATGAGCCGTCCGGATGTACCCGGGCGGCGGTCAGACCGCGAGGGCGAGCACCAGCGAGGCGATTGCGAAGGCCAGGAACAGGACCGGGAAGGCGATATTGTGGACCACCCGGGTCCACAGGTGCAGGATCACCGCGCATACGAAGAACACCGTCAGGCCCGCCGCCGCGGCAATTCCCAGCGGCCGCAGGCCCAGCAGCCCGGCCAGCAGGCCGATCGCCCCTGCGGCCTTGGCCACGCCGAGCATCGGCAGCCAGGAGACGGGCACCCGAACCTCGGCTGTGTTCTGCCGGACGAAGTCGGCCTTGATAATGGTCGCGACCCCCTCGAAGCCATTGGCCACGAGGGTGATGAGTGTGACGACGAGGTAGGCGATGAACATGCCCACAGCCTCGCCAATCTCGCGGAAACCTGCCAATACCTGTTGTCATAACCAAAAGTTATGACTACTTCCCCTTATTCACCCGCTCCGGGAGCAGGTCGGTCAGCGCCTCGTCGAGGGTCGGATACCGGAAGCGGAATCCCGCCTGGCGCAATACCTCCGAGGTGGCGTGGCGTCCGGTGAGACCGAGCGCCGCATCGGTGCGCAGGAAGACCGCGCCGATGGCGAGCGCTGCGGCGGGCGTGGGCGGCGACCAGGGGCGGCGCAATTGGCGGCGCAGTGCGGCCATGAGCTCCCGATTGCGCACCGGGAAGTCGGTGGCCGCCACCACGATTCCGTTCGGCAGCTCCACGGTCGGGTCGAGGCCGAGGGCGGCGCGGACGATGCCGAGCCAGTCGTCGAGGTGAATCCAGCTGAACCACTGCGTCCCCGGGCCGACACTGCCGCCCAGGCCGGCCTTGGTCAGGCTCACCAGTCGCTTCATGGCCGGGGCATCCGGATCGAGCACGATCGAGGTGCGCAGGATGGTCCAGTGCGTGGCATTCGCGCCCGCGCCCCCGCCCTCGCCCTGGAAAGCGCGCTCCCAGGGTTCGGCCACTCCGGTCATCTGCGGCAGCCCCGGATCGGGCAGCGGAGTGGTTTCGGTACAACGGATTTCGCCGGCATCGGCCCAGATGGCGGTGGTGCTGGCCTGCACCCAGTAATCGATGGGCCGCTCCAGGGTCTTCGAGGCATCGACGAGCGCCTGCGTGGAATCGACTCGGCTGCGGCGCAATTCGGCGACATTGCGGGCGGTGGGCCGGCAGTCGACAAGCTTACCCGCGAGATTGATGACCGCGGTGCGTCCCGGGTTCCGCAGTGCGGTAACCCATTCGCCGACGCTGCGGCCGTCCCATTCGAATTGTGCGTAGGGCAGCTCCGGCACCGCGCGGCGGGTGAGAATGCGCACTCGCTGCCCGCGACAGGTCAGATCGGCGGCCAGGGTGCGGCCCAAGGCGCCGGTGCCACCGGCGATTACGACGGTGAGCGCATCCTCGACCGGCCGCAGTCCGGCGAGGCGGGCCAGCCGGGCGAAGCAGGTGTGCGCGTCGGTCTGCAACAGCTGACCGACCACCTTGCGTGCGAGGGCTGCCGATCCGCCGCTGAAGGTGAGCCGCTGCGCCAGTTCGGTGCCGCCGTCGCGCGGAGTCAGGGTCCAGCGCAGTCGCATGAGGCCGGCGGGCTCGGGCTGCTCGAGGGTGAGTTCACGCTCGGGCACGAAGGTGGCGATGGTGAAGGGTGCGGCGAGCCGCCCGTGCACCGCCTCGTTGACGCGCCCGCGCGGCAGGTAGTCACCGGTGACGCCGACACCAGGTGCAGCGTGCAGGGTCACCGCCGTGACGGCCGGATTCCAGTCGGGCCAGCGGGCCGGATCGCCGAGCACTGCCCAGAGCCGCTCGGGCGGGAGGGCGATCCATTGGGTGTACGTCGTTGTACGAGGCATGCACTGACGCTATAACCGGGCCGCGCGGACCGGAACGTGGGCTTGGTCGCACCCGCCCGCTCCCGGCCCGGATATGAAGCGCGACACCGCGCTGCGGGGAGCCGTCGTGGATCGATAATCCTGGCTTCTCGATAGTGGGGAATTCTCCGGTTGACAGTGTGGGAGCATGCGGCGGATGCTCGGCACGACCTGGTGACGGGCCGGGTCCTGTATGAGCGAAAAGAGATAGCGATGACCGCGAAAACCCGTGTCGAAGCGGCGATTACAGTTCACAAGTACGAGCCGTCCGTCTACGAGGAGCCCGCTGCGGGCCCGGTGCTGAGCAAGATCCATGTGGAGGAGAGCTTCAGCGGCGGTATCGAGGGCGACGGCGTTGTCGAATTCCTGCAGTCCGGCAATGCCGACGGCACCGCCAGCTTTGTCGGCATCGAGCGCATCACCGGCTCGGTGGACGGCAAGTCCGGCACATTCCTGCTGCAGGACAATGGAACTGTCGCCGATAACATCGTGAGCGGCGACTGGTTCGTGGTGCCGGGCTCCGGCACCGGCGATCTGACCGGACTGCGTGGCACGGGCGGCTTCCGTGCCAATCTCGGTGAGGGCGCGCAGGTCTGGCTCGAGTACTGGTACGAGGGATGAGCTTTGTCGTCTAACAAGACCGCACTGATCACCGGCGCCGCCACCGGAATCGGGCTGTCCATTGCGGAAACCCTGGCGGCACAGGGTGTACGGGTCGCCATCAATCACCCGCACACCCCCGATCTCGCCGACGACGCGGTCGCGAAGATCGTGGCGGACGGCGGGCAGGCGCTCGCGCTGGCCGCGGATGTGCGTGATCGCGACGAGTACACGGCCATGATCGACCAGCTGCTCGGCACCTGGGGGCAGTGGGACATCCTGGTCAACAATGCGGCCGTGGCCATTACCAAGCCGTTCGCGGAGATCACCTCCGAAGAGTTCGATCTGAGCTACGCCGTGAACGTCAAGGGCGTCTTTCACGGTATGCAGCTGGCCTGGCAGCACATGGCCGACCGCGGCCGGATCATCACCATCTCCAGCTCCACCACCGCCCTCATGCTGCCCGGTTATGCCGTGTACGACTCCACCAAGGGTGCGGTCGAGCAGCTCACGCACATTCTGGCCCGGGAGTTCGGGCCGCGCGGGATCACCGTGAACGCGGTCAGCCCGGGCGCCACCGAGACCGAGACCTATCGCCTCGGTAAGAGCGATGAGTTCCTGTCCCGGCTCGAAGATATGAGCGTCTTCGGACGGCTCGGGCAGCCGAGCGAAATCGCTGCTGTCGTAGCATTCCTCGCCACCGACGCGGCGGGTTGGGTTACCGCGCAGAACATTCGGGTCAACGGCGGTACCGCTTAGCGACTACGCCCGCTCCCGCTACGTCCAGACCTCGCTTATCGGGGTGAGATCGGTCGGCGCGGGGGCGGGCACCGCCGATGGCGTGCGGGAGAAGCGGGGCGCGGGGGCGGGCTGGCGGATCCCGTCCACATCGACGAGGGAACCGCGGGCGTGCAGGTGCTCGTCCTCGGCGGCG
Source organism: Nocardia sp. (assembly GCF_025465275.1). Taxonomy (GTDB): domain Bacteria; phylum Actinomycetota; class Actinomycetes; order Mycobacteriales; family Mycobacteriaceae; genus Nocardia. The sequence goes on along the minus strand of NZ_JAODNK010000049.1, from coordinate 51,301 downwards.
TCGGTCCAGCTGCGCACCGGCGTGACGCAGGCATCGACATCGTCGAAGAGTTCGCACCACTGCGCCTGGGTCTTGGAAGCGAACTTGTCGGTGAAGGTCTTACGCAGGATCTCCTGCCCGGCCGGATCCATCTGCTGCGGAAGCGATTCCGGATCCAGTTCGAGGACGCGCAGCAGCTCCGCGTAGAACTGGGGCTCGAAGGCGCCGACCGCCATATGCTTGCCGTCGGCGGTGGAATAGGTGTCGTACCAAGCCATTCCGGTATCGAGCAGATTGGTGCCGCGCTCGTCGGACCAGTGGCCGCCCTGATGCAGGCTCCAGATGGAGTGCGCCAGTGTCAGTACGCCGTCCACCATGGCGGCATCGACCACCTGCCCCTGGCCGGAGCGCTGCCGTTCGAGCAGTGCGGCCATGATGCCGAGGACCAGGAAGACCGAGCCGCCGCCGTAATCACCGAGCAGGTTGATCGGCGGCACCGGCCGCTCACCCTTACGCCCGATACCGTGCAGGGCACCCGTGAGCCCGATGTAATTGATGTCGTGCCCGGCCCGCTGCGACCGCGGCCCCTCCTGGCCCCACCCGGTCATCCGGCCGTACACGATGCGCGGATTGCGCGCGTGCACCTGCTCCGGCCCGAGTCCGAGCCGTTCGGCCACGCCCGGGCGGAAGCCCTCGATCAGCACATCGGCCTTGTCGATGAGCCCGAGCACCTCTTCCACCGCCGCCGGATCCTTGAAATCGGCTGCCACGAACCGGCGTCCGCGCATCTGCGCCCGCATGGGCCCGAATCCCGACCGATCCCCCGGCCGCTGTACCCGGACCACATCGGCGCCCAGATCGGCCAGCATCATCCCCGCGTGCGGACCGGGACCGATGCTCGCCAGCTCGATGACCCGAATGCCCTCCAGCGGACCCCGCGATGCGCTCAACGTCTACCCCTCGTGGTTCTCGGAACGAATATCCCTGGAGTAGAACACGTGACAGATTTATCTGCCACCCCCAACCACTCCGGCTGGTAGAGCCACCAAATATGCGACTGAACATACGGCAATCAGCACAATGCACGCGCCGGTTCAGCCCATACGCAGCCGGGCGCGCATAGGCTGCCCCACATGAGCGATTCGCCCCTCCCGCGCGGCATCGGAGCCCCCGCGACCCGAGCCCTCACCGCCGCCGGATACCACCAGCTCGAGCAGTTGGCCGGAGTATCAGCCGATGGACTGCTCGCCCTGCACGGCGTGGGGCCGAAGGCGATCCGCCTCCTGCGGGAGGCGCTGGCAGCCGAAGGACTCGACCTGAGCTGACGACCGCCACCCCGTCATTCCCGCATGCTTTTGGCGGGACTCCACCGGGATCGGCCGAGCAACCCCGGGTGTGGATCCCGGCCGAAAGCGCGCCGGGATGACGGGTACAGCGTCAGTTGACGTACGCGCGCTCGAGGATTGCCTCGGTGTCGACGCCGGTCGGCAGGGTGCCGAAGGCGATGCCCCAGTCGCCGCCGAATCGGGTGGCGCAGAAGGCATCCGCCACGGCCTGGTTGCCGTGCCGGACCAGCTGCGAGCCCTGCAGCACCAGTGCCATGAGCTCCACGACGCGGCGGGACCGGTATTCGATATCGCTCAGATCGGTGAGTTCCTTGCCGATCCGGTCGATGGCGGTGTCCAGGTGCGCGTTCGCACCGCGGGCCAGCGACACCTCGTCGAAGTACGCCTGCACGCTTTCGGGCTGACGAGCCATGGCGCGCAAGGCATCCAGCGCCGCCACATTGCCGGAGCCTTCCCAGATGGACATGAGCGGCGCCTCGCGGTACAGCCGCGGCATGCCGGACTCCTCCACATAACCATTGCCACCCAGGCATTCCAGGGCTTCGGCGGCATGTGCGGGCGCGCGCTTGCACACCCAATACTTGGTGACCGCCAAGGCAATTCGGCGCAGTGCCGCTTCGGCCGGATCGGTGGCGGCGCGATCGGTGGCGCCGGCCAGCCGCATCATGACGGTGGTGGCGGCCTCCGATTCGATCACCAGATCGGCCAGCACATTGCGCATGGCGGGCTGGTCGATCAGGGTGGCGCCGAAGGTATTTCGGTGCCGGGCGTGATGCACGGCGTGCACAACTCCGGCCCGCATGCCGGTGGCCGAGCCGATGACGCAGTCCAGCCGGGTCATATTGACCATTTCGATAATGGTCTTCACGCCCGCGCCCTCGGCGCCGACCAGCCAGCCGATCGCGTTCTCGTACTCGACCTCCGAGGAGGCATTGGACTTGTTGCCCAGCTTGTCCTTGAGCCGTTGCAGCCGAAGGGCATTGCGCGATCCGTCCGGCAGCACGCGCGGCAGCAGGAAGCAGGACAGGCCACCGGGAGCCTGCGCGAGGGTCAGGAACATATCCGACATGGGCGCGGAGGTGAACCACTTGTGGCCCACGATCAGGTACGTCCCGTCGGGAAGCGGTGTGGCCGTGGTGGTATTGGCGCGGACGTCGGAGCCGCCCTGCTTCTCCGTCATCGACATACCGGCGATGAGACCGGCCTTGGTCGACGGTTCCCGCAGGCCGTAGTCGTAGACGCGGGAGGCCAGCAGCGGCTCGAAGCGCGCCGAGAGCTCCGGATTGTGCCGCAGCGCAGGCACTACCGCGTAGGTCATGGAGATCGGGCACATATGCCCGGCATCGGACGAACCCCAGACGGAGAACTTGGCGGCCCGCGCCGTATGCACACCGGGCCGATCGTCCTGCCACGGCGAACCGTGCAGCCCGTGTGTCACAGCCACATTCATCAGCTCGTGCCAGTACGGATGGAACTCGACCTCGTCGATGCGATTGCCGTAGCGGTCGTGCGTGTGCAGGATCGGCGGGTTCTCATTGGCCACCCGCCCCCACTCCTGCGCCTCGACTCCGCCTGCGAGAGCGCCGAGTTCGCGCACCTCCCCCTCGGCCCAGCCCGCGCCTTCCCGGTGCAGTCCCTCGAGCAGTGCGGGGTTGCGGGAATTGTCGAAGGGCACCAGGTTCGGCACCTGATTGAACACATCATGCGTATGCATGCGAGGGACTCCTTATTCCTGGGGCACGCCGAGCGCGCGCAGCGCGAAGGCGACAAGTTCGGGCACCACCGACTCACTCTCCAACTGTTCGGCGAGCGGTCCGACCAGCACCTCGCCGATGGCGCCGACCAGTGCGGTGGCGCTGGTGCGCGGATCCTGCGGCGGTAGTTGGCCGATGGCCACGCCTTCGGCGATCGCGGATTCGAAGGTCTCGGCGAAGGCCCGCCGGAACCGCAACCGCTCCGCGTCGACGGCGGCATCCACCGGTTCCGCGAGCAGCACATAGGCCAGTTTGGGGTTCTTGAGGGCGCGACCGGCGAAGGTTTCCACCGCCGCCGTGACCCGCTCCCGCGCGGTCTTGCCCGCGCCGGCGGTGCTGCCTGCCGCGGCGACTGCGGCGACCTCGCCGGTGACCACCTCACGGAAGACCGCCGTCACCAATTCGGCTTTGCCACTGAAGGTTTTGTACACGGTGCCGGTGGCGACCGCGGCCTCGGCGGCGACGGCGGCCATGGACAGTCCGGCGAAGCCGTCGCGGGAGAGCACCGTCATGGCGGCCCGCACGATCGACCCGGCCTGGGCGTCGAGGCGGGCTTGCACAGCGGGGGTTCTGCGATAGGCCACGCAAGAAGTGAACCACGTATTCATTTCTTGACGCAAGCCCTCCCGTCGCCCACCACCACCCTCAACGGAGACGCTTTCGCGTCGCTGTGCCCGTTCGATATACGGCGTATGGTCGAGCCCGTGAGCGTACGAGTCGAACGCAATGGCCCCGTGACCACCGTGATCCTGCATCGCCCTCAGGCCCGCAATGCCGTCGATGGACCCACCGCCCAGGCCCTCGCCGATGCCTTCCGCGAATTCGATGCCGATCCCACCGCCGCGGTCGCCGTGCTCTGGGGCGACGGCGGCACCTTCTGTGCCGGCGCCGACCTGAAGGCCCTCGGCACCGAGAACTCCAATCACGCGGCCGAGGACGGCGACGGCCCCATGGGCCCGACCCGCATGCAGCTGTCCAAACCGGTGATCGCCGCCGTTTCCGGCTACGCGGTCGCCGGCGGCCTGGAACTCGCCCTCTGGTGTGATCTGCGAGTTGCCGAGCAGGACAGCACCTTCGGCGTCTTCTGCCGCCGCTGGGGCGTCCCCCTCATCGACGGCGGCACCGTCCGCCTGCCGCGCATTATCGGCACCGGCCGCGCCATGGACCTGATCCTCACCGGCCGCGCCGTCGGAGCCCCCGAGGCGTTGCAGATCGGCCTGGTCACCCAGGTCGTCGCCAATGGCGAATCCCGCAGGGCCGCAGAGGAACTCGCCGCACAACTCGCGGCCCTCCCGCAGACCTGCCTGCGCTCGGACCGCATGTCGGTCCTGGAGCAGGACGGCCTCACCGAAACCGCGGCCATCACCAACGAATTCCAGCACGGCCTGAAAGCCCTGATGGACGGCGCCCTCGACGGCGCCCAGCGCTTCACCTCCGGCGCCGGCCGCCACGGCCAGGCCACGTAGGTAGACGCAGGCGCGGCCCACCGGTACCGGTCGGACTCGACACCGGCGAGCATGGATCCGAAGTGGGCGCTGCCCTCGATCACGGCCCGCGCGGCTCACAGGTGCGGCCGGTAGTCTGCCCTGCAATGAATCGGCTGAGTGTGGTGGACGAAATGTTCTTGCGGGCGCATCGGGGCATGGGTACCCCGATCGCTCTGCAGGGGCTGTGGCGTACCGCCGATCCGGTCGATGCGGAGCTGGCCGGGCGGATTCACGAGGCTTTGCGGGTCGGGCCGCTGGGGCGGCGCGTCACCCGGGCCCGGGTGCCCGGGGCGCGACCGCGCTGGCAGCAGACGGCGTGGGCGCATCCGCTCCGTATATCGGAGCAGCCGATTCCGGCCGCCGCACTGCTGGATTGGGCCGATGCGCAGGGCGGCGAGCTCGATCCTTCGCTGGGGCCCGGCTGGCGATTGTCGGCCACGGCGCTCCGGGAGGGCGGCTCCGTACTGTCACTGACGTGTTCGCACGCGCTGGCGGACGGGCGGGCACTGACCCTGGCCATCGATCATGCGCTGGCCGGTACGCCCCTGGCGGCACCGATTGCGGGACACTCGGATTGGGCCGATGCCCGGCGGCAGTGGGCGACAGTTCTCGGCGGTACGACGCGCGCTCTGCGCCGCGGTCTCCCCGCGCGCCCGGCCCCGGCCGCCGAGCGGAAGGTAGTGCTCGCAGCCGATTACACGGGGCCGACCACCCGCAGCGCCATCCTGCAGGTGTCTGCCCGCGAATGGAGCCGAGTGGCGGTCGCCCATGACGGCACGGCCAACAGCCTTTTTGTCCACCTGATCGCGAATATGCTGTGGGACAGTGGATTTACCGCACCCGCCCTCGCCGCCAGTCTGCCGGTGGACACCCGCGACGAACCCCGCGTCGACAATGACATGGCCATGACGGAGATCGCGATCACCCGCCACGACACTCCCTCCACCCTGCGCCGCAAGGCCCGCGCGGCCTACGAGTACCGCATGACCAGCCCCGGCAGCATTCCGGAGGAACTCCTGCAGGTCATCCCCGACCGCTGGGCCCACGCCCTGGCCAAGGGCGCAGGCGAGCGAGACATCCTGTGCTCCAACATCGGAACTCTCCCCGACTCCCTGCTCTCCCTCGGCCCGCACCCCTGCACCGGCGTAGCCGCCCGAGCCATCCACCCGGGCCTGCGCGCCGACAACCTCCCCCGCACCCGCCTCTCCGGCTACCTCACCCGCATAGCCGACACCTACAGCCTGTCACTGGTAAGCCTGGACCCCGAAGCCATCCCGACGGCAGCCGCCCTCACCGCCCTCGCCCACAAGACCCTGACAGAACTCGGCCTCGACGTAATCAGCTGGTAGACCGATCTCTGTTCGCGCATCGCGACCCATGATGCACGGGCGCGAACCCGTTGCAGCTCAATGATTATCGGGATGAGTGACTTTCACCAAAGAGACGAGGCCTTCCAAACCCCGGAAGTCGTCCGGGTTGACGGTGAAGAGCGGAAGACTGTGGACCGAAGCAATGGCGGCGATCATAAGGTCGACCCGTCTCGGCTTCGGGCTTCGACCGGCGGCGAGTACCGAGGCGACGATGTGGCCGTACCGCCGCGCTGCCCGTGTGTCGAAGGGCAGCGGTTCGAACAGTGCTTCCGCGTTCTGTACCCGCTCGATCCGCCGTGCGCGTTCATCAGGTTGGTCTGTGTAATGCGGCCCCGCGGCGAGCTCTGCCATAGTGATGGAACTGATCACCATCTCGCTGGGCAACTCGTCCGGATTCAGATGTTCGACAAGAATCAACACATTCGTATCGACGAGGCCCCGTTCGTACGCCGATGTCATTCAGCGTCCTCCGCTGCGAACTGTCCACGACGGTGCGCACGATCGTAGGGATCGTAGATCGAGTCATCGACGTATTGCGCGACGTCGTCCCCCGGCCTCGAAGCATCGGACAACCCGCCGAAGGCTAGAACGACCTCCTCACGTGGGACTGCGGTACGCCGACGGGCATTCCGGTGCGGGACGAGGTCCGCGACCGGTGTTCCGTCGACCGTGATGGTGTAGGACCGACCCGCCCGGACCTCTCGGAGCACCCGGCTGGCGTCGTTTCGGAGTTCCCGCTGAGGAATCTCCGGCAGTTCCGCTGCGCTCGCCATATGTTCACCATAGTGGAGTGCCTACAAGACTGCTACACGTTTACTACGGCCGATAGCGATCTGCGGCCGGGTCGACATCGACCGCCGTGCCCATCGAGCAGCTAACCGGCTACGCGGATTTCGGGTTCGGATCGGGAGCGGAGGTAGCGATCACGAACGTGGTCGGGTACCGCGATTCCCGCTTCCAGATCAGCCGAGGAAATCGGCGCATCCCACACCTGCCGCAGCGGCAGCACACCCGCCCACACCCCGCCCGCCTCGATATCGGCGGCATCGTCGCGCGGATCACCGGTGCGGACCTTCACCGACGCCTCGGTGAGATCGAGCGCCAGCACCATGGTCGCGGCCATCTCCTTCTTATTGGGTGGCCGCACCACATCCCATGCGCCCGGAGCCGAGTGCTCGACAATGATCCGCAGCGCACGCATGCGCTCCGCCGCATCGGTGAGTTCGACCGGCCGCGCGTGGATTACGGCCGACCGGTAGTTCATGGAGAAGTGCATGGCCGCACGGGCGTAGATCAAACCATCCACATGTGTGACGGCGATCGACACATCGCCGGTCATGGCGGCACGAAGATTGCCGGCGCCGGTGGAGCCGTGCAGATACAGGGTGTCGCCGTCCCGGCCGTAGATCGTGGGAATGACGACCGGACTGCCGCCGAGCACAACGCCCAGGTGGCAGAGCAGTCCCGCGTCGAGGATCGCATCCAGCTCGGCGCGGTCGGTGGCTCCGCGCTCCTTCGCACGGGTGAGCGCACTGCGCGAGGTAGGCGACAATGGGGTCCGGTGGGAGGCTGACTCGGTCATACGACCAGCATCATCGACGGAATGGCATTACTGAATAGCCAATTCCATACAAGATCCAAGGACCACTTCTCGGGGGATACTTTTCGGTGCCGTTCACGCTCGCCCACCCCGCTGCCATACTCCCGCTGCGCCGAGCACTCTGGTTTCCCGGCCTGGTCGCAGGCAGTATCGCACCGGATATCCCCTACTACATCCCGGTCGGAGCCGAGGCGGAATTCACCCACTCCCTCCTCGGATTGCCCCTCGATCTGATACTCGGAATGTCCCTACTGATACTCGCCTGGTTGGTCCACCGGCCCCTGCTGGCCCTGCTCGGCAAGTCGGCAACACCACCTCGAACCACCCCCTGGCGCGCAACACTGGCCATTCCGGTCGGCGCCCTCACCCACCTCGCATGGGATTCCTTCACCCATACGAACGGTATTGCGGTGCGGCACTGGGAGATACTGCGGGAATCCGTCATAGGACCACACCGCGTCTACAACGTATTCGGCTACATCTCCTCGGCCGCAGGCGTCCTCATACTCACCTGGTACGCCGCCCGCTGGTACCGCGCTTCCGCCCCGGCTCCGCCAGCACCACAACGCAATTGGATCCTGACCGGACTCCTGCTGGCAGCCGTGATCGGCGCACTGCTCGCAAGCTCCGACCCCATCGTCCACGTGAGTCTCTACGACTGCGTCCGCCATCTACTGGTCGCCGCCACCCAAGGCGCCGTCCTGACTTTCACCGCCTGGGCAGCAGTCCACACCACACTCGAGCGCACCCGCTGACAATCTCCACGTGACCGATCGCTGTCTCGCCAACCACGAAAACGCTGCAATATCATACGTTTTGAACATCACCGGGGGCCTTGTTCACCAGACTCCTGGCCGGCGGCGGCAATCCCGACGCCGAAGACCGTGCTCTCCCAGTGGGACTCGATCACGCCCTCGACCTCGGCCACATCGGCGTGATCGGCCACTCGTCCGGTGGATATGCTGCCATCCAGGCTATGCACGATTACCAACGCATCGGAGCCGCAATCGATCTGGACGGTCAGATCGGGGTGGACGAGGATTTCGGCAGCGCCGCCACCGAGGGCGTCGACCGCCCGGTCCTGGTCATGACGAGCCGGCAGATCGAGCAGGTCGGCGACGCCAATCTTTCCCTTGGCACCCTCTGGCAGCACGGCACGGGCTGGAAACGTCAACTGACCATGAGCAATTCGGCCCACTACGACTACACGGACATGCCGCTGCCGGTTCCGGAAGTCGCCCGTCCCGCCGCCAAGACCTACGTCGGCCCCATTCCAGCCGCCCGCTCCGCGGCCCTCGCCCACACCTACATTGCCGCCATATTCGACAAGTTCCTTCGTCATCGCACCGGTACCCCGCTCGACCAGTCCCCGGCCGAACCCGAAATCAGCGTGATCCGCTGACTCGCCGCCCGGCCATGTGAGGCCAGGAGGCGCTGAAACAAGTGGCAAGCTGTAGTTGCCCAGTTTCCGGACTTCCAGGAGGCCACTTCCATGGGAACCGCCACCAAAAAATGGGGGGCCCGGATCGATTCCGCCGCGCGGGCCTCGATCAACCCGTCGGTCCTGGTCGATGATCTGCCGTTCGGGGTCGATCGGGAGTCCGATGTGCCGCTGGCGGTGCAGGTGGCGGACGGGCTGCGGGGAGCGGCTACGACCGGGACCCTGCGGGGTGGGGATCGGTTGCCGTCGTCTCGGGAGTTGGCGACTCGGCTGGGAGTGAGCCGGACGGTGGTCACCGCCGCCTACGACCAATTGCACGCCGAGGGCTGGTTGAGTGGGCGGCACGGATCGGGGACATACCTGACTGCTTCGCCGCAGCCGGTAGCCGAGCGGGCGACCGCCGGGCAGCGGGCGAATCCGCTCAGCGGGCTACTGGATCTGGGTGCGGGCGCACCGTGCATCGAGACCATCGATCGGGCGGCGTGGCGGCGGGCGTGGCGCACGGCCTCGGACCGAACTCCCCTGGTGCGCAAGGATCGTGCGGGTGAGCCCGACTATCGCGAGGCCGTGGCCGAGCATCTGCTGCGGCACCGCGGGCTGGGTGCGGGCAGCAGCAGTGCGGTGCTGGCCACCTCCGGAACCAGTGCCGCGGTGGCCGAACTCGCGGCGGCGCTGCTGCGGCCGGGAGATGTGGTGGCGTTCGAGGATCCGGGGTACACCCGCGCCGCCGGCGCCTTCACCGTGGCGGGTGTGCGGCTGGTCCCCATCCAAGTCGATACGGACGGGCTGCGCGTCGATCTGCTGCCGCCCGATACCAAGGCGGTGTATTGCACTCCCGCACACCAGTTCCCACTCGGCGCGCGTATGCCCGCCGCCCGTCGCATCGAGCTCATCGAATTCGCCCGTCGCACCGGCGCTCTCGTCATCGAAGACGACTACGACGGCGAATTGCGTTACGACACAGCTCCTTTACCCCTGCTCGCGACCCTCGCACCGGAGTATGTCGTGCATCTGGGCACCACCAGCAAGATCCTCACTCCGACCCTCGGCATCGGCTGGCTGGTCGCCGCCCCGAACGTGGTCGATGCCGTTCTCACCCATCGTGAACTCACCGGCACCGGCCCGGCCCCCGCCGGTCAGCAGGTGGTCGCCGCCTTCGCCCGGCACGGCGACCTGGCTCGCCATCTGCGCCGGCTGCGCCGGGAGATGCCGCTCCGCCGCGCCTTGGTCGTCGAAGAACTGCGCAGCCACGGCCTCGGGGTGAGCGGCGATGACGCGGGCTCACACCTGGTGGTCCCGCTGGCCTCGGCCACCCAGGAGGACCGGGCCATCGCCGCCGCCCGCGAGGCCGGCGTCTATCTGGACGGGCTGGGCCGCCATCACCTCGGCACCCGACACACCTTCGGCATCGCGCTCGGTTATGCCGCCCTGTCCAGGGCAGACCTGCCGGTCGCGGTGCGCTCGGCGGGGGCAGCGCTGGCGCGGGTCGTACACTCGAGCCCATGAGCGAACAGGACATCCTCGCGCGTATCAAAACCCTGGTAGATCAGGAGCATGAGCTCCGCTCCCAGAGCAGTCAGGGCGAGATCGACCCGGAGACCGAGCGTCGCCAGCTCGCCGAACTCGAGGTCATGCTGGACCAGTGCTGGGATCTGCTGCGCCAGCGCCGCGCCCGCCTCGACCAGGGCCGCAACCCCAACGAGGCGCAGCCCAACTCGGCCCATCAGGTCGAGGGCTACCTGCAGTAGTCACGGCCTCTCGCCCAGACTGGCCGAATTTGCCCGTATTACCCGGCCGCACGCACCGCTACCATCGGTAAATGGTGGCAACGATAGACATCAAGACCGCTGACGGTGTCGTCCGCGGTTCCGAGGGCCGCCGCGTTTCACGCTGGCGGTCCATTCCTTTTGCGGCGCCCCCGGTGGGCGATTTCCGCTTCCGGGCGCCACAGCCCGTCCGGCCGTGGAGCGGGGTGCGCGACGCCACCGAATTCGGTTTCGCCGCAATGCAGCATCGCCGGGGCGCGCAGATCGGACCGCGGCAGCAGCAGCCGACCGGCGAGGACTGCCTGACGCTCAATATCACCGCGCCGAAAACGCCCTCGACCAAGCCGCGACCGGTCATGGTGTTCATTCACGGCGGCGGATATTTCATCGGCACCTCCGCACTGGGGTTGTATTCCGGCGCCCGGCTGGCACTGCTCGGCGATGTGATCGTGGTATCGATGAACTATCGGCTCGGCGCGTTCGGATATGTCGATTTCAGCGAATTCTCCACGCCCGCACACCCATTCGAGTCCAATCTGGGGCTGCGCGATCAGGTCGCGGCGCTGGAGTGGGTGCAGGCCAATATTGCCGCCTTCGGCGGTGATCCGGGCAATGTGACGATCTTCGGCGAATCGGCCGGTGCGCACGCCGTGCTCGCGCTCATGGCCACGCCCGCCGCGGCGGGGCTCTTCCACCGGGGCATTTCACAGAGTCCGCCCGCCGACTGGGGTCCCTCCCAGGCCGATGCGAAACTGTTCGCGCGCCGCTGTATCGACAAGCTCGGGGCGAGCACCGACGATGCCGCCGATGCGCTGCTTTCCGCCCGCCCCAACGATATTCGCCGTGCGGTCGACCGCGCCGTCAACGAAGTCATGCACACCCAGCCGGGCATTTTCCCCGCGGCACCGCTGATCGACGGGGATTTCCTGCCGCAGTCCATTGTCGAGGCTTTCACCAGCGGCGCCGCGCATCGGGTACCGCTGATCATCGGCACCAATCGGGACGAGGGCACGCTCTTCGTCCGCTTCGACGACACGCTCCCCACCACACCCGATCGCATTCGCACACTGCTGCGGCAGGCGGGCGGCGATGCCGAATCCCGGGTCATCGCAGCCTATCCCGGCTTCCCGGGCCGCAAGGTCACCGTCCGGATGGGCGGCGACTTCACCTTCTGGCGCCCGGCGGTCGAAGTAATGGAGGGCCACAGCCGGTACGCCCCCACCTACGCCTACCGTTACGACTTCGCCCCGCGCGCAGTACAACTCGCCGGTTTCGGCGCGACACATGCGCTCGATCTGCTGCCGGTCTTCGGCGCCACCAATACCCCGGTCGGCCGTGCCCTGACGGCGGCGGGCGGCGGGCGCGGCTTCCACTCGGTAACCCGCCAATTCCAAGATAATTGGCTCTCCTTCGCGCGCACGGGTGCACCGCGCTCGAACTGGCCCGCCTACACCGAAGACCAGCGCGCCACCATGATCATCGACCACCCGTTCCGCGTGGAGAACGACCCCGATAAGGCGAAACGTCTTGCCTGGCAGGGAGTTCACATCCCCGCACTGGTCTGAACTACTTGAGTAGCCTCGACATCCGGCGGTCGGCGAGAATCTTGCCGCCGGTTTGGCAGGTCGCGCAGTACTGGAACGACTTGTCCACATAGGCGACTTCACGAACCGTATCGCCGCAGACCGGGCACGGCAGACCGGTGCGGCCGTGCACCTGCATGCCGGAACGCTTCTCGCCCTTGAGCCGAGCCGCATCCTGCCCGACCGAGCGCGCTATGGCATCGGAGAGCGAGGCGCGCATGGCGGAGTACAGCCGCCCCACCTGCTCCGGGTCCAATCCCGAGGACGTCGCGAACGGCGAGAGTTTCGCGGTATGCAGAATCTCGTCGGAGTAGGCATTGCCGATGCCCGCCAGCACCGTCTGATCGGTGAGCGCATTCTTGATCCGCTGCGAGGTGCCCTTCAGCAGCTCCGCGAATTCGGGCTCACTCACCGCCATGGCATCGGGCCCGAGCCGCGCGATGCTCGGCACCAGCTGCGGATCGGAAACTATCCACACCGCCAGCCGCTTCTTGGTCCCTGCCTCGGTGAGATCGAACGCCGGCGTATCCCCCTCGGGCGTGAAGAAGTGCACCCGCAGCGCCAACGGCCCCTTCCCCGGCTTCGGCGGCGAGGCGCTCGGCTGATCGATCCACCGCAGCCACCCGCCCCGCGACAAATGGGTGATCAACCACAGCCCGTCACAATCCAACCCGAGATGCTTCCCCCAATGCCCCGCCCCCGTGACATCACGCCCCGACAGCGCGGTCACCGGTGGATCGAACGTCTTCAGCACACTCAGTGCCGCCACATCGACCCGTCCCACAACCGCGCCCACCGCATGCACGCCCAAAAACTGCTCGAGCGCCACAATCTCCGGCAATTCAGGCACCCCCGCAGCCTACCCACCACCCCTGACAACCTCGATCAGCCACAGCGTGCCCATGTTCTACCGCGTCGTCGACACCAACTTCAAAGCGGCCTTCTTCACCTACGGAAGCCTCGTACATCAATGGCCAAGATCTTCTGGTCGACGGCGGCCTGACCACCGTCACCTCCGCCCCTCAGATCTGACCACCACCCTGCGGAAGGCCGAGGGACCTACCCGTTGCGACGCAGCAGGTACGTATCCATGATCCAGCCCTTGGCTTCTCGCAGTGCGGCACGGCGACGCGTGATGCGTCCCTCCACGACCCGCAGCGGGCCCTCGATGACGGTCTCGTCTGGCATCCCGAGATACGCGCCCCACCAGATGTAGATGTCGTCACCCGGCACCTGCGTGAAAGAGCAGTCACTGTCGAGCATGACGAGCGTCGACTGCCCCGAAGCCAGTCCCTCTTCACGCAGTCGCCGCCCGGTGGTGATGTGCAGCGGCTCGCCGATCTCGTGCAGCACCATGCGATGCGCGGCGGCCAGCGCCTGCACACTCGTGATCCCGGGAATCACCTCGTATTCGAATCCGACCCGCCCGCGTTCGAGCACCCGCTCGACCACCCGCAGCGTGCTGTCGTACAGCGACGGGTCACCCCATACGAGAATCGCGCCGACACCCTCGGTCCGGGCGAAGGCCTGTTCCAGCAGCGCGGCCCGCGCCTCGTGCCAGTCCTCGACAACACCCCGATACGCCGCATCGGCCCCGGTGCCCGGCACGGTTCGATCGCGTGGCGGATCCAGGATTTCCACCACCTGATGGGCATGATCCGCGTACTCGGCGAGGATGGTGGCGCGCACGTCCACCAGCTCCTGTTTCTCGGCTCCCTTGCCGATGACGAAGAACACGTTTGTCCGGCGCATCGCCTTGACGGCCTGCACCGTCACCTGGTCCGGATCGCCGGCGCCGATTCCGATCACATAGAGCTTCCGCACGGTGCGTAAGCTTGCCAGGCGTGAACAGCGACCCTCGAGACCCCCAAGGCACGGCCCCCCGTGACACCCAGTACGAGGATCTTCTGAAGCTGGTGCTGGAGTCCGGCACCCCGAAGGCGGATCGGACCGGAACCGGGACCCGCAGCATCTTCGGGCATCAGTTGCGCTACGACCTGTCTCAGGGTTTTCCGCTGATCACCACCAAGAAAGTGCATCTGAAATCCATCGTCTACGAGTTGCTGTGGTTCCTGCGCGGCGACTCGAATGTGCAGTGGCTGCAGGAGCACGGGGTCTCCATCTGGGACGAATGGGCCGACGCCGACGGCGAACTGGGCCCGGTCTACGGCGTGCAGTGGCGGTCCTGGCCGACGCCGGACGGCACCCATATCGATCAGATCTCGCAGGTGCTGCAGACCCTGCGCACCGATCCCGATTCCCGCCGCATGATCGTGTCCGCCTGGAATGTGGCCGAATTGAATCGGATGGCGCTGGCCCCCTGCCACGCCTTCTTCCAGTTCTATGTGGCCGACGGCAAGCTGTCCTGCCAGCTGTATCAGCGCAGCGCGGACCTGTTCCTGGGCGTGCCGTTCAATATCGCGAGTTATGCGCTGCTGACGCATATGGTGGCGCAGCAAACCGGGCTGCTCCCCGGCGATTTCGTGTGGACCGGCGGCGATGTGCACATCTACGACAATCATGTGGCGCAGGTGCGCGAGCAGTTGACCCGCGAGCCGTACCCGTTCCCGAAACTGCAGCTGCGCCAGGCGCCCACGCTCTTCGATTACGCCTACGAGGACGTGGAAATCCAGGATTACCAGCATCATCCGGCCATCAAGGCCCCGGTGGCGGTGTGAGCCGGACGATCGGGCTGATCTGGGCCCAGACCCCGGATGGGGTGATCGGCCTGGACAACACCATTCCCTGGCGGGTGCCGGAGGATATGGCGCATTTCAAGGAAGTCACCTGGGGTCATCCGGTGGTCATGGGCCGGCGCACCTGGGATTCGCTGCCCCCACGATTCCGGCCGCTGGACGGCCGGCGAAATATCGTCGTGACTAGGCAAACAGAGTGGTCCGATGAGGGCGCTGACCGGGCGAGCTCACTCGAGGATGCATTGGAGACGAGCGGAACCGGCACCGTGTGGATCATGGGCGGAGGCGAAATCTACCGCGCCGCACTGCCGTTCGCCACCGAACTGATGATCACCGAGGTCGACTCGAAGGTGGCCGGTGATTGTTATGCGCCCGGCATCGGCCCGGAATGGTCGGCCGGGGAAGACCCGTGGCGCGAGTCGTCGGCAGGTCTGCGATTTCGGTTCCGCCGTTATACGCGCCGGCACGCATAACGCGAGCATCCCGCAAGCGCTGGGAGGCGGAGCGCCGGTAATTCCTGCATACGAACGGCGAATCTGCCGATCGCGCCGGAAGGTGTCCGGCATACTCACGGATACCCCGGCGAAAGGCAGTCCATGGACAAGAAATCGCTGACCGCGGTCGCGCGCCAGCAGCTGAAGCTGGCCGCAACCGCCTCGAGCGGACGCAGTTCGGTGACCATCTACGGGGGCCACGCACACAGCCTCCGCCAGACGGTGATCGCCATGACCGCGGGGCAGAGCCTCGCGGAACATGAGAATCCGGGCGAGGCGACCATGGTCGTGCTCAGTGGCGTGCTAGCTCTGATCAGCGGCACCAACGAGTGGAAAGGCTCGGCGGGAGACCTACTGGTGATCCCCGACGCGCGGCACAGCGTGAAGGCCATCGACGATGTGGCGTTCCTGCTCACTGTGGCCAAATAGCAGACACAGGGCTACCGGGCGACCGGTATGTCCGCTGCGGCCTCTAGGCTGGAACCCATGGGTGAGCCGCAGCCGATTCTCGACCCGCTTACGCCCGCCGCGATCTTCCTCGTCGCAACAATCGACGAGGGCGGCGAGGCGGTGGCGCGCGACCTGCTCGCAGATCTACCCGGTCTGCGCCGCTCCATCGGATTCCGGGTACCGGGCGCCGGGCTCGCCTGTATCACCAGCATCGGTTCGGCCGCTTGGGATCGTCTCTTCTCCGGGGCGAAACCCACTGAGCTGCACGAGTTTCCGGGGTACGTGGGCGAAAAGCACCAAGCCCCGGTCACGCCGGGCGACCTGCTCTTCCACATCAAGGCCGAAACCCAGGACGCCTGTTTCGAATTGGCGATGACCATCGGCAGCCGCCTCGCCGGAGCCGCCACCATCGTCGATCAGACCGTCGGTTTCCGATACTTCGAGCAGCGCGATCTGCTCGGTTTCGTCGACGGCACCGAGAATCCCGAGGGCACGCTCGCCGTCAGCACCGCGTTCATCGGCGACGAGGATGCCGAATTCTCCGGTGGCAGTTATGTGATCGTGCAGAAGTACCTGCACACCATGGGTGACTGGCGAGCGCTGTCGGTGGCCGAGCAGGAGAAGGTGATCGGGCGCACCAAGCTCGAGGACTTCGAGCTCTCGGATGCCGAGAAGCCCGCCAATTCCCATGTGGCCGTGAACGATCAGGATGATGTCGGGACGATCGTGCGCGCCAATATGCCGTTCGGCAGCGTGCAGGACGGCGAGTTCGGCACCTACTACATCGCGTACGCCGCGACCCCCGCCGTCACCGAGCTGATGCTCACCCGCATGTTCCTGGGCACCGACGAGGCGGCCTACGACCGCATTCTCGATTTCTCCACCGCCGTCACCGGCACGCTGTTCTTCACCCCGTCCGCGGGGTTCTTCGACGCGCTGCCGGACGCACCCGCGCCCGCGGCCGTGGAAGTCCTGGAATCCGTGGCAACCAATGGTGTTGTCTCCCAAGCTGGTTCCCTGGGCATCGGCACGTTGAAAAGGAGCTGAGCATGAACAATCTGCACCGCGAACTCGCGCCCATCACCGCCGCCGCCTGGACGGCGATCGAGCAGGAGGCGACGCGAACCTTCAAGCGGCACATTGCCGGTCGCCGCGTGGTCGATGTATCCGGCCCGCACGGCACCGACTACTCCGCGGTCGGCCTGGGGCGCACCACCACCATCAGCTCACCCGGCGAGGGGGTGCAGGCCCGCCAGCGTGTGGTGCTGCCACTGGTGGAACTGCGTGTCCCCTTCAAGCTTTCGCGGGAAGAGCTCGACGATGTGGAGCGCGGCGCGCAGGACACCGATCTGGAGGCCGTGAAGGACGCCGCCAAGAAGGTCGCCTTCGCCGAGGACCATGCCATCTTCGAGGCCTACCCGGCCGCCGGCATTGTCGGCGTCCGCGCCGCCACCTCCAATGAGCCGGTCAAGCTGCCGACCGATCCGCGCCTGGCTCCGGAAGCGGTGGCGCAGGCCCTGAGCGAGCTGCGGCTCGCGGGTGTGGACGGCCCGTATTCGGTGCTGCTGTCGGCCGATCTCTACACCGCGGTCAGCGAGACCTCCGACCACGGCCACCCGATCCGTACGCATATCGAGCGGCTCATCGACGGCGAGATCATCTGGGCTCCGGCCATCGACGGCGCTTTTGTGCTCTCCACCCGTGGCGGCGATTTCGATCTGCAGATCGGCCAGGACCTCTCCATCGGCTACCTGTCGCACGATGCCGACTCGGTCCAGCTGTACTTCCAGGAGAGCCTGACCTTCGTGGTCTACACCGCCGAAGCCGCAGTCGCACTGGAGGCGTGAGCTTCGACCCCGCGCTGTACATCCGCTGGTAACCCGTATCTCTGGAGGCAAGACCACACCGAGAGGTACGGTGACGCGCAGCAATGTGCGGGAGGCGGGTCGACGATGGTGCGCGGGGTATGACGATGGTGCGGGCCGGTGTGGTGCCCGGGCGGCGTGCGATGTACTACGGAATCTCGGGACTGCTGGTGACGACCGGGATCATTGCCGGGGTCGTGGGGGTATTCGGCCTGAACCGCGTGTTCACCGGGATTCTGCTGGGCGTCGCGGCGGGATTGGGACTGCTGTTCCTGCTGTTCGCGCGGGACGGGGTGGTGCTGACCGATCAGTCGATCGTGCGGCGAACCCCGTGGGGCGCGGCCACCATCGACTGGGATCGGGTGGTGGCGGGCCGCTTCGCGCTCGACGAAAAGTCGCGCTGGTCCTTGGCTTTGGATCTGAACGGCGGCGACGAACAGCACGGTGAGCTGGTGCTGCTGTCCATTCCGCCGGTGCAGCGGCCCATTGCGAATGCCTACGATATGCGCAAACGCGAGCAGGTCAATGAGATTCGAAGCATCCTGCGCCGCAAGCAGATTCCGGTGATCCTGCTCCCGGAGATCGCCGAGGCGCTGACCCGGCACTGGCGGCTGGCCCCGCCCACCCGCTGAAGCCGCGCACCGCGGCTGGGTAGGGTGTGCGCCGTGATTCGCACAGCGGCACTGGCACATATCCGGGATCGTCGTCTGCTGCAGACCAGGTCCACCGGCAAGGACGTTTTCTACATGGCGGGCGGCAAGATCGATCTGGGCGAGACCCCGGAATCGGCGCTGCACCGCGAGATTCGTGAGGAGCTCGGCGTCGGCGCCACCGATGTCGCCGAACTCGGCGTCTTCGAGGCCGATGCCTACGGCCACGCACCCGGCACCCGCCTGCACATGACCTGCTACCTCGGCGAGCTCACCGCCGACCCGTTCCCCTCCGGCGAGATCGCCGAACTCCGCTACTTCACCCTCGCCGAGTACGAGGCCATGCCGCACGTGGCCCCCGGCTCCCTGCTGGTGTTCCAGCGCCTGCACACACTGGGCCTCATCGACGACTGATCCCCGCATCCGGCATGCCTGAGGCTCTCGTCATCCCGGCATGCTTGTGGCCGGGATCCCCAGTCACCCAATCGGTTAGCGCCTACTCCTCGGCCGTGGTGGAGTCCGGAGCCTTATAGGGAATCCGGGTGGCGGCGGCGAGGCCGAGCATGAGGAAGATGGCGGCGGCCAGCAGGGTGGTGCGGGTGGCGTCGGTGAAGCCTCGGGAGAGGGCGTCCAGGACTGCGGTCGCGCCGTCGTGGTCGCGCAGGCCCGAGATGGTGCCACCGGCGGATTCGCGGGTCGCGGTCGAGAGGGTGTCGGCGGATTTGGCGGGCAGGTCCTTGACGTCGGAGAGGCGCTTGGGCAGTTCGTGGCCGAGCCCGACCGAGAGCAGCGCGCCCACCATGGCGATGCCGAAGGCCGAGCCGATCTGCCGGACGGTGCTCTGGGTAGCCGAAGCCTGCCCGGAGTTCTCCGCCGGCACATCGCCCAGCACCACACCGGTCAGCTGCGCGGAGGCCAGGCCCAATCCGACGCCGTAGACGGCCAGCAGCGCCGCGAGCCACCAGGCGGAGATGTGCGGGGTCACGAACAGCGCTGTGAGCGCCACAGCGACCGCCTCGAAGCCCAGGCCCAGTTGCACTATGCGCACGGCCCCGACCCGGCGGACCAGGCCCTCTGCTATCCCGGCGGCCAGGAAGGCGCCCGCGGCCATGGCCGCCAGCACATAACCGGCCCCGAGGGTAGAGAGTCCGAGCACGTTGACCATGAACAGCGGCAGTACGAACAGCAGCCCGAATTCGCCCAGCGCCACCGCGAACGCGGTGACATTGCCCCACCGGAAGCTGGGGATCAGGAACAGTCCGGGATCCAGCAGCGCCGAGCGCCTGATCAGATTGCGGTGGTGCTCCCATTGCAGGAAGAGCACCAGTGCCAGCACGGCGAGCGCCAGGATGACCGGAATCGGCGAGACGACCGCGGTCTTCGACCAGGTGAATCCGGCCAGCGGGAATTCCCGCAGCGGCCGCCACCAGCCGTAGGTCGATCCCTCGATGAGCGCGAAGACCAGCAGTGCGAAACCGACCGCGCTGAGCAGGAATCCGTCCACATCGAGTCCGGGCGCGGCCTTGCCCATCCTGGTCTCGGGGACGAACAGCACCAGCCCGATGAGCACCACCGCGCCGAGCGGCAGGTTGACCAGGAAGATCCACGGCCAGGTGTAGTAGGTGGTGAGCCAGCCGCCGAGCAGCGGGCCGATGGCCGCGACGCCGGATATGACCGAGCCCCACACCGCGAAGGCGATGATCCGATCCCGCCCGCGGAACAGGGCATTCATGGTGGCGAGCGTGCCGGGCATGACCGCGGCCGCGCCGACACCCTGCACGATCCGGCCCCAGAGCAGCGGCCAGGCGCTGGTGGCGGAGGCGGCGAGCACGCTGCCCGCGAGAAATACCAGCACGCCGAGCGCGAACATCTTGCGCCGCCCGAGCCGATCGCCCAGCCGCCCGGCGGTGATCAGCAGCGCCGCCAGCACCACCGCGTAAATGCTGGTAACCCATTGCGCCTGCGTGAAATTGAGGCTCAGGTCGGCAATGATGACCGGCAGTGAGACGGAGACGATGGTGCCGTCGAGCACCACCATGGACAGGCCCAGAGCCAGTACACCGAGCGCGAGCCATTTCTTGCGACCCAGGTCGAGCTGCACTTCCGTCATCCGTCGCTCCTGCCGCACAGGGACAGCTGTCCGAAGAATCCGGTCTCTCGAGATAGCCGTTCGGGTGCCGAACAACCGGTACTCAGTGTAGGTCGCGGGATGTGGGCAGCGACTCGAGGTAGCGATACCAAACTGCGGGTCGGGAAGATCTCCAGGTCTGAATACTGATATGGACTGGTTGAGACCTCCTCGGTACGGCGCGTCTACACCCCGCCGATTTACCGCTGAATATTTGCTGGATGCGAGAATCCGCCGCCAGCGAACAGCTGGCACGAAGCCTGTCGCCCCGCAGCCGGTGTGCGAGTGCCCGCGGCCGCGAGTCGACCACGCGGCATTGCCGACCGGTCGGGATGGTCGCTCGGCGCGGTATTGCGAGTTGCTCTCGCCGGTATCGAAGCGGGACAGCCGATGTCCGAATCGGATACGTTTGAAGGCGTGTCGATGATGAAGGGTTCCAACGTTCCGGTGGCGGCTGCCGCGGTCCGGGTCGAGCTGGGGTGGCAGTCGGGTCCCGGCGTTCCGGACGCCGATGCGTCAGCATTGCTGCTGGCCGGGGGCCGGGTTCGGTCGGACAGCGATTTCGTCTTCTACAACCAGCCGGTGCACGGATCGGGGGCGGTCCGGCACGAGGGGAAGCAGCGGGGGGCACAGGTCACCGATGTGCTTTCGGTGAATCTGGGGCAGGTCGAGCCGCAGATCGAAACCATCGTCATCGCCGCGTCCTCGGACGGGGGCACCTTCGCCCAATTGCCCGGACTGCATGTGCGTTTGGTGGATGCGAACAGCGGCGCGGAGCTGGCGCGGTTCGACAGCACCGACGCCTCGTCGGAAACCGCGTTTGTCCTCGGCGAGCTGTACCGGCGGCAGGGCGCCTGGAAGTTCCGGGCCGTCGGCCAGGGCTACGCGACCGGACTGGCCGGGCTCGCAAGCGATTTCGGCATCACCGTCGACGATGCGCCTGCCTCGCAATCAGCTACGCCGCAGCCCGCGACCCAGACTCCCCCGCAGTCGTCCCACGCCGCACCCGCTCAGCCGTCGCAGCCCGCACCCCCGGCATTCCCGCCCGGCGCACCCCCGCTGCCGCCGGTCGGTTCGCCATCACACGGCACTCCCCAGCCGACCGGTTCGCCATCCGGCGCCCCGCCGCAGCCGAATTACGCAGCGCCGCAGGGGTACAACCCGCAGCAGCCGCCCACACAATTCGGCCAGCCCGCGCCAGGCCAGTACCCGCCGCCGCCCGGCCGATACACACCTCCGGGCCAGTATCCGGATCCGGCCGGACAGTACGGCTCACCGCCGCCTATCGGCCAATACCCGGACCCCGCAGGGCAATACGGTTCCCCGCCTCCCACAGGGCAGTACCCGCCGCCTCCCGGCCAGTACCCGGAGCCACCTGCCGGGCAATACGCGCCGCCCGCCGGTCAGAACCCATCCCCTCCCGGGCAGCACCAGGACCCATCTGCTGGGCAGTATCCGGCACCTCCCGCCGGGCAGTACCCAGCCCCCGCAGGGCAATACCCACCCCCTCCCGGATACTCGGAACAATCTGCCGGTGGTCAGTACCCGCCTGCCGGGCAGTATCCCCCGCCTGCCGGGCAGTATGGTGATCCGTCGAATTCGCCTGCGCCGGGCGGTTATCCGCCGCCGCAGTACGCACCGGCGCCCCCGCCCTACCAGTCGGGTGCGAATCCCATTCCGCCGCCGCAGCCTTATCAGCCGGGCGGGAATCAGCCGCCTCCGCCGCCTTATCAGCAGGGCGCGAATCCGGTTCCGCCACAGCAGTTTCAGCAGGCCCCCGGCGCGACGCCGAGGGTGAATCTGGGCAAGATCTCGCTGACCAAGGATGCGCCGGCGGTCTCGCTGACCAAGCAGGGTGCGACCGGCGGCATTATGCGGATCAATCTGAATTGGTCGGTGCCCGGCGCGACGAGCGGCTTGTTCGGTCGTAAGCGCGGCGGCAATGGCGGCCTGGATCTGGATCTGTGCTGCTTCTGGGAGCTGACCGATGGTTCCAAGGGCTGCATCAGCCCGCTCGACACCATGGGCAATCTGCAACGTGCCCCGTTCATCGAGCTGGATAAGGACGACCGGACCGGTGCGAATGCGGCCGGTGAGAATCTGTCCATCAATCTCGATCACACCAGCCAGTTCCGCCGCATTCTGGTCTTCACCTCGCTGTACGAGGGCGGCGAGGACTTCCGTGGCGTACACGCCACCGCCACGCTCTACCCGCGTAATTCGCCGCCCATCGAGATCGAGGTCAGCGGCTGCGTCGACGACTCCCGCGAGATGGTGCTGGCGCTGATCGAGAACATCAACGGCGAGTTGGTGGTTCGCCGCGAGGGCGTCTTCGTGCGCCCGCCGGACGGCCACCGATTCTGGGGCAAGATCGCAGTCGACCAGGCGTACCGCTGGGAACTCAAGTGGGGTACGTCGAAGGGGAAGTCCTAGCCGGTGTGGATCCCGGCCAAAAGCATGCCGGGATGACGGTGCGACGGCGGCCCAGGACGCCGGGCCCGCCCTCGCCCCCCGGGGTGACGGGTTCAATCACACCAAATGCGCTGCGGCGGCTCGGGTAACAGACAGGTCGCCCTTCCAGCCGAGGAGTGGGAGAACGGCGTCCGGGATCAGCTGTTCGGCGTACTCGGGGGGTGTGCCCTCGTCCGAGCGAATATTGATGACGGATTCGACGAGGCGGAAGGGCAGGAGTTCCGCACCGGGCACCGCCGTCGCACCCGCTTCGGCAATGACTGCGACGGCCAGGGTTTCGTAGTGGCAGCGCAGTTCGTCGCGGCGCGCGCGGAAGGCCGCGAAGCGTTCGCTGCGCAGCTCCGGTAGCAGGTAGAGCGCGCCGAGATTCCAGCGTGCGGCGCAGAGTTGACTCACGTCGAATCGCGCCAGGGCATAGAGCCGAACTGCGGCCGATTCCGGCGCCACGGCCAGTCGCTCCGCCAATTCCAATGGTGCGGTGATGGTTCCGGCGAGCAGCGCGTCGAGGATATCGTCCTTGGACGCGAAGTGGTGGTAGAGCGAGGCCTGCCGAATGCCGACGGCATCGGCGATTCCGCGGGTGGAGGTGCTGCCGTACCCATTGTTGGTGAAGAGTTCGGCGGCGGCGTCGAGGATCTCGGCGCGCGGCGTCTGCCCCTCCCTGCGGCGGGGTTCGAGGCGTGGACGTCCGGGTCCGAGTTGGGTCACGGGATTCATTCTGCACTGCCGATCCCGATCACTCCCGGGTGTCGTTCTCGACCGATCCCGCGGGCATCGACGCTGCTGACAGCCTCTGACCGTGATCCGTGAGGTTTCTGTCATTCGATAGAAATACCGGCAATGCAGAAGTTACGGCGGGCCATCTGACGGATACACCGACGTCACCCCGCGAGCGATCGTTATCGGAAAACTTTCAAGCGATAGATATTCACCGATCGCGAAGGATTAGCCATGGTTGCCTCCGCCGACGCCATTGTCCCCAACCACCCGCCGAACAGCGCTCCGAGCACTGTCAATGCCGACAGCGCCGACCTGGAGCGCTTCGGCTACGAGCCGGTCCTGCATCGCAAGCTCGGCCGGTACGCGTCCTTCGCCGCGGGCTTCTCCTTCGTTTCGATCCTCACCACGATCTTCCAGTTCTTCGGCTTCGGCTACTCGTTCGGCGGCCCCGCCTTCTTCTGGACCTGGCCGATCGTATTCGCGGGCCAGTTCCTGGTGGCGCTGAATTTCGCCGAACTGGCTGCCCGCTACCCGATTTCGGGCTGCATCTACCAGTGGTCGCGGCGGCTGGCCGGTGAACTGGTGGGCTGGTTCGCGGGCTGGATGATGATCATCGCGCAGATCGTCACCGCCGCCGCGGCCGCCATCGCGCTCCAGGTGGTGCTGCCCACCATCTGGAGCGGCTTCCAGCTTGTGGGTACCGACAGCGCGCTGACCTCGCACGACGGCGCGGTGAATGCCGTCCTGCTGGGCAGCATCCTGCTGGCGCTCACCACGCTGATCAATGTGGTCGGCATCGACTGGATGTCGCGCATCAATTCGCTCGGCGTCACCATCGAGATCATCGGCGTGATCGCGGTGATCGCGGTCTTCTTCACCCATGCCGATCGCGGGCCGGGCGTGGTCATGCACACCGATCAGGCCGCAGGCGGATCGTACTGGGCCGCCTTCCTGGTCTCCGGGCTCATGGCCGCCTACGTCATGGTCGGATTCGATTCCGCCGGTGAACTTTCCGAGGAGACCAAGAATCCGCGGCAGGTGGCGCCGCGCACGATTCTGACCGCACTGGCGGTCTCGGCCCTGGGCGGCGGACTGATTCTGCTCGGCGCGCTCATGGCCGCACCGAGTCTCACGGATGGTTCGCTGAGCAGCGGCGGCCTCGCCTATGTGATCGAAGCCAAGCTGGACAGCCCGGCGGGCAAGGTCGTGCTGGCCTGTGTTGCTTGCGCTATTACGGTGTGCACCTTGGCAATTCAGACCGCGGGTTCGCGCCTCATGTTCTCCATGGCCCGCGACGGTCGCCTGCCCTTCGCCGAGCGTCTCGCCGCCGTGCACCCCCGCTTCGGCACTCCGGCGCTGCCGTCCGTGGTGATCGGCGTACTCGGCATCGGCCTGCTGGTGCTGAACCTCGGCAATGCCGCCATCTTCGCAACCCTGGCCAGCGTCTGCATTGTGACGCTCTACCTCGCCTACCTGCTGGTCACGGTGCCGCTGCTGGTGCGGCGCATCAAGGGCTGGCCCGCCGAGGACCGCACCACCGAGTCCGGCGCTCCGCTGTTCGGCCTGGGCCGCTTCGGAATTCCGATCAATGCCCTGGCCGTGGTGTGGGGCATCGCCATGGCGGTGAACCTGGCCTGGCCGCGCGCGGAGGTGTACACCCCGACCGGCGGCAGCTGGTGGATGCTCTGGGCCGCACCGCTTTTCGTCCTCGCAACCCTCGGGGCGGGCGTGGTCGTGCACCGCTTCGTCACCCCCGCGAAGCAGATGCAGAGCGCCGGCCCACTGGCCCAACCCGCCTGAACCGCAAGCAATCCGACATACCCATCGGCCGCTGGCAGGCGGCGCATGGAAGGAGCAGCAATGACGAACACCGCGGACACCTCGAGCGCGCGGGCGCATGCACGGTCACAGGCGGCGGGGGCGGCCCTGCGCGGCCCCGACCTGCCGGATGGCGTGGATTCGGAGAAAATCACCTTCGCACAGCGGATTCCCGCCGGTGGGTATGCCAACCTCGTACTCGGCCGCGGCACCCGCGTGCGCCTCTCCGATCCGCTGGGCGGCGCGTGCGCGCATCTGCTGCTACTGCGTGCCGAATCACCGTGGGAGCGGCTGAATGTGGCCGATACGGTGAAGGTGCCGTGGCAGGCGTATCTGGGCACGGGGCATCCGCTGCTGTCGGATCAGGGCCGCGTGCTCGCCACCATCGTCGCCGATTCCTCCGGCCGGCACGACACCCTCTGCGGGACATCGGCGCACGCCCGGGACCGGCTGCGGATGGCGGGGGTCAAGCAGGGCCTGGAACCGCGCGATATCGGGCCGACCGTCTCCTTCTTCCGCGGTGTGCGGGTGGACTCGGACGGCGGGCTCGTTTCCACCGGCAGCGCCGGGCCGGGCGGGGCGGTCGAACTGCTCATCCATCTCCCCGTCACGGTGCTGGTCGCCAATGCCGCGCATCCCCTCGATCCCACTCCCACAACGGATCTCGATCTGGTGGCGTGGTCCGCTCCCGGGGAACTGGCGCAGCAGCCGAGCACCGACCCGGAATACCTGCGCGCGGTGGAAAACACCGAACTGGATTGGCACGCCCGCACTCTGGAGGCCCTCGCATGATCACCTCGTCCCGCACCATCGTCCTCGACGAGACCGTCCCCGCCCGCGCGCCCTGGTCGACCGTGGTGCGCGCCGGTGAGCAGCTGGAGATCATCGACCTGCACGGCAATCAGGCGGTGGACTGCCTGCTCTACGCCGCCGATGATCACACCGAGCGCTACAGCGCCCAGGCCACCATCGCGGCTCAGCGCAATATCTTCCTCACCACCGGCAGTGTCCTGCGCACCGATACCGGAACCGCGCTCATGACGGTCGTCGCCGATGAGGTCGGCAATCACGACACCGTCGCCGGCGCGTGCTCACAGGAGTCCAATACCCTCCGCTACGGCCATCACACCCGGCATCAGCACGCCTGCGTGGAGAACTTCCTCGCCGAGGGCATGAAGTGGGGCCTGGGCAAGCGTGACCTGGTCTCGAATATCAACTGGTTCATGAACGTCCCCGTCGAGCCCGACGGCACCCTCGGCATTGTCGACGGCCTCTCCGCGCCCGGCAAGAAGATCACCCTGCGCGCCGATGTCGACACCCTCGTCCTGGTCTCGAACTGCCCGCAGATCAACAACCCCTGCAACGGTTTCGACCCGACGCCGGTTCGAATGGTGGTGACCCGATGACGGCAACGCTCCCCGAGCCCACGGTCGCCGCGACGCAGGTCGCAGACGGCGCTGAGGTGCGCGCCCCGAAACACGATGGCGCAGAAGGCATTCTCAGGGTGGTGGGTCACTCCCCCACGTCGGACAGCCCCTCCTCCACAGTGAACAGTTCCGCTGCGGTAGCCGAGGACGAGCTGATCTCGACGCCCGGCGACGGTGCGGATACCGGTGCGACTGCCGCCCCGACGGTCCATGTGCTGCGGCCCGGTATGCAGACCACGGTCCAGGATTGGCCTGGGCGGGTCGGATATTGGCATGTGGGAGTGCCACCTTCGGGGCCGATGGATGATCTGTCGTTCCGGCTGGGCAATCGCGCGCTGGGGAATCCGGAGGGCGCCGCCGGGCTCGAATGCACGCTCGGCGGACCGGCACTGCGGTTCGATGCACCGACCTGGGTGTGTGTCACCGGCGCTCCGGTACCCGTCACCGTGAACGGCCGGCCGGTGCGGCAGTGGCGCAGTGTGCTGGTTCCGGCGGGCGGCGTCTTGGATGTCGGTGCGGTGCGCGGGCCGGGAATGCGCAGCTACGTCCTTGTTGCCGGTGGCATCGATGTGCCCGAATACCTCGGCAGTCGTGCGACTTTCACGCTCGGCAAGTTCGGGGGCGGAACGGGGCGGGCGCTCGCGGTGGCCGATGCGCTGGCGCTCGGCGTGCCCGGAAAGGTGAGCGCGGGCGTGCCCGGCGATGATCAGCCGGTGCTCACCCGGCGGTGGGAGCTGGCCGTCACCGAGGGCCCGCACGGCGCGCCGGAGTTCTTCTCGCGCACCGACTTCGACACCATTATCGGCACCGATTACGAGGTGCACTTCAACTCCGATCGGACCGGCGTGCGGCTCGTCGGCCCGAAACCGCAGTGGGCGCGACAGGATGGCGGCGAGGCGGGCCTGCACCCGTCGAATATTCATGACACCGCGTATTCGATTGGCGCACTGGACTTCACCGGCGACACCCCGATCCTGCTCGGCCCGGACGGTCCGAGTCTCGGCGGCTTCGTCTGTCCCGTCACCGTGGTGGCCGCCGACCGCTGGAAGCTGGGCCAGCTCACCCCCGGCGACAGCGTGCGCTTCGTCCCGGTGCGCGCGGATCGCGCGGCCTCACTGCGCGAGCTGGGCGCCGAACGCCGGGCCGCCTGGCCGATCGTGCTGTCCTCGGGCGGCGACGGGGACGACGGCATCGTGGCCCGGCGCGACGGGGCGGAGACCGCCGTCACCTACCGCCGCGCGGGCAATGACGGCCTGCTCGTCGAATACGGCGATATGACACTGGATCTGGAGCTGCGAGCCCGCGTGCACGCCCTGCACCAGGCGCTGCTGGAGCGCGCGGAGCCGGGCGTCACCGAGCTCACCCCGGGCGTGCGTTCACTACAGGTGCGTACCGATCCGGATCGTCTGCCCACCCGCAAGCTGCTGGACCTGCTCGGTGAGGTGGAGGCCGAACTGCCGTCTGCCGACCAGCTGGTGGTGCCCAGCCGCACCGTCCGCCTGCCGCTGTCCTGGGACGATCCGTCGACGCGGGAGGCCATCACCCGCTACATGCACGGTGTGCGCGCCGACGCCCCCTGGTGCCCGTGGAATATCGAGTTCATCCGGCGCATGAACGGATTGCCCTCGGTGGACGATGTTTTCGACACTGTCTTCGCCGCCGAGTACCTGGTCCTCGGTCTCGGCGACGTCTATCTCGGTGCGCCCGTCGCCACCCCCACCGACCCACGCCACCGCCTGGTGACCACCAAATACAATCCGGCCCGCACCTGGACGCCGGAGAATGCGGTCGGCATCGGCGGCGCGTACCTGTGCATCTACGGCATGGAGGGGCCCGGCGGCTATCAGTTCGTCGGTCGCACCACCCAGGTATGGAATCACCGCTCCACCGGTGTGGGCGAAGACCCTTGGCTGCTGCGGTATTTCGACCGCATCAGCTGGTATCCGGTGAGCGGTGAGGAGCTGCTGGATCTGCGCTCCGATGTGGCCGCCGGACGCGGTGAACTACTCGTGGCGGACGGCGAATTCCGGCTGGCCGACTATCGGCGCTTCCTCACCGACAATGCCGAGTCCATCGAGGAATTCCGGGCCAAGCAATCGGAAGCCTTTACCGACGAACGTAATTCGTGGCGAGAAGCCGGCGAGCTGACCGAAACGCCGTGAACTCGAACCACTGACAGGAGACCCGAGCATGACTGTGTGGATCCACCGCCGCCCCGAGTCCGACGTGATCGCCGAAACTACCGGCGCGACAGGACCCTTGGCGGGCCTGCGACTGGCTGTCAAAGACAATGTGGATGTCGCCGGAGTGCCGACCACCGCGGGCTGCCCCGACTACGCCTACCTTCCGGACCGGGATGCGGCCGCCGTCGCCGCCCTGCGGGCCGCCGGTGCGGTGGTGGTCGGCAAGACCAATCTCGATCAATTCGCCACCGGTCTGGTCGGCACCCGCTCGCCGTACGGAGCGGTCGAGCATGCGTTGCGTCCCGAATACATCTCCGGCGGTTCGAGTTCCGGGTCCGCGGTGGCCGTGGCGCGCGGTGCAGCCGATATCGCCATCGGAACCGACACCGCCGGTTCCGGCCGTGTTCCCGCGGCGCTGCACGGCCTCGTCGGCATCAAACCGACGATCGGCGTGGTCTCCACCGCCGGCGTGGTCCCCGCCTGCCGCTCCTACGACTGCGTGACCATTTTCGCCGCCGACCTGGAACTGGCGAACCGCGCCATGGGAGCCATGGCAGCGGGCGCACCGCACCGCCCGTGGCCCGCCGATGCGCGACTGGCCGCACCGCCCGCACCCGTCGTGGCGGTCTTCAGCACCCTCCCCGATCTGGATCCGCTGTGGCACAGCGCCTTCGAACGGACCATCACCGGTCTGCGAGAAAGTGGCGCAACCATTGTCGAGATCGATCCCGAACCCTTCCTTGCCGCTGCCAAACTGCTGTACAACGGCGCCCTTGTCGCCGAGAGGTATTCCGCAGTAGGCGATTTCGTCGACTCCCACCCCTACTCCGCCGACCCCACCGTGGCTTCGATCATCCGCGCCGCCCGCGATATCCCTGCCCACCAATTGGTCACGGACCTGGCCGAATTGGAGCGCCTGCGCGCACAGGCCATGGCAAGCCTGGCTGGTGCGGACGCCCTGCTGACCCCCACCGTCCCCACCCATCCCACCCTCGCCGAGGTAGCCGCCGACCCCATCGGCGTGAACTCCCGCCTGGGCACCTACACCAACTTCTGCAACCTCTTCGACATGTGCGCAGTAGCCGTCCCCGCAGGCACGGTCGGCGATTCCCACTTCGGCGTAACCGTCCTGGCCCGAGCCTTCGAAGACGCAGTCGCCTACGACATCGCCACCCTGGTTGCCGCAGCATCGAATTCATCCACAGCCATCCCCAACCCGGCCTGGCCCCTCCAGGTCGCCCCATCCCTGGACCTGATCGTCTTCGGCGCACACCTCCGCGGCCAGCCCCTCGAACACCAACTCACCACCCTCGGCGCCCGCTGGGCAGGCCCCGTCCAGACCTCCCCCAACTACCGCCTGGCTGCCCTCACCACCACCCCACCCAAACCAGCCGTAACCCGCCTCCCCGAAGGCGCTCCCGGCGCCTCCATCACCGCCGAACGCTGGCTCCTCTCCCCCGCCGCCCTGGGCCACTTCCTGGCCAACCTCCCCACCCCCATGCAACTGGGCTCCGTAGAACTCTCCGACGGCACCTGGCACCCCGGCTTCAGCTGCACCGGCGCCGCCGCCGAATCCGCCAAAGACCTCAGCGAATACCCCGGCTGGAAAGCCGCCCTAGCCGCAGACGCAGTCGGCTGAAAGCTCACCGGCGAAGCACCTACCTCGTGATTTACTGCTGCGACCGCCAATATCCGAGGTAGTGTGGATGTTATGAGCGCTGCCTATGACGTTGTCCCCTTCAGCGAGCTACTACACAAGCCCGCCGTCACCACGGGTCGTCTCGACCAGGTTCGCGCCCTGCGTCTGCGCCGCCGCGATGCCGGAGATCTGGCACTGATGCGAGTGGAACAGCTGGACGCGGAGGGCGCGGTA
This sequence comes from Nocardia sp., assembly GCF_025465275.1. Classification (GTDB taxonomy): domain Bacteria; phylum Actinomycetota; class Actinomycetes; order Mycobacteriales; family Mycobacteriaceae; genus Nocardia. The sequence goes on along the minus strand of NZ_JAODNK010000049.1, from coordinate 20,199 downwards.
GTCGATTTCACCGCGCGCCTGCTGGCGAGCGTCGTCCGCAAGTTCGGCGCCAGCGCGGTGCGAGAGGTGCTGCCCGACGCCGTCCCGTGGATTACCTTCTTGCCCAACGCCGATGTAGATCAGTTCGTCAACGAACTCGTCGAAGTAGCAAAGGGCGCTGCCGCACTCGAAAACCTCGCCCCCTTGGCCACCCTCCTCACTCAGTGGCGCAACACCGCCGAAATCCACGCCGATCCCGCACTGCTGAAGTTGGTCACCCAGGATCCGGAAGGTGATTTCGGCCCAGCAGCGCCACCGGGAACCGAGGAGTGAGCCCGAAGCGCGGCGATCGCGCCGCCCCACCCGCCCTGCACACCGAATTCGAAATCCGCTTCGCCACATCGGAAGCAGCCACCGGCTGGGAACAGCTCGCACAACAGGCCCCATCGAATCTCCGGCGAGCGTTCGAGGCAATGCGTGCCGACCCGAGAGACGGAACCAACCCGGACCGCCACCATCGCCTGAAGGGTTCCCTCGGATCCGCCAACTGGAAAGGAGCAGCGCTGGAACGGTGGCAATACGAAGTCACCGGTGGCGGCCGGATCTCGTACCTCGTGGATGACGAAAGGCGAACTGCCTGGATCACTTACGCCGGCACAGGACATCCCAAGTCGACAGAGTGATGGCGGTGCGCTCGCAGGCGGCCGATGACCGAATCAGGGAGCGGGCTTGGTCCAGGTGATGGAGTAGCGCCAGTAGATGCGGCGGCGGTAGCGGGAGCCGGGGAGGAGGCGGTGGGTCAGGGCTCGTATTTCGGAGTAGGTGTGGGGTGGGGGCCAGACTATGGGGGATGGGTGTTCCCAGCGGTTCTTTCTGAATCGGTAGGGGGTGTAGGCGAGGGCAGCCAGGGCTTCTCGGGGGAGATCCAGGGGGAAGGTGCCGCGGGCTAGGCCCAGTATGGCGAGTGTGCCTCCGGGGGTTAGCAATTCGGCCATTCGAATGAGGGCGGCGGTGGGGTCCATGTGGTGGAGGGTTGCTACCGAGACGATGGCGTCGAAGGAGGCGGGCGGGAAGGGGTGGGTCAGGAAGTCGGCGCAGATGTAGGTGATGTCGTGCGGGGGCTGGGCGCGGGCGAGGGCGATGCTCGGCTCGTGCAGGTCGATGCCGGTGACCTGCGGAATCTGTTGGCGCAGTGAGCGACTGAGCATGCCTTCGCCGCAACCCACATCGAGGACGGTTTGTGCCTCGCCTACCGCGTCTGCCAGTAGCCGGTGGTAGTGGATGTTCGTATTCCACCGCTGCGCATCGGGGATGCTCGTCAACTCCGCCATGAGACCGAGCGTATCGATGCACCGCGGGAGGCGCGGTTACTCCGTGGTGTGCGCGGCTTCCGGATTGGCGGTGTCACGGACGATGCGCAGCGCGGAGGTGAGGGCGTCCAGTTGCTCCGGAGCGAGCAGTCCGGTGAACCAGCGGTCCACACCGTCGAGGTAGGCGGGGAGGACGCGGGCCACACGGGTCGCGCCGGCGGCGGTGAGCACGGTGTAGGAGCTGCGGCGATCGCCGGGGTCGGCTTCGCGGCGGACGAATCCATTGCGCTCCAGCCGATCCACCAGTCTGGTGACGCCACTGGTGGACAGGTTGGTCTGGGTCGCCAGATCGGTCATCCGCAGCTTGCGCCCGGGCGAACGAGTGAGCCGCATAAGCGCATTCAGGTCGAGACCCGAGAGCCCGTTGGCCTTCCAGGTCGGTCCGAGCCGGGCGATGACACCGTCGTGAGCCTCGAACAGCAGGCCGATGGCGGTCAGGCGGGGGTCATCGAAGAGATGCTTGGGATCCACGATGACCAGCCTAAACCAGTCCATTGCTTTGCGGATAGTTGACACGCGGAACAAATCGGATAGTTCATTGCCAACGCAACATTCCGCGTCGCAACTAAATGGAGGTCCTGATGAACACAGAGCGCTGGGTGGCCGTTTTCCGTGCGCCGCTGGTGAATCCGGCCGAGGAGATCCGGCTCGCCGAACCCCGGAGCTTCACCGAGCCGGCCTGGCCGGCGCACAGGCATGGCGGAGACGGTGGATCTCACCGTGCTCACCGCGCACTCCTGAATCAGGGCAGCCGCGGTCCGGCGGCTCGATCCTGTTTCAACCCGCCGGTCCAAAGATTGTCGGCCACATCCCGCCCGAGCCGCACGCCACCGATGTTCTGCGACAGATCCATAGCGCCGCGGGCATCGGTGGCATAGGCGTCGAAAGCCCAATGCACACCGAGGAATACGCGACTGCGCGCGTTCTCCTGCATCATCTGCCAGAGCCCGTCGAGGAACATGCGCACATGCCGGGCGCGCACCACACCGCGATGGTCGGTGGTGACGCCGTCGAGTTCGTCGGAGACGAAACCCATGCCGTCGGTGAGAGTGTCGGGCCCATCCGTGACAGCGCCGTAGTAGCGCCGCAGCATCTGGAAGGCCGCTCCCCCGAAGGTGGCGTGCCCGGAAGGATACGAGGGGAACGGCGGGGTGAAATTGATGGCGGTCTCATTGCTCCGCGGTGCGCCGTGCGGCTGCCAGAACGGATCGCTGTCCGGGTCGAGATCGTGGCCGGGAACGGCTTCGGGTCCGATGGCGGGGTCGTACTCCCGGATACCGAGTATCGGCCGCCACAGATTGTGCCGGTATTTCTCTTCCCAGCACAGGATTCCGGCATCGGCGAGCGCGGTATTGACCAGCGCGAACAGCCGGGCATTCTGTTCGACGGTGTGCTCGCGCGCGGCGGCCAGCGTCCGGGCGATCTGGTTGTGGAACCGCGGCGGAGTTCCTATCCGACGGGCCCCGTCATAGGCCCAGAACACCGCGATGAGGGTCTCGTCCGGTGTGCGGGCAGCGGAGCGAGGTGGTTGCGCCGCAACCGATTCCAGGGTGATGCCCTTGGCTCGCACATCCCGCAGCGCCGCCAGGTAGCGCGGATCGCTGGTCTTCGGCGGCGCATCCAAGGTGTACCGCCGCGATACCGCGAAGCACCGCGAACGCGCACCGTAATGCGGTGCGTAGTAGCCCTGTTTCGGGTTGACCGGATCGGGCCGGTGATTGGGCGGCACGATATCCGCAAGATAATCACCGTCACCCAGGCTCGGATCGCCCGCGCGGGCTTTGAGCACCGCGCGCCCGACGGCCTGCCCGTGCGTACCCCCGCGCCCGGTACCCGGCCCGCGTAATCCCGCCTCCCGCAATGCTCTGTCCAGTCTCGCGGTCTGCGCCGGATACAGCGCGGTCAGCGTCGTATGCGCCGCAACCGCGACGGCGGATTCGAAGGCGGACCCATTGGCCGCCACCGGCGGCGCCGTGAGCCAGGTCCCGTGCGCCGCGCCGATAATGCTGAAGTAGGCGTCGTGCATGGCAAGGTGCACGATCGCGAGCGCCCGCGAACTGCCCACTGGACCGCGTGACCCGCGTTCCGCGGGTGTGATCTCGGTGTGCGCCATGCGGTCCGACTCCAGCGCCACCGCGTTCCAATACAGGATTTGATCCACTTCCGCTGTCTCCCAATGCTGTTCGAGCAGTACGCGAGCGGAATGGGGCGCTTGGTGCCCCGACGTACCGCCCGCTGGCTCCAGAATGCGGGCTCGCGGCGCGAATATCGGCAGTAGTGGGCTACCCGATTTGCGGCGGGCAGGCACATTCGGGGTAGGTAGCGGCGAGTTCTCCTGTCGGGAAAGGGAGATCGCAGTTCAGCGGGGCTTGACCGCTATCAGGATCTCCGGACCCTGGGCCTCCAATCTGTTGGTCGCGAGGCGGATTCCGATGCTTGCGGCTAACCCGCCCAGAACCAGACCGAGCGGTAGCGCCAGCCATTGCACCCAGGGATAGCCCAGGGCCGCACCGACGCCCAGAATCGCCAGTACCGGCACCGATATCAGCAACTGTCCGAGGCCGACGCACAGCTGCATGAGTACCTTCGCGCAGCCCGGATTCCCGGAGCCGGAGAACGGGTTACCACGTTGGGGTGGAAGGGAGAACGCCGCATGAGTGGAGAGAAATACCACCGCGCCGACACCGACGCCCAGCAGCACCGGCAGGGTGGACAGCGCCCACGGGTACATGCGGGTCTGCCCGAGTATGCCCGGCAGGATCAGCGTCGCCAGGAGCGCCACCGGTGCGACCAGGATCGCCCAGGCGATGGCCCGGCCGCGCACATCGGCCCGCGCCGCGCCCGGCGTGACTATGGTCTGCCAGATCGCGGTGCCGTCGAATCCGTACAGATTGGTGCCGCCCATGGTTGCCAGCCAAACGACGAAAGCACCTGCGAACGGGATGGTTCCGGTATTGCCGTTTTTGATGGCCAGGAATACCGGCAGCGCGAATCCGATGAGCAGCAGCGGCAGCAGTGCGGCGCGCCGGCGACTGTCCCGCCACCAGGTGCGTAGCTCCTTCGCGACTACCGCGCCCACAGGTGTCGGGGGTACGAAGCGTTCGAGCAGGCCGTTCTCGCCGTCGAGCACCTGCCCGGCGGATACCGGCGGAACGGTGAGACGCCGGTGCAGCAGCACCGCCCACGCCTGCCACAGCACCAGTGACAGTGCGGCCAGCCCGAGGAGCGGCAGCAGTGTCCACAGCACATCCCCGCGAGCGGCGGCCTCCACGGCCGCGGGTGCCCACCCTGAGGGCACGGCGCGCAGCGGGGTGGCGAACCTTCTCGACGTATTCTCCACTGCCGGAGCGAGATTCGAGATGAGCAGGTTGATCGGGTAGTACGCCAGGCCGAGCAGCGCCGCCAGCAGCACGCCCAGATCCTTACCGCGCCGCGACCGCATGGCCGCGCCGAGCCAGGCCATCACCACGCGGGACAGCAGCACCACGAAGACGAGTTGCAGCGCCACCCCGACGATCGCGACCAGCGCGGGCAGAATGCCGTGCGGCGCGGCCAGGATCACCAGACCCGCGAAGGCGATCAGGTTGATCACTGCCGCGGGCCCGGCAAAGGCGGCCGCCGCCAGGCCGTATGCCAGCTGCCGATCGGTCAGCGGCAGGAGCCGGAAGTGTTCCGGCTGCAGTGTCTCGTCGCTGCTGCCGGTGAGCACCGGCCCACAGATCCAGCCGAGCGTCCAGGCGCCGAACAGCACGGCCGCAATGGTCACACCGCCGTGCAGGGTGTTGGGCCCGAACCCGATAATGGCCGCCGTCACCAGCGCCGCGACCAGTCCGAACAGGCTGCCGATCCAGAAGTTCAGTGCGGCCCGGCCCTCCCGCATGGCTCTTGCGGTGAGCCGCAACCGCATTCGAATCAGGACGCCAACCACGACAGCCCCTCTTCCCCGCCGACGTGTCCGCCGACGAGCCGCACGAACGCTTCTTCGAGCGTCCCCGCGCCGCGTACCTCCGCGACGGTCCCGCCCGCGACGACCTTCCCGCGGTCGATGACCGCCACCCGATCGCAGACGTTCTCCACGAGTGCCATCACATGGCTGGACAGCACCACCGATCCGCCCGCTGCCACGAACCGCTGCAGAATGGTGCGAATAGTGCTGGCGGACACCGGATCCACCGCCTCGAACGGCTCATCCAGCACCAGCAGCTTGGGTGCGTGCAGCAGTGCGGTGGCCAGGCCGATCTTCTTCCGCATACCAGCCGAATAGTCAACCACCACAGTGTTTTCCGCGCCGGTCAGCTCGAGCACACTGAGCAGTTCCGCAGTCCGCTCCCCCACTGTGGCCTTGTCCATGCCCCGCAGTAATCCCGTGTAGGTCAACAACTCCCGCCCGGTAAGCCGCTCGGGCAGCGCCAAGCCATCCGGTAGCACACCCACCACAGTCTTGGCCCGCACCGGATCCGCCCACACCTCGGTTCCGAAGATCCGAGCTGCCCCATGATCAGGTCGCAAGAGGCCTACCGCCATCGACAGCGTGGTCGTTTTCCCTGCCCCGTTAGGCCCCACCAGCCCGAAGAACGACCCAGGCGGCACAGCAAGACTCACTCCCTCGACTACCCAAGGTCCCCCGAAAGCCTTGAACAGCCCATCCAATTCGAGCGCCAACTGCCCACCAGTCGTCATAACCCCTCCAAGCAACGACAGAATCGAAGTCTTCAACCACGATACGTACGGCGCTCCGATCCGGTTCGACTGTCGATCCAGGCCGAACACCGTGTCAGCGGACGTGTCAGGTCGGCGTCAGGTCGGCATCAGCCGAGCACGCGAAAGTAATTCCTGTCAGCAACACAGCAACCGCGGCCTCCGGGCCGCGAACACCGCAGGAGTACACGCCATGCCTACTTTCCAGACCACCGAACCGATCGCCATCACCGTCGACGTGCTGTCCGGCAATGTCACGGTCATCGCCTCCGACCGCACCGATACCGTCGTGAAGGTCCAGCCGGCCGACGCTGCCAAGAAGGCCGACGTGCACGCCGCCGAGCAGACCCGGGTCGATTTCGCCGCGGGCACGCTGACGGTGAAGGCCCCGAAGGGATGGCGCACCCACACCCCGTTCGGCACCAACCAGTCGATCGAGGTGATCATCGAGGCGCCCACCGGCTCAGGGTTCCAAGCCACCGCCGGTGAGGGCCGACTGCTGGCCACCGGTGAAGTCGGCGATTGCGATCTGCAGGTTTCGGCCGGCGATATCGCCGTCGAGCGCACGCACGGTTCGGTGACCGCGAAGACCGCCAAGGGCGACATCCACATCGGTGAGGCTTCGCGTGGTGTGCTGCGGCTGGAGACGTCCATGGGCAACCTGGAGGTGGGTATCCGCCCGGGCAGCACGGCGCGGCTGGAATCCAACACCCAGCAGGGCAGCGTGCAGAACCAGCTGGGACCCGTCGACCGGTCGCAGGGCGGGGACATCGTGCAGGTGTTCGCGCGAACCTCGTTCGGCAACATCACCATCGGGCACGCCACCGCCGTTTAGCACGCGCCTTCCACGCCTTGCACCTGAAATGGCCACCGCTCCGATCCTAAGGCTCCGAGTCGATTCGACTCGGAGCCTTAGGATTTGCCGGTTTTGTCGCGTCGACCGAGCTATTCGATTGCTATGAGCCGCACATTGACAAGCTCCACGGCCCGATCCGTGGGCATGATCTCGACCATGGCCCGCGAGTCGGTACCCGACGCAACCATGCCGTCGATGAAATTCGCGAGCGCCGAACACGGCCGTGCCGAACACCGTGACACCGTTCCGGGAACTGCCGAGTGAATCACCTGCACTCGGTATCGGCCCGGCGGAATCGATTGCTCCGCTTCGGTGCCGCCCGCATCCACGGTCAATACCCGGTCCCCTGACCAACTCGCCTCCGGCCGGCCGGTGACCACACTCCCCGCCCGCGCCTCATCCGGACGCTCCGGCACAGTTCGCGGATCATTGCCGCCGCGCAAAACCCCGCTCGTCACTCCCAGCGTCGCGGCAATTCCGGCGAACGCGACAGCGGCGATCTTCAGCCGACGCTTCATTGATCATGCCGAGACTCATGCGATTCGATCATGGTTCCCTCACTGCAATTTGTTGCCGCTGAATACGATTCAGCTCACGCAATCAGGCCCATCGGCCGGATTCCCCCGTGTGAACGTGGCCGTGACCATACGTCTACAGCCCCGCGACCGTCACACTCTGACCAGAATTCGCACGAATCGTCAGTACGACAATTCGGTCAATTCCGATTACACCCTCGCCGGTTTATAGTTCGGCGGAGTGGGTCAGTGCGTCGTACACCCAGTTATGAGCTTGTCCCACAGTGATACGAGTTCCGAAGAACTGCCCGGTCAGAGCCCAGTATTGCCGAATCCGGCGATCGGTGTCTGTTGCGTCGATCAGCAATTGCTCACGGAAGCGCGGGGAATCACATTCCCCGCGCGCACTGGCATGAGCCTTGACGTATCGATCGAGTTCGTCGCCACTGCGCGGCCGCACGCCTTCCGAGACGAGTGGCACCACAGCCGTCATTACGTCGCCCACGTCGGCGTACAGTCCGCGGGGATTGCGGATCAGCTCCGGCTGATTTCGCCAGTATTGGTGTCGCACAACCTTGTGCAATTCGGGATCGGCGGCAAGAGCGGCCAATTCGGCGTACGCGACAACCTCGTCGATGGACGGATCAGCGGGCGGCTCCGGGACATTCCAGCACACCCACATGTCGATATCGGACCGAGGCAGCGGTGCGAGGATGCGCTGCCAGAACCGCAGCAGGCAATCGTGCGCCACACCACCGTCCGGTGCATCGGCCAGCAATACGAGCCGCTCGGTCCGCTGCATCGGGGCAGCCGTCTCGAGTGCCCGCAGTGCCGCCCGCCGCCATGCCAGCGACCTGAATTCGGTATCGAGTCGCGCACTTTCGGCGGCGATGGCCTCGGCGATCGACCGATCACCTTGCAGCACATCGGTAATCGAGCCAAGCCCGAGACCGAGCGCGCGCAACCGCCGCACCAGCAGCAGTCGTTCGGTAGCGCTGCCGGCGTCGAACATCCGATGCCCGCCCGCACTGCGACGAGACTCCAGAATGCCCTCGTCGCAATAGAACCGGATCGTTCGCACCGCAAGCCCGGTGCTGCGCGCCAACTCCCCGATGCTCACCAGCGCGCCGATTTGTATGTCGTCTGTCACAACCTCTTGAACCTCCACCCCGGTGGAGCTTTTAGCGTACTGGCATGGCTACCACGCAGGAAGAAATCATCGCCGGCATCGCAGAGATCATCGAGGAGGTGACGGGCATCGAAGCCTCCGATGTGAAGATCGAGAAGTCCTTCGTCGACGACCTGGACATCGACTCGCTGTCGCTGGTGGAGATCGCCGTGCAACTCGAGGACAAATACGGCGTGCAGATCCCGGACGAGGATATGGCGAGCCTGCGAACCGTCAATGACGCGGTCGTCTACGTGCAGCAGATGGAGGCCGAAAAGCCGCTGCTCGCCGCGGATTTGGAGTCGAAGTTCAAAGAAGGACACGGTGAGTGATAGCTGACGCGGAATTGAATCCCGCCGCCGTGGAGCTCGGCAGCTTCTTCCCACAACCCCCGGAAGCCGTGTGGCGCGCGTTGACGGAGCCGGATCTCCTGGAGCGATGGCTCCTCCGGCCGACCGGATTCGCCGCCTCGGTCGGAACCCATTTCCGATTCACCATCCCGTCGTCACCGATCGATGAGATCGCCTGCGAGGTGCTGGCAGCCCAACCGCGTGAACAGCTGACCTACAGCTGGATGTATTCGCGGTCCGAATATCCCGCCCGCTGGATTGTCGATTGGACGATGCAACCCCAAGGCCGTGGCACACGACTCCTGTTGACACAGACAGGCTTTGACATCCAAGACCGCCGGCAGAAGATGGCACGCAACGCCATGGAACGAAGCTGGAAACGCCTCATCCTCCCGCGCCTCGGCGAGGTGATCCACCACTGACGGGATTGATCGAGGTGTCGGGCCATCGAACGATTCGATGCCCCCAGAATTGGGGGCATGAGGTGCGCGTGAATCCCGCCAATTCTGAAATGAGATCCTTTACCTTGCGAAGGTTGTCGGGCGAAGCTCGATCGCAAGTCCTCGAAAGGTTTTCTTCTCATGCGCTCTCTCAACATTGCCGTCGTTATGGCCTTCGGATGGGCGGCATTGCTGGGCGGCCTCACCGCGCCGGTGGCCGGTGCGGAAACCGACCCGGGGCAAGCGGATTCCGGCAAGTCGCTGGTCGTCATGGGCGATTCGAATACTGCCAATGCCACCCTGGCCACCATGCAACCCCAGCCGACCGGGGTGGCCTGTCCGCACCTGTCCACGTCCTGGCCGAATCAGTTGGCGCAGCGGATGGGGCTGGCGCAGAACAATGATTTCGACGATGTGTCCTGCGTCGGCGCCTACCTGTACCGGCACGGAGACGATCCCTACTGGACGGCCCTGACCGAGGCGCGGCAAGCCGCGGCGGACGGGGCGTTCGGAGCCCGCACCCAGGCCGTGCTGCTGCAATTCGGTTTGAACGACGTCTGGGGTGCCAACCACAACGCACAGTCTGCGGTGGTGCCGTGCTTGCTGAATATCCTGCGCGGGTGCAGCACGGCCGACGCAGCCTCCGACGACTATCCGCCGACCCCGCTGACCGGTCATGACTACGCCGACCACCTTCGCGACATCGTCACCTACATCCGCTACTACGCCCCGAACGCGCGGATCGTTCTGGTCGGGTACCAGGAACTGCACACCCCGGGTGATCAATCGATATGCATGCGCATACTGGGGGTCCCGGCTGGCATTCCCCATGCAGGTGCCGTAACGGACGCTTTCGACAGTGTTCAGCAGGCACCGCGTGCGGCCGCTCCCCTGCTCGGTGTCGAATACTTCGACGCCGCAGCGGTCACCGCAGGCCATGGGCTGTGTTCGAACGATCCATGGTTGAACGGGGTACTCACCCCGGGTCCGGATTTCTTGGGACAACCCGGTCACCCGACAGTCCAAGGCGACGCCGCTGTCTCCCAAGCCCTCCAGCAGTATCTGTCCGCCCCCGCCCCCCATGGCGCCAACGGCTGATCACCGCCTCGACTGGATGCTCGGCCGAACAGCCATAGAGAGGAAAAACGAAATGGCCGCATCCAGCAATCCGTCCGAGTCCGAGCCGGAGGTCCGCACGGCGGCCGGAGTGCTGCGCGGTAGTCGGGAGGCGGGGCTGGCGGTCTTCTTCGACACGCCGTCGACGGTCATCGCGTACCCGGAGGAGGCCTCGCGTGTGCTGTGGCGAGACTTCATCTTCCCGGCGCTGCCGCTGCTCGCGCTGTGAACGTAGTCGCCCAAGGCATCCGATCAGGCCTGCCCGAGCGGGCGTTGACGGCGGGCGGCGGGGCGAATTAGGTTCGGCTGATGCCGGTCGACGAGGACAGTAGCGGGTACCGCTGGAGTGACGTGCCCGCTGACCAGCTGCGGCGCGAGGTGGCCGAGGCGGTGGGCGCGTTCTCGCGGCGAGCTGTTGATCCTGATGGCCGCAAGCCTGCCGCGGTGCTGATCGTGATTGCCGATCGTGATGGGGAACAAGGCATTTGGCTGACCGAGCGGTCGTCGGGACTGCGGGCCCATGCCGGGCAACTGGCCCTGCCGGGTGGCAAGCTGGATCCTGGGGAGGACGCGGAAGCGGCGGCATTGCGGGAGCTGCACGAGGAGCTGGGAATCGCTGTGCCCCGTTCGGCGGTGCTCGGGCTGCTCGACGACTACCCGACCCGCTCCGGCTATGTGATGACCCCGGTGGTGGCCTGGATCGGGCACTCGCCGACCCCCACCCCAAATCCCGCCGAAGTGGCTGCGGTGCACTGGATTCCGCTCTCGGATCTCGACGTCGACCCGCGCTTCGTACCCGTCCCCGGCTCCGACCGCCCGGCCATCCAACTCCCCCTACTGGGCGGCCACCTGCATGCCCCGACCGCCGCGATCCTCTATCAATTCCGCGAGGTGGCCCTACGCCACCGCCCCACCCGCGTCGACCACATGGACCAGCCCCGCTTCGCGTGGGAATGAGCTGTAGCCAGGACCCCGGATCCGACCGCACCATCCGCACCTTTCGGTCGGCGGCCGAATGTACGTTTTGGGCAATTGCGCTGTGCCCGTACGGCGCGTCGGTGTCGTGTCGTCTTGCGTAGAGAGCGAGTTCGAGCGTGGATGGCGGTTGTGCCGGTACGGTCTGGCGCATGCGCGACTACAACGTGCCAGTTCAGGGTGGACCGTACGTACCGCGAGCCGACTCCGGTCATGAGGAGCCGCCTTCCGATCGTGGCATCGATTTCGGCAAACTGTGGGCCGGCGGTGTGGGGGCGGCCATTGTCGTCGCACTGGTGATCGTGGTCGGAGTGCTGTTGGTACGCGGGGTATTCGGGTTCGCGCTATTGGCGCCCGAGGGCAATGGGACCTACGGCAATGCGAGTACCACCGGCTACGCGCTCGGCGGAGCAGCGGTAGCTCTCCTGTCGACCGCGATGCTCACACTGTTGCTGCTGTTCATGCCCAACCCCATGACCCTCTTCTATTGGATCCTCGCCCTGGTCACCGCCGTCGCGGTAATCGTCCCGTTCACCCTCACTGCCGACCAAACGTCCCAAATCGCCACCGCCTGCATCAATCTCGTCGCCGGTGCCGCCCTGATAGCCGTACTGGGCTCGGCCGCCCGAGCCTCGCTCGACGAACCGAACTACTGACCCCCACCCCTGGCGGAAATTAAGTGGTGGTCGTGAGCACGGCCCCGCTACAGTGATCGCCGCGACGCGGGGAAGCTCCTGGATCTATAGCTGGGGGCCGAGTTGAGTTCCCCTGCGTCGTCCAAAACTGAACCGCACTGCTGCGCGCAACTCGTCGAGCCCGGTGCCTGACGAGTGTGCCTCGGGCACAGCAGATCAGCGGTCGAGGAACTCGACGCGGTTGCCGACGGGGTCGGTGGTGTGAAAGCGGCGGCGGCCGGGTCGGGCGGCTACGGCAGTAAGGTCGCCGGATCGACGGTGAATTCGAAGGGGCTGTGCAGGGTGACCTTCGCGCCCGCGGGAGCGCGGTGAGCGAGTTGGTACTCGCCATCGTCGTCGAGTACGAACGCGAACAGTACCGGCACGGATTCGCCCGGCAGTTGCCCCTTGAAACGGCTGGTCTCGATCCGCCAGTAGTTCGGGATTTTGGCCTCGGAATACAGGGCAGGCTTGACCATTCGGTCTGTCAGGGTTGTCGACCGGGACACCACTTCAACCGCAAGAGCGATCTGTCCGACCGGAATGCCACGATCATCCAAGGGGATGGACCCGGTTCCCACGATGAGGTCCGGGATCGGCTCGTCATCGCCGATTAGTATCCCGACACCCTGTATCGAGAAGTATCCCGCCGGTAGGGCCGAGTCGAGCGCCCGCTCCAGCCATTTGACCACCAGCTGATGGCGTGGCTTCGGGGCGGCGTTCACGATGAGCTGACCATTCAGGACCTCGTAACGGAGACCGTTCGCGGGGAGGTGGTCGAGATCGGTCGCGATCCAGCGGTCGGACTCGGGAACGTGCATACCCGAATTGTCGACCTCAGGCACCGGCATAGCCAACGCAACCACCTCCTTTCTCAGCAAACAGGACGAAGCAGAGTTGTGACCTGGGCTGAGGGTAGCGAGAACCGGCATACGACTCGCCGGTGACGCATTAAATCTGCGGGCGTCACCGGCGGGTTGCGGCTAGTCGGGGATTATGCGGACCTCTTCAGCTGCCTCGTCTGTCTGCTCACCGGCTGTGGTGAACCAGTGGGTTACTTCGCCTTCGTCGAGGTCGGTGGCGAGGTCTGCGGTCGGGAGGACCGAGAGGGCACCGGCTGTGGCGGAGGTGAGGAATTCGTCTACGGCGGGGAGGCCGGTTGTCGCGGTGGTGAACGTTGTCGATTCGTAGTCGATTTCGTGGTCGGCGCGCAGGGTGGTGGCGCGGTCGAGGGCTTCGGTCTGGGTGAGGGTGGCCCAGGTGCCGGTGGGTGCGCGGTAGACGAAGGCCGGGTCGGATTCGGTGAGGGGGCGGACTCGGTCGGTGTAGGTGACCGGGTGGGCGGGGCGGGCGGTCAGGTCGGCCTGGACCTTGGGGTCGGAGGGGACGAGCCAGCGGACCGAGCTGGCTGCCGGTTCCTTGGCTATGCCGAAGTTGGCGCCGGCCGCGAGGATATCGCCGAAGGACAGGCCCTCGGCGAACAGCGTTGCGGCGCCGGACTTCTGGATCGCCCACACCGCGACCACCGCATCGACCGAGCGCGGCAGGGCGACGGCGACGATGTCACCGGGGCCGGCGCCGCGGTCGATGAGCAGTCGGGCCAGCTGGGAGGAGCGGCGGTCGAGGACGTGGTACGCGGTTTCCTGGCCGTCGCGCAGGAGAGCGGGGGCCTGCGGATCTTCTTCCACCACTTCGGCCAGCACATTGGCCACGGTGCGAGCGCCGACGCGCGCCGGTTCCACCGCGGAATCCGGTGCGGTGACGGCACTTTCGGCGAGGATGCGGGCGCGTTCGGTCTCATCGAGGATATCGATGTCACCGACCAGCGCCGACGGCTCACCCAGCAGCGAGTCCAGCACCCGATTCAGCCGCGCGGCAAGGGTTTCGACCTCGTCGGCGGTGAAGCGGGTATCCAGGTAACGCATGGAGATCTCGATGGTCTCGCTGGCCATGACCACCAGCGTCATCGGGTAGTGGGTGTCGTCGTTCATGCCGACACCGTTCACCGACATGCCGTCGATGGAGCTGGCGGCGGCGATCGCATCCTTGTCCACCGGGTAGGACTCGAACACCACGAGGGTGTCGAATTCCGCACCGGCACCGGCCAATTGCTGAATCTCGGTCAACCCGATGTAGTGGTGATCCAGCAGATCGGCCTGCTCGACCTGCACCCGCTCCAGCATGCCGCCGATGGTGAGGCGGTCATCGATGCGAATGCGCACGGGCACCGTATTGATGAACAGACCCACCATGGATTCCACGCCCGCCAGATCGGCCGGACGTCCGGAAACGGTGGCGCCGAACACCACATCGCCACGCCCGGTGAGGCGTCCGATGAGAATGGCCCACGCCGTCTGCACCAGCGTATTGACGGTCACGCTGAGTTCCGCGGCCCGCTTGCTGAGCTGACGGGTGCGTTCGGCATCGACCTCGAGGACGTGCCGCCCGATCTCGTACTGCTCGTCGGCGCGACCGGCGGGTGCGAGCTGGGTCGGCTCGGACACTCCGGTGAGCGCACGTGTCCACGCCTGCAGCGATTCCTGACGATTTCGCCCGGCCAGCCAGGCCAGGTAGTTCCGGTAGGACGCCACCCGCGGCAGCGCGGACAGATCCCCGCGCACCGCGTACAGCACCAGCAGATCGCGCATGAGCAGCGGCATGGACCAGCCGTCCACCAGAATGTGGTGGGTGGTGATCACAAGGTTCCACTGATCATCCGCGGTGCGGAACAGCGTGAACCGCATGAGCGGCGCGGACGCCAGATCGAAGTGCTCGGCGCGATCGGCGTCGATGAGCTCCCGCATACGCGAAACGCGTTCCGCCTCCGGCATATCGGTGAGATCGACAATCCGCCACGGCGCCTCGACCCGATCCATGACGACCTGGTGCGCCTGGCCTGCCGCGTCGGTGACGAATGCGGTCCGCAGGCTCGGGTAGCGGTCGACGATGGCCTGTGCTGCCGCGTGCAGCCGCTCGGTATCGACGACGCCGTTCAGGTCCAGGACCGCCTGCATGGTGTAGACGTCCACGGCCTGCCGGCTCTGCGACATCATGGCCTGGAACAGCAGACCGGACTGCAGCGGCGAGAGCGGCCACACCTCGGTCATGGCCGGGTAGGCCCGCTCCCAGCCTTCGATATCGGACTGAGTCACCTTGACCAGCGCCATATCCGACGGCGTGAAGCCACCGGCGTCGGGCCGCCTGGCGTGCTCGGCCAGCGCCGTCAGCGCCGCCACGAACAGGTCCGCGAACTCCTGCACCCGCTCGCGGGTCAGTAGTCCGGTCGGGAAGGCGAAGGCCGCGCCCAGCTGCGGGCCGTCCTCGCCGTCGGTCACGATGGCATTGATATCGAGGGTGGCATTGGCGGGCATGTCGAGATCCATATCCGCGTCCAGCTGCCCGAGATCGGCGACCGGCACCCAGCCCAGCTCCGAAAGCTGTTCCGGCACTTCACCGGTGGAGACTCGACCCAGATAGTTGAAGCTGATCTGGCCGACACTGCGCAGCTGCGGAGCCGTTTCCGGGTTCAGGTAGCGCAGCAGACCGTAGCCGAGGCCCTTGTCGGGCACGGCGAGCAGCTGCTCCTTCACCGATTTCACAATGTCGCCCAGGGCGTTTCCACCCGCGAAGGCATCGTCGAGGTCGGCCCCGGCCAGGTCCAGCCGCACCGGGTAGGCGCTGGTGAACCAGCCGACTGTGCGCGAAAGATCCGCGCCCGCAACAACTTCCTCTTCACGGCCGTGACCCTCGAGCTTGATCAGCGCGGCGTCACTACCGTTCCCGCGCCAGCGCGCGACCGCCATGGCCAGCGCCGAAAGCAGACCGTCATTGACGCCACCCCGGTACCGGCCCGGGATGGAGGTCAGCACCGCATCGGTGACCGCGGCGGGCACGGTGACCTCGACCCGTTCCACGGTGGCGAAGGTATCCACCGCCGCGTCGAACTCGCGAGCGCCGAGCAGCGGATCCGAGGTCTCGACCACGCCCTGCCAGAACGACAGTTCCGCAACACGTTCCGGCGCGACAGCCGCATCGACCAGGGCGTGCGCCCAGCGCCGCATGGAGGTGCCGTTGGCGGGCAGCGCGACCGGCTGATCGAACGCCAGCTGCGACCACGCGACCGCGAAGTCCGGAATCAGAATGCGCCAGGAGACACCGTCGACCACGAAGTGATGGGCGGCGACGAGCAGCACATCCGGCCGGCCTTCGCCGAACGCGAACCAGACGAACTGCATCATGGAGGCATTCGCCGGATCGAGACGGCTCAGCGCCGCATCGAGCTCAGCACTGGCCACCCGGGACAGCTCGGCATCGGCGATATCGGCCGCGACCTCGACGTGGTGCACGAGAGCATCCACATCGACGCCACCGCGCGGCAGCGCCTCGAATTCCCAACCGGCGCTTTCTTCAACAAGCACAGCACTGCCGCGCAAACGCGACCGCAGCACATCGTGGTGGTCGAAGACCGCCGCGAGCGTGCCGACCAGCAGCTTGCGGTCGATGCCATCGGGCAGGCGCAAGGCCATGGACTGCGAGAACCGCTGGTACGTAGAGCCACTCGACAGAATCGCCGTCATGATCGGCGTCAGCGGAATATCGCCGACCCCGCCGCCGGGCAGCTCTGCCAGCCGCTGCTGCTCGTTGTCTCCGCCCAGCACCGCGACTTCGGCCAGTCCGGAAACGCTGCGCTTCTCGAAGACCTCACGCGGCGTGAACAGGATGCCACGCGCCTTGGCCCGCGACACCAGCTGGATCGAGAGGATGGAGTCGCCGCCGAGCGCGAAGAACGAATCGTCCGCGCCGACCTGATCCATACCCAGTACCTCGGCGAACACCTCGGCGATCATGGCCTCGATATCGCTGACCGGAGCCCGGAATTCGCGCGGTGCGAGCACCGGTTCCGGCAGTGCGCGCCGGTCCAGCTTGCCCGCCGGGGTCAGTGGAATCCGGTCCAGCACCGTAATGGCCGTCGGCACCATGTACTCCGGCAACCGCGCCGCGGCATGCTCGGTCAGCGCGGCAATGTCGATGACAGCGCCGTCGACCGGCCGCACGTAGGCCGCAAGCATGGTGGTGCCGAGATCGAAGCCCGGGGAGGCGGGGCGCTTGTGGCCGACCGTGACCGCGAAGTCCACGCTCTCGTGCGACATGAGCGCCGCGTCGATCTCGCCGAGCTCGATACGGAAACCGCGCACCTTGACCTGGAAATCATTGCGGCCCACGTACTCCACCACGGGGCTGCCCTTGGCATCGCGACGCCAGCGCACCACGTCACCGGTGCGGTACAGACGCTGACCCGGCTCACCGAACGGATCGGCGACGAACCGCTCCGAGGTCAGACCCGGCCGGGCGTGGTAGCCCCGCGCCAGCTGCAGACCGGCCACGTACAGCTCGCCCGCGACACCTTCGGACACCGGGTGCAGTCGCGCATCCAGCACCATGGCCCGCATACCGCGCACCGGACCACCGATGACGACGGTATCGCCGGGCTGCAGCGCGGCACTGATATTGGTGGCGATGGTGGCCTCGGTCGGACCGTAGGCATTGTGGAAGCGCCGCGGCCCAGCGGGATTGACCGACCACTTGGCAACGAGGTCCGCCGAGACGGCCTCGCCACCGGCGATGATGACCTCCATGCTCGCCAGCTGCGACGGCTCCAGCGAAGCCAGCACCGACGGCGTGATGAGGCCGACCGTGACGCGCTCGCGAGCGATCAGTTCGCCGAGCTCGTCGCCGCCGTAGGTACCCGGCGGGACCACGACCAGCGTGCCGCCCGCACCGAGCGCCAGCAGCAGCTCCAGCACCGAGGCGTCGAAGGACGGCGACGCGAATGCCAGTGCGCGCGAGGTGGAGTCGAGGCGGTAGCGCTCGACCTGTTCGCGGCTGAAGTTGGCCAGACCCGCGTGGGTGACAACAACGCCCTTGGGCAGACCCGTCGAACCCGAGGTGTAGATGACGTACGCCGCATGCGCGGGGCGGATCGGGGCCCACCGCTCCGCATCGGTGACCGCTGCGGGCGAATGCGATTCGATCTCGGCGATGACCAGCGGGTCATCGAGCGAGATCCAGCCGGCCAGGCTGACCACCGGCGGCAGCGCCGCCAGCTCATCGCTGCGCGTAAGACCCAGTACCGCACCTGAATCGGAGATCATGTGCGCAATGCGATCGGCCGGGTAGGCCGGATCGACGGGTACGAACGCCGCACCGGACTTGGCCACGGCCCACACCGCGAGCACCGATTCGAACGAGCGCGGAATGGCCACGGCCACCCGCACATCCGGTCCGGCGCCCCGCTCGATGAGCATGCGCGCCAGGCGTGAGGAGGCCGCGTCGAGTTCGGCGTAACCGAGCACCTGACCGTCGAAGACCACGGCCTCGCCGACCGGGTTGGCGGCCACCGCATTGCTCATGATCTCGGGCAGGGTGAGCGACTGCACGGCCGCACCACCATTGCGCGACAACAGATCCGCGCGCTCGGCGGCCGACAGCAATTGCAGGTCACCGACCGGCAACTGCGGCCGCGCGGTGATCTGCTCCAGCAGCCTGGTGAAGCGCTGTGCGAAGCGTTCGACGGTGGCGTCATCGAACAGGTCACGCGCGAAGGCGAATTCGGCGTACATGCCCTCACCCGCCGCGCCCGCCTCGGTAATCGTCAGCGACAGATCGAACTTGGCCGTCTCGTTCTCGAAATCGACGGCGGCGACCCGCAATCCGGGCAGTTCGAAGGTGCTGTCCGGCAGGTTCTCGAACGACAGCACCACCTGGAACAGCGGGTGGCGCGCGGTCGAGCGCTCCGGGTTGATGACCTCCACGAGCCGCTCGAACGGAATATCCGCGTGCGCGAAGGCCTGCAGGTCCGCATCCTTGGCGCGAGCCAGCAACTGCGCGAAGGTCAGATCCGCGTCCACCTCGGTGCGCAGCACCAGGGTATTGACGAACATGCCGATCACATTGTCGAGTTCGGCCTCGCCACGACCCGCGATCGGGGTGCCGATGGTGATGTCCTCGGTGCCCGCCAGACGCGACAGGAACACCGCCAGCGCGGCGTGCACCACCATGAACATGGTCGCGCCCTGTGCGCGGGCAATGCCCTGCAGGCCGCGGTGCAGTCCGGCCCCGATGGGGAAGTGCACCTTGCCGCCGCGGAAGGACTGCGCGTTCGGCCGCGGACGGTCGGACGGCAGATTGAGCTCATCGGGCAGATCCGCCAGCGCGGTCCGCCAGTACTCGGCTTGCGCGGAGATGAGGCTCTCGGGATCGCGTTCGGAACCGAGCACCGCACGCTGCCAGATCGAGTAGTCGGCGTACTGCACGGGCATCGGCGCCCAGCCTGGCGTGACACCGTTGGCGCGCGCCGCGTACGCGATCATCACATCGCGGGTGAGCGGGCCCATGGACCAGCCGTCCGCGCTGATGTGGTGCGCCACGAACACCAGCACGTGCTCGACCACCGGCTTGGCCGGCACCGGCGTCCGGACCATGCCCAGGGCGACGGCCGCATGCGCGCCGACGGCCCGCAGGGTGGCCGCCTCGAAGGCATCCGCCACATCCAGTACGACGGCCTCGTGTGCACCGAGCGCCTCCACCACAGCGGGTGTCTCGACGCGGAACAGCTTGGCGCGCAACGGCACTTCCGCCGTCACATCGAACCCGGTGGAGATGAGCTCGGCAATCCGGTCACGCACCGATTCGGCGGTCACCGTAATCGGCGTCAGGTCCGGAATCGCCTGCGCGGCAGTCACGATCACCTGGGTGGCGACGCCGTCGGCCTGCGGGTAGATGGTCCGCAGGGTCTCGTGGCGGCCGATCACATCGGCTAGCGCCTGCTGCAATGCGGTGATATCGAGTTCGCCGGTCAGGCGAACAGCGACCGGAATGTTGTAGGCGGAGGACGTCGTATCGAACTGGTTGAACCGGCCGCGGCCGCGAAGGCGTGGGTGCAGGCGCAGGGGCTCGACAAGCCCCTCGGATAGAAGGCGGAAAAACGGTGTCCGACATCGAGTTCAGCGGCGTCACCAAGACCTACCCGGGCGGGACCACCGCCGTGCACGACCTCAG
>NZ_JAODNK010000046.1 GCF_025465275.1 Nocardia sp. | reverse complement strand
CTGGACCGCAAGATGGTGTATTGGGATGTGCGCCCGTCGGTTACGTTCCCCACCGTCGAGGTCCGCGTCAGCGATGTACCGGCTACCGTGGAGGAAACCGCGCTACTGGCCACGCTGGTCCGGGCCGGGGTAATGACCGCGCGCCGCGCCGCGGTGACACCGGTGATATCGGAAGTCATACTGCGCGCGGCATATTGGCGCGCTGCGCACGAGGGTATGGACGGTCCGGCCATCGATCCCGCGGACGGACGGACCATCCCGATGCAGGATCTGCTGGCGAAACTCATCGAACTGGTCCGGCCCGCCCTGAAGGAGCTCGGCGATGTGGGCTTCGTAGACGACACTCTCGCCGCGCTACTCGCGCGCGGCAACGGTGCGCGCCGGCAGCTCAGGGCTTTTCGCGCGCGCGGCGAGGTGGCCGATGTGGTCGAGGAACTGGCCGAGGCCACCCTCGACACCTGCCGCTGACCTGCCTACTTCACTATGGCATCGGCTGATCGTCCACGACCATGTTGTAGTTGACCGTCTCGCCCTCCACATTGGTGGTGGTGACCGTGACTCCCCAACGGGTGGCGTCGGTTTCGGTGATCACACAGCGCACGCTGGCGCCGGTGGCCCCGCGTAGCAGGCCGTTGCAGGTGCTGGAGGTCGGCGCCGTCCCGACCTTGTCCTGATAGAACTTGGACACATTGGTGGCGATATCGTCCGGCCCGAGGAACTTGTCGGCGAAAACGATGTCGTACGAGGCGGTGTCGCCGTCGACCTTGGTCACCGTGGCGGTGGTCTTCCAGGTCTGGTTATCGGCGGAGGTGACGGTGCACTGCTGGGTGGCGCCGACCTCGGCCTTCAAACTCCCGTCGCACACAGTGGATTTCGCATCCTCGTGCGACTTGTCGTGGAAGACGCCGGCGGTCTTGGTCTCCACATCGCTCTTGCTCACCGACCCAGGGCTGGAGGAGCAGCCGATGGCGAACAACGGGATAGACGCAACGGCTATAACAGCAGCTATATTTCGCATGGCGGGAATTATCCGGTCGCGGACCTGGGCGTTAAGCCGGATTTGCCAGTAGATACAGTGAACGCGGTGTGAGCCCGGCGCGTCGGGCCCACACCACGTTACATATGACGGTCAGTTGTCGCGCGCACGCCACTCTTCGAGTTGCGGGGCCTCCGCGCCGATGGTGGTGGATTCACCGTGGCCGGTGTGCACGAGGGTCTCCGGCGGCAGCCCGAGCAGCCGGTCGGCAATGGAGGCGACGATGGTGTCGTAGTCCGAGTAGGACCGTCCCGTCGCGCCCGGACCACCGTGGAACAGCGTGTCGCCGGTGAAAACCACACCCAGATCAGCGGAGTAGAAGCAGACCGCGCCCGGCGCATGGCCGGGTGTGTGCAGCACCTGCAATTCGGTGCCGCCCACCGCGATGATCTGCTTGTCCGAAAGTTCGCCGTCGGGAGCGATATCCGGATGGGTCAGGCGCCACAGCACCAGATCGTCCGGATGCAGCAGAATCGGCGCGCCGGTGGCGGCGGCCAGTTCCGGCGCGACCCGGATGTGATCGTCGTGCGCATGCGTGGCCAGAATCGCCCGTACCTTGCGCGTGCCCACCACATCGAGAATCGCCGGAACACTGTGCGGCGCATCGATAATGACGCACTCCAGGTCGTCGCCGACCACCCAGACATTGTTCTCGACCTCGAAGGTCTCACCGTCCAGGCTGAAGGTGCCCGAGGTGGTGGCGTGATCGATATGCGCCATCAGAACACCACCACCGAGCGCAGGACCTCACCGTCGTGCATCTTGGTGAAGGCGGCTTCGATATCGGTCAGCGAAATGGTCTCGGTGACAAAGGCATCCAGATCGAACCGGCCCTGCTTGTAGAGCTCGATGAGGTACGGGAAGTCCCGCGACGGCAGGCAGTCGCCGTACCAGGAGGACTTCAAAGACCCACCACGCGAGAAGAAATCGATGAGCGGCATCTCCAGCTTCATATCCGGAGTCGGCACGCCGACCAGCACCACGGTGCCCGCCAGATCGCGCGCGTAGAAGGCCTGCTTCCAGGTCTCCGGGCGGCCGACCGCGTCGATCACCACATCGGCGCCGAAACCGCCGGTCAGTTCCTGAACCCGCTCCACCGCGTCCTCTTTCGAGGCGTTCACGGTGTGGGTAGCACCGAACCCGGTGGCCCACTCCAGCTTCCGCTCATCGATATCGACGGCGATGACGGTGGTCGCACCCGCCAGCTTCGCACCCGCGACAGCGGCATTGCCCACGCCGCCGCAACCGATCACGGCCACACTGTCACCGCGGCTCACATTGCCGGTATTGATGGCGGCGCCGAGTCCGGCCATCACACCGCAGCCCAGCAGCCCGGCCGCGACCGGTGAGGCGGTCGGGTCCACCTTGGTGCACTGTCCGGCATGCACGAGGGTCTTCTCCGCGAACGCGCCGATACCCAGCGCCGGGGTGAGCGGCGTGCCATCGGTGAGCGTCATCGGCTGTGCCGCATTGTGAGTGGAGAAGCAGTACCACGGCTTGCCCTTGCGGCAGGCGCGACAATTGCCGCATACGGCACGCCAGTTCAGGATGACAAAATCGCCGGGCTCCACATCGGTGACACCCTCGCCCACCGATTCCACGATCCCCGCGGCCTCATGGCCGAGCAGGAACGGGAATTCGTCATTGATACCGCCCTGGCGGTAGTGCAGATCGGTGTGGCACACCCCACACGCCTGCACCTGCACCACGGCCTCGCCGGGGCCAGGGTCGGGGATGACGATCTCTGTCACTTCGACTGGGGCATTCTTCGAGCGTGCGATGACGCCGCGCACAACTTGGGACACGTAATGCCTTTCTCTGCAAAGCACAATCTCGATCGACTATGGCATGCCCGGGACCGAACGTTCATAGCAGCGGGCTGTCAGAGCAGCGCCGCCGCGGCTTCGGCAATGGTTGTCGCGACCATACCGAGTGCGGGGGAGTCCAGTCGCCACTGCTGCCAGTAGAGCGGCACATCGATATGGACCGCGCTGTCCAGCGGGACGAGCTTATCGCCGGGGCGCGTCTGCAGGTCCGGCATCATGCCCCAGCCCAAGCCGAAACGGATGGCGTCGGCGTATGCCGCCGAGGACGGAATGTAGTGCCGGGGTGGGTCCACCGGTTTGCGGGTGTATCGCCGCATGAGCCGGAACTGCAGATCGTCCTTGCGGTCGAACAGGATGACCGGTGCGACCGCGAACGCCTGCGCGGTGGGCCCGTCGGGGAACCAGGTGCGAGCGAACTCGGCGTTCGCGGTCGGCCGATAGCGCATGGCCCCGAGCCGCCGGACCGTGCAGCCCTGCACCGCCGCGGCGGTCGAGGTGATGGCCGCCATGACCGTGCCGTCGCGCAGCAGCCGGGTGGTGTGCTCCTCGTCCTCACGATGGATCTCGAAGGTCACGCCCGCGGCGGCGCGGCCCAGCGCGGACATGACCCAGGTCTGCAGTGAATCGGCATTGACCGCAATGGGGATATTGACCAGGCGCGCGGCGGGCTGATTCTCATCACCCAGCTCCCGCGCGGTATCGCTGGTCAGAAGCTGCACCTGCTTGGCCAGTCGCAGCACGGTCAGCCCGGATTCGGTGGGCTGCACCGGTTTGGTGCGCTGCACCAGAATCCGCCCGGCGGAATCCTCCAGCGCCTTGATGCGCTGGCTGATTGCCGACGGCGTCACCTTGAGCCGGCGCGCGGCGGCCTCGAAGGTGCCCTCGCTGATGACCGCATCGAGTGCGCGGAGCTGATCGAGCTGCAGATCCATAGTAAGGAACTCTAATCGTGCTTCAGAATGATTAGCTGGCCTGGTGCTGGTCGCCCGCCTAGTTTCGATGGAGTGAACGTCTCATCGGCGGCCCTGGCGGCCATTTCAGGACTCGGCTTCGGTATGTCCCTCATAGTGGCGATCGGCGCGCAAAACGCTTTTGTGCTGCGCCAGGGCATTCGACGCGAGCATGTCCTGCCGGTGGTGGCGGTCTGCGCGCTATCCGACGTGGCTCTGATCACCATCGGCGTCGCAGGCTTCGGCGCGGTGGTGCATGCGGCGCCGCTGGTGCTGACCCTCGCCAAGTACGGGGGCATCGCCTTCCTGCTCGGCTATGCGGCGCTGGCCGCCAAGCGCGCGTTCTCGGCCTCCGGGCTCAGTGCCGGAGGCGGTACCCCGATCGCCCTGGGCGCGGCCATTGCCACCTGCCTGGCGGTGACCTGGCTCAACCCGCACGCCTATCTCGACACCATGGTCCTGCTCGGCTCGTTCGCGAGCACCTATGCGTCTCCCGACCGCTGGTTCCTGGCCGCCGGTGCCATGGTCGGCAGCATTATCTGGTTCGTCGCACTGGGTTTCGGCGCGCGCCTGCTGGGCCCGCTGTTCGCCAAGCCGATGGCCTGGCGAGTCCTCGACACAGTCATCGCCCTCGTAATGACCGGCCTCGCAATAGGCCTACTCGTAAGCTAGCCCGATGCCCGGAATCGCCAATACGCCCTTTCGCACCGTCATCGTGCGCGTGCTCGCCGTCACCGCTGTACCGCTGGCGGCGATGCTCGCCGGAGTAGGTCCGGCCGCCGCACAGGCCAATGGCCCAGTATCGAACGCGCGCAGCGGGTTGTGCGTGGACACCAATGGCGATCCGGGTGTGGTGAACACCGGCCTGCTGGTGCGCGACTGCGGTGATCTCCCGGGACAGGCCTGGACCTTCGACCCCGCGTCCGGCCGGTTGTCGAATGTGAACAGCGGGTTGTGCGTCGACACCAACGGCGACCCCGGAGTAGCGAATACCGCTCTCCTGCTTCGCAGTTGCACCGACAACGCCGGCCAGTTCTGGACCTACGACGGTGCAACCGCCCGATTCACGAACCTGCACAGCGGATTGTGCGTCGACACGGCGGGCGACCCGGCAGCAGCGAACACCGCCCTGGTCCTCCGCACCTGCGGAACCGGCACCGGCCAACTCTGGACCGTACCCGCCGCATAGTCCCGACACCCCGCGTCGACACC
>NZ_JAODNK010000035.1 GCF_025465275.1 Nocardia sp. | reverse complement strand
GTACAGGTTGTGCAGTTGCGCACCGGTCAGTTCGAGCAGCTTGTGCGCGGTCGGTGCGGGCAGTGCCTCACCGGAGGCGAAAACCTGTCGCAGCGAAACACATTCGGCGGCCTTGGGCTCGGCCACGAACACCGACATCATGGACGGCACGAAGTGCGCGGTGGTGACGTCGTATTCGGCAATGAGATCGGCCAGGTAGGCCGGATCGCGGTGGCCGTCCGGCTTGGCGACGACCAGCTGCGCGCCGACCTGCAAGGGCCAGAAGAACTCCCAGACGGAGACGTCGAAGGTCGCCGGAGTCTTCTGCAGAATCACATCGTCGTCGAACAGGCCGTACTCGGTCTGCATCCAGACCAGGCGGTTGACGATGGCGGCGTGGGTTACCGCCACACCCTTCGGACGTCCGGTCGAGCCGGACGTGAAGATCACGTACGCGGTATGCGACTCCCGCAGCGGCGCAATGCGTTCGGCATCGGTGACCGGTGCATCCGAGTATTCGCCGAGCTCGATCTCGTCGATACGCAGTGTGCGCGTACCGGATTCGAAACCGTCCCGCGTGGTGGTGAGCACGCACACCGGCTGGGCGGTATCGAGCACGTAGGCATTGCGCTCCTCCGGATGATCCGGATCCAGCGGCACGTACGCGCCACCGGCGGCGATGACGGCGTACATGCCGACCACCAGGTCGAGCGAACGGCGCATGCCCAGGGCGACAAACGAATCCGGTCCGACGCCCTCGGCGATCAGGTGCCGCGCCAGCCGGTTGACGCGCGCGGCGAACTCGCCGTAGGAGAGAGCCGTGCCCTCGAACACCACGGCGGCGGCCTTCGGAGTCTGCGCGGCCTGGGTCCCGAACATGGACGCGAGAGTCACGTCGGCATCGGATTTGCGACCGGCCAGCGCCACCCGGGTCACGTCGTATTCGGTGGCGTTCCACGACCGCAGCACCTTGCGGCGCTCGATGTCGTCGAGTACTTCGATATCGCCGACCAGGGTGCTCGGCTCGGTGACCACGGCGGTCAGCGTGCGCACTAGGCGATCAGCGAAGGCGGTAATGGTGGACGCATCGAAAATATCGGTGGCGTAGGCGAATTCGGCGGTCATACCGTCGATGACGCCGTCCCCGCCGAGCCGCTCGAAGCGCGGGGAGGCGGAGCGCAGGTTGAGGTGCAGGTCGAACTTGGCGGTCACCACATCCAGGGGCACGCCGGCCACTTCCAGGCCCGGCAGCGTGAAGCTGGCTTCACCGGTGTTCTGGAATGACAGCATGACCTGGAACAGCGGATGCCGGGCCTGCGAGCGGGCCGGGTTGAGGATCTCCACCAGGCGCTCGAACGGCAGGTCGGCATGGCCGAAGGCGGCCAGGTCGGTGTCCTTGGTGCGGGCCAGCAGTTCGGTGAACTTCTCCCCCGAATCGATCGGCGTGCGCAGCACCAGGGTATTGACGAACATGCCGATGGCATCGTCGAGCGCGGCTTCACCACGGCCCGCGACCGCGGTGCCGATGGCAATGTCATCGCCGCCGGACAGGCGGGCCAGCAGCGCCGCGAACGCCGCGTGCACCACCATGAACAGGCTCGCGCCGTGCTCACGGGCGAGCGTGTTCAGGCCGTTCAGCAGGTCGGTGTCCACTGAGAACTCGTGCACGCCACCGCGGTTGGAGGCCACGGCGGGGCGCGGGCGATCCGACGGCAGGTCGATCTGGTCCGGCAGGCCGGCCAGTGCGTCCGACCAGTAGCCGACCTGCTGGGAGATCAGCGAGCCGGAGTCCTCTTCGGAGCCGAGGGTCTCGCGCTGCCACAGCGCGAAGTCGGCGTACTGCACCGGCAGCGGAGTCCACTGCGGCGCAGCGCCGTTCGCACGGGAGGCGTAGGCGAGCATGACATCGCGGGCCAGCGGACGCACCGACCAGCCGTCGCCGGAAATGTGGTGCACCACGAAAACCAGCACGTGCGTGGGCTGTTCGGCATCTTCGACCTGGAACAGTCCGGCGCGTACCGGCGGCGCGACGGTGACATCGAAGCCGGTGAGCACCAGTTCGGCAATGCGCTCGTGCAGTTCGGATTCGGTGACCGCGATCGATACGAGGCCATTGCCGGCTTCGATCGGGAGGGCCTCGGCCTCGTCGGCGTCGGCCGAATCGTCGCCGACGGTCTCGTCCGAGGCGCTCGCATCGCTGCGCAGCAGGGTATCCAGGCGGACCTGGTCCGCGGGCAGGATGACCTGCACGCCACGGCCTTCGATGTTCTCCGGGTAGACGGTGCGCAGCACCTCGTGCCGCTCGAGCACATCGCCGACGGCGTGCAGCAGCGCATCCACGTCGAGGTCGCCGGTGAGGCGAACCGCGAGCGGAATATTGTTCACCGCAGAAGCGGTATCGAAACGGTTGAGGAACCACATGCGCTGCTGCGCAAGCGACAACGGAATCTCTTCCGGACGCTCCTGCGCCACCAGCTCACTGCGGCTACCGGTACCCGCCTGCGCTTGCGCGCGGGCGGCCAGCGCGGCGACGGTCGGGGCGTCGAACAGCGTGCGCACCGGCACACGGGTATCGAGCGCCGCGCCGAGCCGGGCGACAATCTGGGTCGCGATGAGCGAGTTGCCGCCGAGTGCGAAGAAGTCGTCCTCTGCGCCTACGGGCTGCTCGAGCCCGAGTACCTCGGTGAAGACGGCGGCGACGATCTCCTCCGCAGGGGTCGCCGGGGCGCGGAATTCGCGAGCGGCGAACTCCGGCTCGGGCAGGGCACGGCGATCGAGCTTGCCATTCGCATTGAGCGGGAACACATCCACGGACACGAATGCCGCCGGGACCATGTAGGACGGCAGCTGCTCCGACAGGTGCGTGCGCAGGGCATCCACATCCACGGAACCATCGGCGGGAACCACGTAGCCGACCAGCTGATCACCTGTGCGCGCATCGGAACGCAGCACGACGACGGCCTGCGCGACCGACTCGTGTGCGGTGAGCGCCGATTCGATCTCGCCGAGCTCGATACGCAGACCGCGCAACTTCACCTGGAAGTCGGTGCGGCCCAGGTACTGCAGCTCACCTGCGGTGGTCCAGAGCACCAGGTCACCGGTGCGGTACATGCGCTCACCCGGAGTGAACGGGTTCGCTACGAAGCGATCCGAGCTCAGATCCGCTCGCGCCACATAACCGCGCGCCAACTGCACACCCGCGAGATAGAGCTCACCCGCCATACCCGGCGCGACCGGGTGCAGACGCGAATCCAGCACGTAAACCTGGGTATTGAAGACCGGACGACCGATCGGCACCGTGTCGACATCCGCATCGACAACCTCGTGATAGGTCACATCGACCGCGGCTTCGGTGGGGCCGTAGAGGTTGTGCAGCGCCGCACCGGTCACCGCGCGCAGCTGCTGAGCGGTGGTCGCGGGCAACGCCTCACCGGAAGCGAAAACCATTCGCAGACTCGCGCATTCGGTGGCGGCGGGCTCGGCCACGAACACCGCAAGCATCGACGGCACGAAGTGCGTCGTCGTGACACCTTCTCCGGCAATGACTTCCGCCAGGTACGCCGGATCGCCGTGGCCGTCGGGCTTGGCTACGACCAGGCGCGCACCGATCTGCAAGGGCCAGAAGAACTCCCACACAGACACATCGAAGGTCGCGGGGGTCTTCTGCAGCACAACATCGTCGGCGGTGAGCCCGTACTCCGACTGCATCCACACCAGGCGGTTGACAATGGCGGCATGACTGACCGCCACACCCTTCGGGCGACCGGTCGAACCCGACGTGAAGATCACATACGCCGTATTCGACGACCGCAGCGGCGCACGACGATCCGCATCCGTCACCGGAGCATCCGAGTACCCCGACAGCTCGAGCGCATCGACCGCGAGCACCGAGACACCCTCGTGGGTGAACCCGTCGCGCTCGGTTGTCAGCACGCACACCGGCGCAGCGGTATCGAGCACGTACGCAATGCGATCAGCAGGCTGATCCGGATCCAGCGGCACGTACGCGCCACCGGCTTCCAGCACCGCATACATCGCGACCACCAGGTCCAGCGACCGGCGAATGCCCAGTGCGACCAGGCTGTCCGGGCCGACACCGGCCTCGATCAGCTTGCGCGCCAACTGATGCACACGCCCGGCGAACTCACCGTAAGAGAGCTCTGCCCGTGCCTCGCTGCGCTCGGGCGTCCCCTCGAACGAGAGAGCGGTGGCGTCCGGAGTACGCACGGCCTGCGCCTCGAACAGCGCGACCAGCGTATTCGCGGCATCGCCGGTCCAGGCAACCCGCATGACGTCGCCACGGGTCGTATCCGCATCCTCGGACTGGACAGCGTCGGTCCGTTCGGCGAGCACATCGCTCACCCGGAAACCGGTGCGGTTCCAGCCGGAGGTGACCAGGGACCGCTCGGCATTGTCGAGCAGGTCGATATCGCCGACGGCGCGATCCGGCTGTGCCGTAATGGCTTCCAGCAGGAGGCCGAAGCGCTGGGCGAAGCGCGCCATGGTGGCGTCATCGAAAAGGTCGGTGGCGTAGATGAGTTCGGCGGTGATGCCGGACGGGGCGCCGCCGAAACCATTGCCGGACACATTGTGTGCGGTGTTCTGCTCGGTGAGCACCAACTGCAGGTCGAACTTGGCGGTGTCGAGCGGCAGATCGACGCCGCTGACGGTCAGGCCCGGCAGTTCCAGTTCGGCCGGGCCGGTGTTCTGGAACGACAGCATGACCTGGAACAGCGGATGCCGGGCCTGCGAGCGGGCCGGGTTGAGGATCTCCACCAGACGCTCGAACGGCAGGTCGGAGTGACCGAAGGCGGCGATATCGGTGGCGCGCACCGATTCCAGCAGTGCATTGAAGCCCGCGCCACCGTCGATCGGTGTGCGCAGTACGAGCGTATTGACGAACATTCCGATGAGGTCGTCGAGCGCGCGCTCGCCACGACCGGCGACCGGGGTGCCGATGGCGATATCCGATTCACCGGACAGGCGCGACAGCAGTGTGGCGAGCGCGGCGTGCGCCACCATGAACAGCGTGGCGCCGCGACGGCGGGCCAGCTCCAGCAGCTTGCCGTGGACCTCGGCGTCGATGGTGAAGACGTGTGTGCCGCCGCGGCCGGAGGCGACCGCCGGACGCGGCCGGTCGGACGGCAGCTCCAGCTGATCCGGCAGTCCGCGCAGCGCCTGACCCCAGTACGAGATCTGCTGTGCGATCACCGATTCCGCATCGGTCTCGTCGCCGAGGACCGCGCGCTGCCAGAGTGCGTAGTCGGCGTACTGGACTTCCAGTGGCCGCCAGGCGGGTTCGCCGCCTTCGACACGAGCGCCGTAGGCGGTCATGACATCCCGGGTGAGCGGGCCCATGGAGAACCCGTCCGCGGAGATGTGGTGCACCACCAGTGCGAGCACGTGCTCGGTGGGGCTGACCTCGAACAGGCGGGCCCGGAACGGCACATCGACGGTGACGTCGAAACCGGTCAGCACCAGCTCCGAAAGTGCCCGGGGCAGTTCGGCTTCGGTGACGTCCACCGGGGTCAGATCGGGAATGACCTGACCGGTGGGGACGATCTCCTGGTACGCGGTCCCGTCGACCTCCGGGTAGCGGGTGCGCAGTGATTCGTGGCGCGCCAGCACATCGGCGACGGCGATCTGCAGGGCCTGGCGATCCACCAGACCCGAGAGCCGCACGGCCGCGGGAATGTTATCCACAGCCGATTCGGGATCGAAGCGGTTGAGGAACCACATACGCTGCTGCGCCAGCGACAGCGGGAGCCGCTCGGGGCGGTCCTGCGCTGTCAGGGCCAGGCGGGCACCCGCACCGGAATGCGATTCGGCGCGCGCCGCCAGTGCGGCCACGCTGGAGGCCTCGAAAATCTCGCGCACGCCCAGCTGCGCTCCGCCTCCCCGCGCTTTGTCCAGCGCGGCGGACAAGCGCGCCGCAACCTGGGTGGCAATGAGCGAGTTGCCGCCGAGGGCGAAGAAGTCGTCGTCCAGGCCGACCCGATCCAGGCCGAGGACCTCGGCGAAGATGCCCGCCACGATCTGCTCGATCGGGGTGGTCGGGGCGCGGAAGACGGCGGCCTCGAAGACCGGTGCGGGCAGGGCGCGGCGGTCCAGCTTGCCGGAGGCATTGAGCGGGAACTCGTCGAGCACCATGACCACCGACGGGACCATGTACGCGGGCAGCCGCTCGGCGAGCTCGGCGCGGGCCGACTCGATCTCCACAATGCGACCGGGGGCGGCGACGACATACGCGACGAGCTGATCGCCGGTGTGCTGATCACCGCGCACCACGACCACCGACTGTGCGACGGAACCCAGTGCGGTGAGCTCGGCTTCGATCTCACCGAGCTCGATGCGCAGACCGCGCAGCTTCACCTGGAAGTCGGTGCGGCCGAGGTATTCGATCTCGCCGCCGGCATTCCAGACGACGAGGTCGCCGGTGCGGTACATGCGCTCGGATGCGCCGAACGGATTGGCCACGAAGCGATCCGAGGTCAGATCCACTCGCGACACATAGCCGGTCGCCAGCTGATCGCCCGCAAGGTAGAGCTCACCCGCGACACCCACCGGAACGGGGCGCAGGCGCGAATCCAGTACGTAGACCTGGGTATTGAAGACCGGGCGGCCGATCGGCACCGTATCGACATCGATGGCGGTCACATGGTGATACGTGACGTCGACGGCGGCTTCGGTCGGGCCGTACAGGTTGTGCAGCTCGGCGCCGGTGATCTCGCGCAGACGATGGGAGGGCTTGGGCGAGAGCGCTTCACCGGAGGCGAAGACCATGCGCAGGCTGGTGCACTGCACCGCGGCTGCTTCGGCGACGAAGACCGCGAGCATGGACGGTACGAAGTGGGTGACCGTCACGTCCTCGCGGGCAATGAGCTCCGCCAGGTAGGCCGGGTCGCGATGGCCGTCCGGCTTGGCGACAACCAGCGTCGCACCGATCTGCAACGGCCAGAAGAACTCCCACACGGACACGTCGAAGGTGGCCGGAGTCTTCTGCAGCACAATGTCTTCGGCGGTCAGCCCGTACTCGGACTGCATCCAGACAAGACGGTTGACGATCGCGGAATGCGGTACGGCCACACCCTTGGGGCGACCGGTCGAACCCGACGTGAAGATGACGTACGCGGTATTCGATTCTCGCAGCGGCACAATGCGTTCCGCGTCGGTGATCGGCGCGGCCGAGTAGCTGGAAAGCTCCAGCAGATCGATCCGGACCTGCGCGGTGTCGACGTCCGCTCCACCTCCCTGCGCTAGATCCTCGCCCGAGGTCAGCACGGTCACCGGATCGGCGGTGGCCAGGATGTATTCGGTGCGCTCGGCCGGGTGCTCCGGATCCAGCGGCACGTACGCGCCACCGGCCGCGGTGACGGCGTACATGCCGACCACCAGGTCGATGGAGCGGCGCATACCCAGCGCCACAAAGGATTCGGCTCCCACACCGCGTTCGATGAGCCAGCGCGCCAGGCGGTGCACCCGCTCGGCGAACTCGCCGTAGGTGAGACTGGTGCCCTCGAAGCTGAGAGCAACGGCATCGGGAGTCCGCTCCGCCTGCGCTTCGAACAGCGCAACGAGCGTGGCAGCCGCATCGCCCGACGCGGTCCGCACAATGCTGTGCGGTGCGACGATGGTCGATCCACTGCCGACCGCTACAGCGGTGTCGGCGGTGCCGACCTCGTCATCCGTCAACGTCCCGTCGGTGAGCACGGCGAGCACGGTGTCGACGTCGTAGGCGGTGTCGTTCCACTCGGTGACCACAAGCTCGCGCTCGGCGTCTTCGAGAAGCTCGATATCGCCCACTGCGGCAGTGGGTTCCGTCGTGATGGCCGTGAGCACGCGCACCAGGCGGTCGGCGATGTGCCGCACGGAGTGCTCGTCGAACAGGTCGCGCAGGTAGCCGGCGCGAATGCGCAGGCGGCTGTCGAGCTGGGCGATCAGGGTGAGCGGGTAGTGGGTAGCGTCGGCGGCTTCGAGGTCGGTGACACCCATGCCGTCGATATCGGCGGCCTGGGCGCGAATGCCGTCGGCGTCGACCGGGTAGGACTCGAACACCACGAGGGTGTCGAAGAGTCCGCCGATGCGCGCCGCCGACTGGATATCGGCGAGACCGATGTAGTGGTGATCCAGCAGATCCGCCTGCTCGCCCTGGGTGCGAGTGAGCAGTGACTGCGCCGATTCGGCCGGATCGAAGGCGACCCGCACCGGCACCGTATTGATGAACAGGCCGACCATGGACTCGACACCGGACAGCTGGGCCGGACGCCCGGAGACCGTGGTGCCGAACAGCACATCCTCGCGACCGGTGAGGCGGCCGAGCAGAATGCCCCACGCCACCTGCAGCACGGTGTTCGGCGTGACGCCGAGGTCGGCGGCAACGCTGGTCAGACGGGCGGTCGCCGCCTCGTCCAGCTCGAAGAAGTACTCGCCGGACAGTGCGGTGATCTCGTGGCTCGGGTCCGGGCGGGTGAGCAGCGTCGGCTCGGAGACCCCGAGCAGCGAGGTCTTCCAGGCCTCCAGCGACGCCGTACGGTCCTGCTGCGCAACCCATTCCAGGAAGTAGCGGTAGGAGCGCACCGGCGGCAGCACGCTGGTATCGGAGTGCGTGGCGTACAGCACCAGCAGGTCCTGCATGAGCAGCGGCATGGACCAGCCGTCGAGCAGGATGTGATGGTTGGCCACGGCCAGCTGCCAGCGATCGGCGGCGACCTGCACCAGGGTGTAGCGAATGAGCGGCGGCTCGGTCAGGTCGAAGCGCTGTACACGATCGGCCTCGAGAATGTCGCTCGCATCGCCGGTCTCCGAGCGGTCGTACTGCGACCAGGCCACGTGAATACCGTCGAGCACCAGCTGCACCGGAACGCCATTGGCATCGGAAACGTATGCGGTGCGCAGGATTTCGTGACGCTCCAGCAGTGCCTGAGCGGCGGCGCGCAGGCGATCGGCGTCCACCCGACCGGTGAGGGTGAGCACCGCCTGCGCGGTGTACACATCCACCGAGGTGGCGGCCAGCTGTGCATGGAAGAGCAGACCGGACTGCAGCGCCGACAGCGGCCACACCTGGTCCACACCGCCGAAACGCTGTTCCCAGCCGTCGATATCGCGCTGGGTGATCTGCACGAGCCCGAAGTCGGACGGGGTGTGCCCGCCGGCCTCGGCGGATTCGGCATGGTGCGCAACGGCTTCCAGCGCGGATACCCACAGCGCGCCGAATTCGGCGACCGCGCCGGCCTCGAGCAACGTGCTCGGGTAGCCGATATTGGCGGTCAGCCTGTCGCCGGTCACGATGGCATTGATATCGATCGGCGCCATGGCGGGCATATCGCCGTCGTACGCACCGCCCAGATCGCCCAGCTCCGCAGCGGGAATCCAGCCGAAACCGCGCAGCGCCTCGGGCACATCGCCCTCATTCACGCGGCCCAGATAGTTGAAGCTGACCTGGCCGGGCTGCTGCTTGGGCAGCTGATCGGCGGTGGCCTGGTTCACATAGCGCAGCAGGCCGTAGCCGAGGCCCTTGTCCGGCACCGCGAGCAACTGCTCCTTGACCGCCTTGATGGCGTGACCCATGGCGGGTCCGCCGGTGAGCGCGGCATTCACCTCGAGCTGCGAGAGATCGAAGCGGACCGGGAAGATGGCGGTGAACCAGCCGACCGTGCGCGAGAGATCCGCGCCGGGCACGACCTCTTCCTCACGCCCGTGGCCTTCGAGTCGGACCAGGGCGGACTTCTCCCCGGCAATCCCCCTGTCCGAGCGCCACTTTGCGACAGCGAGTGCCAGCGCGGTCAAGAGACCGTCATTGACGCCGCCGTGGAAGAGCGCGGGCACGGTGGTGAGCAGTGATTTGGTGACCTCAGCCGAGACCTCGACCCGGTGCACCTCGATCACGGCGGTGACATCCACGGCCGGATCCAAGGGCCGCTCGGTGAGCAGCGGATCCGGACCGTCGACAACACCTCGCCAGAAGTCGAGTTCGGCGACCCGCTCCGGGGTTGCTGCCGCACGCTCGAGGGCGTGCGCCCAGGTGCGCATGCTGGTGGCGGGGGCGACCAGTTCAGGAGTCTGGCCGGCGGAGAGCTGACCCCAGGCGGTGACGAAGTCCGGCACCAGGATTCGCCAGGTGACACCATCGACCACGAGGTGATGTGCGGCCACGATGAGGCGACCGGCGCGGGATGCGGTGTCCGATTCACGGCTCGCCGTGGCAGGCTCCAGCCAGGCGAACCGAATCACTACGCCCGCTATGGGATCGAGCTTGTCGAGCGTGGCATCCAGTGCGGCCGAGGCGATTTCGAGGAATTCCTCGGTGCCGACAGCCGGATCGAACTCGGTGCGGTCGATAAGCGCGTCCACATCGATGGCGCCGGCGGCGGCCGTCTCCACGACCGGGTCCGCACCCGGCACCCGCCGCAGGCGCGCCCGCAACATGTCGTGGCGGTCGATGACCGCGGCGACCGTGGCGGCGATACCCGCACGGTCGATGCCGATCGGCAGCTCCAGCGCCATGGTCTGGTTGAACCGCCCGATGCCGCCCGGCCGTTCGACCATGAACCGCACCACGGGGGTGAGCGGCATGACGCCGACTCCCCCACCGGGCAGCTCGGTCAGCTGCGGTGTCGAATCACCCTGTCCGTCAGCGGTTTGCGCGACAGCTGCCAGCCCCGAGACCGTGCGCTGCTCGAAGACGTCACGCGGGCTGAAGATGACGCCGCGCGCCTTGGCCCGCGAAACCAGCTGGATGGAGACGATGGAGTCGCCGCCCAGCGCGAAGAACGAATCGTCGATGCCGACCCGCTCCAGGCCGAGCACCTCGGCGAAGACCTCGGCAATGGTGTGCTCCACCGTATTACGCGCGGCACGGAACACCACCTCGGTGGCGAAGACCGGTTCGGGCAGCGCCCGGCGGTCCAGCTTGCCGACCGGGGTCAGCGGGACGCGGTCGATGATCATGACCGAGGACGGCACCATGTACGCGGGCAATTGCTGCTCGACATGCGCGGTGACGGCGGAGATATCCACCGAATGGCCGGGCGTGGCAACCACATACGACACCAGCGAGACAGCGCCGGCGGCATTCTTGTGGCCGACGGTGACGGCGAAGTCGACACTCTCGTGCGAGGCGAGGGCCGCGTCGATCTCACCGAGCTCGATGCGGAAGCCGCGCACCTTGACCTGGAAGTCGGAGCGGCCCACGTATTCGACCTCACCCGTGCGGGTCCAGCGGACCACGTCACCGGTGCGGTACATGCGCTGACCCGATACGTAAGGGTTGGCGACGAAGCGGTCCGTGGTCAGACCCGGACGCGCGTGGTAGCCGCGGGCCAGCTGGATGCCCGACAGGTAGAGCTCACCCGCGACACCCACCGGAACAGGGCGCAGGCGATTGTCGAGAATCAGCGACTGCATGCCACGGATCGGGCCACCGATGGTGACCAGATCACCCGGGACCAGCGGGTCACTGATATTGGTCATGATGGTGGTCTCGGTCGGACCGTAACCATTGTGGAAGGCGCGAATCGTGCCGTCCGGCCCTGTCCCCTCTCCAATGGGAATCGCCCACTTGGCGACCAGATCGGCCGGGACCGCCTCACCACCGGCGACGAGGACCCGCAGGGAGTCCAGGCCGCTCGGATCGAAGGTGGCCAGCGCGGCCGGAGTGATGAAGGCGTGCGTGACGCCCTCGGAGCGGATCAGCTCGGAGAGCTCGTCACCGCCGTACACCCCCGGTGGGACCACCACGAGGGTGCCGCCCGCGCCGATGGCCAGCAGGAACTCCAGGATAGACGCGTCGAAGGACGGCGAGGCGAAATGCAGTGCGCGCGAGAAGGAATCGAGGCGATAACGCTCGATCTGCTCGGCACTGAAGTTGGCCAGGCCGGCGTGCGTGACCACAACGCCCTTGGGGACGCCGGTGGAGCCGGAGGTGTAGATGACGTACGCCGGATGCTCGGGGCGCAGCGGGCGTACCCGGTCGGCGTCGACAATCGCGGTGTCCGCGAAGGTGTTCAGGTCCAGCTCGTCCAGGACCAGCCACTCCACCGATTCCGGCAGGTCGGCGCGGACCGCGGCCACGGTCAGGCCGACCGGGGAACCGGAGTCGGTGACCATATGGGCAATACGGTCGGCCGGGTAGTTCGGGTCGACCGGAACGAACGCCGCACCGGTCTTGGAGACGGCCCATTCGGCGAAGTAGGAATCCGCCGAACGCGGGACGGCGATGGCGACCAGGTTCTCGGTGCCGATACCGCGCTCGATGAGCAAGCGCGCCAAGCGGTTCGAGCGCTCGTCGAGATCGGCGTAGGACAGACCGGTGCCCTGGAAGCGAACCGCAGTGGCCTGCGGATCGCGGGCCACC
Source organism: Nocardia sp. (assembly GCF_025465275.1). GTDB lineage: Bacteria > Actinomycetota > Actinomycetes > Mycobacteriales > Mycobacteriaceae > Nocardia. The sequence continues at coordinate 35,894 of NZ_JAODNK010000035.1, read as the reverse complement.
GCCTCGGCCAGCAGCTCCGGCAGCGTGCGGCCCGGAATGACCGGGGCGCCGAAACGGGCGACCAGATCGGCCCTTTCGGACTGATCGAGGATATCGATGGCACCGACGCGAATCTCCGGGTCGGCGGCAATGGCCTCCAGGACCCGCATCCAGCGCTCCGCGAATCCCTCCGCGGTGGCCTCGTCGAAGAGATCCACGGCGTAGGTCAGCGCAAGCGCCATACCGGTATCGGATCCCGGCCGGGTCTCGCCGGCGTCCGTTCCGGCCTGCTCCGACAGTGTGAACTGCAGGTCGAAGCGGGAGATGTTCTCGTCGAGGTCCAGCGCCGCGACCGTCAGGCCCGGCAGTTCGAGCGTGGTGCGATCCAGGTTCTGGAAGGCCAGCATGACCTGGAACAGCGGATTGCGGGCCTGCGAACGCTCCGGTGCGAGCAGCTCCACCAGGCGCTCGAACGGCACATCGGCATTGCCGAAGGCGTCGAGATCGGTGTGCCGGGCGCGATCCAGCAGGTCCGAGAAGGACTCCGCCGGGTCGATGCCGGTGCGGAGCACCAGGGTGTTGACGAACATGCCGACGAGATCGTCGAGCGCCGCTTCGCCACGACCGGCGACCGGTGTGCCGACGGCAATGTCATCGCTGCCGGACAGACGGGCCAGCAGCACCGCGAGCGCGCTGTGCATAACCATGAACAGCGATGAGCCGCGCTGCCGCGCAACATCTTCCAGCGCACCGATGAGCTCGGGCCGCAGCGTGCGCTGCAGGGTCGCGCCGCGATGCGAGGCCACGGCCGGACGCGCGCGATCGGTAGGCAGCGCCAATTCATCCGACACGCCGTCGAGTGCGCGCTGCCAGTACCCGACCTGGCGGGCCATGAGCGAGCCCGAATCCTCCTCGGACCCGAGCACTTCCCGCTGCCAGATGGCGAAGTCGGCGTACTGCACAGCCATCGGAGCCCAGCCCGGCACCGCACCCTGGGTGCGCGCCGAATAGGCGACCATCACATCCCGAGTCAGCGGCGCCATCGAGAAGCCGTCGCCCGCAATGTGATGCACCACGACAACAAGCACATGCTCACTGTGCACCGCAGCGGAAGTACCGCTCACCATCTCAACATGAGCACCACTCATTACCTCGGCAGCAGTACCACTCGCCACCTCGGCAGCAGTACCACTCGCCATCCCGGCATGCTTTTGGCCGGGATCCACAGCCTCGTCGCCACCGACCCGGAACAGCCGGGCGCGCAGCGGAACCTGGTCCGCCACATTGAATCCCAGCGTGGCAAACGCCGCAACAGTGCTGGTGAGATCGGCAGGTGCGACCGTGACCGGCCGCAGGTCGAGAGCGATCGCCTCGGCCGGGACCACCACCTGCATCGGCGTGCCACCGTGCTCGGGGTAGCGGGTGCGCAGGGACTCGTGCCGTCGCACGACATCGGCGACAGCGAGTTCCAGTGCTGCAGTGTCGAGTTCGCCGGTGAGGCGAATGGCCAGCGGCAGGTTGTAGGCCGCGGACGAGGTGTCGTACTGGTTGAGGAACCACATGCGCTGCTGTGCGAAGGACAGCGGCACCAGTTCCCCGACCGGGCGCGGCCGAGCGACCAGCTTGGCGCGGGACGCACCGTCGGCATGCGATTCGATGCGGGCCGCGAGAGCCTCCACCGTGCTGGCCTCGAACAGCGTCCGCACCGCGACCGTGGTGTCCAGGGCCGCGCCGATGCGCGATACCACCCGGGTCGCGATGAGCGAGTTACCGCCCAGATCGAAGAAGTCGTCGTCGAGTCCGACCCGCGGCAGATCCAAGACCTCCGCCAAGACAGCGGCAACAGTCTCCTGGGTAGGCGTCTCCGGCGCGCGGAAGGCCCGCGCCTGCACCGCAGGCGCGGGCAGCGCCCGGCGATCCAGCTTGCCGTTGACGGTCAAGGGGATTCGGTCCAGCACGACCATGGCGGCGGGCACCATGTACGACGGCAGGCGCTCGCCCGCGCCGTCACGGATCTCCAGCAGCCACGCGTCGGAGCCGGTCGCCGGTCCGGAGGTGTCCACGCTCCCACCGGGAGCGGTGTTGTCCGGCACCACGTACGCCACGATGCGCTGATCGCCCGGCAGGTCCTCGCGCACGATGACGGCGGCCTGGGCGACACCCGGTTGCGCCAGTACGGCGGCCTCGATCTCACCGAGCTCGATGCGGAAACCGCGCACCTTCACCTGATCATCGGCGCGACCGAGGTATTCGAGCTCACCGAAGCGGTTCCAGCGCGCCACGTCACCGGAGCGGTAGAGGCGACTGCCGTCCGCACCGAACGGGCTGGCCACGAAACGGGCCGCGGTGAGGTCGGGGCGTCCGAGGTAGCCACGCGCCAATTGCGCACCGGCCACATACATTTCACCCGCGACACCGACCGGCACCGGGTGCAGGCGCTCGTCCAGCACGTACACGCGCAGGCCCGCGATGGCGCGGCCGACCACGCTGCCGGTGGCGGCGGCAATGGTGCCGGCATCGAGAACACGATGCGAGACGTGCACCGTGGTCTCGGTAATGCCGTACATATTCACCAGATACGGCCCGGAATCACCGTGGCGGGCAACCCAATCCGACAGGCGGCGCAGCTCGAGCGCCTCACCGCCGAAGATCACGTAGCGCAGTGCCAGCTCGTCATCGGCGGCACCCGATTCGGGACTCGCTTCGGCGGCAATTCGCTCGGCCTCGGACAGCTGGTAGAAGGCCGACGGCGTCTGGTTGAGCACCGTAACCCGTTCGCGGCGCAGCAGTTCCAGGAACTGCTCCGGCGAGCGGGACACGTAGTAGTCGACGACCACCAGGGTGCCGCCGTAGAGCAGCGGTCCCCACAGCTCCCACACCGAGAAGTCGAAGGCGTAGGAGTGGAACAGCGTCCACACATCGTCGGCAGTGAACCCGAACTCGCGATCGGTATTCGCCATGAGCCGCACCACATTCCGGTGCGCCACGGCCACGCCCTTGGGGCGGCCGGTGGAGCCGGAGGTGTAGATGACGTACGCGACATGGTCGGGGTGCAGCGGAGCGGTGCGGTCGGCATCGGTGATCGGGGAATCGTCGGCGTCCTCGATATCGCCCGCCTCGACGGTGAATCCGTCGAGCAGGACGGTCGGCAGTCCGGCGGGCAGCTCCACCTGCACGGTCGAGTCGATGACCACGCTGGTCGGCCGGGCATCCGACAGCACGAAGGCAATGCGATCGGCCGGGTAGGTCGGATCGACGGGCACGTAGCCCGCACCGGTCTTGACCACCGCGAGCAGTGCGACAACCAGATCCAGCGAACGCGGCAGCAGCACGGCCACGAGCGACTCCGGACCGGCGCCGTCCTCGATCAACCGGCGCGCCACCACATTCGCGCGCCGATCCAGATCGTTGTAGGTCAGCTCCTCATCGCCGAAGCGGACCGCGACCCGATTCGGATCGGCGGCCACCGCGAGGTCGAACAGACCGGACACGGTGGCGTGCTCGTCCACGAACGGACTCGACAGCGTGGCCACCGGATCGATGAACAGCTCGGCGAGGGCGCCGAGCGCACCACCCGGGGACAGCACCTCCGCGAGCCCGGCGCCGTTCGCCTGCGCAGCAGTGCGTGCCGCCGCCGCGAGCTCGACGATGTCGTCGCCCGCGGAAACCCAGCGCTCGGATACCTCGTGCCGCTCGACCCCACCGAGCAGGTCGATATCGCCGAGCAGCACGGCCGGATCGTCGGCGACGGTGCGCAGAATGCGAACCAGGCGCTCGGCGAAGGAGGCCACGGTTTCGGGGTCGAACAGATCGGTGGCGTAATTCCAGGACAGGCCCAGCGAACCGTCGGCGCGCTCGCCCACGGTCAGCTGCACATCGAATTTGGCGGTGCCCGCATCGAATTCGGCGGCTTCCAGCTCCAGGCCGGGCAGCGATACCGCGCCCGCGTCCTTGGCGCCGGCGGCCTCGAAGGTCAGCGCCACCTGGAACAGCGGGTGGTGCGCCTGCGAGCGGACCGGGCTGAGCACGTCGACGAGCCGCTCGAACGGCACCTCGGCGTGCGCGAAGGCGGCCAGGTCGGTGCGCCGGACCTGCGAGAGCAGATCGCGGAAGGCGGCGTCCGGCAGGACCGGGGTGCGCAGCACCAGGGTGTTGACGAACATGCCGACCAGGTCGTCGAGGGCGCGATCGCCACGACCGGCGATCGGGGTGCCGATGGCGATGTCGATGGAGCGGGACAGGCGTGCCGACCAGGTGGCCAGCGCGGCGTGCAGCACCATGAACAGCGTGACATCATGCTCACGAGCGAGCGCGTTGAGCGCCCGGTACAGGTCGGCGTCGATCGAGAAGTCGTAGGTGCCACCGGCATTGGTGGCGATCTCCGGTCGCGGCCGATCGGCGGGCAGTTCGATCTGCTCGGGCAGATCGCGCAGCTGTTCGGTCCAGTAGGACACCTGCTGCGCCGCAATCGATTCCGGATCGCGCTCGTCGCCGAGCACCTCGCGCTGCCACAGCGCGTAGTCGGCGTACTGCACGGAAAGCGGCGTCCAGGTGGGCGCTTCGCCGCCACTGCGGGCCAGGTAGGCGCCGACCACATCGCGCAGCAGCGGACGCAGCGAGAAGCCGTCCGAGCTGATGTGGTGCAGCACCAGCACCAGTACGTGCTCGGTGGAGCTCAGGCTCAGCACCGTGGCGCGGAACGGCAGCTCCCTGGTGACATCGAAAAACACGCTCACGAGTTGCGTAATGCGCGTGGGCAGTTCGTCAGCGGTCACCGTTTCGGCGCGCACCTCGAACTCGATCTCCGAGGGCGACAGCACCCGCTGGAAGCCGTCGCCGGCGATCTCCGGGTAGATGGTGCGCAGCGCCTCGTGCCGCGCCAGCACATCGCCGAGAGCGGCGGTGAAGGCCTCGATATCCACGACGCCGCTGAGCTTCAGCGCCACCGGGATGTTGTTGACCGCGGTACGACTGTCGAAGCGGTTGAGGAACCACATGCGCTGCTGCGCCGGGGACAGCGGCACCAGCTGGGCGGTCTCACCGGTCGGCAGGGTTACCGGCGCGGGACGCTCCTGCGCCACCAGCGGCGCGCGGCTGCCGGTGCCGACACGCGATTCCAGTTGCGCCGCAAGGGCGGCCACGGTGGTGGCCTCGAAGATCGTGCGCAGCGGGATATCGGCATCGAGCGCGGCGGACAGTCGGGATATCACCTGGGTGGCAATGAGCGAGTTGCCACCGAGCTCGAAGAAATCGTCGTCCAGACCGATCGCTCCGCCTCCCGGCGCTTGATCGCCGCCGAGCACACCGGCGAAGACACCGGCGACCGTCTGCTGCACCGGGGTGACCGGGGCGCGGTACACCTTGGCCGCGAAGGACGGCGAAGGCAGCGCCCGGCGATCCAGCTTGCCGGAGGCATTGAGCGGGAAGGCATCCAGCACCACGAAGGCGGCCGGAACCATATAGGCCGGAAGCTGCTGCGACAGCGTGTCCTTCACAGCCTCCAGGTCGATCCGGCCATCTGCGGCAACAACATACGCGACCAGGTGATCCGCTCCGCCTCCCCGCGCTTCGGTGCGCTCGTCATGGCGGACGACAACAACGGACTGCGCGACGTCGGGCAGCGCGGTGAGCGCGGCTTCGATCTCGCCGAGCTCGATGCGCAGACCGCGCAGCTTCACCTGGAAGTCGGTGCGGCCCAGGTATTCCAGCTCACCCGCGCCGGTCCAGACCACGAGGTCACCGGTGCGGTACATGCGTGCACCGGAGCCGAAGGGATTGGCCACGAAGCGATCCGCGGTCAGGTCGGGGCGCGCCACATAGGCGGTGGCGAGCTGATCGCCCGCGAGATAGAGCTCACCCGCGACACCCACCGGAACAGGGCGGAGCCGCGAATCCAGCACGTACACCTGGGTATTGAAGACCGGAGCACCGATCGGCACCGTGGTGATGTCCGCGTCGGTGACCTCGTGATAGGTGACATCGACGGCGGCTTCGGTGGGACCGTACAGGTTGTGCAGGCGCGCACCGGTCAGCTCGCGCAACTTCTGCGCCGTCGGCCCGGGCAGGCCCTCACCGGAGGCGAAGACATTGCGCAGGCTCGTTGCGTCGGCAACACCGTCCTCGGCTACGAACACAGCAAGCATGGACGGCACGAAGTGCACCGTCGTGACCTGCTCGGTGGTGATGAGCCGCACCAGGTAGGCGGGATCGCGATGGCCGTCCGGCTTGGCGATCACCAGGCGGGCGCCGACCTGCAAGGGCCAGAAGAACTCCCACACCGAGACGTCGAAGGTGGCGGGCGTCTTCTGCAGCACCACGTCGTAGGCGGCCAGCCCGTACTGGGCGTGCATCCACACCAGGCGGTTGACTATGGCGGCGTGCGAGACCGCGACGCCCTTGGGGCGACCGGTGGAACCGGACGTGAAGATCACGTACGCGGTGTTCGCCGGATGCAGCGGGGTGCGGCGGTCGGCATCGGTGATCGGGGTGCCGGCGAAGGCCGAAAGGTCCAGCTGGTCGATGCGAACCTGGCGGGTCGTTATGCCTTCCAGGTCTGCGACGCCTGCCAAGTCGTCGCCGGAGGTCAGCACGCAGACCGGTTGCGCCGTCTCCAGGATGTACCGGGTGCGCTCGGCCGGGTGATCCGGGTCCAGCGGCACATACGCGCCACCGGCGACGGTGACGGCGTACATGCCCGCGACCAGATCGATGGAGCGGCGCATACCCAGCGCCACAAAGGATTCCGGCCCGACACCCTCTGCGATGAGCCAGCGGGCGAGCTGCCGCACCCGAGCGGCGAACTCGGAATAGGAGAGGCTGGTGCCCTCGAACGTGACAGCTGTCGCGTCGGGAGTCAGTGCGACCTGGGCATCGAAGAGTGAAACCAGCGTTGCCGCAGCGCCTTCCGAGACCTCCGGCAGCGCCGCGTCCAGCTCGAAGGCGGTGTCGTTCCAGCCTGTCAGCACACGCCAGCGCTCGCTGTCGCCGAGCAGCTCCATATCGCCGACACGCACTGACGGATCGGCGACCACCGCGGTCAGCATACGAACGAACCGGCGCGCGAAGACCTCCGCGAAGCGATCGTCGAAAAGGTCGGTGGCGAAGACGAGTTCGGCAGCCATCGCCGCGGCATCGGAGCCTTGGCCTGCCACCGCACCATCGGTGACTTCACTCAGCGTCAGCTGCAGATCGAATTTGGCCGACTGCTGGTCGACGCCCAGCTCGGAAACGCTCAGACCCGGCAGCTCCAGCGCGGTGCGGCCCAGATTCTGGAACGACAGCATGACCTGGAACAGCGGATGCCGCGCCTGCGACCGGGCCGGGTTCAGGACGTCGACAAGACGCTCGAACGGCACATCGGCGTGCGCGAAGGCCTGCAGATCGCGCTCGCGCACCTTCTTCAGCAGGTCGGCGAAGCTCGCGCTGGTATCCACCGGCGAACGCAGCACCAGGGTATTGACGAACATGCCGACCAGATCATCGAGCGCCTGCTCGCCACGACCGGCCACCGGAATACCGACGGCAATGTCATCGGTGCCGCTCAATCGCGCCAGCAGCGCGGCAAAGGCACTGTGCACGACCATGAACAGCGTGGTGCCCTGCTGCTTCGCCACCCGCTGCAGCCCGGTGATGAGCTCACCCGATACCTCGAAGCGGTGCGTGCCCGCCTCGTAGGAGGCGACGGCGGGACGCGGCTTGGTGGACAGGCGCAGCTCGTCCGGCAAACCGCCGAGCGTCTCGCGCCAGTAGTCCAACTGCTCGGTGATGAGCGAGCGCGGATCTTCCTCGGAACCGAGGGTTTCCCGCTGCCACAGCGCGTAATCCGCGTACTGCACCGGCAGTTCCGGCCAGCCCGGGGCCTCGCCATTGCTGCGCGCCACGTACCCGGTCATGAGGTCGCGGACAAGCGGGTTCATCGAGAAGCCGTCGGCGGCAATGTGATGCGCCACCAGCACCAGCACGTGGTCGTCGTCCGCGAGCCGGAAGGCACGCAAGCGCACCGGAGGTTCGGTGGTCACATCGAAACCACGCCCGGCGAAATCGTAGACCGCGGCGAAGAGTTCGCCCTCGGCCACATCCCGCACCTCGAGCTGCGGAATGGCGCGAGCGGTGGGCAGTACCTTCTGGTAGGCGACGCCCTCGTAGGACGGGTAGATGGTGCGCAGCGATTCGTGCCGCGCCATCACATCGGCGATCGCACCGCGCAGCGCGGCGAGATCCAGTGCGCCGGTCAGCCTTACGGCCGCCGGGATATTGTTCGCGGCCGAATCGGTGTCGAACCGGTTCAGGAACCACATGCGCTGCTGCGCGAGCGACAGCGGCGGGTACTCCGGCCGGGTACGCACCGTAAGCGCCTGGCGCACACCGGTTCCGGCATGCGATTCGACGCGCGCGGCCAGCGCGCCCACGGTCGGCGCCTCGAAGAGTGCGCGCACACCGATCTCGGCGCTCAGCGCGGCGGACAGTCGTGCGACCACCTGGGTGGCGACGAGCGAGTTGCCGCCCAGTTCGAAGAAGTCGTCGTCCACGCCAACACGCTCGGCGCCGAGCAGTTCGCCGAAGATCGCGGCGATGATCTCTTCGATCGGGGTGGAGGGCGCCCGGAAGCGCTTGGCCTCGAAAACCGGTGCGGGCAGGGCCTTGCGGTCCAGCTTGCCGGAGGCATTGACCGGGAAACCGTCCAGCACCACGATCGCGGACGGGACCATATAGCCCGGCAGCGAGCGACCCAGCGCACCCTTGACCGCGTCGATATCGACAACGGCAGCATCTGATTCGCGGCCCGCCGCAGCGGGTTCACGGACCACATAGCCGACAAGCTGATCACCGGCATGGGCATCGGCCCGCACCACTACGACCGACTGGGCGACACCGTGCTGCGCCAGCAGCGCGGCCTCGATCTCGCCGAGCTCGATGCGCAGACCGCGCAGCTTCACCTGGAAGTCGGTGCGGCCCAGGTACTCCAGCTCACCCGCGCCGGTCCACGTCACCAGGTCGCCGGTCCGGTACATGCGCGCACCGGTGGCCCCGAAGGGGTTGGCTACGAAGCGATCCGCGGACAGATCGGGGCGGCTGAGGTAACCGCGAGCCAGCTGATCGCCCGCGAGATAGAGCTCACCCGCGACACCCGGGGCGACCGGGTGCAGCCGGGCATCCAGCACATAGGTCTGGGTGTTCCATACCGGACGGCCGATGGGCACGAAGGCGGTGTCGGCGTCGACCACCTCGTGGTAGGTGACGTCGACCGCGGCCTCGGTGGGGCCGTACAGGTTGTGCAGTCGCGCACCGGTCAGCTCGCGCAGCTTCTGTGCGGTCGGCGCGGGCAGCGCCTCACCGGAGGCGAACACCTGACGCAGGCGCGGTGCGGCGACCGTGGAGTCGGCGCCCTCATTGCCCAGCGTGGCAACAAAGACCGAGAGCATGGACGGCACGAAGTGCGCGGTGGTGATGCCCTCTTCAGCAATAATCTGCGCGAGGTACACCGGATCGCGGTGGCCGTCCGGCTTCGCGACAACAAGACGCGCACCGGTCTGCAAGGGCCAGAAGAACTCCCACACGGACACGTCGAACGTGGCCGGAGTCTTCTGCAGCACAGCATCATCCGCGCCGATCGGGTACTCGCTCTGCATCCACAGCAGACGGTTCACGATCGCGGCGTGCTCCACGGCCACACCCTTGGGGCGGCCCGTCGAACCGGACGTGAAGATCACGTAGGCCGCGTGTTCGGGCCGGATGGCCTGTCCGCGTTCGGCATCGGTGATCGGCGCGGCCGAATATGCCTCGAGGTTGAGGGTCTCGACCTCGAGCACCGGAACATTCCGGCCGATGACGAAGTCGTCGCGGCCGGTGGTCAGAATGGCGACCGGGCGGGCGATATCGAGCACGTAGTCGATGCGCTCACCCGGCTGATCCGGATCCAGCGGCACGTACGCACCACCGGCCTCCAGCACCGCGTACATGGCGACCACAAGGTCGACGGACCGGCGGATGGCCAGTGCGACAAGCGATTCCGCGCCGACACCCTGCGCCATGAGCTTCCGGGCCAGGCGATGCACACGCCCCGAAAGCTCGGCGTAGGACAGCTCCACCCGTGCCTCGCTGCGCTCGGGTGTCCCCTCGAACACAACGGCAATCGCATCAGGGCTGGCCAGAGCCTGCGCCTCGAAGAGCGAAACCAGTGTCGCCGCATCGCCTTCCGGCAGTGCGGGCAGCACCTGGGCGAGCTCGAACCCGGTGTTGTTCCAGCCGGTGAGCACCTTGTCGCGCTCGCCCTCGACCAGCAGGTCGATATCGCCGAGCGGCTGTTCCGGATCGGCGACCACGGCATCCAGGATCAGATCCAGCCGGTGCGCGAACGCCGCAATGGTCGACTCGTCGAAAAGGTCACGCGCATAGGAGAACTCGGCTGACATGCCCGCGTTCTCACCGTTCGCGTCCTGCGCCTCCTGCAGCGTCAGCTGCAGATCGAACTTGGCCAGCTGGGCATCGTAATCGATGCCGTTGACCGAGAGTCCGGGCAGTTCCAGGCTGGCCTGCCGGGTGTTCTGGAAGGTCAGCATGACCTGGAACAGCGGGTGGCGGGCCTGCGAACGCGCCGGATTGAGCACCTCGACGAGCCGCTCGAACGGCACATCGGCGTGCGCGAAGGCGTGCAGATCGCTTTCCCGGGCCTGCGCCAGCAGGTCCGCGAAGGTCTTCTCGCTGTCCACCTCGCTGCGCAGCACCAGCGTATTGACGAACATGCCGATGAGGTCGTCGAGCGCCTGCTCGCCACGACCGTGCACCGGGGTGCCGATGGCGATATCGCTGGTGCCCGAGAGCCGCGCCAGCAGCACCGCGAGTGCACTGTGCAGCACCATGAACAGCGACGCATTGTGCCGGCGGCCCAGATCCACCAGGCGCTGCTGCGTCTCGGCGGAAATGGCGAACGGGTAGGTGCCGCCCTTGTAGGAGGCGGCGGGCGGGCGCGGGCGGTCCGAGGGCAGCACCAGCTCGTCCGGCAGATCGGCCAGGGTCTGGGCCCAGTAGCTGATCTGCTTGGAGATGAGCGAGCTCGGATCGTCCTCCGCACCGAGCACCTCGCGCTGCCACAGCGCGTAATCGGCATACTGCACCGGCAGTTCGGCCCAGGTGGGAGCCTCCCACGAGGTGCGCGCCGCATACGCGACCATGACATCGCGGGCCAGCGGGCCCATGGACCAGCCGTCCGCGGAGATGTGGTGCACCACCATGCCGAGCACGTACTCGGCCTCGCTGAGTTCGAACAGCGCCGCGTGCATCGGCACCTCGTCGGTGACGTCGAAGGCCATCGACGCCAGCTCGACCAGATGGTCGATGAGATTGGCCTGGGTGACCGGCACCGGGGTCAGGTCGGGCACGATCTGCGCGGCGTCCAGCACCAGCTGCATGGGGCCGTGCGCGGTCTCCGGGAAGACGGTGCGCAGCGACTCGTGCCGGTCGATGACGTCGATGACGGCGACCTGCAGCGCCGCCACATCCAGTTCGCCGGACAGCCGGATGGCGACCGGAATGTTATTGACCGCCGAGGCGGTATCGAAGCGATTCAGGAACCACATGCGCTGCTGCGCAAGGGAAAGCGGAATCTCCGCCGGGCGCTCCCGAGCCACCAGCGCCTTGCGCGCACCGTCACCGGCGTGCGATTCCACGCGGGCTGCCAGCGCCGCCACCGTGGCGGCCTCGAACAGCATGCGCACGGGGACGCGGGTATCCAGCGCGGTGCCCAGGCGGGTTGCCACCTGGGTGGCGATGAGCGAGTTGCCGCCGAGTTCGAAGAAGTCGTCGTCGACGCCGACGCGGGCGATGCCGAGGACTTCGCCGAAGATCTGGGCGACGATCTCTTCGATGGGTGTTGTCGGGGCCCGGAATTCGCGGACCTCGAACACCGGGCTGGGCAGGGCGCGGCGGTCCAGCTTGCCGGAGGCGTTGAGCGGGAAGGCTTCCAGGACCACGAACGCGCCCGGCACCATGTACGCGGGCAGGGTGCGGTGCAGCAGCGATTTGACGCTGTCGAGATCGACCGGGCCGCGAGTCACCACGTACGCGACGAGTTGATCGCCGGCGACGGTGTCGATGACCAGGACCACGGCCTGGTTGACCGACGGATGCCCGAGCAGCGCGGTTTCGATCTCGCCGAGCTCGATGCGCTGACCACGGAACTTCACCTGGAAGTCGGTGCGGCCGATGTATTCCAGCGCGCCGGCAGCGTTCCAGCGCACCAGGTCACCGGTGCGGTAGAGGCGGTCACCGGGTGCGCCGAAGGGGTCGGCGACAAACCGTTCGGCGCTCAGGTCGGGACGGCCGTAGTAGCCGCGTGCGACCTGTGCGCCACCGAGGTAGAGCTCGCCGGGTACTCCACCCGGGACCGGGCGCAGGCCCTCATCCAGGACGTAGGTGCGGGCGTTCCACACCGGTCGGCCGATCGGCACCGCAGCCGGTGTCGGGGTGGCGATCGGCGCGTAGGTGGCGTGGACGGTGAACTCGGTCGGGCCGTACAGGTTGTGCACGGCGGCGGTCGAGAAACGCCGGAACGCGGTCACGGTCGCGGGCGGCAGAGCTTCACCGGCGACGAGAACCGCACGCAGCGACAGGCATTCGGCGGCGGAGGCGCTGCTGGCGAACACGCTGAGCATGGACGGTACGAACGAGGTCAGGGTGACGCGGTGGTTGCCGATGACCTCGGACAGGTACATGGGGTCGCGGTGCCCGTCGGGCGCGGCGATGACCTGCTGCGCACCGACGGCGAGGGAACCGAAGAGTTCCCAGACCGAGACGTCGAAGGTGACCGGGGTCTTCTGCAGGATCACATCGGTGTCGTCGATGCCGTATTCGTTGGTGATCCAGGCGATCTGGTTCAGGACCGCGCTGTGCGGAACGGCGACGCCCTTGGGGCGGCCGGTGGAGCCGGAGGTGTAGAGCACGTACGCGGTGTTCGACGGACGCAAAGGCGCCACCCGATCCACGGAAGTGACCGGGGCATCGTCGAATTCGGTGAGATCCAGCGAGTCCACGTGCAGGACCAGGCAATCCGCGCTCTCCACCGCATCATCGGTGGTGGTGAGCAGGACGACCGGCTGCGAACTGGCCAGCACGTAGTCGGTGCGCTCGGCCGGATGATCGGGATCGACCGGCACATAGCCACCACCCGCGGTGAGGGTGGCGTAGATGGCGACCAGCATGTCGATCGAGCGGCGAATGCCGACGGCGACCAGGGTCTCCGGACCGACGCCTTCGGTTATGAGCTTGCGCGCCAGGCGATTCACCCGGCTGGAGAACTCGGCGTAGCTGAGGTCGGAGGGAGCGCCGAACATGCCGCTGCTGCGCTCGCCCGGATCGAAGATCAGAGCGGTGCCGTGCGGACGCAGGCGGACCTGCTCCTCGAACAAGTCCAGCACAGTTTGCGCGGAGGACAGCGAATGCTCGTTGCGGCTCCAGTCACCCAGGACGAGGGCGCGTTCGTCCTCGTTGAGAATGTCGATATCGCGCACCACGGTTTCCGGTGCGGCGACTGCGGTTTGCAGGATGCGCAGGTAGCGGTGACCGAATTCGGCGACGGTGCGCTCGTCGAACAGATCGGTGGCATAGGACAGCACCACCGAGAGCCCGGCCGGCTCACCGGCCATGCCGCGCTGTTCGGTCAGCGTCCACTGCAGGTCGAACTTGGCGATGTCGACTTCGAGCTCATCGGCGGAGACGGTCAGACCCGGCAGCTCCATGGAGCCGTGCGACATCTCCTGGAACGAGAGCATCACCTGGAACAGCGGATGGCGCGCTTGGGAACGGGTCGGGTTGATGACCTCGACAAGCCGCTCGAACGGCACATCGGTGCTGGCGAAGGCCGCCAGATCGGTTTCCCGGATACGGGAGAGGAAGTCGGTGAAACGCTCGGAACCCTCGACCTCGCTGCGCAACACCAAGGTGTTGACGAACATGCCGATCAGATCATCGAGAGCCTGTTCGCCACGACCGGCGACCGGGGTGCCGATGGAGATATCGCTGGTCCCCGACAGACGCGCCAGCAACACCGCCAGCGCCGAATGCATCACCATGAACAGCGAAACACCCTGCGCGCGAGCCAATCCCGAAAGCCGGGTATGCAGCTGCACCGGAATATCGAAGGTGACGCGGTTACCGCGGAAGCTCTGCACCGGCGGGCGCGGGCGATCGGCGGGCAGGTCGAGCTGATCGGGCAGCCCGGCCAGAGCCCCACGCCAGTAAGCGATCTGGCGCGCGGCCATGGAATCGGGATCGGCTTCCGAACCCAGCACCTCCCGCTGCCAGATGCTGAAGTCCTGGTACTGCACCGGCAGCGGAGCCCATGCGGGCTCCTGACCGGATACCCGCGCCAGATAGGCGGCGGTCATATCGCGCGAGAGCGGGCCGAACGAGAAACCGTCCGCCGCAATGTGATGCACCACAAAAGCCACGGCGTAATCGTTGAGCGCGACGCCGTCGGCCTCGTCCTCGATCGTCTCGCCGACCTGGAACACCCGCACCCGAATGGGCAGCTCACGCGAGACGTCGAAACCACGCGAGGCGAATTCGGCCAGGGCCGGGAACAATTCGGCCTCATCGATGGAGACGACCTCGATGCCGAGATCGACCTGATCGATGGGCAGTACCTGCTGCAGGCCACCGTCCCCGGATTCGGGGAAGATGGTGCGCAGCGATTCCTGGCGCGCCACCACATCGGTCAGCGCCAGCTGCAGCGCCTCGATATCGACCCGGCCGCGCAACCGCACTACGAACGGCAGGTTGTAGGTCGGCACATCGGGATCGAACTGATTGAGGAACCACATGCGCTGCTGTGCCAGCGACAGCGGCACCCGCTCGGGGCGCTGCTGAGCGACCAGCGGCGGACGCGAAATATCCGACGGCGCAATGGTTTCCATGCGGGCGGCAATGCCCGCGACGGTGGGCGTCTCGAACAGTGCGCGCACACCCAGGCGGGTGCTGAACGCGGCCGAGATGCGGGCCACCACCTGGGTGGCGACCAACGAGTTACCGCCCAGATCGAAGAAGTTGTCGTCGATGCCGACGCGCTCGTGGCCGAGTACATCGGCGAAGATGCCCGCCACGATTTCCTCGGCGGCGGTGCGTGGGGCCCGGTAGCCGGCGGCGTCCACACTGAACACCGGATCGGGCAGGGCCTTGCGGTCCAGCTTGCCGGAAGTATTGAGCGGGAACGCATCCAGCACCATGATCGAAGCCGGGACCATGTAGGTCGGCAGCTTCTCGGCGGCGAAGCGGGTGAGCTCGGGCGGGTCGATGCTCTGGCCGGGCATGGGCACCACGTAGGCGACCAACTGCTGGCCGGTGGCGGTGTCCATGACCAGCACGGCAGCCTGACTGACGGCCGGGTGCGCGAGCAGGTCGGTCTCGATCTCGCCGAGCTCGATGCGCTGACCACGGAACTTCACCTGGAAGTCGGTGCGGCCGATGTACTCGATGGCGCCGGCCGCCGCGTGCGGCGAATCGGATACCGTGTTCCAGCGCACCAGGTCACCGGTGCGGTACATGCGTTCGCCATCGGCCGACAGCGGGTTCGCGACAAAGCGATCCGAGGTCAGATCCGGGCGGCCCTTGTACCCGCGGGCGAGCTGACGCCCGCCGAGGTAGAGCTCACCCGCGGCACCGATGGCGGCCGGTCGCAACCGCGAATCCAGCACGTAGACATCGACATTCCACTCGGGCACACCGATCGGCACCGTGATGGTGTCGGCATCGGTGTTCTCCCAGTAGGTCACCGAGACCGCGGCTTCGGTGGGACCGTACAGGTTGTGCAGGCCCGCCGAACTCAGCGCCCGGAAGCTCGCACCGGTCTCCGGCGGCAGCGCCTCACCGATGACGAACACGCTCTTGAGCGAAACACACTGAGCGGCACTGGCATGCGCGACAAAAACCGTCAGCATGGACGGCACGAAGTCGGTGACCGTGACGCCGTGACGCTGGATGGTTTCCGCGACGTACACCGGGTCGCGGTGCCCGTCCGGGGTCGCGATGATCATCTTCGCGCCCACCATCAGCGGCAGGAAGTAACCCCACAGCGAGACGTCGAAGGTGGTCGCGGTCTTCTGCAGGTAGACATCGTCAGCCGTGAGCTGGTACTCGTCGAGCATCCAGAGTTCTTGGTTGACAATGGCGTGATGGGTGACCGCGACGCCCTTGGGGCGGCCGGTCGAGCCCGAGGTGTAGATGACGTAGGCGGTATTGAACGGCCGCAGCGGCGCGATCCGATCCGCATCCGTCACCGGAAGATCGGAGTAACCCGACACATCCAAGGTGTCGATCTGCAAGCGCCGCACCGACTGCGGCAGCTCGAGCCCGTCGCGTTCGGTCGTCAGAACACAGACCGGTGCCGCTGACTCGAGGATGTAGGCGGTGCGATCGGCCGGGTGATCCGGGTCGATCGGCACGTACGCGCCACCGGCGCGCAGCACCGCATGCATACCGACAACCAGGTCCAGCGAACGCCGCATACCCAGAGCGACAAGCGATTCCGGGCCGACACCATCAGCGATAAGGAAGCGTGCGAGGCGGTTCACCCGGGCGCCGAATTCGGCGTAGGTGAGGGTCGCACCCTCGAATTCGAGGGCGATATTGTCCGGCGTCAGCGGGATCTGGGCATCCAGCAGTGCAGGCAGCGTGGTCTCGGGGACCTCGTGATCCGCCGAATTCCACTCGACCAGCGTGCGGGTGCGCTCTGCCGCGGTGATGACGGGCAGACCCCACACCGGCTGCTCGGCCGAGGCCGACAGGAAGCGGTCGAAGAACTCCAGGAAACGCGAATGATGGCGCTGCGTCTCATTTTCGGAGTACAGGTTGGGGTTGGTCTCGAAGTCGATGTGGTTCCGGGTGCCGGCCACCGACTGATAGAAGTTGATGCCCAGGTCCTCGATGGAACCGGTGGACAGCACACTGAACTCACCCGTCACCGGGCCGAGGGTGACCTCATTGTGGAACAGCATGATATTGACCCAGGGCCCGAAGAACTCCCGGGTCACCACACCGTCACCCGCGCTGTCGCGGCGAATGTCCTCGTGCCGGTAGCGCTGATGCCGCAGGGCACCGGACACCGCGACGGTCACCTGCTTGAGCAGTGCGTCGATGCTGGTGTCGTGGCCCACGCGCAGCCGCAACGGAACGATATTCGATACCGCGCCACCGGAACGGCGCATGACGGCGGTGGTGCGCGCGGTCACCGGCAGCGAGAGGATGACGTCCTCGCTACCGGTCCACTGCGCCAGATAACCGGCGAAACCGGCGATCAGCAAAGCGGCAGGCGACGATTCGTGCACCGCTACCGCGGTCTCCAGCAGCGAGTTCTGATCGCTGGTGAGTGACGCGCTGGCAATACCGTTGATCGCGGCCGGCGGGGCGCTGCGGCCGGACAGACTTGTCCCCTCTTCCAGGCCCGCGACTCGCTCGGTCCAGTACTCCTTATCGGACTGGAAGCGGGTGCTGTCGCGGTAGGCGAACTCCTGCTCCACCAGCGTGCGCAGATCGGTCACCTTCGACGCGGCGGGCTCTTCGCCACGGAACCGCGCGGTGTAGATCTCCGCGACGCGAGTCATGTAGGTCATGGCGCCGAGGCCGTCGAGCACGATGTGGTGGACGCGGGCGTACCAGTAGTAGTGGTCCTCGCCCACCCGCAGCATGGCGGAACGAATCAGGCGGTCGGCGAGGATGTCCAGCGGGCGGCTGTAGTCATCGCGCATCCACTGCAGCGCGGCGGTGTGCGGATCCTCGGCAGTGCGCAGATCGACCTGGTAGATGGTGCGATCCAGATTCGGATCGACGATCTGCAGCGGTTCGCCATTGCGCTCGATAATGCGCAGGAAGCCGGAACCCACCTCGAGGGAACCGTCGACCATGGCCTGTTCTAGCAGCGGCACGTCGATCTCACCGCGCAGCTCGACGTACTGCGCGATATTGATCGGCACTTGCGGGTCCAGGTGCTGGGCGTACCAAATGCCCAGCTGAGCGGGCGACAGCGGAAACGCCTCGCCCGATCCCGGCGCGATTTCGCTGCCAGCTTCGCCGTTGCCGCCGAAATCTAGCCGGTCCAACCCAAACCTCGCTTCCGGAACACCACGCAGCGCTCCCCACCGAAAACCCCAACAGGACGCCACACTGACCAGCGTGGCGTCCGATGCTCGGGGCTCACTTCACGTAACAATCAGACAAAGATGTTCTCTGGGCTATCCGTCCAGGCGGCCGATCTTGTTACACGGGCGCGTCCGCACCCGCTGGCCACCGCCTGGCCACTGTGACGATTCTGCTGCTGAACACCGAACCAATCTACCGGCAGCTGAGCCTCTACAACCACGAAGGGTCATAGCCTTTAGGCATCACCGCATTTCGGAGTTTCAGCTAGTGAGATGAGTCCTGTCCCGAGCCGGATCGTAGAGGTGCGACTGGGCGCAATTGACCGATTCCGCCAGCGCCTGTCCCACCAGAATCACCGCCGCCTGGCGCAATTCCGCCGCCTCCACACGATCCGCGATATCGGCGAGAGTGCCTCGCAGGACCAGTTGTTCGGGCTGACTGGCCCGGTAGACGACCGCCACCGGACAGCTCGAGCCGTAGTCGGCGACCAGCTCCTCGGCGAGGGTTCGAATGCGAGTGACGGCCAAATGCAGGACCAGCGTGGCGCGGGTCCGCGCGAAATTCCGCAGCGACTCGGATTCGGGCATAACGGTCGATCGAGCCTGTGTGCGCGTCAGTACCACCGACTGGACCAGTTCCGGAACCGTCAGCTCGGTGCCCAGCAGGGCCGCTGCGGCGGCGTAGGCCGGAACACCGGGTGTGACATCCCAGGGGATGCCGGCGGCGTCCAGCCTGCGCGTCTGCTCGGACAGGGCTGAATATATGGACGGATCGCCCGAACACAACCGGGCGACGTCCTTGCCGGCGGCCTGCGCGCGGGCGCAGTGCTCGATGATCTCATCCAGATCCAGGCCCTGGGTGTCGATGAGCTCGGTGTCGGGGGCGCAGTAGGCGAGCACCTCGGGGTCGAGATAGGTGCCCGCGTAGAGGCACACCGGCGACCGCTTCAGCAGCTCCACCGCGCGCACGGTCAGCAGATCCGCCGCCCCCGGTCCGGCCCCGATGAAGTGCACAGTCATGCCGCGAGTCTGACACTTACAGGCTCGCGAACCCCCGCAGGGGAGGTGAACGGCGGCCGGAGCACGCGGGCCGGATCGGCCGGCGACCGAATTCCGTTGCCGTATCAGGCGGTGGCGTCGAAGTCAGCGAGGATCTTGGCGGGATGGAGGCGGACAACCAGTTCGCCCGGAACTCCATTGCGCTTGCCGAATTCGTCGGCGCGGTCTTCGCCCATATAGCGGGCTGCGATGAGCGTGGCGGTGCGGACGAGCTCGTCCAGGTCCTCGGAGACGGTGGCCACACCCTGTATCTGTATGTGGGTGTAGGGCGGCTCTTCCAGATCGACGCACAGAGCCAAGCGGCTGTCACGGGCGATTGCCTTGCCTTTGGCGCTGGCCTTACCGGTATTGAAGATGATGGCGTCGTCCTCGACGATGAACCAGACCGGCGTGACCAGCGGCCTCCCGTCGGCGGCGATGAACGCGACTTTGCCGGTGCGGGTGCCTTCGGACAGGAATTCCCGCACGCTGGGATCCGAGAGTGAGGTCATAGAGCCCACCGTAGGACCTGAACTCCGGAAACAAGATCAACGAAACCGGGTCAGATGGCTCCGCGTTCGCGAGCCCGGGCCACCGCGGAGGTGCGGGACTTCACGCTGAGCTTGGCGTAGATGTGCACGAGGTGGGATTTGACGGTGGTCTCACTGAGGAACAGGCGGCGGCCGATCTCACGATTGGAGTGACCGTCGGCGACCAGGCGCAGCACCTCGATCTCGCGGGGACTGAGTGTGGTGTCCGGCTTGCGGACCCGGGTCATGAGGCGCGAGGCCACCGACGGGGACAGCACACTTTCGCCGTCCGCGGCGGAGCGGACGGCAGCCAGCAGCTCGGCGGGCGGAGTGTCCTTGAGGATGTAGCCGCAGGCGCCCGCTTCGATGGCGCCGAGAATATCGGCGTCGGTGTCATAGTTGGTGACCACCAGCACATTCGGCGGATCGGGCAGCTCGCGGACGGCGGCGGTGGCGTCCGCACCGGACTTGCCCGGGCCGAAGCGCAGGTCCATGAGCACCAGATCGACCTGGGTGGTGGAGCAGAAGGCGACGGCCTCCTCGGCGGTGGCGACCTCGCCGACCACCTCGATGTCCGGGCCGGAATCACTTTCGGTCACACCGGAATCCAGCAGGGCGTGCAGGCCCGCGCGGACGATGGCGTGATCGTCGGCGAGCAGAATGCGGATCATTCGCTTCTCCCCCGGGAATGTCATTGGTCCTCCAGCGGGAATGCGACGGTGACCGCCGTATGGCCGGGCTCGGACTCCACGCTCATGGTGCCGCCCTGCTGCTCCACACGGCTGCGCATGGCATTGAGACCGAAAGTGCCGGAAGGGGATTGCTGGAGCACGGCCGGGTCGATGCCCACACCGTCGTCGACCACATCCAGGTGCACCGCATCACCGGCGTAGGTGAGGGTGACGCGCATGCGCTGAGCCTGGGCGTGCCGCACCACATTCGAGACCGCGCCCTGGGCGATGCGCACCAGGGCGGCCTCCATCGGCATGGGCAGGCGGTGTGGGTCACCTTCCACCAGCACCTGGGCATCGAGGCCGGGGGCGGTGGCGCGCTGGGTTATTCGGGTGAGTGCGCCGACCAGCGACTGGCCTTCCAGGGCAGCGGGCGTGAGTTCGGCTATGAGATGGCGGGTTTCGACGAGGCTGTCGGCGGCGGTCTCGCGGGCCAGCCGAATCTTTTCCAGCGCAGGATGATCCGGGGCGGCGCGTTCCACGGCGTGCAGTAGCAACTGAATGCTGCTGAGGCCCTGGGCGACCGTGTCGTGGATTTCATGTGCCAGGCGTTCGCGCTCGGCCATCTTGCCGGCGGTGCGCTCCTGTTCGGCGAGAGTGTTTCTGGTGGCAAGCAATTCGTCGATGAGCCGCTGCCTTTCGGCGGCCTCCCGGAAGAGCGCGCCGTACCCGAGTCCGATGGCCACCGCGACCAGTGCGCCCAGCACCGGCCCGATGACCGCGCCCATGGTCCAGCCCTTGTGCGAGGCATAGCCGACCACCGACACAATGGTCGTGACGGTGACGGCCAGCAGTCCCCAATTGCGCGGCAGCAGATGCAAATAGAGGAAGAACAGGCCGAACACCAGATAGACCGCGTCGGGGACGAAGGCCACCAGCCCCAGCCACAGCAGGGTCAGCACCACCAACCACACCCGCGCCGCGTACAGCCGGCGGCGGAACAGGCCCCCGGCGAAGTAGACGCCGAGGAAGACACCCGCCAGCACCACCACGATGCACGGATGCACGTCCGCCATGATCGCCCGCACCGTGACCACCGCCATCAGCGCGACCACCATCACATGCAGACCCAGCTGCATGGAGGAGAAGACGGGGGTCAGGGGCGATCGATGCACGCCGACCAGCTTATGCCCGGCAACTCGAGCGGCATCCATCGAAAGTAGGAAACGCCGCACCTCCGTTGGCTGGGTCGGGATTCGTTCCGCAGCGCGATGGTTTCCTGGGCTTTCCACGACAGAGTTGAGGCATGTTCGTCGCACTCCGGGATCTGCGGGCCGCCCGCGGCCGCTTCCTCCTCATCACGCTGGTGGTCATGCTGGTCGCCCTGCTCGTCAGTTTTCTGAGCGGACTGACGGCCGGGCTGGCGCACCAGAACATCTCCGCCCTGCAGACGCTGCAACCCGGCACCGTGGTTTTCGCGGACACCGGCTCGTCGCCCTCGTTCGACTCCTCGGCCCTGAGCCAGGAGCAGGTGTCCGCCTGGCAGCAGGCCGGCGGCACCGTCGACCCGATCGGCATCAGCCGGGTCCGGGCCACCCGGGACGGGGCCTCCCCCACTCAGGTCGCCATGTTCGGCGTTGATGGCACACCATTCGGCAATCGTGTGGCAACCGATCCGGGGCAGGTGGTGCTCTCCAAAGCCGCCGCCAAGAGCCTGCATGCCGGTGCCGGCGATACCGTCGCGCTGGGGTCCGGCAACTTCACGGTGCGGAGTGTCACCGATGACGACTGGTACGCGCACACCCCCGTGGTGTGGATGACGCTGTCGGATTGGCAGGCCCAGAATCCGCGTGCGGGTGCGGCGACCATTCTCGCGGTTTCCGGTGTGAGCGATTCGGCCGCCGTGAACGCCGCGGCGCACACCCTCACCACCTCGTCGAAGAATTCGCTGTCGGCCATGAGTTCCTACAAGGCCGAGAACGGTTCGCTGACACTCATGACGGTCATGCTGTTCGCCATTTCGGCATTGGTGATCGGCGCGTTCTTCACGGTCTGGACCGTGCAGCGCGCACCGGATATCGCGACGCTGAAAGCCCTTGGCGCCACTACCGGTTCGCTGGTGCGTGATGCATTGAGCCAAGCACTGGTGGTGCTGCTGATCGGCGTGGGCATCGGTGTCGGCGCGACGGTGCTTGCGGGCGTATTCATCGGCGATGCGGTGCCTTTCATCCTCAGTGTGAGCACCACCTTGTTCCCGGCCGCCGCCCTGGTCCTGCTCGGCGTGCTCGGCGCGGCCTTCGCCCTGCGCTTCCTCGCCACCACCGACCCGCTCGATGCCCTCAACCAGGCGCGCTGATCACCATGTCTCCCAGGAGTTTTGCGATGACCAATTCCTTGACGGTCGCCGACCTCACCCTCACCTTCCCCGATGGCGCCGAGCGTATTACGGCGCTCGACCACGTGAACCTGTCGGTGCGCGGCGGCGAGATCGCCGCCATTACCGGCCCCTCCGGGTCCGGCAAGTCCACGCTGCTGGCCGCCGCCTCCACCCTGGTCCGTCCCGACTCCGGTCGCGTCGAGCTCGAAACAGCCTCCGGGACTGTCGATCTGGCGGCCCTGAGCCGGCGTGAAGCGACAACGGTGCGCCGCGATTCCATCGGCATCGTCTTCCAGCAGTCCAATCTGATTCCCGCGCTGACGGCGCTCGAGCAGCTGGAAGCCATGATCCACCTGGGCCAGACCTTCTTCGTCTCCCCCGCCCGGCGGCGCGAAGCCCGTTCGCACGCACGCGAATTGCTCGCGGCGGTCGGTCTGGGCGACCAGGAGAACAAGCGTCCCGCGCAGCTCTCCGGCGGTCAGCGCCAGCGGGTGAATATCGCTCGCGCCCTGATGAACAACCCGTCGCTGCTCGTCATCGACGAGCCCACCAGCTCGCTGGATCAGGAGCGCGGCGCGGCCATCATCGACCTGATCATCAGGATCGCCCGCGAGCACCATGCCGCCACCCTGCTGGTCACCCACGATCTTTCCCACCTGCATCAGATGGATACCGTCTACCGCATGGTCGACGGCGTCCTGCGCCTGGACCCCGCGACCGCCGCCGCCTGAACCGGCCGCCGCCGATCGCCCGCACCACACCGTCCGCGAGGATGCCCGCATGGAACTCGTGACATCGCTGCCCGCCGACACCCCGCTGTCCGAGGTGGCGGCCCGGGTCCGGCGGATCGAGGACCTCGGCTTCGACACCGTGCACATTTCCGAAACCGTGCGCGACCCGTTCAGCGTGTGCACCCTCGCCGCGGAACACACCACCACGCTGACCATCCGAACCAGCATGGTCGTGGCCTTCCCTCGCAGCCCGATGCTGACCGCGTACGCCGCCTAGGACCTCGCCCGCTTCTCCGGCGGCCGCTTCCAACTGGGCGTTGCCACCCCCTCTCCCTGAAAAACCACGTCCTCCCCGCCCTCCGAACCGGTGCCGCCAAGTCCGCCCGCACGGACGACGGCCCCCGAATCATCGTGGTCCCCAAGCCGATCACCGGCCGAGACGACTCCGCCGTAGCCACCGCCCGCGAAAACCTGCGCACAGAACTGGCCTTCCTCTACTCCACCCCCGCCTACCGAGGCACCCTCGACCGCCTAGGCCGCCCCGACATAGCCGACCGCCTAGCCCAATCCGCACAAGCCGGCAACTGGACAGCCCTCCCCACCCTCCTCACCGACGACATCCTGAAAACCCTCGTCCCCCAAGCCACCTACAAAGACCTCCCCACAGTCCTCCACTCCTGGTACCCCAACACCTGCCACGGCATCTCCCTAGACCTCCCCCCAACCCCCGCCGACGACCCAGCCTTCCGCACCACCCTCCGCACCCTCGCGAGCGCGTAGCGCAGCATCGACCAGGAACTGACGTCGGAACACACTCGCGTTTTGCCGCCACCAGTTCCTGGTGATCGCCCGACCGGATTCCTAGGCGGGAGCCAGATGGGGTTGGACTCGGGTGCGGAGGGCGGATTTGGCGGATTCGTCGAGCCACGAACCCTCGATGGCGTTCAGGGTGAAGGCGAGCAGTTGGTTGGCGTCGTATCCCAGCGTGCGGTGCAGGACCTCGAAGTCGCTGGTGGGGTTGGTGCCGAACATCGGCGGGTCGTCGGAATCGATGGTGACTCGGAGGCCGGCATCGACCATGGCCGCGATCTTTTCGTGTTTGCCATTGCCGCTGCCGGAGTAACGGCCGATATCGGAACTCACCGGGGTGCAGGTGAACACGATGCCTTCTGCTCGGCAGCGGTCGGTGATGCGAGGGCTGTCGACCACGTGATAGCCGTGGTCGACCCGGGTACTACCGAGGACGTCGAGCAGGATTTCGATATTCGGGGGCGGCCCGGATTCCGAGTGGGCGGTGCGATTCAGGCCCGCTTTACCGGCCAGTCGGTATGCCTCATGGAAAAGCTCTGGCGGGCCGTGGACTTCGGCGTAATCCAGACCGATGCCGACCACCTCATCACAGCGGTGCTCGATGACCTGGCGCACCAGTTCGACAGCCGCCGCCGGGGTGTCCTCACGATTGATGGCCACAATGATGCGACTGCCGATTCCGGTGTCCTGCTCGGCTTCTCGCATTCCGGCGCGGACCCCGTCGAGCAGAACTCGATAGTCGGTGCGGGGGTGAGCCGGCGGGCTGACGAAGATTTCGCGATACAGCACACCGTGTTTCGAGCCCAGCTCGGTCAGAGACTCGTAGGTGATGCGCCGGAAGTCGTCGGCATCGCGGACAACCTGGCCGACCATGTCGTAGACCCGGAGGAATTCGTCGAGATCGACATGGCTGTCGATGTCGTACAGGTCCTGCGCCGTTCGCCCGCCCGGCATGGGCACACCATGCTTGCGAGCCAGCTCGGCCACGGTTTCGGGCAGCACCGAACCGGTGAGATGGCAGTGCAGGCTGACCTTCGGCAGCTCGCGGAAGGGAATCGTCATGCGCGGTCTCCGGACTGCTGGGCCGCCGCGAGGACACGGGCGGCCTCGCGTGTGGCATTGGTATTCGGTTGTCCGGCACGGGAACCCGCGAGCTTGGCCCGAATATGATCGGCGACCGTGACCGGCTCGTACTTGCTGCCGTCGCCGATGCACGAGGGCAGCGTTTCGATGAGAGCGTCGATATTGCCGTCGTGGAAGTAGGCGGCGCTGCGGCGGCGCTGGATGGCGCCGTCCACAATGGGCGGCTTCACCCGGTGCAGGGTGGAGAGCCAGCGCTCATTGGTCCAGCGGGCCATCAGATCGCCGAGATTCACCAGTAGCGCACCATCGGCGGGCTGGACATCGTGCCAGCTGCCGTCCGCGCCCAGCACCTGGAGACCGGGCGCTTGATCGGCCCACAGCACGGTGACGATGCCGTAGTCGGTGTGCTCGCCCATCCCGGTGAGGTCGCCATCGAGGTCGATCGTGCCCGGCGGCAGCGCGTAGTTGTTCATGCGCAGCACATCCAGGGAATGGTCGGTGTAGTCACCGAAGTAGCCCGCCGGCAGTTCGAGCGCGTCCGCGAAGGCGATGGTGAGGGTTCGAGCAACCCGGGCGGCCTCCGCGAAATAAGCCTGCACAGGTGCCTGAAACTGTGGAACCTGTTGCGGCCAGAGGTTTTCCGCGTATTCGGTTTCCGGCAACTCCAGTTCGGGATAGTCGGCGGTCGATGCTCCGATATTGAAGGCCTCGAAGAAGTCGTTCATCCGGGTCGCCGATTCCACGCCGAGGCTCAAGCTCAGGCTCTCGCTCTTGGGCGGCGAATAGCCCCGATTGATGGCCGGTGGCGTGCGGTATTGCTGCTTCGCGTCCAGGTCGAGCACGAAGAAATCGTCCAGCGCGGCAGCGAATCCGTCGATCACCGGCTGCGGCACCGCATGTCCGGTGATCTGCATGAAACCGACTGTGCGAGCGGCTTCGTCGATCTGCCGCGCCACCGCACGACGGGCGGCGGCGTCCCCGCCACTCACATAGGGCGTGATATCGATGACCGGTACGTGGAATTCCACGGGTCTTCCTTCCTCTTCAGTGCGTGGAAACGACTGGACTGAACCGTGATTCGGCGATGACACCGCGGCGAGCAGTCAGGTAGTACGCGATGCCGCCGACCAGCAGCCCGGCCGGAATGCTCAAATCCGCACCGCCGCACAGGTTTGCGATCGGCCCGACGAATACGGAGGTATTGATGCAGCACAGCGCCGCGATCATCCCCGCGACCTGAGCGAGTACGCCCGGCAGATGCAGCCCGCCGCGCCGGAGGTAGCGACCGCCCGATTCCCCGAGCGATTCCAGGTCGTAGCGGCCGCGGCGCAGGAAATAGTCGACGACAAAGATGGCCGACCACGGCGCGAACCACACGATCATGAACAGCAGGAAATTGCTGACGAAGGTATTGAAGTCCGAGGAGAACACCACGATCGCCCCGACGGCCGCGCAGATCACCCCGTCCAGCACCACCGCCTGCCAGCGTCCGATGCGCAGCCCGATGGCTTGCAGGGTGACTCCGGACGAGTACAGGTCGATGGCGTTCAGCGAGATCATCTGTGCGATAACCAGAATCAGATACGGAGCCAGGAACCAGCCCGGGTACACGCTCGGCAGCCCGCTGATCGGATCGGACGCCTGCTCGGTGAGCAGCGCCACCCCGACGCCCAGCAGCATGAGTAGCGCCTGCGGCACCGCGCCGCCGATGGTCACCGCCGCCACCACCTTCCGGCGCGGAGTGGCGGTCGGCAGATACCGCGAGAAGTCGGTGGCATTGGGCGTCCAGCCGAGTCCGCTCGCGCTGGACGCCAGGGCGACTCCGCCGAGGAAGGCCGACCACCCGGCAGGGTGTCCGACGGTGATATCGAGCTTGTCGGCGGTGAGCCAGGCCATGATCAGGAACAGGGCCGCGAACGGCACCACCAGCATATTCAGCACGCGGGTGATGGCAGCGTGGCCGAGACTCGGCAGCAGGCTCTGCGCGATCGAGAATGCCACCAGCAATACCACCTTCGTACCGTCGGAGACGTGCACGCCGGCCATGTCCAGCAGTGCCGATCCCGCGAGCACCAGGATCACCAGATCCAGTACCTCGTAGCCGATCTGCTGTAGCCAATTGCAGAAGGCGATGGGCCGCATGCCGTTCCGGCCGAAAGCCGCCCGGCTGATCGCGAACGTGGTGGTGCCCGCCGCCGGACCCGGCAGGCTCGCCAACCCGGCAAGCACCCAGGTGGCGGTGCCGATGGCGATCGCCGCCAGCGCCTGCCACACATTCAGGCCGATGGCGACGAGCAGGGTGCCGTACACCACCACCTGCACATTGAGAATGACTCCACTCCACATGAGCCCGAGTTGCCGGACAGTACCGGTGCGCTCGACTTCCGGGATGTGGTCGATGCCGCGCTGTTCGACCAAACGGGTAGTGGTGACAGGCGGATCGCCTTCGAGGACCGACAACGGGCACGCTCCGAGTAAAGCAGGGGTGATAAGTGACAGCAGTCAGATTGGCCTATTTGTGTGGCCATAACGTTCACCCGCGTCACGAACATGTAAACGCCCGCGCGCCCGCCGCAGCTCGCGATCGGGCACACTGGCCTGTGTGAACGAGATACCGGAGGCATCCGTCGAACCGGACGAGCCGAGCCTGGCGAAGCTGGTCGGCGGCGTGGTCCGCGACCTGCGTGAGAAGTCTGGACTGTCGATGCGCGAACTCGCCAAGCGTGCGGGCATCAGCCAGCCCTTCCTCAGTCAGATCGAGCGCGGCGTCAGCGCACCCTCGATGATCACCACCTATCGCCTGGCCTCCGCCCTCGACGTCACCCCCGGCGATCTCCTGCCTTCCCCCGCCACCGACCGCGTCACCGTGGTCCGCGCCGACGAGGGCCTGCGCCTCCCGGTGGCCGACCGCGCCGACGCGGCGGTGGGCCGCGCTCTCCACATGCGCCCCAACAGCCCGCTCGAGGTCATCGAATACCTGGTGGAGCCAGGCCAATTCATCGGCGGCTGGTTCGAGTCCACCGGAGTCACCGGCGTCTACGTGGTCGCAGGACACCTCGACGTCGAACTAGTCGGTGCGGGCAAAATCCGCCTGGGCCCCCGAGACTTCGTAAACTTCCCCTCCACCATGCGCGACCGCTGGCACCTCGTCGACAACGAACCCGCCCACGTCCTCCTGGTCATCGCCCAACCCAGTTAGTCCAAGATCATCAGGAACTGATGGCGGCAAAACACGAGTGTGTCCCGCCACCAGTTCCTGGTCGACGAAGTTATCCACAGGGGGCGCTGTGGCGGATGATTCCATGGGCGCCGTGGCGTACTAGTTGAGGGATGGGGGTGTTGGAGGAGGGGCCATTTCCTGGGTCGTGGGCGTTGGCGGCGGGGGTCGTTTCGTGGTGGGAGTTGCGGCACGACTTCGTGCGGGTGTTTCCCGATGTGTATCTGCGAAAGGGATGCGCCCTCGACGCCGGCGGGAGAGCCCGCGCGGCATCGCATTGGGCGAAGGGCGACGGCGTGCTGGTGGGGCTGTCCGCCGCGGCAATGCACGGGACTCGCTGGCTGGACGGAGATACGCCGGCGGAACTGGCGCGGGAGGGCAATTGCAAAGCACCCTTTGGGATTCACCAAATTCAGGCGTCCATAGAACCGAGCGAATGCTGTGAGGTGGACGGGTTCCGGGTGACAACTCCAGCGCGCACGGCATTCGATATCGGCCGGCGACTCGAGAGAGACCGAGCGGTACCGATTCTGGACGCACTCTGTGCGGCAACAAACATCCCACCGCGCGATATTGCCGACGTCGCCCGGCATCATCCGAGACTGCGTGGCGTACGGCGGCTCACGGAGATCATTCCGCTGGTGGACAGCGGCGCGGAGTCACCGCCCGAGTCGCTCACCCGGCTACTGCTCATAGACAACGGATTGCCCTCCCCCACTACACAGTTGGTGGTGCGCGACCGTACTGGACAGTTCGTAGCACGCGTCGATACGGGTTGGGCCGACTGGCGAGTCGCGGTCGAATACGACGGTGCCCAGCACTGGACCGATCCTGCACAACGCGCCAAGGACATCGACCGTCTGGCGGCACTGGAATCCCTTGGCTGGCGCGTGGTCCGAGTAAGCGCCACCCTGCTCTACTGCCGCCCCTACCTCGTCACCGACCGTGTCCGAGCAGCCCTGCACGCCCAGGGAGCCACGCTGGACGAGTGATCGCCACGAAATGGCGGCGACATTTGTGCGAGTGGGGGTCGCTGGTTCACTGGCGATGAAATCGCATGTTGGAGTTGTGGTTACGTTCTCGTCATTTGAGGGGAATAGGGTGCT
Organism: Nocardia sp.; assembly: GCF_025465275.1. Taxonomy (GTDB): domain Bacteria; phylum Actinomycetota; class Actinomycetes; order Mycobacteriales; family Mycobacteriaceae; genus Nocardia. The sequence goes on along the minus strand of NZ_JAODNK010000035.1, from coordinate 6,227 downwards.
CTGAAATCGCAATAGCGGTGAGGAGCGATGTTATGCGGGAAGCGCTTCCGAGTAAGAAGCAGGTTTTGCTGGCTTGTCGGGGGACAAGCTTTCCGGGGCATCCGGTACTTAGTGCGGCACATGAGTTGACCGAGCTACATGGGCGGCGGATGGCTGCGGCGCCGGAGGTTTGTGCCGAACTCGATAGTCTGCGAAACGATTTGGTGCACACTATTGATTGTTGGGTCACCTCGCGACTACCACCGTCACACGGGGCGGCGCGGGTGCATACCGAGACACTCGGCGCCGTTATCGATCGGCTGGCGCAGTTGACCGCGCATGCTTATGCGGCGCTCGCCCATGCGTCCGGTCGGGAATTGACCGTCGCATGGGAAAGCCTCGCCGAATTGGCGGTCGGCTATGAGGATTTGGCGTCCGAGGTGTGCACCGGACGCCGCCGGCTACCGGGTGGCCATTGAGTCAGCTCGGTGGCCGGTGCTGCGCGTACCAGTCCAGTAGCGAGGGGTCGTCCACTGCGGTGGGTGCCACTACTCGGGACAGGTCCGCGCCCTGGAAGAGCTTCTTCAGCGGGACCTCGAGTTTCTTGCCCGTTCGGGTGTGCGGAATACCTGGGGCGGAGATGATTTCGTCGGGGACGTGACGGGGTGAGACCTCGGTGCGGATGGCGTTGTTGATGCGCTGCTTCACGTCGTCGGTGAGCTGCACACCGGGCGCGGGCACGACGAAGAGCGGCATCCAGTAGCGGCCCTCCGGAAGTTCGATGCCGAGTACCAGGGCCTCGGCGACTTCGGGGAGGGCTTCCACCGCCTGGTAGATATCGGCGCTGCCCATGCGGATGCCGTGCCGGTTCAGTGTGGAATCGGAGCGGCCGTGCACGGTGATGCTGCCGTGGTCGTTGATGGTGATCCAGTCACCGTGCCGCCAAACGCCGGGGAACATATCGAAATAGGCGTCGTGGTAACGAGATCCGTCCGGATCGTTCCAGAAGCTGACGGGCATGGAGGGCATGGGTTTGGTGATGACCAGTTCGCCCACCTCGCCGCGCACGGGATGGCCGGTCTCGTCCCAGGCGTCCAGCGCCACGCCGAGGTAGGGGGCGGAGAGCTCGCCGGGCCAGACGGGGACCGTGCGGACACCACCGATGAAGGCCGAGACCACGTCCGTGCCGCCGCTGATGGAGGCGACCGGAATGCGCTCACCTACATTGTCGCGCAACCAGAGTGAGGAGGACGGCGGCAGCGACGAGCCGGTAATGACGATCAGTCGCAGTGCCGACAGATCATGGTCGCGGCGGGGCACCACACCGGCCTTGGCGCAGCCGAGCACATAGCCGGGGCTGGTGCCGACCACCGTGGCTCCGACACGAGCGGCAATGGCCCACAGCGCATCCGGAGTCGGCGCGGACGGGCTGCCGTCGTAGGTGACGATGGTCGCGCCGGTCAGCAGGCCGGCGACCTGGAAGTTCCACATCATCCAGCTGGGGCTGGTGTACCAGAGGAAGGTGTCGTCCGGTCCGATATCGGATTGCAGGCCAACGGATTTCAGGTGTTCGAGGAGCACTCCCCCGTGCCCGTGCACAATGCCCTTGGGCTTGCCGGTGGTGCCGGAGGAGTACAGCACCCAGAGCGGATGGTCGAAATCGACGGGGACGGTGTCGATTCTGGTGAGGTGCTCATCGATTTGCAGGCTGTCCCAGGCGATGACATCCGGAACCGCGTTGCCCAGACGTGAAACCAGCACGGTGGCAATCAAACTCGGCAGTCCGGCGCGCAGCGACTCGATATCGGCGGCCTTATCGTGCACCTTGCCGCCGAAACGGTAGCCGTCGGCGGTGACCAGCACCTTCGGCTCCAGCTGACCGAGGCGATCGAGAGCGGCCTGCGCGGAATAGTCCTGACCGCAGGCACTCCAGACGGCGCCGAGACTGGCGGTGGCCAGGAAGGCGATCACGGTCTGCGGAATGTTCGGGAGATATCCGGCGACCCGATCACCGGGGCCGACGCCCAGCCCGCGCAGGGCGCCGGCGAAAGCCGCAGTGGTGCCGATGAGTTCGGCCCAGGAGAGCTCGTCGATGCTGCCGTCCTCGTCAACGCCGAGAATGGCGGGCCGGTCGGTGCGGGCCTGGCGGGCGATCTGGTCCACATAGTTCAGCTGCACGGCCGGGAACCATTTCGTACCGGGCATCTCGGTCGAGTAGAGCACCTCACCGGACCGCTCACCCAGCTCGAAGTAGTCCCAGACCGCTCCCCAGAAGCTCGCCAGATTGTCCACGGACCACTGCCAGAGCGACTGGTAGTCCGATATGGACTCCCCCGTGCGCTTGGCCACGAACTCCGCGAAATCGGTGATCCGCGCTTCGGCGATATCCGCCTCGGCCGGCACCCACTGTGGTTCCACCGCACTACCTCCTACGACGCGAATCCCGCGCTGTCCGCAACCTGCGCACGCGCGATGATCCGCTCGGCATGCCGGATGACCGGCATATCCACCATTCGGCCCTCGAAGGTGAAGACACCCCGATGGTTCGGCACCTCCGCCAAAAGTCTTTGCGCCCAGTCGACTTCCTTGGCCACCGGAGCGTAGGCCCGCCGGATCACCGGCACCTGACTCGGATGGATCGCCACCTTGGCATCGAAGCCGACGGAGACCGCATCGAGCGATTCTTCCGCCAGGCCTTCGAGATCGGCGATATTCAGGAATACCGAATCGAGCGCGAACTTGCCGTATGCCTTGGCGGCCAGCAGCGATTGCGACCGCACATGCAGCGCCACATCGCGATAGCCGCCGTCGGCGTGCCGGCTCGAATTGCCGCCGAGCGCCGCCACCAGATCCTCCGCGCCCCACATGACGCCGATGGCATTGCGCACCATGACCGCCCGGCCGACCGCCATGGCGCCGAGCGGTGATTCGATGAGCGCAATCACCTCGTAATCGACCAGCCGCGTAATCTGCTCGGCCGATTCACATTTCGGCAGCATGAGCCGCCGGTACTCGGTGCGCAGCAGGGCGTCCAGATCGAGCATGTGCTCCACGGTGCCCGCCGCGTTCACCCGGATCACGGTGCGTTCCGGGTCCTGCGGGTTGGCGATGAGCGCTTCGCGGGCGGCGGCCTTATCCGCCTCCGCCACACCGTCTTCCAGATCGATGATCACCACATCGGCGGCGGCAGCTGCCTTTTCGAAGCGTTCTGGGCGATCGGCGGGACAGAACAGCCACGCCGGCCCAGGCATATCCCAGCTCATGCTTGCTCCGACGGCGAGCCGTCGATCGGATTCGGCGAGCCGTCGATCGGATTCGCCGAACCGTCGATCGGATTCGCCGAACCGTCGATCGGATTCGCCGAACCGTCGATTGCATTCGCCGAACCGTCGATTGCATTCGCCGAACCGTCGATTGCATTCGCCGAACCGTCGATGGGCCGCTTGCGCACCAGGGTCTTGCGGACAGCGGTCGCCACCACCTCCCCGTGCTGATTGCGGCCGGTGTGCGCGAACGTCACGATGCCCTCCCCCGAGCGGCTCTTGGATTCCCGGAGCTCGGTGATCACAGTCTCCGCATACAGCGTGTCACCCTGAAAAACCGGTTTGGGAAAGGCGATTTCGGAGAAGCCGAGATTGCCCACGATGGTGCCCTGCGTCAACTGTGCGACCGACAGGCCGACCAGCGTCGAGAGCGTGAACATGGAATTCACCAGCCGCTGATGGAACGGCGCCTGCGTCTGCGCGAACGCCGCATCCAGGTGCATGGCCTGGGTATTCATGGTGAGCGTCGTGAACAGCACATTGTCGGCTTCGGTAATGGTGCGGCCGGGCCGGTGCTCGTACACCACCCCGGTCTCGAACTCCTCGAACCAGAGGCCGCGCTGGACGACCCGCCGGACCTCCCCGGTAGCGGCCCCGGCATTCAAAGGCTCAGTGGTCACAGGCCCAATTCCCGCCCGATAAGCATCAACTGCACCTCCGTGGTGCCCTCGCCGATCTCCAGGATCTTGCTGTCACGATAGTGCCGCGCCACAGCATATTCGTTCATGAAGCCATAACCGCCGAAAATCTGGGTGGCATCACGAGCATTGTCCATGGCGGCCTCGCTGGCGACGAGTTTGGCGATCGAGGCCTGCTTCTTGAACGGCTTGCCGGACAGCATGAGCGCGGCCGCGTCGTAGTAGGCGGTGCGGGCCATATAGGCGCGCGCCTCCATGCGAGCGATCTTGAAGGCAATGGCCTGATTGCTGCCGATGGGACGGCCGAAGGCCTCGCGGTCCTTGGCGTACCGGACGCTCTCGTCCACGCAGCCCTGCGCCGCGCCGACCGAGAGGGCGGCAATGGCAATGCGGCCCTCGTCGAGAATGCGCAGGAAGTTGGCGTAGCCGCGGCCACGCTCGCCGAGCAGATTCTCGGTCGGCACCCGCACATCGGTGAAGCTCAGCGGATGGGTGTCCGAGGCATTCCAGCCGACCTTGTTGTACGCGGGCTCGGCCACGAAACCGGGGGTGCCGGCGGGCACGATGATGGTCGAGATCTCCTTCTTGCCGTCGGCCTGCCCGGTGACGGCGGTGACGGTGACCAGGCGGGTGATATCGGTGCCTGAGTTGGTGATGAACTGCTTGCTGCCATTGATGATCCAGCTGTCGCCGTCCTGCACGGCGGTGGTGCGGGTGCCGCCCGCATCGCTGCCCGCGCCCGATTCGGTGAGGCCGAAGGCGCCCAGGGCGCGACCGCTGGCGAGCAGCGGCAGCCACTCCTGCTGCTGCTTGTCATTGCCGAAGCGGTAGATCGGCATGGCGCCCAGCGAGACTCCGGCCTCCAGGGTGATGGCCACGCTCTGGTCGATCTTGCCGAGTTCCTCGAGAGCCAGGCACAGCGCGAAGTAATCGCCGCCCATGCCGCCGAACTCCTCCGGGAACGGCAGGCCGAACAGGCCCATATCCGCCATGCCCGCGACCACTTCATACGGGAAGCTGTGCTCGGCATCGTGCTTGGCGGCGACGGGCGCCACCACCTGATTGGCGAAATCGCGGACGGTGAGCGCCAGTTCGCGGTACTCGTCCGGCAGGGTGCCGGTGGACAGGAAATCGGTCATGACGCGTTGCTCTCCTGGGAATCAGCGGTAACGATGCGGGCCAGCAGCTGCTCCAGCTTGACCTGCGCACCGGGTTCGACGAGTAATTCGACACGACCCGCGATGGGGGCGGTGAGCGTGTGCTCCATTTTCATGGCCTCCACGATCACGATCGGGGTACCGGCGGCGACCTCGGCGCCGGAGAGTGCGGGCACCGCGATGACGGAACCCGGCATGGGGCTGGTGATTTCGGCATCACCCACATGTTCGCCGCCGCCGCGAATATCGGTGTCGGCGACCTCGCGGAGCTGGGCGACGCCGGTGGCGTCGGCGACCCACAGGTGACCGTCGGCGGTGGCGACGCGGTAACGGCTGCGGAGGCCGGACAGGGTGATGGTGATGCCATCGTCGTCTGATTCGGCTGCGAGCGAAGCCTTTTCACCGTCGTCCAGCCAGACCGAGCCCTGTTCAGGGCTGCCGGACAGGGAGACGTGCACGGTGCGGTCGCCGCCGATCAGCCGGAATACGGTGGCCGCGTGCTGACCGACCCGCCAGCCGCTCGGTGTCGCCCACGGATCGTTCGGGGTGCTCGGCCACTGGCGCAGCCAGAGATCGGTTGCCGCCGCGACGAACTGCGCATCGGTGACCGGCGCGGGGAGGAAGTCGACGGCGCGGCGGTCCAGCAGACCGGTATCGAGGTGTCCGGCGCGCACCTCCGGATCGGCGAGCAGGAAGCGCAGGAAGTCGATATTGGCGCGGACGCCGAGTATCTGGGTATCCCGCAGCGCCGCATCGAGTTTCGCAATGGCGGCATCGCGGTCCGCGGCGTGCGCGATGACCTTGGACAACATCGGGTCGTAATCGGCGCCGACCACGGTTCCGGCGCGCAGGCCCGAATCGACCCGCACGCCTTTGCCTTCCGGCTCGGACAGCGCCAGCACGGTGCCGCCGGTCGGCAGGAAGCCGCGACCCGGGTCCTCGGCGTACACCCGGGCCTCGATGGCGTGCCCGGTGAGCTTGATGTCGTCCTGGCCGACCGCCAGCTTCTGCCCGGCCGCGATGCGGACCTGGCACTCCACCAGATCCACGCCGGTGACCAGCTCGGTCACCGGATGTTCCACCTGCAGACGGGTATTCATCTCCATGAAGAAGAACTCGTCGGGCTTGTC
>NZ_JAODNK010000034.1 GCF_025465275.1 Nocardia sp. | reverse complement strand
CGAGCTCCCAATGCGTGGGGTTCTGGCAGGCCGTTTCGTCGCAGGTGTGTGCGATGACGGGGTCCTCGCCGGGGCGGGGCCGGATGACGCCGCAGGTCAGCTGCCAGCCGTACACGTGGGCGGTTACCACGATCCGCGGCCCGTGGGTGCGGCCGGCCTTGAGCTTGCCGTGCCCGGTGCTGCTGATCGCGCCGACGTAGTACCAGCACTGATCGTCGCGGCGGCGGTAGACCTTCGCGGCGTACCGCTCGCGGGTCGGGGCGTGGTCGAGCAGCTGCTGCCACACCGCGCTCGGGACGGCTCCGGCCCGGCCGCGGCCGGGCCCGCCAGCGGGGCCCTCGACGAGGGCGAGCTGCTCGGCCGGGCCGAGGTCGATCAGCTGCAGCGCCGGCGGTGCGGCCACCGGTGGGGTGGTGGCCGGCTCGCCGAACAGCTCGCCCTGTACGCCCATGTCGTCACCGTATGATGGGTGGCTGACAGATCGCCTCGTTGCGGTCCGGGCCGAGGCTGGTCTCACCGGCCCAACCCCGTGGTGGTCGTGTGAGCGCAGTGCGGGTAACGATCGCGCTTGTGACAGCGCCGCCAGGTTCCCCACCCGACACCGATGCGTGCTTTGGTCCCGTCTGCTTGGCGGATCACGAGGGTGGGCAGCACGTTGACGCCGCCGGTCGGCGCCCACCGGTCCGTTACCGTTCCGCGCGGTTCCGGCTGGCGACACCCGGCCGCGCCCACGATGGTGGCTAACACCAGCACTGCGACGATGCGACGAACCATGGGACGAGCCCTTCTGGGGGTGGGAACCGAATACGCCTGAAAGGGGCCGTGGCGGTTGTTCCCGCTGGTCAGTGGAAAGACAACATCCTTGGTGGACCTTCGGTGTTCGCATCAGACGCGAAGGCTTCGCGTCTGATGCGAACACGATCCGGCTGTCGAGGCGACTGGACAGCCGGCATGGCCGGTCCCGCGTGCCAGGCCGCGAGCGTCAGGACCAGGCCCCAGCCCTCGCTCGTCATCCGCACCTCATCCTCGACGGACACCCGGTAGTACGCCCTACCTCGGTGCCTGGAAGCCGCCGATCTTCTGCTCGAGCAGTTCGGCCAGCCGCAGCGGGGTGCGGTCCTCGAACATCGGGCCGATGAGCTGCACTCCCACCGGCAGGCCCTCGGAGGCCCGGCCCGCTGGTATGGCGGTGGCGGGCAGGCCGGGCATGGTGGCCAGACCAGCCCAGACAAGCTGGTCGAAGTACGGGTACTCGACGCCATCGATGTCGATCCGGCGTTCCAACAGATCGGGGTTGTGGTCGTGCGGGAACGCGGGAGTCGGCGTGATCGGACACACCACGGCATCGAACTCGGCGAAGAGCTGCCGCCAGTCGCGGCGGTGGAGTTCTCGACGGTTGTTCGCCTCGACCCAGTCGCGGTGGCTGAGCACCATGCCGCGCCACCGCGCCGCATCGAGACTCCGGTCGTCCACGCTCAGGGCGGCGGCGTGGGTCCGCAGCTGCTCGTACACGTCGACGGGAAGACCTGCGGCGGCGTTCGACAGCATCAGCTGCATGTAGATCGTTGCGGCCTCGGTGAGATCCGGCAGCAGCGAACTGTGCCGTTCGACGCGGGCGCCCTCGTCGGCGAGCGCCTCGGCGACCCGGTTCACGCCCGCCCGCACCGCCGATCCGGTCGGAATGAGCGGATGGTCCTCGATGATCAGGACACGGAAGTCCGACAATCGCTCGTGGCGCGCGGGCGGCACTGCGATGTCGTAGGCGACGCCGTGGGTCAGCGGGTCCGGTCCGGCCATCACGTCGAGCAGCAGCGTGAGGTCGCGGGCGGTGCGCGCCATCGGGCCGACGACGGCGAGGTCGAGGTCGATCGGCAAGGCCGGCGCGGGCGGCGCGACCATGCCGCGGGTCGGCGCCAGCCCGAGTGTCGGCTTGTGCGCGTAGATCCCGCAGAAATGTGCGGGGGTGCGCAGCGAACCGGCGAGGTCGGAGCCGATGGACAGCGCGCCGAATCCGGACGCCAGGGCCGCCGCCGAGCCGCCGGAGGATCCACCCGACGTGCGGTCGTGATCCCACGGATTGTTGGTGGTGCCGTAGATCTCGTTGAAGCTCTGGATATCTCGCAGAGTCAACGGCACATTGGTCTTACCGAGCAGCACCGCGCCGGCCGCTTTCAGCCGCGACACCTGTACCGCGTCCTCGGCCGGCACATAGTTCGCGTGCTGCGGCATGCCCCAGGTCGTGGGCAGTCCGGCCATGTCGTAGGACTCCTTGACCGTCACCGGAATGCCGAGCAGCGGCCGGTCCTCGCCGCGGGCGCGCGCCTGGTCGGCGTGGCGCGCGGCGGCCCGTGCGCGGTCGAAGTCCGGCACGCAGATCGCGTTGATCACCTTGTCGTCCCGCTCGATACGGGCGATCGACTCCTCGGTCAGTTCCACCGAGGTCACTGCACCGGCACGCAATGCGGCCAAAAGTCTTTCGGCCGAAAGAAAGCTCCACTCCATGAATTCGACGCTATCGGCCTGCCGCAGTGGGCATAAAATTCCACTTCGCACAACGGGAAGGCCGAACGGGCCACCTTCACTGGCAAAGTCACGTACTCGTCGAAACATCACCCCAGGTCACGGCATCGACAGTGGGTCAGCCCCATTGGTGCAAGCCATGAAATCCTGTTTCGTACAACGGGATAGATGTCTCAATATCCATCAACCCCGTGCTGCATCGGATGCATATCGGAAGATTGGTGACGTACTGGTATTGCATTCAATACCGTTCATCCCAAAAGGCCAGTCAGAGGCCGAGTTTGGTGACGGCGTTGTCTTCCAAGGGGTTTGCGGTGCGGATGTAACCGTGCACGGTGCGGGGGTTGGACCAGCGGCCCTGCCGCATGATTTCGCGGTCGCTGGCGCCGCCGAGGGCGGCCTGCGTGGCGAAGCCGGCGCGGAGGGAGTGGCCGGAGAAGAGGTCGGGGTCCAGGCCGGCTCGGGCCGCATAGCGTTTGACGAGTTCGGCTACGGCGCGGCCGGACATGGGGGAGTCGGCCAGACCGCCGTGGCGGGAGATGGTGGGGAACAACGGGAGTGCCGGATCGGTGAGGGTGGTGCCGGTGAAACCGTGGCAGCGGTGGATGTGTGTGTCGGAGGACGGGTGTCCGGTGAGCCAGGTGCGCAGGTCGCTGTCGGCGAAGTGGGCCTCGCGCAGGCGAATCCAGTCGGCGAAGGCGCACACGGGACAGGTGTGCGGGCGTTGGCCGCGGGGGAGAACCACCCGTTGTTCGTTGACACCGGTGGGGTCGGTCTTGGTGGTGGGGAGGTGGATGAGCAGGAGGGGTTCGCCGCTGGCGTGATCGGTGTCGACGCGGACATCGGTGATGCACAGCCCGGCGATTTCGCTGCGGCGCAGGGCGCCTGCGAAACCGACCAGTAGCAGCAGGCTGTCGCGGCGGCGGGCCGGTTCGGTGGGCCAGCCGGGTGCGGGGAGCTCGGCCAGAAGCTGGTCGAGGGTGTGCAGGAGCACGGGCCGTTTGCGCTTGGGCAGGGTGCGACGGGTGCGACGGATACCGCGCAGCGTCAGGCGGACCACATCGGCGCGCGTAGGGGACGGAAGGCCGTTGGCGGCGTGCACGGCCGCCAGTGCGGCGGACTTGCGTTCGAGAGTGCCTGCGCTGAAGGCCCATTCGCCGTTCGGCCGCCGCGCATCGGCGGCGGCCGCTAGGTAGACGGCCACATCCAGGGCGTCCGCGGGCAGCGCCTGCCGCCCTTCGCTCAGACACCATGCGGCCCAGGCGATCCAGTCGGTCCGATAGGCACGCAGCGTATTCGCGGACTGGGACGCCTCGAGATAGCGGCGCAGCGACCCGGCCTGCTGATCGTCGAAGCGTTCCCGGACCAGGTGCAGCGCCGCGGTATCCACCAGCACACTGCGCACACCGCGCCGCAATTCGGTGCGCACCGCCTCGGGCACCGCGATGACGGCGCCGTGCAGGGTGTCGTCGAGCTGCTCGGTGGGCTGCGCTGCACTGCGACCGGACATGGATTCGACCCTACGGCACCGGGTGGTGCCGGCCCGGTGCACACGACAGTAGTGTCGGGTGGCGAATATTCCCGGCGACTCAGGAGACGAGTTTGCACATCGAAGCCACCCCGGAAAACCGTTCGTTTCCCTTGCTGCAGCAGCCGATTCATGTGCCGGACGAGGTGCTCGACGACCTTCGACAGCGACTGGCGCTGACCCGCTGGTCCGATGATGCGGGCAATGCGGACGGCAGCTATGGCGTGCCCAAGGCGTATCTGCAGCAGCTCGTCGAGTACTGGCGCACCGAGTTCGACTGGCGCACCGCCGAATCCGCCATCAATGCATATGAGCACTACCGGGCCGAAATCGACGGTGTGCCGGTGCATTTCATGCGAAAGCCGGGTGTCGGCCCCGACCCGATCCCGCTGATCCTCACGCACGGCTGGCCCTGGACCTTCTGGCACTGGTCCAATGTCGTGGACGCGCTGGCGGATCCGGGCGCACACGGCGGCGACCCGGCCGACGCCTTCGACGTGATCGTCCCGTCCTTCCCGGGCTTCGGCTTCTCCACGCCCGTCCCTGACCGCCCCGACCTGAATTTCTGGAAGGTCGCCGACCTCTGGCACACGCTCATGACCGGGGTGCTGGGCCACGACAGGTACGCCGCCGCGGGCTGCGATGTGGGCGCGCTGGTCACCGGCCAACTCGGCCACAAATACGCCGACGAGCTCTACGGCATCCACATCGGCTCGGGTCAGCGCCTGGACCTGTTCAATGGCGAACGCGCCTGGGACATCACCGGCGGCCGCCCCATTCCCGAGGGCTTGCCCGCCGACGTGCATGCCCGAATCGTGGAGTTGGAGAAGCGCTTCGCCGTACACCTGTCCGCCCAGATGCTCGCCCCCAGCACCCTCGCGCACGGCCTCTCCGACTCCCCGGCCGGCATGCTGTCCTGGATTCTGGAGCGCTGGACGTCGTGGAGCGACAACCACGGCGATATCGAAACAGTCTTCAGCAGGGACGAATTACTCACCCACGCCACCATCTACTGGGTCACCAATTCGATCAGCACCTCGATGCGGATCTACGCCAACCACAACCGCTACCCCTGGACACCGTCGCACGACCGGCAGCCCGCGATCGAAGCCCCCACCGGCATCACCTTCGTCGCCCACGAGAACCCGCCCGGTGTCTCAACCGCCGACCGAGTCTCACACTTCCTGACCACCGACCGCGCCGACTGGTACAACCACGTCAACCTCACCGCCCACGAGCACGGAGGTCACTTCATCCCCTGGGAGATCCCGGACGAATGGGTGGCTGACTTGCGCCGCACATTCCGCGGACGGCGTTGACGGGCGGAACCATTTGCGGGGGTCTCGAGCTCCACGCGTCTCAGGAAAGGGTCACGATCCTTTGCTGACCCATGCGACAACTCCAAAAAACATGCGGCGAGTGCAGCATGACCCGCGACTGCGTGAAGCGGACGAGGTGCCTCCGTGATTGATTAGTTGCAGGTCTCGGGTGAATCGCGGAGGGCTCGGGGGTTCAGATCAGATCTGTCAGGCAGTCCGATGAAATGGGTAGAGCACCACGGTGTCGGCTGCCTTGCCGCCCACTCTCGGTCAGTACGATTACCCCATGTCCTTTGATCCGGGTGTGCGGCCCTAGGGTGTGTGGCCCCACCGACGCTCGTTCAGCGATACGCGTCGGCGTCATCGCGTCCGGAATTCCGGTGCGGCGCTGGAACTCCGCCCACTGTGCGTCCCATATTTCGGTGTAATCGTCACCACCGGACAGGTTCCTCAATTCCTGCCTCCGGAACTTTTCCCACGCGTCGGACGCGAAGCCGTGGTCGCGCAACCACTCCGACACCGGCTCGGCGCGCAGCCCCCGCTCGGACGGGTGGGGGTCTCCGGACAACGTCAGTCGTTCGTGGACGCAATCGTGGAGGTTGCCATGGCGTAGGGTGTCGCCGTTCTCGGCGATGCACCAGCCACCCCATTCGTAATCGTCCGCTTCCTTGTACCAGTGTGCTGCGCCGAATCGTCGGCTCAGCTGCGCGCAACGTTCCTCCCTGGACGGGCGCGACACTCTGGTGAGCCAGGCCTGTTTGAGGTCATCGGACTGGTTCTCCATGATCGTTTTCCAGAAGTCGGATTCCTGCTCTTCACGGATCCGCTGTTCATCGCGAGGCTGAGGGAAAGCCGACTCTCCGAATATAAGCGTCCAGCCGTCGAGGGCAGGGCTGACATAGACTCGTTCGCACTCCCCCTCATTCCAATGGCCGCGGTTGTTCAGGGCCACAGCGGTGCCCATTGCGATGGTTGCCGGGACCGGATCCGACAGCGCGAACGCGTCGAGTACCGCGGCTTGGTCATCGGTGGGTAGCGCCCACCACAAGCATTTTGTCGCTGCTGGGATGTGCGGAGTCTCGCGTGCGAGTTGACTCATGATGAACCGATGCAACAGCGCCAGGTCGGCGGGTTCGATAGTGTGCCAGCCGATTTCGGCGAGCGCGTGGAGTGCGCTGCGCCGTTCGGGAAGGTGCGATCGTCTGACTTGCTGTAGCAGGGGAACCAGCTGGGGTCCGAACTTGTTGAACGACTTCCCTGCCGAGTCCACTTCGCGCAGTGCGCGCAGCAATGCAGGTATCGCCTTACCGCCTTCGGCGGCCGGCGCATCTGCCGCTGTGCCCTGGGCGCTCTGGTCGGTGGAGTCCAGCTGGGCGATGCAGTGATCGATATCCATTGGTGGTAAGTACTCTCCTCGCAAGCAGCGCCTGATTGACGGCGCTGCGCCGTCCACGGTGCCAGAACCGGCCACAAATGCGGTAAGTGCTGCTGCCTCCACGGCTGGGTGGTCGACCCGATACCGGTCAGATCCGGGGAGAGGCGACGTCTGAATTCGCGGACACCCGATCCTGAAACCGGGTGCTGCCGCCGTTGGAATCGATGGACAAGTGCGGTCTGTAATCATGGACGCGGCCCACCGTTGCCTGTGGCGGGAACTAGCTCGGTGCGTGTGATGATGACGGAATCCCGACAACAGGTGCTCCGGGGCGCCCGAGGTTGTTGTGACCGAACCGGCGGGAGTAAGCGGCGGAGACGGGAGAACCGCACGCGTGGTGCACGATCGGTGCCCTGAGTAGTTCACCGCCGGACTCGGGCTGGGCTCGGGGGCAGGTTGAGTCGCGCTGTCTCGCACCACGTCCGAGTGGTGTCAGCGTCAGCGACGCACCCATGCGGAATATCATGTGCGTCGATCGGCTTGTGAGACGATGCCCTTTGCCGGGCAACGAGTCTGGACTGAGCCAACCTGGTGGGGTGCGAAAGTGGAGTCGGGGAGTTTCCGGCCGGATCTGTCACGTCAGCATCTGGAACGATTTGCCGCGCAGCTTCATGCGGCGATGCCGCCGGCGCTGTGGCGGGTGATCGAGCCGTGGTCGCATCGGCCGTTGCACTGGAATGCCGAGGCGAGTGACGATTCGGGCGATGTGTACGGCCTGGACCGGGCACAGGGCAGCGAGTCGGCCGTGTGTCAGGTCCATGCGCCTATCGCCTGGCACGACATCATTTCCGAACTTCCCGAGGTCTATTTCCGTCATCCTGCCCCGAGTGCGGCGCAGCTGGGCGCGATGTGGAACCTGCTGTCTGCCAGTGGACTTCGTCCCGCGATCCATGTGAACCTGATGCCCTGGCTGCCGGCCTGGACCCACGAGGACGTCGCGGCGGGGGCGTGGGCGGTGGATGTGCTCGGCGTCGCGGCTTCGGGCGGCGAGATCGACTCCGCGTATGCCGATGAGCTGGCGAAAGTGCTCAACGGGCCGAGTATGGAGCTGCCCGTGCGGCCGACCGTGGTTCCCACTCATCAGTGGACCTACTGGCCGACGGCGTGAGAGTAGCGGTGAAATAGCAACTGGCAGAATCGGTTTGGGTAGTGGTCCGGTGCGCCGACGGGTATGATTCACATCGCATCGGGCCGGAGAGAGTACTCCCGCGCCCCAGGCAGAGATACCTGTGCCGAGCGGTTTCGAGCCGCGCGCTTCACGGAGGTCACCTGCTATGGGGATCGATACCACCGCTGCTTCCACCGCCGAACTGGCCGGCGCTCGCGCGTACTCGCGGACCTGGCTACCCGTGTACGACCTATACGTGCTGGGGTTCAACAACCCGTTCGTATGGCGCTGTCCCACAAGACATCTGCGAGCGCTCTACGACGGTAATATCTCGAACGATCATTTGGATGTCGGAGTCGGCACCGGGTATTTCCTGCGCCGCGCGACCTATCCGAGCACTCATCCCCGAATCACACTCGTCGACCTGAGCGAGCATGCGCTGACGGTGACCGCCGACCGATTGCGTGCCCGTGGCCTCGATCCGGAGGCGTATATCGGATCCGTACTACAGCCATTGCCGGTCGAGCCCCGCCGGTACGGTTCGGTGGCTGCGAATCTGCTGATGCACTGTGTGCCGGGGGATTGGGACAGCAAGGGCATCGCGTTCGCGCACATCGCCGATGCCCTCGCCGGTAGCGGCGTATTCTTCGGCTCGACGGTGCTCAATGTGGGGGTACCCAGCAATTGGCTGAGTCGCGCCACCTCGCGGGCGTTCAACTCCCGCGGCATCTTCCACAATGAAACCGACGATCTCGAGGGCCTCCGGAGCGCCCTCGAGCGTGAGTTCAGCGTGGTGGATATCCACATGCGGGGGTCGATGGCACTGTGGACTGCGAGGCATCCGCGCCGCGAGCGGTAATCGTGACGGTGGGTTCAGACTCCCGGGCCACCTTCGGCGTGGAGCATGATCGCCAGCGGATGCACCGGCCTCTTCTGAGAGGTCGGCATGAGGAATGCCGAGGCGTGATAGCGCCCGGCGCCGCCGAGGGTTACGGTGTCTTCGATCAGGGCCGAGGCGTCGGTGCTGATCCTGTCGATATCGAGCTGGCTCAGCAGCTCGGCGACCACACAAT
Organism: Nocardia sp.; assembly: GCF_025465275.1. Taxonomy (GTDB): domain Bacteria; phylum Actinomycetota; class Actinomycetes; order Mycobacteriales; family Mycobacteriaceae; genus Nocardia. The sequence goes on along the minus strand of NZ_JAODNK010000034.1, from coordinate 104,083 downwards.
CATCGGAGAGCATGTCGGTGAGCTTGCCCCACACCGTGACCGGCACCCGAGTGCCCGGGTCGACGATGACCAGGGTGCCCCCGCCGATGATCATGCCGCGCGTGGATTGCGGGGTGTACTCGCGGTGCGCGAGTTTCACGGTGATTCCATGGACGAACCGCGTACCCGATTCCACGACCATTGCCGAGGACCAGAAGTGGGTGAAATGGTCGGTGCCGGCGGGGAGCACCGACCAGTATGCCTCTGCCCGTGTGCCTTTCGGTCCGGTTCTGGCGTCGTAGTACAGGCTCAAGAAGGCTTGGACATCGTCGGGGTTCATGAATTTGAGCAGATCGCGGATCGGCCGGTACTCGCCGACGCGGCGGCCGTCGCCGATGCTCGCGAGATCGTCTCCGGCACTGGAGGTCTCGACCGTGTCGAGATCCATTATCCAGCTGTTATAGGCGGGTCGCGGCGGGACCGGGCCGGGTCCGAGCCAGACGACGAGTCCGACGGGGACGTCGTCGGGCGTCAGTACCCAGTGGGTGCGGAATTCGAGAGAGCCCGCCGTGGACTGCCGGTCCTTGTGGCGGCCGGAGGCGAGCACTTCCTGGACCAACTGCTCGAACAATACCCGGCCCTCCTTGTTGAATCCGAGGCCCATGTCATCGCGGCGCAGCCTTTTGGCCACACGTAGCCCCGCCGCACTGTGAATGACAAGGTTCTGCTCAGCTGCCAATCGTGTCGCGATGATGTCCACACATAGCCAAGATCCCGGAAAGCGCACGCAGAAAGCGTAGTCAATCCCCGATCAAGTATCCGCATCGCCGAAAGCGGTGCAGCACAAGGGGTTTGCTGTTCGATTACCGAAGTATTCGTCATGCGGTTGTGCTATAGTGCGAAGGCACCGGCTGGAGAGAGATCGCTCCCATCCCGGAAGCAGAGTCCCGATTCGGGGACGCGGCTTTCGGTTGTATGTGATGAGAAGGATCGCCAGCAATGTCCGTGCAAAGCATCATTCACCGGCGCGTCGTCGCACCAGAGCCATGCGCGGCGCAATCGCAGTGCCGCGGTGAGGGCATCGAGAGGCCCTGATGATGACCGCCGACGAGCGGGCTGCGCTGCGCCGTCAGATCACCCGCTACCAGCACCTGTCCGCCATCACCGCCGAGCTGCAGACCCGCCGATTCGGCGGCGCGTGGCGCCCCCCGAAACAGGGCGCCCTGCACCATATGGCCACCGACATCACGCTGCGCCGTATGGTGCTCGGCGCCGGTAACGACTACGAGCAACCCGCGCTCGAGGACATCCCGGAGTCGGTGCGTGCGCAGTGGCGCCTCGCTTCCGACACCATGCTCGGCGCCGCGTACGCCATCTATGCCGGCACCGGACTCTCGGCCGCTCTCAACCACGCCTAGTGCGAGAGGAGTTCGGCGGATCGTGTTTCGGCCGATCGTGGTTCGGCGGGGGAGCGTGACAATCGGCTCGGCCACCAGTTCCACCGTCCGGCCAGCACCGCCATCGCCGGGATCATGACCGTTCGCACCACCAGCGTGTCCAGCAGCAGCCCGACCGCGATGGTGAAGCCGATCTGCGCGATATTGGTGATGTCGGAGAACATCAGCGCGAACATGGTGATCGCGAAAACGATTCCCGCCGTCGTGATTACGCCGCCCGTACGGGTGACGGCCCGGGCGACGGCGGCTCGCAGGCCCGCATCGGGCGCGGCACGGAACTCATCGCGCACCCGCGACATCAGTAGCAGGTTGTAGTCGGCGCCGACGGCGGTCAATGCGATGAATGCCATGGACGGAACCGCCCAGTGCAGCGGCTTGCCCAGAAGGTGTTGCCACAGCAGCACACTGAGCCCGAGCGCGGCGAGATACGACAGCAGCACCGTGCCGAAAACGTACAGCGGCGCGATCAGGCTGCGCAGCGTCACCGCCAGCACCAGCAGAATCAGTATGGACGCCGCCGCGATAATGGTCGCCAGGTCCCGGAAAGCCATCCCCCGCAGGTCGACATAGGCCTGCGTCATACCGCCGATGTCGAAGGTGGCGCCGGCCAGCGAAGTACGGCCGGACGCCGCCCGCGCGGCATCGGCCACCTGCTGTGTCAGCGCCATGTCCCGGGCACTGAACGCATTCGCGGTGCCGAACACCATCATTCGTGCGGCATGCCCGTCCGGAGACAGATAGATCCGGGCGGCGGTGGCCAGATCCTTGTTCGTCAGCGCGAGTTCGGGGAGATTGAATCCGCCCGCCGCCGGCGCGATGGTCGGATTCTGCGCCAATCCCTTCAGGTAGCCGACAGCCTGATCGAGCCCCGCCGGCAGCTGGTCGTACACCTGCGCCACCTGCGTGACTCCGTCGTGCACCTGACCGGTGCCGGCGGCCAGTCCGTCGGCGCCGGTCTTCGCCTGTCCAATGCCGGAGCCGAGCGCGCCGATTCCCTGCTGCAGCCGCGTCTGACCGTCCACCAGTGAGGTCGAACCCGCCTGCGCCGTGCGCAGACCCGTCATGAGCTGGGTGATACCCGTCGCCAACTGCGTCTGGCCGTCCGCGAGCGCGTGCACGCCGGCGCGGAGACCGGCAAGCTCGCCGGCCGCCGTGCCGACCGAGCTGCTGTCGAACGCCGTCAGCGCGGCCTGAGCGGTGGCGCACATCGGCGTGGTCGCGCATTGCGGGTCGGCCGACACGAGGGCGCGCAAACCGTCGATGGCGGACAGCGGGCCCTGCGCCGGGGCCAGTGCGAGGTCCACCCGGTTGGCGAGTTCGGTGGTGCCCGTCTGCAGGCGTGCTGCCCCGGAATCGAGTTGCGCTGCGCCGGTGGCCAACTGGTCGATGCCATTGGCGAGCGTATGTGAGCCGTCGACGAGCTGTGCCGCGCCCTGACCGGCCTGCGCGGAACCGACTGCGAGACCGTCCATTCCGGCGGCCAGTGCCTGGGCCCCGTCGTTCAGTTGCGCCACACCGCTGGACAATCGTTGCACATCGGGCCGCGCCGCCGAGAGCTGCGTGGCGGCCGCGCCGAGCTGGTCGCTCACCATGCCGATCTGCTTGTCGACCGCGGCCTCGGGGATGGGGACTCCCAGTGGCCGGGAGATCGACCGGACCGAGGCCACTCCGGGCAGCCGGGTGATCTCGGTGGCGACCGTTTCGATCGCGGCGTAGTCGCGGGCGGTGCGCATATCGTGATCGGACCGGATCAGCACATAGATCGGCAGCAATTCATTGGCGGGGAAATGCGCTGCGGCTGCGGCATATCCGCGGTTGCTGGGAGTGTCGGACGGCTGGGTCGTACGCTCGTCGTAACTGATCACCAGCGTGGGCAGCACCGCGGCGAGGGCGGCCGTCACGGCCAGCGAGGCGGCCAGCATGCGGACGGGGTGGCCGGTGATCACAGCGGCCAGCCGCTGCCAGTAGCTCCCGGTCGGGCGCACGGCAGGTTCGGCGAGACCCCGATCGGCGGCGATCATCAATAGCGCCGGCGTGAGAGTGATCGCCGCGGCCACCGTGATCAGCACGCCGATCGCGCACGGGATACCGATGGTGCGGAATACCCCGATTCGGGTGAAAGTCATTGTCGCACAGGTCAGCACAACGATCAGGCCGGAGGCGAGGATGATCGGCGTGATTCGGCGGTACGCGACCCGATACGCCTCGTGCGGGGACAGCGCCCCGCGCCGCCCCTCGTGATAGCGGCTGATCAGGAAGATCGCGTAGTCGGTACTCGCGCCGAGGATCATCGCCGACAGCAGCGCGACCGAGAAGATGGATGTCGGCAGGCCGTGGGCGCCGAACAGGGACACCACCGGCCGCGCGGTCGCCAGCGACAGCCCGATGGTGAGCAGCGCGACGAAGACCGTGGACAACGACCGGTAGGTTGCCATCAGCAGCAACGAGATGAGGACGACGGTCATCAGGGTGATGATGGCCAGTGCGTGGTGGATGCCGTTGAGTTCGTCGGCGAATGTGGGTGCGGGCCCGGTGATGTCGGCGGAAAGACCAGGCGGCCGGGGGATGGCCGCCACCGCGGCGCGCACCGCGGCGACCGAGCGGGTGGCCTGGGTGGTTCCGGTGTCGCCGACCAGACGGATCTGTGTGTACACGGACTTCTTATCGGCGCTGACGACCGATCCGGCAGTGGCGGGGGAGGCCCACAGATCCATGACGGAGTCGACGTGGGCGCGATCGGCGGTCAGCGCGGCCACAATCTTGTCGCAGTAGGCGCGGTCGGCCGCATCGAGCGGCTCGGAGCCGGTCAGCATCAGATAGGCAATCCCGGAACTGCTCGATTCCCCGAACTGCTTACCCATCTCGATCAGCATTCGGGAGGCAGGCGTGTCCTGCGGAATCATCGGCGTGGAATTGTCGAAAACCGTCGATTCCAGCTGCGGTACAGCAAGATTCAGAATCCCGGCCGCCAGCAGCCAGATCGCTACCACCACGTAGCGGAATCGCATTATCAGCGCACCGAGTTGGTCGAGTCGGTTGGCCTGCATCCAGAAGCCCCTATCTTCGCATCGTTGCGAGGATCATAGGCATAGTCGGCAGGAAGTCCGAGACGAAGAACGCTCGCGTTGAATTGTCCAAAAGGGTTCGGCGAGTGGGATCTTGAGAACGCTAGCACCAAGTCCGGCTTGCCGCTCGGCGAAGGATGCTCCCCGCTCGGGCGCGGACTCGAGTGTGACATCGGCGCTCGGATCGAGGCTTCGCGGCCGACTCGGATGAGTGCTGCGATGGCCGAAACATGTTTGAATTAAACATGTTTCGCAATCGCCGAAATCTCCGTCGGCAACCGGTTCGCGATGCTGGTCGCCGCCATCCGGGGTCGATTCAGCATTGGATGGGCTATCCTCGAGTGAGAGTGGCGCTGATCACTTCGCGAGGCATGGTTGTGCGGTCCAGATGTAGCGTTCTCGGTACTTGTTACTCGTCGGTACCTGTAAAAGATCCTTGGGAGACAATGGCATTGGAATAACCGGCACGTATGGGCGACTCGGCTCTCGGGCGATGGCGTCAACGCAGCTGCGGTAGTGGTTGAATCCATTTGCCCGCCGTTGATTTCGAGTGGATCCGCCGAACCGTTCGAGTTATGCAGTCCCATAGCACTATTGAAGGATGGATTGATCATCCAGCAAGCCGAACGACCACCGACTGTGGCGTCACTGATGACGACATCGGTTGGCGGAGTATTCATCTCAACGTCGCGCACTGATTCTTCGGCGCTTATCCGCTATTGCGTACGCTGACCGCGCCTCCGGCACGACCGGGGCAAGGGCCGCCGGGCTGACCCGGATCGGCCTCGCGGCGCCGACACAGCCGTCGGCCTTCTGTGCAGCTACCTCCAAAACAACCCAGCCCTGACGGGCAGGTGGGTTGCCTGCTGCACCCCTGACCCGTCCACCGTGACCACGCCAAAGGAGTTCAACGCATGGACAACCCCGCGCTAACGTCCGTACATCGTCAGAGTGTTGGCCTGGCTGTGCGCCCGGAATTCCCGGAATACCCCGCTGCCTCGCCCGTCGACCAACTACCTTTGGTCACCGATCGATTACGCGAAATCCTCTACACGGGTGAGGAATTCGACTCCATATACCGCCATGTCCTCGCCGCCCCGGGCAAGCGCGTCCGCGCCCGGCTGGTGCTTGCCTGCGCCGGCCTGCTGCCCGGCGCCGTCGCCGCGCCACTGGATGACGCCGTCGACCTGGCCTGTGCGATGGAGATGTTCCACGAGTCCTCGCTGGTGCACGACGACATCTGTGACGGTTCGCTGCTGCGGCGCGATGCCCCGTCGGTGCCGGCGGCGTTCGGCGTCCGCACCGCCGCCCGCGCCGGATTCCACTTGGCGGGCATAGCTTTACAGGTCGTCGCACGGGTGCTGGCCGACAATCCGGTGGTGTTCGAGCGGGTCGGTGAGGCCCCCGGCGTCACCTATATCGACCGGCTCTCCGACCTGTCCTTCGGCCAGCTCATCGAGACCCTGCCACCCTCGGTCGACGACATGGCGCTGCGTCGCCACTACGAACTCGTGGCCGGCGCGAAGACCGGCACGCTGTTTCGGCTGTCCTGCTCCTACGGCGGCACAGCGGGCGGCGTCGACGTCGATCGGCTGAACGCTCTGATGGAGTACGCCGACCAGCTCGCCCTCGCCTTCCAAATCATGGACGATGTGCGCGACATCGAGGGCGGCCCCTCACTGGGCAAGGATGCCGGCGGCGATCTCGACCGCCGGGTGCCGACCTGGCCGGTGATCGAATGGCTGGCGACCCGGCCCGGCGCTCGCGAAATGTGGCTCTCCGACAAGACTTCCAGCGTCACGCTGCAAAACGATCTGATCGACAGCGGCGCTACCCAGGCCGCCCGCGCGGTCGCCGTACAGGCCACCGTGGCGGCCGGCCAGGCGCTGGATGTGTTCCCCTCCTGTCCCGCGCGTGCCGACCTGCGCGAACTCCTGCAGCAGGTGATCTCCCGATGAGCGGAACCAGACTCGGCACCCTGGCCTATGGCCTCCGGCACCTGCGCCGCGCACCGGATATCACGGCGCTGCGGGCCGCCCCGTCACCGGACGAACTGGCCAGGCTGGCGCTGATCCCCGCTGGCCGAAACCTCGGCATCGCAGTCGGTTTCCTGGCCCCGGCCCTGCGGGCCGAGGCCACTGCCGCCCTGCTGGCCTGCCGGGTGCTCGACGCCTACGAAGACCTCACCGACGACACGGTGGCGAGCAGCGCAGTGCTGACCGCCGCAGAGTATCTGTGCGGCGCCGGCGACACCCCGCCGCCGCCATTGCCCGCGGTCGCCGCCCGCGACAGCGAAGCCGTCGATCTGGTGCTGGCCGAACGTATTCGCGATGTCCGGGCGTTGCTGACGGCGCTGCCGAGCGCAGGGCGTGAGCGGGTCGGCCGGATGCTGGTCGACATCGGCGGCGTCATGGCCCGCAATATCGATGCACCGCTGCCCCGGGTCGCCTATGGCGAGGGCGTGCTCGGGCGGGTGACGTACTACGCGTGTTCGCTGGTCGCCGACGACGCCTTCACCGACGCGGATCTGCGCGAACTGACCGCCTGCGTCGGTGTTGTCGCGCAATCGGCCAACGACCTGCGTGACGGCGAACTGACGCTCTACGGTGTCGCCGACCGCGGGGAACTGACCCGAACGGTCATGCTGCGGCTGCTCACACCGGCGCTGGGCGGTGTCGCCCTACTGGCCCGAATGGGCCCGAACACCAAGAACCGGGGCGCGCGGGCGGCCATGGCCTACATGACCATCACGACGGCCGGTTTCCTCTGCGGCGCGGTCGGCGCCCCCGCGCCCTACCGGCGGCCGGTCGGTGCGGCGGCGTTGGCGACCTTCTCCGCCACGTACTGGACCACCATGCTCGAGCGGGTACGGCGCGCTGCCGACGTGGCGATCCAGAAGGTGCTCGACACCGCACCGGACCTGACCGCCGGGGCGGGCCCGGCAACGGAGGTACTGAGTTCCGGTGATCCGCGGACGATGCCCTCCTCGATGGTGCCGTTGATCGTCGACACCACTTTCGCCCTCGTGCGGAGCCTGCCCGACGAACCGCTCACCGGCAAACTCCCGGACCCCGAGGTGCGCGCCATGATGATCGCCGATCACCTGGCTTTCGGTGCGCTGGAACGGTTGCCGGCTCATCAGCCCGACGCGATGTACGCGCTCGCCAAGACCCTCCAGCTCGCCGCTCTCGACACCTCGACCCAAGGAGCCCGACCTTGAGAACCGTCACGACACTTCGACCCGTCGCCCTCGACACCACTACGCAAGGAGCTCTGCAATGAGCACCGCAACCCCTCCCTCTCGTACCGGAACGCCCGTAACCGCCTCCGGCCCAGTGCCTTTCAGTAAGCGGGTGCTGAAGCTCGAATACCCGTCGAACGTCGGCCCGCTGCTGCATATCGCGCTGTGGCTCGGATTCCTGTCCGTCGGCTTCTTCGTTCCGGCCGCCACGCACTGGTACCTGGCGGTGCCGCTGATCCTGCTGCTCTCGCTGCTGAACCTCTCACTCACCATCGGTGTGATGCATATGCACACCCATCGGCCGCTGTTCGTCTCGCAGCGCCCGAACCGGGCGGTCGACATACTGTGCTCACTGCCCGGCAATCTGACGGCGGCGGAGATGCGCGAGGTGCACGTCCTCAACCACCACCGCTTCAACGACGGTCCCGGCGATGTCACCACCACCGTCGGATACGAGCGTGGACTGTCCGCGGTGTGGTACTGGGTCAAATACGGCGCCATCGTCAAATACCACACGATGCGAACGATCTTCGCCGCTGATCCCACGCCCCGCCGCCGGAAGACGCGTCACCAGTTCATCTTCGATCTCACGCTGTACTTCGCGGTGATCGGGGCCACCTGGTACTTCGTCGGTCTCGAGCGGTTCGTGCTCTTCTACTGGGCCCCGTTCCTCATCACCCAGGTGAACGCCGGCTACTTCGCCTGGCTCAGCCATGCCCCCGCACGCGAATACGAGGACGACCCCAGCACCTCGCTGAACAATGCGGGCAACATTCTCAACCTGCTGATCTTCAACCAGGGCTACCACAGCGTGCACCACCGCTATCCGGGCATCCACTGGAGCCAGATCCCGGACAAGCTCGATTACATGCGCAAGGTCGATCCCGGCGTCATCGTCCCCTACTGGATGGTGGCCCAGTCCGGATGGCGACTGGCGGTTCCCGGCGGCTTCCTCAACGAGCGCTACGGCCAGAAGTGGAAGGTGCGGCTGGAGAACCGGCTCGAGGCGGGCACCGTGCGCAACCGATTCCTGCCGTGGTTCGCATGGATCTGATCACCCAGGACCAGGCGCGGGGCGTGCTGACGAGTCGTGCTCGGCTCGTCCCGTTCCTGATCGCTTTCGCCGCATACGGTTTCGCCGGAATCACGGTGCCGGTGATGCTGCTGTTCGCCGGCGGCTGGTGGCTGCCGAAGACGGTCGACAAGGGGCCGCATCTGGCGACCCTGCCGTCGATCGTCATCGACGTGCTGCTGCTGGCGCTGTTCGGCCTGCAGCACTCGGGCATGGCCCGGCCGTCATTCAAGGCGTTCATCACCCGGTGGGTGCCCGAAGCCCTCGAACGCACCGTGTACATCGCCATGGTCTGTTCGGTGATGTGGCTGATCTTCCTGTGCTGGCAGCCGGTGCCGCAGCAGATCTGGTCGGCGCACGGCTGGGCCGCAACGGTTTTGGACGCCGGGTTCTGGCTCGGCTTCGTGCTGGTCTACGCGGCCACCATCCTGCTGAACCATTTCTACCTGCTCGGCATCAGCCAGGCCTACCGCCAGTACGTGACTCGGGTACCCGATGCGACCGTCGACCAGCTGCAGGTGCAGGGGCCGTACCGCCTGGTGCGGCATCCGCTGATGACCGGCCTGCTGATCTCCTTCTGGTTCGCCAGCGCGTTCACGGTCGGACATCTGGTCTGGGCGCTCGGGTTGACCGGCTACATCCTGCTCGGCACTTTCCTGGAGGAGCGCGACCTCATCGCACGCTTCGGTGCGGCCTACCGCGCCTACGCCGCCGAGGTGCCCGCCTTCTTCCCGGCACTGCTCAGCCCTTCCGCGCGAGCTCGCCTTCGCAGCCGGTCGTAAGAGCCTGGCTACCAGGCACTTTCCCGTAGCAGGTCAGGCGGACCGTGTCCGAGTTAGAAGAGGAATCGACGTGAACACTCATCGAGTTCGCGAGCGCGGCACACGCACCGTCGCCCGGACGGGCGGTGTCCGCGGAACCGGACGCGCCCACAGCAAGGCCATCTTGCTGGGCGAACACAGTGTCGTGCACGGCACACCCGCCATCGCGTTCCCCGTCCCCGCCCTGTCGGTGAGCGCCGTCGCCCAGCGCGGGCGGCCGGTTCCGGTGTCGTACACCGGCAATTCGGCTGCGGGACTGCGTTTTACCGCAGGGAATACGCTCATCTCGGGGACCGAGATGTCAGGGCCCCATGTCGCGGTCGACGAGGCGCTGCGGCGCTGGGGGCTCGCCGAGGAGATTGTCGAGGTCGTTCTCGATTGCGGCGATATCCCACCCGCGCGCGGTCTGGGATCCAGCGCCGCGTGCGCGGGTGCCGCGATCCGCGCGGTCGCCGATCTCTACGGCCGCAGCATCGACGCCGACGTTCTCTACGAGCTGGTGCAATGCGGTGAACAGGTCGCGCACGGCCGCGCCAGCGGTGTGGATGCCAGAGCCGTGCTGGCCTCCGGGCCGATCTGGTTCCATCAGGGTGCGGCCCGCCGGATGAATATCGGCCTGGACGCGGCCCTGGTGCTCGCCGACACCGGAATGCCCGGCGCCACACAGCATGCGGTGGCCGCGGTGCGCCGCACGCTGGAGCGAAATCCCCACGCTGCGGGGCGGATTCTCGATCGAGCAGGGGAGCTGGTCGGGTCCGCGGCCGATGATCTGGCGGCCGGGTCTGTCCAGTCTCTGGGCACCACGCTGCTCGAGTTCCAGGGCCTGCTCATCGAACTCGGCGTCAGCACTCCGGAAATCGACACCCTCGTCTCCGCGGCACTGGGCGCCGGAGCGTACGGCGCGAAACTCACCGGCGCGGGCCTGGGCGGATGCGTCCTCGCGCTCACCGAAATGGGCAGCCCCGCTGCGGATGTCAGTGCGGCACTGCGCCGGGCGGGTGCCGTGCAGACCTGGATCGTTCCGATCAATGCCGGCCAGACCCCTTTCTCTTCCCATACGAGACCGGAAAGCGGTACACGCCAATGACATTCACATCGGCAGTAGATCAAGATCTCGACCGGCTCGTCGGCCTCGGCAGCGAGGCGGTCGCGGTCGCCCATCCGAATATCGCCCTGGTGAAGTACTGGGGCAAGCGTGATGAATCGCTCGCCCTTCCCGTCACGGGAAGCCTGTCGATGACGCTGGACATCTATCCGACCACGACCACCGTGCGATTGATCGACGGACCGGCCGATGTGGTCGAGCTCAACGGCCGCATCGCGACCGGTGACGCGCACACCAGAGTCGAGCGATTCCTGGATCTGGTTCGCGCACAGGCCGGCCGGAGCGAACACGCCCTGGTCGTCTCCGTCAATACCGGGCCGACAGGTGCGGGTCTGGCCTCCTCGGCGAGCGGTTTCGCCGCACTGGCCATCGCGGCGGCAGGCGCCTACGGGCTCGGGGCCGATGCTCGCGCATTGTCGCGACTGGCCCGGCGAGGTTCCGGTTCGGCCTCCAGATCCGTTTTCGGGGGCTTCGTCCTCTGGCATGCGGGGGAGGGTGAGGGCGAGGCGGGCGATCTGAGCTCGTACGCCGAACCGATCGGCGGCGAGGCGCTCGACCCGGCGCTGATCGTCGCCGTGACCGATAACCAGGAGAAGGCGGTGTCGAGCCGGGAGGCCATGCGCCGCACCTGCGCGACCTCCCCGTTCTACCTGCCCTGGGCGGGAGATTCGGCGCTCGCCCTGGACGAGATGCGCAAAGCGATTGCGCGACAGGATCTTCCGGCGGTCGGTGAGATCGCCGAGCGCAATGCCCTGGGGATGCACGCGAGCATGCTCATGGCCAGGCCGCCGATCCGGTACCTGTCGCCGCAGTCGATGGCGATCTTGGATGCGGTGCTGGCACTCCGGGCCGAGGGCATCGCCGCGTACGCCACCATCGATGCCGGACCGAATGTGACCGTCCTGTGCGCCCGCGCCGACGAGGAACGGGTGGCCGCTGCCCTGCGCGCGGTCGGCGACTTCGTCGATACTCGGACCGCGCATCTGGGGCCCGGAGCGACGCTGGTCCCGGGTGGTGATCGATGATCACCTGCCGCGCTCCGGGCAAGCTGTTCATCGCCGGCGAATACGCCGTCGTCGAGCCTGGCCATCTGGCGGTTCTCACGGCGGTCGACCGCTTCGCGACCGCCACGGTGACCGAGGCGGAAGGTACTGACACGCAACTGCATTCGGATCTGGACAGTGGAGTGACACTGTCGTGCGGGCGTATCGATGACCGAATGATCCCGTCGACCGCCGACGGTGTGGTGCCCGCCTCGTTCGCCTACGTTTTCGCGGCGGTCGCGATCGTCGATCGGCTGCTCGTCGAGCGTGGTATCCCGGCGCGGGCCTACCGGCTGGATATCGGCAGCGACCTCGGCGACGCGGACGGCAGGAAGTTCGGCCTCGGTGCCAGCGCGGCCGTGACAGTAGTAACGGTTGCCGCCCTCGGCCGGTTCTACGAGCTCGGCCTGAGCGCGATGGACCGGTACCGCTTGGCGATGTTGGCCACCATGTCGATCAATCCGCGCGCCTCCGGCGGTGATGTGGCCGCGAGTACCTGGGGCGGCTGGATCGCCTACCGTTCACCCGACCGCGCCCTGGTGTCGGAGGCGAGCGCGCGCAACGGGATCGATGCCGCGCTGCACGCGCCGTGGCCGGGATTCTCGGTGGGCCCCCTGCCCGCGCCGACCGGGCTCGCGGTGCAGGTCGGCTGGACCGGGAGACCCGCGTCCACCCCGGCATTGGTTGCGGGACTGGGCAACAGTTCCCGGCAGTCCGGCGACCGCGCCGCCTTCCTATCGCACAGCGACGAGTGCGTCGCCCGACTCTCCGCCGCCCTCGAAGCCGACGACTCGATCGGCATAGGTGACGAAATCCGCTGCGCCCGAGACCTTCTCATCAACCTCGACGCGACCGCAGGACTGGGCATCATGACGCCGCTCCTGCAGGAGCTGTGCGCGGCGGGCGCGGCGGTCGGCGCGGCGGCCAAACCCTCCGGCGCGGGCGGCGGTGACTGCGGTATCGCGCTCATCGACCGCACGCGCTCCGCAGCGATCGACGAACTCACCGACCGGTGGGTCACCGCGGGTATCCGGCCGCTGCCGCTGCGGACGCACCCATCCGAAAGGGAGTGTCGATGATCGCCGACCGCAAGGACGACCACGTTCGCCATGCCGTGAGCCAGCGGCGCCAGGACAGCGGCGCAAGCGATTTCGACTCGGTCTCCTTCGTGCACCACGCCCTCGCCGGAATCGACAGCCAGGATGTCTCGCTGGCCGTCGAGTTCGCCGGAAAGAGCTGGGAAACACCGCTTTTTGTCAATGCCATGACGGGGGGCAGCACGCGGACCGGGGAGATCAACCGGAAGTTGGCCATTGCCGCCCGCGAGACCGGGGTCCCGATCGCGTCCGGATCGATGAGCGCTTTCTTCCGGGATCCCGCGGTCGCCGGCACCTACCGGGTGCTGCGGCAGGAGAATCCGCACGGCTTCGTCATGGCGAATGTGAACGCCACCGCGACCGTGGATCAGGTGGACCGGGCGATCGATCTGCTCGAGGCCGACGCCCTGCAGATCCATCTCAATGCGGTGCAGGAAGTCGTCATGCCCGAAGGCGACCGGTCCTTCGGGTCCTGGCCGCGCCAGATCGAGCAGATCGTCGCACACAGTTCCGTTCCGGTGATCGTCAAGGAAGTCGGTTTCGGCCTCAGCAGGCAGACCGTCACCTGGTTGCGTGATGCCGGGGTCACGGTGGCCGATGTCGGTGGCCGTGGCGGCACCAACTTCGCCCGCATCGAGAACGACCGGCGCAGCACCGGCGATTTCGACTTTCTCGACAGCTGGGGTCAGTCCACGCCCAGCTGCCTGCTGGACTGCGCCGGTGTCACCGGCATCGATATCGCCGCCTCCGGCGGCATTCGATCGCCCATCGATATGGCGCGGGCATTGGCATTGGGTGCGAAGGCAACTGGCGTCGCCGGCGCCTTCCTCGAGATCATCGTCGGCCGGGACGAAGCCGCGCTGGTCGAGACGATCGGGACGTGGCTCGGGCAACTGCGGCAATTGCTGACCGTGCTCGGTGCGCGCACGCCCGCGGACCTGGCCGGTTGCGATCTGCTGATCACCGGTGACGTGGCTACGTTCTGCCACCTGCGTGGCATCGACGCGGATTCCTATGCCCACCGGAGCCCCTGGTGGAGCGAATCGCACAGTTCGAGAAGGAGTCACCCATGAACGACATGTCCTATGCGGCAGTCCCGATGCAGTGGGTGGGACCGCTGCGCATTACCGGCAATACCCTCGACGACAGCGTGGACGTACCCCTGGCGACGTACGAAACGCCGCTGTGGCCCTCGGTCGGCCGCGGTGCGCGGATCACCACGCTGACCGAAAAAGGCGTGGTGGCAACGCTTGTTGACGAGCGCATGACCCGGTCGATCCTGCTCGAAGCCGATGACGCCTACACGGCCTACACCACCGTCACCCGGCTCGAGGCCGAGTTCGCCCAGTTGCAGCAGGTAGTCGCGGGCAGCAGCCGTTTCGCGCAGCTCATCGATCTGCATCATCAGATCACCGGGAATCTGTTGTTCCTGCGCTTCGAATTCACCACCGGCGACGCCTCGGGCCACAATATGGCCACGCTCGCCAGCGACCACCTCATGGACCACATTCTGGAGACGATTCCCGGCGTGCGGTACGGCTCGATCTCCGGGAACTACTGCACGGACAAGAAGGCGACCGCCGTCAACGGGATCCTGGGCCGTGGCAAGAATGTCATCACCGAACTTCTCATACCCCGCGAGGTGGTGGAGCAGCGACTGCACACCACCGCTCGGCAGGTCGTCGAGCTGAACATCCGCAAGAACCTGATCGGCACGCTACTGGCCGGTGGAATCCGTTCCGCCAACGCGCATTACGCCAATATGCTGCTCGCGTTCTACCTGGCCACCGGGCAGGATGCCGCGAATATCGTCGAAGGCTCCCAGGGCATCACGCACGCCGAAGACCGCGACGGGGACCTCTATTTCTCGTGCACCCTGCCCAATCTCATTGTCGGCACGATCGGAAACGGCAAACACGCGAGTTTCGTCGACGAGAACCTGGCCCGCCTGGGATGTCGCGAGGCTCGCGAGCCCGGCGCCAATGCCCGCCGGCTCGCCGCCATCGCCGCGGCCACGGTGCTGTGCGGCGAACTTTCGCTGATGGCGGCACAGACCAATCGCGGTGAATTGATGCGTGCACACACCCAATTCGAACGGCCCACCTCGAGCAACGGAGTACAGCGATGACCACGACGCCGGTCGGAATACACGACCTTTCGTTCGCCACCACCCACTACGCACTCGATCACGCCGTATTGGCCGATCGGCTGGGCGTGGATCGCGATAAGTTCTATATCGGAATCGGCCAGGAGAAGATGAGTGTCGCCGCGGCCGACGAGGACATCGTCACCATCGCCGCGGCCGCCGCACAGCCCATCCTCGCCCGGCACGGCACCGACAATATCCGTACCGTGCTGCTGGCCACCGAAACCGGCGTGGACCAATCCAAAGCCGCTGGCCTCTACCTGCATTCGCTGATCGGCCTGCCCAATACGACCCGTATCGTCGAGCTCAAACAGGCTTGCTACGGCGGCACGGCCGGATTGCAGTTCGCTGCCGGACTCATCGCCCGCGACCCGTCGCAACGCGTGCTGGTCATCGCGGCCGATATTGCGAAATACGAGCTGGATTCCCCTGGTGAACCGACCCAGGGCGGTGCTGCGGTCGCGATGCTCGTCAGCGCGAATCCTGCGATCCTGCAGCTGGATCCCTATTCCGGGCTCTACAGCGCCGACATCCAGGACTTCTGGCGCCCCAACTACAGCACCACCGCCATGGTCGATGGCAAGACTTCCGTCAACGCGTACCAGAAGGCCGCGCAGGAAGCCTGGACCGACTACCGGCGACAGGGTGGTCGTGGGCTCGCCGAATTCGCCGCATTCTGCTACCACCAGCCATTCACGAAGATGGCCTACAAGGCGCACCGCCACCTGCTCGAAAGCCAGGGCCACACCGCGGATGCCGCCGAGATTGCCGCCGCGATCGATCACACCACCCTCTATAACCGCACGGTCGGCAACAGCTACACCGCATCGCTCTACCTCGGTTTGATCTCGCTGCTCGACCACGCCGACGACCTCTCCGATCGCGCCCTGGCCTTCATCAGCTACGGGTCTGGCAGTGTCGCCGAATTCTTCAGCGGCACTGTGCAATCCGGCTACCGCGAGCACCTCAGGACCGATGCCAACCGGCAGGCCATCGGCACGCGCGCACCTCTCGGCTACGACCGTTATCGCGAACTGCACGAGGCCCGGACTCCGAGTGACGGCATGTACCACGCCACGCTCGAGGAGACCGCCCGCCCGTTCCGGTTGTCCGCGATCTCCGGCCACAAGCGCATCTACGAATCCCGGTAGGGGCCACCATGAACCACACGCATGTTCTGATCATCGGTAGTGGGCTCGCCGGACTCGGTACCGCCATTCGGCTGAGCCAGGAGGGGTACAGCGACTTTCGGGTACTCGAACGCGGTAGCGACGTCGGCGGCACCTGGCGGGACAATACCTATCCGGGGGCGGCCTGCGACGTTCCGTCGCATCTGTACTCGTACTCGTTCGCACTGAACCCGGAGTGGTCCCGCTCCTTCTCGCAGCAGGCGGAGATTCACCAGTACATCCGCACCATTGCCGACCGGTACGACGTCCGCGACAAGCATGTCTTCGGCTGCGAAATGGTCGGCGCGGCATGGAACGAGACGGATGCCCGGTGGGAGGTCCAGACCAATCAGGGCCTGTTCACCGCGGATATCGTCGTGACCGCGGTCGGGGTGCTGTGTGAGCCGAGTCTGCCGGATATCAAGGGGATTCACACATTCGAGGGGAAGATCTTCCACTCCTCGCGCTGGGATCACGATGCCGATCTGACGGACAGCCGGGTCGCCGTCATCGGCACCGGCGCCTCCGCCGCGCAGATCGTGCCGTCCATCGCGGACGAGGTCGCTCACCTGGACGTATACCAGCGCACCCCGCAATGGGTGCTGCCGCATTTCGGCCGCCGGTACCTGTCGTTCGAGCGATTTGCCTTCAAACATGTTCCGGGCCTGCAGCGGCTGTTGCGCGCGGCCATCTACGCGAACCGCGAGCTATTTGTGGTCCTGCAGACCAAGTTCCCGCAGGCAGCGGTGCTACTGGAACTGGTCGCGCGGGTCAAGATGCGGTACGAGGTGCGTGATCCGGCGCTGCGGCGGCAGTTGACCCCCGACTACCGCTTGGGCTGCAAGCGCATGCTGATCTCGAATACCTTGTACCCGACCCTGGTTCGCGATGATGTCGATGTTGTCAGTGACGGCATCAAGGAGATTCGGGGGAGCTCGATCGTCTCGGAGGACGGCACCGAACGCGAGGTCGACACCATTGTGCTGTGCACCGGCTTCCGGGTCACCGACTCGCCGACGTGGGAGTCCTTTCGCGGCCGCGATGGCAGCACCTTGTCCGAACTGTATGACGCCGAGGGTATTTCGGCCTACAAGGGCACGGTCGTCTCGAACTTCCCGAACGTCTTCGTCATGCTCGGCCCCAACTCCGGGCTGAACTACACCTCGCTGATCTACATCATCGAATCGCAGATCAACTACGTTCTCGATGCGATTGCGACGATGGAGAAGCAGGGCCTGAAAACGGTGGAGATTCGAAAGGACGTCCAGGACGAGTACCACCAGGGGCTGCAGGAGAAGATGGCCGGCAGTGTCTGGCTCACCGGCGGCTGCACCAGCTGGTTCCTGGACAAGAACGGTAAGAACGCCACGCTGTGGCCCGACTTCAGCTTCAGGTTCCGGCGGCAGCTGCGGAAGTTCGATGTCGAGGCCTACGCCACGACGCCGCGCGCGGACGAGGTAGCCGTCTGAACGGCCGGTAGCCCACGCCGGCGGGCGAAACTATTGTGTGGGACCGCGAGTCCCATATATCCTCGGAAGGGGTGGCGGCGCTGCGCCGCCCCCACTGCACGAGGAGACACCGATGACGCTGTCCGATTCGGTTCGCACCGAGTTCTTCGACGCCGACTATCGCGCGGCGCTGGCCACCCTGTCCGACGGATCGGTCCACCGCCGGTTCGATCCCTATCTCGATATCGATTGGGACGCGCCGGAATTCCAGCTGGACCCGCAGGATCCGCGCTGGGTGCTGGCCCCGGAATACGATCCGCTGGGCGCCACCGAGTGGTATCGGAGCCTGCCGCTGGACCGGCAGATCGAGATCGGGCGCTGGCGCATCGCCAATGTCATCAAGGTCGGCGCGGCCTTCGAGAGCGTCCTCATCCGCGGAATGATGCAGTACATCATGAAGCTGCCCAATGGGTCGCCGGAGTTCCGCTACTGCCTCCACGAGATGACCGAGGAGTGCAACCACATCCAGATGTTCCAGGAGCTGGTCAATCGCATCGGCGTGGATGTGCCCGGCATGCGGCCGCTGTTCAAGATGCTGTCGCCGTTCATCGGTGTCGCGGGCGGCTATGCGCACGTCATCCTGTTCATCGGCATCCTCGGTGGTGAGGAGCCGATCGATCACTATCAGAAGGCGCTGATCCGGCAGGGCGGCAAGGTGCCGCCGATGGTCTTGCGCACCATGGAGATTCACGTTGCCGAGGAGGCGCGGCACATCACCTTCGCCGGGGAGTTCCTCGAGGCGCACCTGTCTCGCATGGGCAAGGCCGGGCGCGCGGTGTCCTCGGTCGCGTTCCCGCTGGCCCTGCGCTGGCTGGTCACCCAGATCATGGCCCCGCCGCAGTCGTTCGCCGATCAGTTCGACATCCCGGACGAGGTGATGCGCGAAGCCTTCTGGGAGGGCCCGTATTCGCGGCGCATCCTGTCCGGGTACTTCGGCGATATGCGTGCGCTCGCCCGCGATCTCGGGATGATGAATCCGGTCTCGCGGCGACTGTGGTCGATGCTGCACATCGACGGCGTCGCCTCGCGCTATCGCAGCGAGCCCGATCGGCGCGCGGCGTAGCGGATCATTCCAGCGGGAGCGAACTCGCGGCGAGTTCGCTCAATACCGTGAGCAGCGGACGTTCGGGATCGAGCGTCAGCCCGTGCCCCCGGGCGACTCCGTCGAGCACGCTCCACGCGTAACCCGACACTGCCGCAACCAGTTCCGCGCGAGTCAGCGCCGGAGTCGGATCGCGGGTCCACCGGTTCACCGTCGTCTCGGTCATCGACACGATGGCGAAGGTCATGGTGTCGACCGCCGGCTCATCGACCACGCCGACCACCCCGGCCAGTCCCGACACCAGCCGCCGGGCCCGTCCGGCGATCTCCGCCTGCAACCCGACCATGGCCGACAGATCGTCCGGATCGCCGACTCCCGGCCCCCTGCGGACGAATTCGTCCCGGCGCGGATGCTCGGCGATCCAATCGACCACCGCCCCGACCGCCCGCGACAGGATCGCGCTGATCGACCCGTCCCCGACCTCCAGGGCCGCGTCCACGGTGGCCGCGAACTCGGCGCAGATGGCAGTGCGCACCTGCCGATCCAGGTCCTCTCGGCCCGAGAACTGCCGATACACCACGGATTTCGCGAGCCCCGCCTGCTCGGCGATCTGCTGCATCGGCACCTCGGTACCGGGCGTACTCGCATCGAGCAATGCGATGGCGGCGGCCACGATTCGCTCCCGACGCTCGTCATTGTGCGGCTGCCAGCGCGCCTGTCGTCCACCTACCGCGGCGGGTGCGACTGGCTCGGCACTGGACACGCCGCCGAGTCTAGGCGGGGCGCGGCGCGGCCCGGAACACCGGTAGCTACGGGAAGCCGTCGGCGTGTGCGACGGTGTCCGCCGGACGACGCGGTTCGCGCGGATCGGTCAGGAAGGATCGCGGCGAGCGCTCACACCAAGGCGGCCCGGGTTTGTGCGTAGGCGCTGACGTCCTCGGCGTATTCCGAGGTGTCTCGCTCCGCGAACCGCAGCAGCTGGTGCAGGGCGTCGTCGAGTTGCGGACTCGGTCCGCGGTCCGCAAGCAGTACGACGATCGCCTCCCAGCTCCCGATGTGCGGGTTGGGTTGCGCCAGCAGCTCATCGAGGTACCTGTCCGGTTCGAGCAGCCGTAGTGCGCGGCGCGCGTAGGCGTGCACGCGGCGGGGCAGCTCGTCGCGGATCGCCTCGATATCGCTTTTGTGCACATGCCCCTGCAGTTCGGGATCGATCCGCATGGACCACATCTCGGTCATCTTGTCCGGTAGTTCGGCGTCGGCGAGCAGGCCGGGCCCGGTGGCCTCCTCGATCGGAACGGACGGGAGGGCGAGTCGCGCGGTGCGCCAGTTGCAGAACTCCCACCAGGCGGCCGGGGTGGCGCTCAGGCTCAAACCGAAGCGCAGCACCTGCTGCCCGCCGGTCCAGGTCCGGAAGGTCCGGGTGCGGCCTACGGACGCCACGCCACCCGGCTCGACCCGAACCCAGGTGGGCTCGTCCCCGTGAAAGCCGTACGGCTGCAGCAGCGTTCCCGTATCGCGCATCAGGCGGCGCAAGGCCGACTCCGGTTTGACCATCTTCGCAGATTAACGGCGACCGCCGACAGAACGCCCAAACCACCCGCCCGCCACGCCCTCCGAATTCGCGGATCGGCAGCGATGTCTGGGCGCGGGGCGAGATGTACTGCTGCCCAGGAGATCCCACTGTGACGAAACACCGTCAGCGGGTCTGGATTATCGGCGGTCCGTCATGGAATGGTGGTGGGATGTTCGGATCCGTTGAGGTGGTGCGCCGGTGATATCTGACTCGGAGTTGAATCCGGCTGCGGTCGAAATCGGCAGTTTCTTCCCGCAGCCGCCGGACGCCGTGTGGCGCGCGCTGACCGAGCCGACTCTGGTCGAGAGGTGGCTGATGCCGTCGATCGGGTTCGTTCCCTCGATCGGAACGCATTTCATCTTCGTGGTGCCCAGCGGCCGGAACGCGACGCAGCCGACCGATGAGATCGCCTGCGAAGTCCTGATGGCCCGGCCCGCTGAGCAGTTGACCATCACCTGGGTCGATCTGCGCGCCGAGTATCCGGCGCGCTGGGTGGTGGACTGGACGATCGAGCCCCAGGGCCGTGGCACGCGACTGCTGTTGACCCAGACCGGATTCGATATCGAGAACCGCCGGCAGAAGATGGCCCGCAATGCCATGGAGCGAACCTGGAAGGTCGCCCTGTCGCGCCTGGGTGAGGTGCTCGACCGCTGACGGGCCGAGCGGTCAGCTCACCGCTACTCGTTCCGGCGCGGCCTGCTTGCCGACCGTATTGAGGTGGCGCAGCGCCTGCGCGTACGAGTCGAACAGGCTGGTCTCGCAGTAGGGCAGTCCGATTTCCGCGCAGAACTCTTCGACCAGCGGCTGCACGCGCAGCAGGCACGGCCGCGGCATGGACGGGAAGAGGTGGTGCTCGATCTGGTAGTTCAGGCCGCCGAGAGCGGTATCGGTGAGCCAGCTGCCACGAACATTGCGCGAGGTGAGCACCTGACGGCGGAGGAAGTCGGTGGCATCGCCTTCCGACAGCACGGCCATGCCCTTGTGATTGGGTGCGAAGGTGCAGCCCATGTAGAGCCCGAACAGACCCTGCTGTACGGCGATGAAGACCAGCGCCTTGCCCGGTGACAGGACCAGGAACACCGTGGCCAGGTATCCGATGCCGTGTGCGGCCAGCAGTACGCCCTCCCACACGCGGTGCGGGATCGGCCATTTCGCAACCGCCCGGACACTCGAGTAGTGCAGGCTGCCGCCCTCGAGCAGCAGCATGGGGAAGAACAGCCAGGCCTGGTAGCGGAAGATGAACCGCCGGAAGCCCTTTCCGGTCGCCGCGCGCTCGGCCGAATGCGCCAGCACGCCCGAAACGTCCGGATCGGCGCCTTCGGTATTCGGGTGGGCGTGATGCCGATTGTGATTGCTGGTCCACCAGCCGATGCTCAGCCCGATGCCGAGATTGCCGGCGATCACCCCGAACAGGTAGTTGGCCTGCCGGGTGCCGAAGATCTGCCGGTGCCCGGCATCATGGCCGAGGAATGCGATCTGGGCGAAAACCGCCGCCAGGAACACGCCCGTGACAAGCTGCCACCACGAGTTGCCGATAGCGATGAACGCCGCCCACCCGCCTACGAATGCCCCTGCGGTGACTGCGATCTTCCAGCCGTAGTACCGCAGCTGCCGATCCAGCAGCCCGGCCTGTCGCACTCGCCGCAACAACACCGCATATTCACTGCCGCGCATCGGTACGGAATCGGTCGCCGCCGGCAACCGGGTCTCCGCCGTCGACGCAGACCGAAGTTGCGTCATATCTACCACCACGGGCTCTGCACATCCTGCCGTCGCTGTTGTTGTTGAGCAGTCGGTGTGCCAGCGTAGGCCGCTGCGCGCGATATCCGAAGTCGGCACGTGGACAATCGCCTGCCTCTACAACAGCATGCCTTGCGGGGGCCACTACCGGGTGAACGGGATGTGAGGAACGCTGACACATCTCCGTGACGATTTCAGCCCGCAGCGGCCCGGAAGACCGGCCAGCCGACCTCGGTGCGCCACTGTGTGGTGTCGAGGGTGTCACGCTGGCCGACCAGGTAGTACTCGCGCAGCGGGCCGTCGACGGCGAGGGCGTGGCGGGCGACGAATTCGGCGAGCGCTCCGTAGGCGTGATCGACATCGGCCGGCGATCCGGTGTGTTCGATGACCGCCAATTCCACTGCGGGGATTTCCAGCTCGGTGACCCGGCCCACCGGGCGCACCGTACCGGTGCAGGGGAGGAAGATCGTGGCCTGGCCGCGGTGTTCGGTGAAGATGCTGTCGCCGAAGATCCCGCCCGGCGGGCCGTCGATGTGCAGCTGTTGCGCGGTGAGCGTGGCGGTCAGCTCGCCGAGCGCGCCCTGGGCCCAGGCCGCTCCGCTCCCGGCATCCACAATGTCGATGATCGCGGCCGCGGGCGTTGCGGGCAGGCTGCGTAGTTCGATCCGCGGTTCCTTCTGGGATGCGCTGGGGGAGAGCAGGTTTCGCAGCGACGACACCGCGCGCTGCGTGCGGCCGAGTTCGTCCTCGAGCCGGGTCAGGTGGGCGGAGATCCGCTCATTGCGGGTCGTCAGATCCGGGGCCGATAACACGGCCTGAATCTGTTCGAGCGGCATATCCAGGTCGCGGAAGCGCCGGATCACCTGCGCGATGGGAATCTGATCGGCGGTGTACTGCCGATATCCGGTATGCGGGTCCACTCCGGCCGGTTCGAGCAGTCCGATCCGGTGATAGTGGCGCAGCGTCTTGACGGTCATGTGGGTGGCGCGCGAGAAGTCACCGATCGACAGATACGACAGCATGACCTCCATTCTGGCGGCTCCCCCTAGGGGAGAGTCTCGCCGCCCGCAGCGCTTGACCCTCCCGCTGTGGCAGCGCCGAGTGTTGTCCCGTCGGCCCAGAACGGGCCGCGAGACCGAAAAGGACCGAACACCATGCCTTTCCTCGACACCCGCGACGGCACCAGCCTCTTCTACCGTGACTGGGGCACCGGGCGGCCCGTACTGTTCTGCTCCGCGTGGGGGCTCAGCAGCACCGAATTCCAGTATCAGATGGGGCCGCTCGTCGACAGTGGCCTGCGCACCATCGCCTTCGACCGGCGGTCCCACGGGCGTTCCGACGATCCCGGTCGCGGCTACGACTACAACACCCTCGCCGATGATCTGGCCGCGGTGCTCGACCATCTCGACCTGCACGATGTCATGCTGGTCGGCCATTCCATGGGGTGCGGTGAGATCGTCCGCTACCTGACTCGGCACGGCAGTGCTCGGGTGGATCGGATCGTCCTGATCGGCGCGGTGCTGCCACTCATGCTGGCGGGTCCGAACAATCCGGCCGGACTCCCCGGGGTCGCGGTCGAGGAGGTCCGCGCCTCCTGGCGGCGGGACTTCGGTGTCTGGCTCTCGGAGAACGCCGGCGCCTACTTCGGTGACGGACTGCCCGGATGTGCTGTGTCCCAGCCGGTTCGGGACTGGACGCTGCATCCCATGATCGATGTGCCGCTGCGGGCGCTCATCGAATGCAATCGCACTGTCGTCGAAACCGATTTCCGCGCCGAACTTCCCGCGATCACTGTTCCCGCGCTGATCATCCACGGTGATCACGATGCCTCGGTGCCGGTCGAAATCTCCGGTCATCCGCTGGTGGACCTGCTCCCGCACGGCGAACTGGTCATCTACGAGAACGGCCCGCACGGGCTCTACCTGACCCACAGCGCACGCCTCACCAGCGATCTACTGGCCTTCGCCACGGCGGAGAGCGCAGGAGTCGGACCCGAAACGCGCAGCGTTCGATCCGCTTAGCAAGCGGTCCCGCGAACCGTCGCGGATCACTCTCCACGCTGGGGTACGAGGATTCGAACCTCGATTCACGCATTGACTTCCTCCTGGCCGTGAAAGCCGAGATTCCTACGCGGGAACACATGTCGTGTCCTCCGTTCGGTGGGTTCCTGATTCAACCCCGGTTGCCCCGGCAAGCCGGAGTCTGACATCGGGTCCACAAGCGTTTAACGACTCCGCAAGCCCTGCGGCGTCGATGAGGTTCACCGCGGCGTTGTAGTCGCGATCGAGCACCGCACCACACACGCACACCCATTCACGAACATGCAACGGTTTCTTCTCGCTCACCACCGCGCACAACGAACACTTGCGCGTCGAGGGGAACCAGCGGTCGATCTTCATGAGGGTCCGCCCGTACCGGGCGGCCTTCTCCTCGAGCAACCGCACCAGAATCGACCAACCTGCATCATGCACCGACTTCGCCAACCTGGTCCGGGCCAAACCGTTCACGCACAAGTCCTCCACCGCGACCGTTTGGTTCTCACGAATCAACCGCAGAGCGAGCTTGTGGTGATGATCGAGCCGGGATTCACGGACCTTGCGGTGCGCGACCGCGACCCTGACCCGCGCCTTGGCGCGGTTGCGGGACCCTTTCTGTGTGCGGGACAACACTTTCTGTGCCCGCGCTAGCCGACGTTCACGCGACCGCAGATAGCGCGGATTAGCGATCTTCTCCCGGGTCCCGTCCGAACGGGCGATCACCGCGAGATCGGTGAGTCCCACATCGATGGAACCGATCATGGCCGACGTGTGTGCCGACTTCGGGGCGACGCTGCGCGAGTTCAGCGGCGAAGACGACCACGTACACCTGCTCATCAAATACCCGCCCACCATGCAGCTGTCGAAACTGGTGAACTCACTCAAAGGAGTGTCCTCACGCCGGTTACGGCAGCAGTACCCGCTAGGCACGCACCGCGAACAGTTGTGGTCGCCGTCCTACTTCGCCGCCTCCTGCGGCGGCGCACCACTGGAAATCATCAAGCAGTACGTCCAACAACAACGCAGACCCGATTGAGAGATCAGCTATCCCGGCCCTGAAGCACCGGGCTTGCGTTGATAATCATCGGTCAGTCCTCCACGCGCAGGGCCTGGCGAATGGTGAGGCGGCCCTGGGTCTGCATGAGGGAGCGGCGGTAGAGCTTCTCGGCGATGGAGACGGTGCCGTAGGTCGCGGCCGCTGTCAGCAGGAGCGCGATGATGGGCTCCCACCAGGCGGCCGTGCCGTCGGCGAGGCGGCTGGGCATGGCGACGATGGAGACCAGCGGGATATAAGAGGCGACCACTCGGGCGGGGCCGGAGAGGAAGATGCCGGCGAACAGCACGATCATGATGACCATCGACAGCGGGGTAGAGGTGGATTGGAGATCCTCGCTGCGGGTGGCCAGCGCGCCCGCCACCGCCCACAGGCTGGCCAGGGCGAGGAAGCTCACCACGAAGAACACGATGAACCAGCCGGCGGCTCCGGCGATCGGCGCGAGCTGATCGCCCTTGCCGGTGGCGACCAAGCCGATCAAGCCCGCACACACGAACAGGGCGAGCTGGCCGAACGCCATGGTGGTATTGCCGGCCACCTTGCCGATCAGCAACTGCCGCAGCGGGATTGCGCTGGCGAGGATCTCGACAATGCGATTCTGTTTCTCCTCCACCACGCTCTGCGCGATGGCTATGCCGAACAGCACCGACGAGAGATAGAACAGCAGCGCGAAGACGATTGCCACCAGTTTCGCGAGCCCCGGATCGACGGTGGCCTTGTCGAGCAGGGTGTAGCTCACCGTGCTGCCGCGACCGAGCTGCTCCAGGGAGATGCCCGCGGCAGTGGCATTGTGCTGCAGCGTGATCTGCTGGACAGCGGCGGTGAGGTAGGTCGAGGCATCGTCGTTCTTCGCGGCCTTCCCGATCAGCTGCCAGCCCGAGTCGGCGGACACCAGGCCGACATCGACGCTGCCGTCGCGAACCTGCTGTTCGAGGGTGGCGGCATCAGTCACCTCGTGGGTGGTGAAATCGACCTTCTTGTTCGCGCTCTGAGCCAGACTGCTCGCCGTGGTGACGATCTGAGCGGCATCGTTGCCGACGATCGCCACATTGACGTTCGTGGTGCGACTGCTCAGTATTCCGCTGACGGTCAGCGAGGCGACAATGGCGACAATCGTGATGATCGTGGAGATGAGGAACCCACGGTCCCGCAGCTTCACCGCGATTTCCCGCTGGGCGACAATGCGCCATACCCCGGCAGGAGCGGATTCGGCGGTGCGCCCGTCCGATTCGGGGCTCATGCGGTCACCTCTCGATAGATTTCCGACACCGTCGGCCGCACCTCGGCCAGTTCCCATACCGAACCGTGCGCGAGCGCGGCGGTGAGCAGCTCGTCGGTGCTGGCATCGGTGAGTTCCAAGAGCACACCCGCGCCATTGTTCTCGAGCACATGTATCCCGGCGAAGTTGTCGAGCCAGCTACTGTCACCGTCGACTACCAGCCGATACCGCGCCGGACCCGAATTGCGCAGCTGCGTGGCCGGACCCTGCGCGACCACATGACCCTTCGCGAGAATGACCAGGTGGTCGCACAGGCGCTCGACCAGATCGAGCTGATGCGAGGAGAACAGCACCGGGACGCCTTGCGCGGCATATTCACCCAGCAATTCGGCCATGGCATCGACGGCGAGGGGGTCCAAGCCGGAGAACGGCTCATCGAGAATGAGCGCCGAGGGCCGGGTGATGACGGCGGCCGCGATCTGCACCCGCTGCTGATTGCCCAGTGACAAGGATTCGAGCTTGTCCTTCGCCCGGTCACCGAGCTGGAATCGCTGCAGCAATTGCAGCGCATGATTTTTGGCATCGACTGCCGTCAATCCGCGCAGGCGTGCCAGATAGACGAGTTGGTCGAGGACCGGCTGTTTCGGATACAGGCCGCGTTCCTCCGGCATATAACCGAAGGAACGCCGATCCGCCGCGGTGACCGGCCGGCCCTGCCAGTTCACGGTGCCGCCGTGTGTTGCCAAGACGCCCATGATCATTCGCATGGTGGTGGTCTTGCCCGCACCATTGCCGCCGACGAATCCGGTGAGGGCGCCGGGCTGCACGGTGAAGGACACATCGTCGACAGCGACATTGTCGCCGAATCGGCGCACCAAATGCGCGACTTCCAGCATGAATTCTCCCCATGTGGTTCGGGCGGCCGACTCGGGCCGGCCGGTACTCATCTACTGCTAGCGGCGCCCGGCGCCCGGTTCGTCGGCGACCAGGTGCAATCGCCGATCCATATCGGAGACGAACACCCGCTCCGGGTCGACGGCGTCGCGGATGCGCCGCCATTCTTCCAGCCGCGGATACATTGCCCGCACCATCTCCGGTGAGGTGCGCGAGTCCTTGGCGAAGTACAGTCGGCCCCCGGCCGCCAGCACCCGCTCATCCAATTCCGTGCAGAACTCGTGGAGTCCCGGCGCGATCGGAAAATCCAGGCTGAGCATGAATCCCGGATGCGGCCACGACAGCGGTGCGCGGTTGCCCGGGCCCATGCGTTTGAACACATTCAGGAACGAGGGATGCCCCGAGTGCGCGATGGCGCGCACCGCCTCGGCCAATTGGTCCTCGGCCCCGAACGGCATCGACAGCTGGTACTGCAGGAAACCACGCTTGCCGTAGGCGCGGTTCCATTCCCCGAGCAGATCCAGGGGGTGATAGAACTGCGTCAGATTCTGGATCCGCCCGCGTGCCCGCTTCGGAAGCGCGTGATGGGCGGCCTCGGCGAGAATCCGGGCCGTGAACTTGTTGACCATCCCGCTCGGGAAGATATCGGGCACGGTGAACAGTTGCGGCGCATCGAACTTCAGCGGATCGGCGCGCAACTCGACCGGCAACTGGTCCAGTGTGGCGAGCGATCCCCGGCTGAAGCCGGCCCGCCCCAGCTTCGGCCCGGTACTGATGGTGTCGGGCACCGACATCGAGTATTCGTAACCGTCGTCCGAACCGCCCGTGAGCAGCTCCATGGTCTCTTCGAGCGAATCGGTCCGGTCATTGTCCACAATGAAATACGCGGTCTCTGTGTGCTTCATCCGAACTCGCGCCCGCACTACGATCCCCGTCAACCCCATCCCGCCGATGGTCGCCCAGAACAGCTCCGCCCCCGGCCCTTCCGGTTCGAGCCTGCGCACCGAACCATCTGCGGTCAGCAGCTCCATCGACACCACATGGTTGCCGAAACTGCCATGCGAATGATGGTTCTTCCCATGGATATCGCAGGCAATAGCCCCGCCCACGGTCACCTGCCGCGTCCCCGGCAATACCGGCACCCACAACCCGTGCGGCAATACCGCGCGCATCAACTTGTCGAGGCTGACCCCCGCATCCACATCGACCACCCCGCTATCGGGATCCACACTGTGAATCCGATTGATCGCGGTCATATCGACAACAAGCCCACCCCCGTTCTGCGCCGGATCGCCATAACTCCGCCCCAGCCCCCTCGCGATAACTCCCCGAGGCCCCACCTCCCGCACCGCCCGAGCCACCTCATCGACATCAGCCGGCGAAAGCACATCCGCCACAGTGGAAGCCGTCCGACTCCACCCACTCAAAGCCCGCCGATCGATCACCGTTCCCCCTGAAGTGATAGTCACAGCGCCACGGTAACCCCAGACCCCCCACCGCGTCCCCCCGCACTACTGACCAGGAGGTATCCCTTCCCGAAGGCTCACAGTGATTACGTCTAGCTGCCTGACCAATGACTCCGGCACCTGTCCGCCCTCGAAATGATCGGCTCCGGGCACGATGACGGCCTCGGCGTCGAGGCGGGTGGCCTGAGCCTTGAGCCGGGCCAGCGGTGGCCGGCCCGAAAGCGGGTCGTAGAGCACCATTCCGGAGAAGTCGTACCCGAGGCGCGAGGCGAGCCTGCGGATCTGCGCTTCATCCCAGAGCTGACTCACTCCGGACACATCGGATCTGAGATAGCCCAATGCTGCTGGCTTGTAATGCATTTCCTCTCCTTGTGGTTGATCGTCGTCGGATTCGTCCTCGTACACACGGGTCTCCAGCAGGCCACCGGGAAACTCCGTGAGTCTTGTGCGCCAAGTCATCTCGACCCCTGTCCGGCTCAGGTAAGGCGCCCCGCGACCGGTGATCGACTCCGGCACCGAGCGTCCAGCTGCGACGCTAGAGGCTGGATTGCTTGCAACACCACGAAATTGCTCTAGATTGCTTGACGATTCGGCGGAGATGCGTCGAATTTCGCGCGATACTGAGAGTCTGGTAACTCTCATACGGAGGCACTGTCATGCGCTTGCGTTTTCTCGGTAAGAACACCCAGGGCGACCATTCACCCACGCTGTACGCCTCGGACCGGGGCACCTACGTGTGCCAGGGGTGGCGGGTACCGAATCAGCCGGATTCGATCGAAATACCGCACCCACTACTGGCCTACCTCGAGCCAGGTACGTGCCTCGGTACGCTGCTGCACGACACGGGGCACGGCACGTTCACCCTTATCGGCGAACCGGTCATCGACCCGGAAGCGCTGGCGCAGATGGACACCCCGGCTCACGAACGCAGCGTGGAAGTACCTGTAGGGAAAGAGATTCGCCGCGATGCTGCACTTGATTGACGACAACTTCACGAGCCTGTTCCGCACATGTCAGCGGTCGGCGTTTCACCTGGAAGTGCAGGATGCCTACGAGACGCCGGAGGAATCCGAGCCGTTTCGCAAGTTCTTGAACGGCGAAACGGACGACTTCAGTTGGCTGCAGGGCTGGTTCGATCTCGTTCGGCAGTCTACGGATCGTGGGGTGGCCTTCACTCGCGTGCGAGTCATCACCGAACCTCACGTCGACTACGTCCGTTGGAGTCTCGCGGTCTCGCCGCTCAATATTGAAGCGGGCGAGGATATTCGATATCTGTCACGCCATCTCGTCAACGCCGATGAGCTTGCGGCAGACGACTATTGGCTATTCGACGACACCACGGTTGCCTACACGATGTTCAGCTCGGATGGCGCAACGGCCGGAGCGGCAGTGACTACGGACCCGGTGCTGGTGAAGCGCTGCGTCGAGATCCGTAATGCTGTGTGGCGGCAAGCGATTCCGTATGCCGATTACCGGCGGACTACCGTCACTGCGTGACCACCGTCCACAAGGCGCGCGAAGCGCTCGGAGAGCAGCTTCGAGATCTTCGCCGGGATGCCGAACTGAGCGGCCGCCGGCTCGCCGAGCTTGCGGGCTGGCATCCGTCCAAGGTCTCGAAGATCGAGTATGGCAAGCAAACACCCACCGAGGACGATATCCGGTCCTGGTGCACCCTCACGGGAGCGGAAAGGCACGTAGCCGATCTCGTCGCCAGTCTCCGCAATATCGATGCGGCATATCTCGAATGGCGACGCTCGCTCGGAGCCGGCATCCGCCGGGCGCAGCAGAAGGTCAACGACATCGAATCGGGGACCACGCTCATCCGTGGTTACGATCCCGCGCTGGTTCCCGGTCTTCTCCACACTCCGGAATACGCGGAAGCGATCTTCCGGCAAGTCGCGGAATTCAACCAGACCCCGAACGATGCCGAGGAAGCGGTCGCGGCACGGATGGATCGGCAGCAGCGGTACCTGTACCGAGGAAACCGTCGCGTCCACTACCTCATCGGCGAACAAGCCCTCTACACGACCGTAGGCGACGACGGCGTCATGTTCGGGCAGCTCGACCGACTCTTGACCGCCATGTCACTTCCCAGGGTGCTGCTGGGCATCGTCCCCGCGATGGCCCAATACCTGGTTTCCCCAACAAATTTCATCATCTACGGCAACCGCCTGGCAATCGTCGAGGGCGTGACCGCGGCGCTGACCATCACACAGCCGCGCGAACTGGCGGCCTACGGGCGTGCCTTCGAGCTGCTCGCGGAAAAATCCCTAACGGGGGACGCTGCCCGGAAGCTGGTCACCAGAGCGTTGGAGGCTCGGCGACTTGGCTAGAGGCTGCCGGCGGATCGGGTGAGGGTGATGAGGGGGATTTCCCAGGGGACCTGGGATTGGAACTGGGCGATGGTTTCCGCCACGGCGGGGGAGGACTCCACGATGCCGGTCCAGATCTGGGTGCGGGTGTCGCCGGTGGCGACTGTTGCTCGGACGGGCCGGGATTCGGTGCCTACCTCGATGGTGGCGGTGGGGTTGGCGACCAGGTTGAAGTACCAGCCGGGGCGGTTGGGGCGGCCGCCGTTCGCGGCGAAGACGACCAGATCGTCGCCGCGCCGGATATAGGCCAGGGGCCACGTGCGCTGTGTGCCGGTGCGAGCGCCGATCGTGGTCAAGAGCAGCAGGTCCCGGTCTGCGAATTGGGCCACTCGGCCGCTATTGGCGCGGAACTCGGTGATGATGGCATGGTGGAGCCGCTGGCGCGCTACATCGGTCATGCGGGTTCCAACTTTGCTGAGCTACAGGATATTTCGAAACGCAGGTCCCAACCCGGGATGGCGGGTTGCTGCGATCGAGGATCTGGTCGAGGCTCCATCGCGCTACCAGGACTTCTATCGATAGTGTGGTGATTGTTCCGAGGACGTGTGATCCGCTGATATTGCCGCGTGAACCATTCCGCCGTTGCGAGGAAACAGGAGAATTCCATGCGAGGAGCCGTTATTTATGCGCCCGGCGATGTCCGCTTCGAAGAGCGGCCGGACCCGGAGATCAGTGCGCCTACCGATGCGATTATTCGCACTGTCGCGACGTGCGTGTGCGGATCGGATCTGTGGAGTTACCGGGGCATCAATCCGGTGAGCGAACCGCATCCGATGGGGCATGAGTACGTCGGTGTGGTGGAGGAGGTCGGTGCCGAGGTGACCTCGGTGCGGCCGGGGCAGTTTGTCATCGGATCGTTCGCGACCTCGGACAACACCTGTCCGAACTGCCGGTACGGGTATCAGTCCGCGTGCGTGCACCGGGAATTCATGAGCACCTGCCAGGCGGAGGCGATCCGCATTCCGCTGGCCGACGGCACGCTGGTTGCCACGCCGGGGGAGCCCGATGCCGATCTGATTCCGAGTCTGCTGGCCCTGTCCGATGTGATGGGCACCGGCTGGTACGCCGCAGTGGCGGCTGAGGTGAAACCCGGGGCGACTGTCGCGGTCGTCGGCGATGGCGCTGTCGGGTTGTCCGGTGTGCTCGCCGCCAAAGAGCTTGGTGCGGAACGCATTATCGCCATGAGTCGCCATGCGGACCGGCAGAAGCTGGCCCTCGAATTCGGGGCGACCGAGATCGTCACCGAGCGCGGCGACGAGGGCATCGCCCGAATCAAGGAACTTACCCAGGGCGTCGGCGCGGACTGCGTGCTCGAATGCGTCGGCACCGCCGAATCCATGCAGCAGGCACTGCATTCCACCCGCCCCGGCGGCAATGTCGGCTTCGTCGGTGTCCCGCACGGCGTGGAAATCTCCGTTCAGCAACTGTTTTCGTCGCATGTGGGGCTGCGGGGCGGCCCGGCTCCGGTGCGCCGCTTCCTGCCCGATCTCATCGACCGGGTACTGAACGGCCATATCAATCCGGGCAAGGTCTTCGATCTGACTCTGCCCCTGGATCAGGTCGCCGACGCCTATCGTGCAATGGACGACCGCCGCGCCATCAAGGTCCTGCTGCAGCCCTGATCGCAAGCACCGCAACACCATTCGAGGAGAACCATGGAACTGATGCGCCCCGTGCCGACCATCAAGGGCCCGGACTCGATCTTCACCGGCGACGTCTGGATCGACACCATCCATCGCGGCGAAGACCCCTCCCGCATCCGCCTGAACTCGGTGCGCTTCAGCCCCTGCGCACGCACCGCCTGGCACAGCCACGCCGTCGGCCAGACCCTGCACGTCACCGAAGGCATCGGCGTGGTCGCGACCCGCGACGGCCGCGTCATCGTCATGCGGCCGGGTGACACCGTCTGGACGCCGCCCGGCGAAGAACACTGGCACGGCGCGACCGCCGAGCATTTCATGACGCATCTCGCGCTATGGGAAGGCGACGACGTCACCTGGGGCGTACACGTCACCGACAAGGAGTACGCCGACACCCAGCCGACCACGGACAGCGAATCACACTGACTGCCAGCGCAATGCGGCCACCGGGGGCAGAAACATCTGGAGTTGAATCGTTGACGCGCTGCGCCGCTAACCTGCCAGCTGCCCCGAGTCAGCCAAGTCGGACAGCTATGGACGTTCAGCCCGGTGACTCAGCCGTTTTTTCGATGGTTGTTGTGCGGCTGAGTGTTTGGGCGACTTCATCGGCGCTGCGCTGTCCGGATTGAATCGCACCGTCGATGTAGCCGGCCCACGCGGTCGCGGTCTCGGTGCCGGCCCAGTGCAGCGGGCCGATGGGTGTCCTGAGAGCCGGCCCGAAACGGGTCAGGGCCATTGGGCCGGCGAAGGCGCCGTAGCAGCCGCGTGTGTATTCCTCTGCGGCCCAGTCGCGTTCGAGGTAGGCGATGGGGCCGGCCGCGGATTCGCCGAAGTAGCCGACGAGGTCGGCCAGGATTTTGCGGCGACGCTCGTCTGGTGAGAGCCGGGAGGCGAAGTCGGCGTGCCTGCCTTCAAGGAATCCGACCAGGACGCCGGGGTTCCCTGTTGACGGTGTGTTGTCGAAGACGGTCCCGAGTGCTCGTGAACCGCTGTTCGCCTGTCCGCTGAGCCCGTCGGCACGCCAGAACGGTTCGGAGTAGCCGACATTGACCTTGATGACCCGCCCCATCGGCATGCGCTGAAGCAGCTGATCTCGATCCGTCGGGAGGGCCGGGTTGAACCGAATGCGTGCGGCGAGCGGTGGAGGGACTGCGACGATGGCGCGCCGCGCCTCGTAGGAGCTGCCGCCGGCCGTGTGGAGCACAACACCGCTCGACGTCCAGTCGATGGCGGTGACGGGCGTCCCGAGGACGACGCGGTCCGCCAATTCCTCCGCCAATGCCAGGGCGATGCGCTGGGAACCGCCGACGACTCGGTCCTGTTGCGCACCACCGCTGACATTGATCAGTGCGTCGAGACCGCCTGCTGCATGGATGTAGAACAGAGCCCAGAGCGCAGAGATGTCCTCCGGCCCGGCAGCGAAGATCGCTTCGGTGGCCATGTGCATGATGGCGTGTCCATCGTCGGTGTGGAGTCGCCGATCCAACCAGGTCGCGAAGGTCTGCCCGTCCAACCGGTCACCGCCCGTCGCCGTCCAGGGTTCGTCCAGGGGGATTCTTCGCGCGGCGCGGCGCAGTGCCCACTGGGCTCGTCCGACATCGGCCATGGCCAGCGGATTGAACAGCGGAACGCGGCCGGTGTAAAGGGTGCGGGAGTTGCCCACTTCGAGGATGTGCCGGCCGGCTGTGTGGGTGGGGAAGGTGGAAAGACCGAGTTCGCCGATAAGGGCGAGTACCCGATCCTGCCCGGGACCGACCCACTGCCCACCCATCTCGATGAGGACGCCATCGCACAATTCCTCGTTGAGGAGCCGGCCACCGACGCGATCGCGCGCCTCCAGCACGACGACGTCATTACCTCGCCGCACGCTCTCGCGTGCAGCCACCAGGCCGGCGACACCAGCTCCAACGATCGCGACGTCCACGGGCTCGGACACGATTTCCTCCGGTTGATCAACTACTCGAGGGTTGCTGCGAGGGTTGCTGCTGTGGGTGGGCCCGATATACGCATGCACCCGCGACGTAGGTTTCTTCGACGGTGAGGGAACCGATGTGCTCCGGTTCGACGTCCACGGGGTTGCGGTTGATGACGACGAGGTCGGCTTGCTTTCCGACTGCGATGCTGCCTGCAATGTCGGAGACACCAAGCGCGTCAGCCGATCCCATCGTGTAGGCGCGCAGCGCCTGACCGACAGTGATCGCCTCCTCCGGGCTGTAGACCACTCTACTGCGTGCGCGGCGAGTGACCGCCGCCTGAATGGCGGGAAGTACGCGGTAGTCACCGGAGGGGTAGTCCGACGATCCTGCCAACTGAACCCCCGCGGTTACCAGTGTCCTCAGGCGCAGATCGGTCGAACGACGGTCCAGTGCGGCGAACAGGAAGTGATGGTGGGCGTCGATGAACCCGGGCAGCAATGCGCGGCCGGCGAGGTCGATCTCGCGGGCTCCGACATCACGCGCCGTCGGGCGGAGTTCTTTGTCGGTGCCGACGGCGGCGATCAGTCCATAGGTCACCAGCACGGCTTCGACGGGGTGTGCTGTGTCGTCGTACGTGACGATAGTTCCACCGAAGAAGAACAGTGATTCGGCGATGTTCGGCCCCTCCGATTGTGACGTCGGCGTCCATCGGATACCCCCCGATCGCTGCCTCGGTGTCAAAGTACCCCGGAAAGGCACGACTCACCTGGGCTTCAGGACATCCATCAGAACGGTGACGAAGGTATCGGTCAGGCTTGGAGTTGTGGCCGCTTTACCGTTCGGGAAACCATGCGCAGGCAAAGGCGTACTTCATCTTTCGGTCCGATCGGTTCGCGTACGACCATTGCGATATCGCCGAGCACAAACGGGTGGTGACCGAGGCATTCGGTGGCGACTCTTCCTGGCGACGCGCTGAGTCAAGTGCATATGGACTCGTGGTCGTCGGGCCGGGTGGCGTTGCTGGGTGATGCGGCCTGGTGCGCCTCACCTGCGTCCGGTGCGGGTGCGGAACTGGCCGTGGTGGGCGCCTCTCGGCTCGCAAACGAACTTGCCGCTGCCGCAGGCAATTACGGTCCGGCCTTTGCCCGCTACCGGGCGGGCCTTCGCACCCTCGTGTGGAAGAAGCAGCAGATCTGCGTGAATGTTCGCCTGATGGTGCCCAGAACCACTGTAGGTCGACAAGTCCGCAACACCGTCGCGCGGCTGATGTGAACGCGAATCAGGCTGGGAGACAGCCGCTCAGGGGACCATGACGATGCGCTGGCCGGGTGCGGTGGGGGTCTTCCACGCCTGCTCGACCTGATCCAGTGGCATCGGGAGCGGATCCACGGCGAGGGCGCCGGAGGCGATTTCCGTTACGAGCGAGGGTAATTCGGCGAGGATGCCCGCCGTGGTCACCGAACCTTGGCCGCTGCCCATGATATTCAGATTCCCCGCGCGGAGGAGGAATGACGGCAGGGTGATGTCTGCGCCTGCCATCGAGCCGATCTGAATCCAGGCCAGTGCCTTCGAGCGGTCGGTGCGGGCGGTCAGCAGTGCGGGCATGGCCAATTCGGTGGGATGACCCCACAGGTAGTCGATTACGACGTCGACATCTGCGGCCGCCCGTGCGAGCCGCTCGGCGACCTCCGCGTCCTCGCCGTCCAGGCTCACCACCTCGTCGGCGCCGAGGCTCTGCACCAGTTCCAGGCGTTCCGCATCGCGGCCTGCGCCGATCACCCTGGTGGCGCCGAGGTGTTTGGCAATCTGGACCGCGAGCTGTCCGGCATTGCCCGTCGCGCCCATGACCAGCACGGATCCGCCGGGCTGGAAGGCGACGCGGCGGCGCAGCGCCACCCAGGACGACATGGCGGGGTTCATCGCCGCGGCCACGGCGATCGGGTCGGTGCCGGCGGGCAGGGTGATGGCTCGGCGGCGATCGACGACGGCCTGCTCGGCCATGGTGCCGAGTGCGGTGTCGAGGGCAACAAAATAGAGCAGTTCACCCTCTGCGGTGCGACCGACCGCATCGACGCCGGGGATCATCGGCAAGGTGCCGTCGGAGCTGTAGTGGCTGCCGTCGGCGGCTGATCGGACTCGCGGATGCAGGCCTGCCGCAACAATATCCACGAGAATGTCGTGCTCACCGGACGCGGTCGGGGTCGGGAAGGTGTCGAAGGTGGGCGGGCTGCCGAATGAACGGACGACTGCGGCATGCATGAGGTCTCCTGATCCTGTGCCGGCGGATGTCGGCCGGCGATGGGAAGGCGTCGTTGCCGAACCATTGTGGTTTGTGGCACGTACTAGTTTCCCTCAGATTAGTTTGTCTCGCGTACTAGGTCAAGTAGGCTGGCGGTATGACCACTGATCCCGTCTCCACCGTGTTCATCGACAACAAGCCGTTGAACACGGTGGACGCCCTGGTCCAGCTGTCTTTCCTGACCCAGCGCGTCCTCTCCGCCGTCGGCGCCGAACACGACCTGTCGGTCATTCAGATCAGGATGCTGGGCGTCCTGCGCGACCGGCAGCCCGGCATGCTCGAACTCGGCAGTCACCTCGGCCTGGACAAATCCTCCATGACCGGCCTGGTCGGTCGCGCCGAGAAACGCGGTCTCGTTCAGCGCTCACCCTCCCCGCACGACGGCCGCGCAGTCCTGGTTTCCCTGACCCCGGCGGGCAGAAAGCTCACCGACCAGTGCACCAAGGAGATCGGCCGCAGAATCATCGCTCTCACAGACGGGCTCGCCACCCCCGAACTTGTCGAACTCACCCGGCTCACCGATGCCGTCGTACGCGCAGCCGCGAGCCCTGTCATCAACGACTGATCGCCCGATAGCCCTTTTTCAGGAGGTTGCTATGTGTCGCCTGTTCGGATTGTCGGCCGCACCGCAGCGGGTGCGCGCCACGTTCTGGTTGCTGAACGCACCGGACAGCCTGGTGCAGCAGAGTCATCGCGAGCCTGACGGGGTAGGTCTCGGGACCTTCTCCGCCGACGGTTTGCCGCTGGTGGAGAAGCAGCCGATCGCGGCGTATAAAGACATGCTGTTCGCACACGAGGCCAGGGGGCGCGAGTCGGCGACCTTCATTGCGCACGTGCGGTTTGCGTCCACCGGCGGTCTGGAAACACGCAATACGCATCCGTTCGAACAGCACGATCGGCTCTTCGCACACAATGGTGTGCTGCAGGGTTTGGACGAGCTGGATGCCGAACTGGGGGAGTACCGCAGCCTGGTTCAGGGCGATACGGACTCCGAAAGGTACTTCGCCCTGATCACCCAGCGCACCGATAAGCGCGGCGGCGATGTGACCGCGGGCATCGCCGACGCGGTGCACTGGATCGCCGACCATCTCCCCGTCTACGCGCTCAACCTGATTCTGACCACGGCCACCGACATGTGGGCGATGCGGTACCCCGACACCCATGATCTCTTCGTGCTGGAGCGCCCGGCGGGCGGTATGACCGGCGACCGCCACCTCGACCATGCCGGGCATGCCGGAATCCGTTCCCGCAGTGGGCAACTCGCCGACTATCCGGCGGTCGTCGTCGCCACCGAACGAATGGACACCGACCCTGGGTGGCGGCCGATGGCCTCCGGTGAACTACTGCACGTCGATGGCGCCTTGGGCATGCACTCCACGAGCATCATGAATTCCCCGCCGCGCCATTTGCTTTCGCTCGCAGCGCTAGACCCCACCGCTGCCGCATCACAATCCGCTATATGACCCGAGGTCGGCCTAGTAGCTCAGGCGTCGATTGCTGCACCGTGTGATGGCCGGCCTGGGATCTACCGGATCTCCGACGTCGCATCACCTCAGGCCTACCCGGCCTCCTGATGTGGCAGCCGAGGGCCGGTAATCCTCGATGGTCATGGAGTTGTAGAGGCGTGCAGTCTTACTGACGAGTCGGATGAAGGCTCGGCTGGGCCCCGCGGGCAGCGCCGAGATCAAACGAGTGCCCTGGACCAGTCCTGACACGCCGAGCCGCGACGTGGGGACCAGGGTCTGCGCTGCGCTCAGTGCGGCCGCCTGGCTCCCGCGCACATGCTCTGCCATCGCGCGCTCGTAGCCGGGGAAGGCGCGCTCATGGTCACCGCCCGCCCGTGCCAGCTCGCCGGCAAGGACATACGCGCCGACGACAGCCAGACTGGTGCTGCCGCCGACGGCCGGGCCCGGGCTGTAGCCCGCGTCGCCGACGAGCGTCACCCGGCCCCGCGACCAGGTGTCCATGCGGAGCTGGGTGATCGAGTCGAAGTAGAACGCCGGGGTGCGGTCGAGCTCATCCAGGCAGCGGTCCACGTCGGCATGAAAACCACCGAATGTCTTGCGTAGCAACTCCTTCTGCCGGGGCACATCGCGGTGGCCGTAGTCCAGCTCGCGCTCGCTGCGGAACAGGAACAACGCCCGCGCATCGCCCAGGTGCCGTGCACCGTATATGCCGGTAGTGCGGCCGACGCCGACGTGGATGCGGAGCTCCCCGTCGAGATCGAAGGTATTGGGCAGGGTCAGCACCCCGAGATAGGCCCCGATGAAGGCACTGAAGCGGGACTCGTCGCCGAAGACGAGACGACGCACATTGGAGTGCAACCCGTCCGCGCCGACAATGAGATCGAAGCGGCGGGCCGCGGCGTTCTCGAACCGCACTTCGCCGTCGGGCGAGATCTCCGTGATCGAGTCGCCGAACAGGTACTCGACATCGTCGCTGGTGGCGTCGTAGTAGATCTCGCTCAGGTCGTCCCGCATGATCTCGACGTGCCGATCGGAGGTCGCACCGAAGATCTTCGACAGCTCCACCTCGACAGGACGTCGTGCGCCCTCCCGGTGAAGTGCCATCCGTTTCGTGCCGGTCGCGCATTCCTCGACGCGCGCGAGCACGCCCATCTGCTCCGAAATTTCCACCGCAGGCCGAAACAGGTCAACCGCATGGCCGCCGGTCTTACGCGGAGCCGGTGTCCGCTCGACAACGGTGACGGAGAAGCCGTGCCTGGTGAGCCAGTACGCCAGCACCGGACCCGCGATGCTGGCACCGGAGACGAGAATTCGCATGAGCTTGCTCCTTATGAGCGATAAGTCAGGCCTGCGTCGAGGGAGCTTTTCCTTGACATGATGTAAGACTTATCTATCTCTTACAACGTGTCAAGGTTATGATCGAACGCATACGATTCTGAAATGGCCGACTCGCAGAACACCACCGCGCCGCCGCGCCGCCCCCGATCCGACGCCCGGCGCAGCATCGACGCCATCCTCAATGCGGCCCGGATTGTGCTCGGCGAGCGGATCGACGCCAGCATGGAGGACATCGCCGCCGCGGCCGGCGTCACCCGCCAGACCGTCTACGCGCACTTCCCGTCACGCGATGCGCTGGTCGCCGCCCTCGTCGAGGCCGCAGCCGCCGAATACGACGCCCTGCTCGACGACGCGGGCCTCGACACCGCCCCACCCGCCGCCGCCCTGGCCCAATTCCTCAGCGCCGGTTGGCGATTCCTCGCCCGCTACCCCCTGCTACTGAACGCCGCCACGATCCCGCGACCCGAGAGCGACCCCCACGACTTCGGCCCCCCGCGACTGGAACGGCTCATCGAACGAGGCCAGCGCACAGGCGATTTCACTCCGTCACTCCCCGCAGCCTGGCTCGCCGCCATCATCTTCGGACTCCAGCACACCGCCGTAGCGCAAGTCGCCACCGGCCGCCTCACCACCGACGAGGCAGAAGCACTGTGCCTCGAAACCACCCTGCGCCTCTGCGGCGTGGAGACACCCCACTAGTCACGTGGCATGGAGGTCGGTCAGATCCGGGGACGGCGCCGGTGGCCTTCGGGGGTGAAGAGAAGGAGGCGGGGAAAGAGCCTGCGCCGCAACGGATCGCCAGCAAGACCGGATCCGAATACTTTCGGAGGCCAATTGGGCTCGGCCCCAGGGTCTACACCATTCCAGAGATGGAATATCACCATCGGGTCGCTGACATTCGCGGTCGCGTAGCCCAACGACTTGCCGTAGAGCGGGTTCGATCCGCCGAATAAGACGCTGGGCTCACCGAAGATGCCGACGACGTCGGTCCAGGTGCGGTCGAGTTCGGTAAAGGCTGCGATTTCGGCGCACAACGCCGTGTACTCGTCACCGGTCAAGGTTCGGTCCAGCTGCAGCCAGCCCCTGTTCCGAGCGACTTCCCCATAAATGGAAGCGAGGGCATACTCGATGTCATTGTGTGGAAGCTGTTTCTGGAGAGCGCCTTTCACTCCGGTGGGGGTGAAAGCGTTGCGATCGCGCCAGGATTGCCGCAGATTCTCGATGCCGTCCTCGTCGCCTTCGAGAAAGTACAGATGATCGAACGTCGTCCACAGCGCAGGCTCGCCGCCGAACATGCTCAGTCGGCGCAACATTCGGTTGACCTGGTTAACCAGGTAGGCATGTATCTGATCGCCGGAACGGACCATGGAACCAGGTACTCCTTCTCCGCGTCACTAATCACCAACGCACCGCGCCCCCGGGCCCACCTGCAACGGCGGTACGCGGCAGCCGGAGGACGGGCGGCGCGGATTGCGTACCG
Source organism: Nocardia sp. (assembly GCF_025465275.1). Lineage (GTDB taxonomy): Bacteria > Actinomycetota > Actinomycetes > Mycobacteriales > Mycobacteriaceae > Nocardia. The sequence continues at coordinate 62,845 of NZ_JAODNK010000034.1, read as the reverse complement.
CCCGCACTCCGGGGTGGATCAGCCCGCGTTTGCGGTGCAGGCGGAGGTGCGCACCGTGGCGGTGCTCGGCTCGGCGCTGCCCAGGCTCACCAGGAGCGGGTTCGGGTCCGGGCCGGCGGCGGCGAGTGCATTGCGCTCGGCCTCGGCGCGGGTGTTGCCGGTAGCCCAGAAGAGGTTGTCGTCGCGGCGCGAGTATGCAGCGCAGCCGTCGGCCCAGCGCAGTTGGATCACGCAGTTGGCGTCACCGCAGTCGCGCAGTGCGGCGGCGTCGGCCGAGGCCTGGTCCGGGTAGTTCCACATGGCGACGACGTGGATGGAGCTGCCGCGGTCGGCGGTGGCGAACGCGCCGAAGTAGCTGCCGTCGGCGTGCGCGGCGCCGGCGGTGCCGGTCACCAGTGCGCCTGCGGTACAGGCCACCAGACCCAGTGCGGCTTTACGAGACAGTGTCATAGAGATTTCTTCCCCCAGGTTCGAAAAAACATTGCCTCGAGATCATTACAGGGTGGTACGACAGATCCCTAATGGCGCTGCCCACAACGGAATCCGGCCCAGGCAATCCGGCCTTCGGTCGTGAAGCCGCACCCGGGCCCGGGAAGAGGGGAACGTCGTCGGCGTGCATCGGCTCGCCGCAATGACCGCAACGCGGGTCGGCGTGGCCGATCTTGGCAAACAGGGTTCCCTTAGGGAACTTAAAGGTGCTATGTTCTCTACAACAAAAACTTAGGAAGGTATCCGATGGGCTTCGCACAGCGCTTCGACCATGTCGGCATCACCGTTGCCGACCTCGACACCGCGACAGCGTTTTTCGTCAGCCTCGGCTTGGAGGCCGATCAGAAGATGGCCATCGAAGGCGAGTTCCTGGATACCGTGATCGGCATGACCGGTGCTGCCACCGAGATCGTCATGCTGCGACTACCCGGCGGCGGAACGACCCTGGAACTGTCGAGCTTCGCACGCCCGGACCACCTCCCGGGTTCGCCCGCCGCGCCGGCCAACGAACTGGGCCTGCGCAATGTCGCCTTCGAGGTAAAGGACCTGCAGGCCGCGGTCGACCAGATAGCAGCCGACGGTTACGGACTGGTGGGAGGCATCGGCGAATACGAAGGCGTGTGGCGGATGGCCTACGTCCGGGGGCCCGAAGGAATCATCGTCTCGCTGGCCGAACAAATCCAGAAGTGAGGAGCCATCATGAGCACAACAGTCACCGATGAGCAGATTCGGACTCTGGCCGCGACCGCGAAACCCTACAGCCTGGCGCTCCTTCATTGGGGGCCTGAGCGGACCATGGACGGCGCGGACGCAATCGAACTAGAACACCAGCGCCGCATGGTGTCGCTGCGCGCTGACGGGGTGATCGCGATCCTGTGTCCGGTCGCGTCCGACACCGTAGCCGGAGTCGCGATCATGACCGTGCCGGCAGCAGCAGCCGCCGAGATCATGGCCGGAGACCCTTGCGTGCGAGCGGGCATGATGCGCTGCGAGGTTCGCCCATGCCACGGCTTCCCGGGCGACGCGCTCCCTGGATGAGATCAATCTCCGCACATCGACGCGGTACAGTTCCAGCACCTCGAGACCACACCTTGGCCACCCTTGTCCGAGCGGTGGCCGGTCGCCAGGAAGGGACGGCATCGTGAGGATCTATATCACCAGCGTGTTCGTCGATGACCAGCAGAAAGCCCTCGACTTCTACACCGGGGTACTGGGTTTCACCACAAAGCACGACGTCCCGCTGGGGGAGGCCCGGTGGTTGACGGTCGTCTCGCCGGAGGACCCCGAAGGTGCGGAACTCCTGTTGGAACCCGACGGACACCCCGTCGTGAAGCCGTACAAGACCGGGTTGATCGCCGACGGCATTCCGGCCGCGTCATTCCAGGTCGCAGATGTCCAGGCGGAGTACGACCGGCTGCATGGACTGGGAGTCACCTTCACCCAGGAACCGATGGAGGCAGGGCCGGTGACCACCGCCGTGTTCGACGACACCTGCGGAAATCTCATCCAGATCGTCTCCCCGGCCTGATTCTCAGGTCACCACCCCGCCATGGGATCGGTGGGATTCAGCTCAGGATGATCGAGGCCGCGTGTTCGCCGATCATCATGGTGGCCGCATTGGTGTTGCCGCCGACGATGTTCGGCATGATCGACGCGTCGGCGACCCGCAGTCCCTGCACTCCGCGCACCCGCAGCATCGGGTCCACCACCGCGCGTTCGTCCACGCCCATGCGGCAGGTGCCGACGGGGTGGTAGACGGTGGTTGCCCGGTTCGGGACCTCACCGGTCAGATCTGCGCGGCCAGGATACTGCGGACCAGGGGAGATTTCGGTGTCCACCGCGCCGCTGATCGACTTGGCGGCCATGATCTCTCGGGTCAGCTCCATCCCGTACACCAGCGTGTCCACATCGCGTTGCTCGGCAAGGTAATTGGGGTCGATGGCAGGCGCCGCTGTGGGATCGGCCGACGTCAGCCGCAATGTGCCCCGGCTCTGCGGGTAGATCATCGTCGCCATGACGGTCAGCGACTGCCGCGGATCGGGGGTATGGCGCACCGGCGCATCCTGATTCGGACCGGGATATCCCCACGGCAGCACGTGTAGCTGCAGATCGGGCACACCCGCCGCGTGCGGGGTGCGCAGGAACGCGACCACTTCGAATACAGTGCGGGCCAGCCAGGTGCTGTTGTTGCGCAACGACTCCCGCAGGAACGCGCGGGCGAAATACCCTGGCGACGAACGGTTCACGGCGGTCGGCATAGCGAAGGTCATCGGAATGAACAGGTGATCGTGCAGGTTGTCGCCCACCGGGAGGTCGGCGACGACGTCGATGCCGAAAGCGCGGAGATGGTCGGCCGGTCCGATGCCCGAGAGCATGAGCAGCTGCGGGGAGCCGAAAGTGCCTGCGCTGACGATCACTTCGCGCTCGGCCCGCAGTACTTCGGTGCCGCGCTCGGTCCGGTACTCCACACCGGTGGCCCGGCCGTTCTCGATCACGATGCGCACGACTTGGGTATTCGGCAGCACGGTAAGGGTTTTCGGGCGATCGTCGAGATATCCGACCGAAGTGCTGAAGCGCAGCCCGTTGCTGTTGCTCTGCTGGAAGAGCGAGACGCCATCCTGCTCGGCGCCGTTGTAATCGGGATTGCGTGCCACACCGGTGGTTTCGGTCAGCGCCTGCATGAACGACTCGGACGCGGGCGTCAGATCACGCGAGCGAATCACCTTGATCGGACCGGAGTCACCGCGGAACTCGTTCGCGCCGTCCTCGAAGGATTCGAACTTCTTGAAGCTCGGCAGCACATCCTCATACGACCAGCCGGTGTTGCCCGCACCCGCCCAATCATCGAAGTTGCGCCGGTTGCCGCGCACGAACACCATGCCGTTGACAGAGCTCGAACCGCCGACCACTTTGCCGTGCGTCTGCGGGATGATGCGACCCAGCGCATGCTTCTGCTCGACGGTGTAGTGGCCCCAGTCGATCATCTTCTTCAGTTGCGGCACGCTGTGCAGCGGGCCGATCATGCCGGGCTTGCGCACCAGCCGGGTGTTGTCGCGCCGGCCCGCCTCGATCAGCGTGACGGCGGCGCCGGTGTCGGCGAGTCTGCGCGCGATGATCGCTCCTGCGCTCCCGGAACCGATGACTATGTAGTCCGTCACGTCACAACCAGCCCTTCCGCCCATACAGTTTCGCCGCGAGTCACCGACAAAACTGGAACATGTTGCGAAACTACTCGAAAGCGGCCGCGCAGGAACCCGATTCAGCGGTACAAGAACGACGGGCGTCAGCTGACCTCGATCAGCTGACGCCCGTCGTCGTTGTCGAACTAGTGTGCTGCGGCGGTCAGATCGAAGACCGCGAGCCCACCGACGTGCTGTTCGGTGTAGTGGGCCATGACCCAGTCGAGGATTTCCTTGTTCCCGGCCGGCCGCCAGATGCCGGCGTTCTTGTCCGGCAGGGGAGTCGTACCGGCGGCGTCCTTCGGATCCTTGGCACCCTCGGGCGCCTTGTCGGTCCGCCAGGAGTCGGGCAGGTGCACCTCGGGAACGATGTAGTACCCGATCTGGTGGTTGCGGACATCGTCCTGGAACTGCGGCAGGGTCGGAACCGGATCCTCGGAGGTGAAGCCGCCGATGGCCATGACCGAAGTGTGGGTGGCCAATTCGAGGCCCGCGGCCGGACCGGAACGGTCGATGGCAGCCGACCACTTGGTATTGGTGGCGCGCAGCAGGTCCGCCAGCTTCGGATCGACGTCACCGCCGCCCATCATCATGCTCATCTGACCGCGGAAGGCATTGAGCGCGCCCATATCCCGAGGCGGGGCCGGGGGACCGACGGACGGTCCACCACCGGTATGTGATTCGGGCAGAGTGGCCGCGGTGTAGGCGACGGACCCGGCCAGGCCCGCGAGGACACCCGCGACGAGCAGCACCGAAGTCGCCCGAGTATCGATGCGAGCGAGGCGTGCCGCCACCGGAACAGCGGCCAGCAGCAGGCCGATCGCGGCCAGCACGGTGACCGCCAGAATCGTCCAGCGCAGCCACGACTGCCAGTCGGCATTGCGCTGCAACACCACAAACGCCCAGATACCCATGCTGAGAATCAGTGCGGCGCTGCCGATTCGGCCGAATTTGTCGGCGCGGCGCTGCCAGAGCTCATGGACGCCGAGGGCGAATACACCGGCGATGGCGGGGGCGATAGCGAGCGTGTAGTACGCGTGCATGCCGCCCTTCATCTCGGAGAACGCCACGCCGTCGATGATCATCCACAGCCCGAAAACCAGCGCCGCGCCGCGGACGAGATCGGTGCGCGGTGCGCGACCGCGGGCAATGAGCACAAGCACGAAGGCGAGCAATGCGGCCGGCAGCAGCCAGGAGATCTCGAAACCGATCTCGCCGGTGAACATTCGGTCATGCCCCTGACCGAATCCGCCGAATCCCTGCCGGACACTGTGCGGGATTTCGTAGCCCTCGGGCATCTGGAAGGGGTTCTTGCCGCCCATATGGTTCTGCCCCAGGTAGCGGGCGAAACCGTTGTAGCCCAGCACCAGATCCATGAAGGTGTTGTTCGTCGACCCGGCCAGATACGGCCGCGACGATTCGGGCCACGCAATGGTCAGCAGCACATACCAACCCGAGGAGATAAGCAGCGCGGCCGCGGCGCCCAGCAGGTGCACGATGCGATTGCGCAGCGTGGTCGGCGCGACGACCAGATAGGCGAGACCCAAGGCGGGCAACACCATCAGACCCTCGAGCATCTTCGCCAGGAAGGCGAAGCCGAGCGCGACACCGGCGAGCGCCAGCCAGCGCCAGCTCGCGCGCGGCAGGGCGCGAATCGTGCAGTAGGCGCCGGCGGTCATGAGCAGCACCATGACGGCGTCGGGATTATTGAAGCGGAACATCAGGGCGACAACGGGTGTCACGGCCAGTACCGCACCCGCGAGCAGACCGGCGGTGCGGCTCAGGGTGACCCGGGTGATCGCGCCGTACATCAGCGCGACCGCGGCCACCGCCATGAGCGCCTGCGGCACCAGCATGCTCGCGCTGCTGAATCCGAAGATCTGACCCGACAGCGCCATGACCCATTGCGAAACGGGGGGCTTGTCGACGGTGATGAAGTTGCCCGGATCCAGTGATCCGAACAGCAGCGCCTTCCAATCCTTCGATCCCGACCAGGCGGCGGCAGCGTAGAAACTGTTGCCCATCTGATTGACGGTGATGTTCCACAGGTACGCAATAGCCGTGCCCAGGATCAGGACGACCAGCGCGACCCGCTCCCAGCGGCGGGCGGGTGGCAGCACAGCCGTTTCGGCTGCGATCGGGACGATCGATTCGGGTGGAGCGGACTCTGCGGCCTCAGTAGTGGTGGCAGTCACCCGCGGGAGTCTCATGCGTGAGCCAGTGAGGAGGCTGGCCCGGAGCTGGGAGAATCCTGTGAATTGCACTCAGCAATCGCTTTGCCCGAGTGTGGAACGCTTTCCATTCATCGCGCGTTGGACGTGCGGTTCCCGCAGCGAAACGTTAGGTGATCGGATGAATGTGCACCGTCGAAGCAGAATCTGGCGATGGGCGGCAGCGATGTCGGTATCCGCGGCGATGGCAGGCGTGCTGACCGGGCATGCCTCGGCGGACCCCCTCGCACAGGCTGCGAACGACGGATCACATATCGACCATGTGGTGCCGATCGACGCGCGGCACTCGACCGTGTACGTCTATTCGGCGGCCATGAATCGAGTGATCGGTATGCGTGTGATGCATGCCGCAGATACCAGCATGCCGCAGCCGACGCTGTATCTGCTCAATGGCGCTGAGGACGGCATTGCCGACAACGGTGTCGAAACCTCGTGGGAAACGAAGACCGATGTCGACAATTTCCTGTCCGACCAGAACGTCAATGTGGTGACCATTCTCGATGGCCGCTACACCTATTACACCGACTGGGTTGCCGATGATCCCAGGCTCGGTCGCAATCGCTGGACGACCTTCCTCACCCAGGAATTGCCCCCGCTGCTCGATACGGAACTCGATGCCAACGGCCGCAATGCCATTGCGGGGGTATCCATGTCTGCCGGTGCGGCGCTCTCACTGGCCGAGGACGCACCCGGCCTGTACCGCAGTGTCGGTTCCTTCAGCGGCTGCGCCGAGACCAGCACTGACCCGGGCCGCCGGTATGCGCAGGCCGTCGTCTTGTCCGGCGGCGGCAATCCCTGGAATATGTGGGGCGTCGACGGCTCCCCGGGCTGGGTTCAGAACGACCCCTCCACGCCCGCGAATCTCGAGAAGCTGCGCGGGGTGAATCTGTACATCACCGCCGGTGACTCCGGGTCGGCCGCGGCCGGACGGAGCAATGCCGCCGGCGGCATGCTCGAATCTGTCGTCAGTACCTGCACGCACGAACTGCAAACTCGCACCGAACAATTGGGCATCCCCGCTACCTACAGCTACACGCCGGGTGGCCAGCACGCCTGGCCGTACTGGCAGGACGCGCTCCACGAGGCGTGGCCCAGCTTCAAGCAGTCACTGCGGGAAAACAGCTGACGGACGACTGCCTCAGCGAGCGCTACCCAGGTTCCGGTCCGCGTCGGCGCCTTCGATCATGAGGGTCACCTCCTCGATGCGCCGGAACCGCCCGTCGGGAGCGAAGTCGGCGAACAGGTAGACCTCGGTGCGCACGGCGGTTCCGTCCTTCTTCGTGACGTGCACGGTGTGCCGGTCGGCGTAGCGGCTGCCGTCGTACAGCTCGTCGTGCACCTCCACATAGCCGTCGGCCACCACCGTGCGCAGGTGGGCAATGTGCGCGAGGAACTCGTCACGGTCGTCCCAGTGCCCGTCGGTGCGCTGGCGGTAGTCGGGGGCGAAGTGCCGGTCGGCGGCTTCCCACAGGTCGAGTGTGGGGTTGAAGATGAGGTCGGTGAGTGCGGCGGCGACATTCGTGCGGTTCATGGCGGGGTCCTGTCTGGATAATGCGTGCGCTGCGCACGCTTCGAATTCCATGTAACCACAAACGCGTGCGTTACGCACGCTATGCTGTGGATGTGGAGAATCACGCGGGACGCGAGATAGCCGATGCCCTCGGCGTGCTGCTCAAACGCAGCACCCGCATCGAGCTGCACCGAACCCTGACCGAGGGCATGGGGGAAGCGGTCGACGAGCTGACCTATCCGATCCTCAGCGGGCTGGCCAGGACCGGTCCGTGCAGCGCGGCCGACCTGGCCCCCGATGTGGGACTCGACCGTTCCGGTGTCACCCGCCGCGCAACCCGGCTGGAGGCGGCCGGACTCGTCCGGCGTGAACCCGACCCCTCCGACCGCCGCGCCACCCTGCTCGCCCTCACCGGCGAAGGCGAACGAACCGTGGAAACGCTGCGCGAACGTCTGGCCGACCACATCACGGTCAGCCTCGCCTCGTGGCCGGCCGATGAAGCGACCGCCTTCGCAAGCCATCTCCGCCGCTTCGTCAGCGACGGATTGTTTCGGGCGTGAGCGGACGCACGAGGATTCGGTGGGCCGCCGTCCTCGGAGTCATCGGAATTGCGCTGGCGGCTTACCTTGTGTGGCAACGGGAATCCGCACGCGATGCGAGTATGCAGGCGCTGCCCCAGACCCCCAGTGGTATTCGGGAGGTGAACCCGCAGGTCCGAGTGTGGACGCGGACGATCACGCTGGTCCGAGCCGATGGCGGGGCCGCCGCGAATATCGAGAACGGGCAGCCCGGCGATTCGGCATGGCTCGATCACAGCGTCGACGGCCGTCACGTTCGCGACGGAAGTTTCGGCATGGCAAGCATTTCCGCGGCAAGCACGGCGCAGCGTGGCCCGTTCTACCGATACGCCGGAGGTCTGCTGCGAGCCTGCGGGAAAGCCGGTGATCGCCCCGAGATCCGGTGCACGCGGTGGACGGCATCCACCGACCCGCCGCCCGATCAGCGCATGCGGGCCGTCGAGCGATTACTGGATCGCTACGACCACAGGACCGGACTGTGGGAGCACGACGCCAGCACCTGGCAGAGCGCCAAGGCGCTGACCACGGTGATCGACTATATGAGTCGCACCGGCGACCGCCAATACCTCGCCTATCTCGACGAAACGTATCGACACGGCGACATCGCGCGCACCGGCGTCCCCGTCCAAACCGGATACAACGACGACGCCCTGTGGTGGGCGCTGGCGTGGATCCGTGCCTTCGACCTCACACACGAGCAGCGCTACCTCGACACCGCCCGAAAGATTGTGGACGGACTCGGTGACCAGCAGGCGTCGTTCTGTGATGGTGGACTGGCCTGGGCGCGTGAGGGAATCGATCCGGAGCTGCATCCGTGGACCCAGGTGAACGCGATCACCAACGCGCTGTATCTGAACGCGACCGCCTTGCTGAGCACCCGGATCGAGTCCTCGGATCGCTCGTCCTACGCCGCTCGCGCCGCGACCACCTGGGACTGGTTCACCACCAAGGCGGGCCGCGCCCTGCTCGACCCATCCGGTCTGATCAATGATCACCTCGACCAGTACGGCGGCAGCTGTGTGCTCGTCGACGAGAACCGGCGATGGACCTACGACCAAGGCATGCTGATCAGCGGATTGGTGGCGCTCCACCAGGCAGCGGGTAACAGCGATCTGCTCACCGCCGCAGACCGGATCGCCGCTGCCGCGACGCACGACGGTTCCGTGTTCATCCAGAACGGAATCCTGAACGAGCCCAGTGCCACAACCTGTCCCGGCCCCGACTGCCATGACGCGGAAACCTACAAAGGCGTCCTCGTCCGCGGCTACCGCGAACTGGTGGACACCGGCCACTCCAAGGTCGCCACCGCCGAATTCCTTACCCGCCAGGCACACTCATTGCGCGACAATGCCGATGAGTACGGCTTCCGCTGGCAGGGACCGCTCCGCGACGACGATCATCCCAATTTCGCCACTCAGACAGCAGCATTGGATGCGTTCAACGCCGTATGACACGCTTTCGGGCTAATCGACCGGGGTTGCGGGGGCCTTCTCTCGGCGTTGCACGAGGGCTTCCAGCTGGCCGGAGACCACCAGGATCAGTAGTGACCACAGGCCGATTCGAGGTACGCACACCGCGACGACCAGCGCGATGCCGGTGGCCGCTACCGTAATCCAGCGCACGGCGAGGTCTACAGCGGTGATCTGTTCGAGGTCGGCGAGCATGCCGGCCCGGTAGAGGATCAGCTCCTCGATCCGAATCACGGCCATGGCGACCATGAGGACGCCCACGTAGAGGCCTACCGCCAGGCGGTCGCTGCGCTGGGAGTAGACGTCGAGGACGGTCGCCACCGGGAGGCCGACAATGCAGAGCAGCCACACCATATTGATCCGCAACAGGTGCGGTGTGTAGCCGGTGGCGCGCTCGAACAGGCGGTGGTGGTCACGCCAGAGCACGCTGATCACCACGAAGCTGACTCCGGCGGCGGTCAGCGCATAGCTGTTGTCGGACAAGAATTTCGCGGTGGACGAGGAGGCGACATCGCGGGCGCTGTCGACGAGGGGAAGGGCGATCAGCGTGATGGCGATGGCGACTACCGCATCGCTGAAGTAGATCAGCCGCTCCAGTCCTCGCTGAGTCCGTACCGGGCCTGCTTCGGGGGCGGTCACCGCGTTCACCCTACCGGTTCACGCCCGCGAGTCCGTGGTTGCAGGCGGCCGTCAGGCAGTCAGCAGAGCTCGGGCATGACGAACTTCGGGTATGCCGATCATCTTGGCTGCGAGCAGGAATGCCCCGACGCCAACCGAGGCACCGGCTATCAGCGTGATTACGTGCGCGAGGCCCAGATCGGCAGCGGTGTGCCGCGCGACCACCATGCCCGCGGCGCACGACGCGCCCGCGATGGCGGTCGCCCAGACGACCCGGATGAATGTGTCGCCGACAGCGGTGAATCCGAGAAGTCCGCAGCGCTTGCGCAGGAGCACGTGCCCGAGTGTTGCGCCGACGACATACGCGAGTGAGCTGGAGACGCTCAGCAGCACGATGACAATACGGTCGGGAAAGACCGTCGCCGCGCCCGCGATGACGGTCACCTTCGTGATCACCATGGCGACATTGATCAGTGTCGGAGTCCGAGTGTCGTTGTAGGCGTAGAAGACTCGCAGCTGGAGCATGACCAGCGCGAACGGCGCCAGCCCGAATGCCGAGCACGCGACGGCGATTCCGATCAATCGGGCCGCCGCCGGATCGACGCGCCCGCCGAACACCATGGCGGCCAGCATCGGGCCGAGCAGCGCCATGGCCACCGTGATCGGGATCAAAGCCACTGTCAGATAACGCGCTCCGCGACCGAGATCGGCGATCACACCGCGCAGATCGCCGATGGCGGCGGAACGGGAGATCCGTGGCATGAGCAGTGTCAGCAGGGAGGCCGCGAGAATCCCGTAGGGGACCTGGAACAGCAGATCCGCATACGAGGAGATGGACATCCCGGCGTGGTCGAATGCGACGCGCATGGTGACGGCGACACCGACCTGGCTGATCGCGGCGTACACCAGAATCCAGCCGAGCACCGGGAGTCCGGCGCGCACCGGACGCCAGGTGTAGGGGAGTGGGCGAGCCCGCCAGTTCCAGTGAAATCCATTGCGGCGCAACGCGAATATCACCCAGGCCGCCTGTCCGGCAAGGCCTGCGGTGGTACCGAGCCCGATAGTCAGAATCTGTGCGTTGGTCATAGCTGTCGGGGTCAGCGTGACCGGCCCGGGAACCAGTACGAAGACGCCGCATGTCAGCAGAACGATCACATTGTTGACGACCGGAGCCCACGCCGCCGCGGCAAAGTTGTCGCGAACATTGAGAACGGCGGTCAGCAAGACCGCCACTCCGTAGAAGAAGATCTCCGGCAGCAGCAGATACGCGAACAGCGTGGCCAGGTGCCGCTGCGCGGAATCGGTCACGAAGACCCGGACGATGAGCGGTGCACAAAGCACCGTGATCACCGTGATCGCGGCCAATCCGAGCACCGCCGCCACCAGCAGGCGCTGCGTGAATTCACGAGAATGCTTGCGGCCGTGGCGCCGTGCCCGCATGAGCAGTGGCACCACCGCGCTCGCGAAAACACTGCCCAGCAGCAGTTCGTACACCATATTCGGCAACTGGTTCGCCCCGTTGTAGGCATCACCGACCGCGGCGGTTCCGAGCAGCGCGGCCAATACCAGCGTCCGCGCGAACCCCGTCACCCGACTCACCAATCCGGCAAGCGCGACATGACCTCCCGCACGAGCGAACCCGCCTCCCACACCTGACGGGCCACCGCGCGAACCAGCCCGGTTTTCCAGGCCGGACCGGTTACCGTCCGAACCGGACCCGTCCCGCCGAGTACTGCCCGGTCCCGTGCCTGCCGGCCTGCGGGCTCGGCCGTAGACGGAGTACTGACCAGCTGCGTCGTCCGCCCCGTTGGGCTCTCGGAGCAATAGGGGTGGCCCGGACAGTCGCGGGATCGGCTGTGTCGGGAGGTGGCCGTAGTCGGTCATTGCCCTCGCTTCGGGTATCGGGTGTCGACCCCGATGCTGCCGTCCCGACGAGACTTTAGCCAGGAATTCGCGCTCAAGTGCTGATCACTCGTCGAACTACGTGGTGGCGATGAGGATCTGTTCCGAGCTGGACGGGCGGAGGTTGTCGGCGCGACCGGAGAAATAGCGGTCGGCGAGATCGATCGCGGACACGTGCCGCGCTCCGGAGAACCCGGATTCCTTTGCGAGCGCGATGATCTCATCGGGGGAGTAGAAGCTGATGAACGGATTGCCGGCGGCCCGGGCGAGGCGTTCGGTATTGCTGCGGCCGGGCTGTTCTTCCGGTTCCACCAGTTCGAGGGGGAGTGTGAAGGTGGTCGCGAAGGTGGAGCCGGGTGCGAGTTGGGCGGCCTGCCGGAAGGTATCCGCATTCGCCTCGGCGGTGAGGTACATGGTGACGCCGGTGGAGGCCACCACGGCGGGCCGATCGGCGTCGAATCCCTCGTCCGCCAGCCTTTCCCACCACGATTCGGCCTCGAAGTCGACGGGCACCAGCGTGAGGTGTTCGGGCAGACCGTAACCGAGGTCGATCAGCCGATGGCGTTTCCATTTCTGCGGCCCGGTCTGGTCGACTTCGAAAAGCCTTATGCAGGAAACGATATCGGGTCGTCGCTGGGCGAAGGTGTCCAGGCCCGCGCCCAGAATCACGTACTGGTCCACGCCGAGCGCGACCTGCTCCTCGACCAGGTCTTCGATCAGCCGGGCCCGTGCCACGATGGTGGCGCGAATACGGGCCATGATGCCCGGGTCCATATCCGGGCGTTCGCGCCAATTCTCCTCGGGCGCAGCCAGCTTCAGTCCGATGTCGTCCTCGAGCACATGCGGTTGCGCATCGACCTGCAGATGCAGTGCCCGCCACAGCGCGACCCGCAGAGCGGTGTCCTCAGGGGCAATGGTGTGCAGCATGTTTCAGTCCTTGCCCGGTGCCTGCAGGTTCCAGAGCCGGCCATCTGGATCACGCACGAGCATTTCCCGGGTGCCGTAGTGGGTGTCCTCGAATTCGTTCAGCACCTCGAGCACCGAATCAGGCTGGAACGCCTGCTCATCGGTCACCTTCAGCACGAACTGCGTCCGTGCCTCCTGGTCGGCGGGAACCTCGACGAGGAACACGTACGGTCCAGTGCGGTGCCGCAGCAGTCCGGAGCCGTGATCGGTGGCGAAATCGAGTTCGAATCCGAGCGCCTGGTAGTACTTCGCTGTCTGACCCCAGTTGTGGGTCTCCAGGAATATGCCGTCAATGCCTTCGATAGTCACGTCAGTCCTCATTCTTCGCTGAATTCTGCTGCTGCTGTGGGCTTTCGAGGTACGCCCGGAGCGCGTCGGCCACCAGGGCCGACAAAGACAGGCTCTCTTCGATGGCATGGAGTTTCACCTGCTTGATCAGACTGATCGGCAGGTACACATTGAATTGCTTGACATCCTCGTCGCCCACAAGACGATGCTAGCATGCTAGCATACTAGCAATCTAGCCGCCAGATGCATTTACAGCGAAGGCAGTGCCTCCAGGCGATCCACCAGATACGCGCGCTCGACGGCGTTTTCGGTGAGCAGCAGGGCTGCTTCATAGGCGGATCTCGCCTCCGCCGTGCGGCCGAGCTCGGCCAGGAACGCGGCGCGGGCGGCCTCGAAATACCCGTAGGTGGCTATCGCCGGCTCGCCGGACAAGTCGTCCAGCAGGCAGAGCGCGCGCTCCGGCCGACCCGAAAGGCCTACGGCGATCGCATAATTCAGATGAACCACCGGCGACGGCCATTCGCGGCGCAGCAGCACATACAGGCCGGTGATCTCCCTCCAATCGGTCTGCTCCCAAGTCGGCGCTTCGTCGTGGACGGCGGCGATGGCCGCCTGCAGCGTGTAACGATCCGTATGCGGCAGTGCCTGTTTCACGAGAGCGATGCCCTCGGTGATGGCGGACTGGTCCCACCGGGAGCGATCCTGATACTCCAGGGTGCGCAGCCTGCCGTCCTCGTCCACGCGGGCATCGCTGCGCGCGTCGGTGAGCAGAATCAGCGCAAGTAATCCGGTCACCGAGGGATCATCGGGAACCAGTGCATGCATCATTCGCGCCAACTGGAGCGCCCGGACGGTGAGATCCGGTCGCACCAGCGCATCACCGGACGGCGCGGTATGACCGGTCGTGAACAGCAGATGGATGACCGCACTGATGGCATCGAGCCGGTCCGGAAGCTCGCGCACAGACGGCACCCGATACGGGATGCGAGCCAGCGCAATCTTCTTCTTGGCCCGGGTAATTCGGGCCGCCATGGTCGATTCGCTGGTAAGGAATGCGCGTGCCACCTCTGCGGTGGTGACACCACAGACCAGGCGCAAGGTCAGCGCGACCTGCGCGTCCCGGGACAGCGCAGGGTGGCAGCAAGTACTGATGAGCCGCAGTCGATCATCGGGAATCGCCGACTCCGCATCGATACCGTCAAGTGCGAGATCGGCTGTGTCGGTGTCGGTTTCCTCGGTGACCAGCAGCGGTAGCGTCCGCTTCATAGCCGACTCGCGGCGCAGCAGATCCAGGCCACGGCGTTTGGCAACAGTGGTCAGCCATGCGGCAGGCCGATCCGGCACACCGTGCGCCGTCCACTCGGTCAATGCCTTCGTATACGCGTCCTGCACGCATTCTTCGGCGAGGTCGAAATCGCGGACCAACCGCACCGTCGCGGCGAGCACGAAGGCCCATTCGCGACGGTGCGCCTGCTCCACGGCCGCGGTGACGCGCGCGGCCGGGTCGAGAGCTGTCATCGGACTATTCGAACGCCATGATCGGCCGCACCTCGACGCCACCGAATGGTGTCGGCACCTGCTTGGCCAGCGCGATCGCCGCATCCAGATCCGGCGCCTCCAGCAGGTAGTAGCCGCCGAGCGCCTCCTTCGCCTCCGCGAACGGGCCGTCGGTCACCGTCACCTCACCGCCGGCGCCCTTGCGGATGGAGGTGGCCGTGCCGGTCGGCTGCAGCGCTTCGCCGCCGAGCCGGGCCGCGCCCGCGATCTCCTGGAAAGTCACGTGCTCCTGATAGATCCCGCCCAGCTCTTCCTGAGAGGCGGCCGCGTAACCGGATTCATCTTCGTACAGCAGTACCAAATACTTGCTCATCGTTTCGCTCCTTCGGTTCTGGCACCCCGCTGATTGGGTCGCCGTATCTCTCCGACGAGCGAGTTCGCCGGAAATCGACAACTCCGTGCGATGAATTTTCCCAGATGTGTGCGGATGATCATCGCGTCGCGCGCCGAGCCTCGCGACCGGATCTCTCTATCCTGGTCGAATGAGCCCAGTTGCGACATCGATGGTGCAGGTAGGACCGGATCTGGACGCGGTGACGACGGTCGGCTACGAGGACGATCCCGCGGACGCCTCCCACGACATCGCGGCAATATGGGAGTCGGTGCGCGCCTGGTATCTGATGGGCACCACGCCTGCGATTCAGGTGTGCCTGCGGCAGGACGGGAAGATCCTGCTGAACCGGTCGATCGGCCACGGCTGGGGCAATGCGCCCTCGGACGGACCCGACTCCGAGAAGCGGCTCGTCACGCCCGATACGCCGTTCTGCGGATTCTCCACGGCCAAAGGTGTTGCGGCGGCGCTCATGTTCATGCTGATCGAGCAGGGCGCGTTCGCACTGGATGATCCGGTCTCCCGGCACATTCCGCTGTTCGCGGCGAACGGCAAGGACCGGATCACCGTCGGCGATGTGCTCTCGCATTCGGCGGGCGTTCCGTTCATCACGCCGCCGTATCGAGGCGTCGACCTGGTGCTGGACGAGGAATTGGCGGCCCGGGCGCTGTCCGATCTCGTTCCGAGCTGGCGGCCCGGCCGGTTCCGGGTGTATCACGCCATGACCAGCGGATTGATCCAGCGGCTGCTGGTACAGCGGTCCACAGGCAAGGCGATGCGCGAGCATCTGCGGGAGCAGGTGCTGGACCCACTCGGATTCCGCTGGACCAATTTCGGTGTCCGTCCCGAGGACGTGGACCAGGTCGTGCCGAGTGTGAAAGTCGGCCCGGGTCCCTCCCGAGTGTGGCGGCACCTGGCAGGCAAGGCGCTCGGCGGCGGCCTCTCCGGCGACACCACCGCCGAGGCCGAGCGCGCATTCCTCACCGCGGAACTTCCCTCGGGCAACCTCGTCACCACCGCCTGCGAACTCTCCCGCTTCTACGAGATCCTCGCTCGCGGAGGCGAATTGGACGGCGTCCGGATCATGCGCCCGGAGACTCTGCACACCGCGGTCCAGCCGGCCCGCTGGATCCCCGGTGTAGCCGGTCGCGTCTCGGTGGCGGGCTACGAACTCGGCGCCCGCCGCTCGAAGTTCGGCCGCAATACCGAAACCCATTTCGGCCGAAGCGGATTGACCACCCAGTACGGCTGGGCCGACCCGGCCCGCGGCCTCTCGGGCGCAATCCTCACCAGCGGCAAAGCCGTAGCCGACATGTCCCGCCCCTGGCAATTGGTCGCACAGACCTCCAACACCGTCAGCCGGCACGAGTAACCCGGAACAGCTCGAGTCCTTCCCCTCCTCGGTCATCTGGAAAATAGCGTCCATACAACTAGTTGCACAGTAACTAGTTGTGCGGATACTATCTGTTCAGCAGCACCGAAGGATCGGAGCATGAAATGAGCAAGGCAACAACAGCATTGGTGATCGGCGGCGGCGTCGCCGGCTCGGTGATCGCGCTGGCACTTCGCAAAGCGGGCATAGACGCCACCATCTACGAGCGCTACCCCGTCGCCGCCGACGGCGTCGGCGCAGGCTTGAGCCTCGCGCCCAACGGGCAGCAGGCGCTGCGGGTCATCGGCGCCGACCAGGCGCTCGACTCGCTCGGGATCGATATGCCCGGATCGATCTTCGGCGACGCCAACGGCAATATCTTCACCGAATTCGCCGGATTCCCGGAGCTTCCGGCAACACGAGTGATGGCGCGCGCCGATCTTTTCCGGGCGTTGGCCGACTACGCGGCAGCGCGCGGCGTGCACTTCGAGTACGGCAAGCGGCTCGTTTCCGTCGCCGAAACCGCGGAAGCGGTGACCGCCACGTTCGCAGACGGCAGCACCGCGACCGCCGACATCCTGATCGGCGCCGACGGAATCCGTTCCACCGTGCGCACTCTCATCGACGCGGACGCGCCGGGACCCGAGTACGGCGGTGTGCTGAGCTTCGGCGGCATCGCTCGCGGCAGCGACGTGGAGACGAAGGACGGAATGATGTATTTCGCCTTCGGCCGCACCTTCCTCGGCTACTACCGCGTCCCCGCCGGCGCCGCACTCGGTGTCGGTCGCGGCGGCCACGACGACCCGGACCCGGCCAATACCGATGCCAATATTGTCTGGTTCGCCAGCCTGCCGCGCACCGAACCGTTGACCAGCTCCGAAACCGGCAAAATCTCCAACGCGGAATGGCTGACACAGCTGGGTGAGCTGTATACCGGCCATGTGCCGGGCGAAACCCTGCTCGCGCACACCGCGCCCGAGGATCTGACCGTCGTCGGCCCGATGGAACTGATGCCGTCGGTACCGACCTGGCACCGCGGGCGCATCGTGCTGGTCGGCGATTCCGCGCACGCCCCGTCCTCCAGCTCCGGCCAAGGCGCCTCACTGGCTATCGAAAGTGCCATCGAACTCGCTCGCTGCCTGCGCGACCTCCCCGTCGCCGACGCCTTCACCGCCTATGAGCAATTGCGCCGCCCGCGAGTGGAGGCCATCGCAGACGGCGCCCGCGGCGCGAACAAGGCTAAAGCCGAAGGCAAGCCGACCGGCCGCCCCGCCTTGCCCGATCCGGAAGAAATGTTCCGCCACACCCACTGCCACACCATCGATTGGGATCAGGCCGTCACTCCAGCGTGAAATCGGCCTGAGCGGTAAAAATCGGCTTCAAGCAATAGATTTCGCCGCGATAGGGGTGTGTGACCACTCGGGCTGCCCGCTGCCGGTCGGTCGCCGAAAAAGAAGTGGCCCGTGCGCCGGTGTCGTGGGTAACCTGTCGGGACCGTGACAACGTACGAGGAGGTGAGACCCATGAGCAATGCATCGAAATGGGTGCTCCCCCTTGCCGTCACGGTTGGGCGAACGTCGTAGTTGTCGCCGGGAGCGCCTGAGCACAGGCAATCCCGAGAGGCGACAACCATGTATTCACAACATTTCACGTTCGACACAGGCGAGCCCGCCGCCATCATCACGCGGGTCGCGGACACCAGCTGGCACGCCGAAGCGGACGGCCGAGTGGTCGGCAGCGGCGACGTGGCCCGGCGGCCGGACGGGCGGCTCTTCGTCAGCGTCGACGCCTGGCACGCCACCGTATTCGACCAGCTCGCCGCGGCTCTGCGGGCCGAGCTGCCACGGCCGCTGTACACCGTGGTGGACGAGGTCGAGATCGACCTGACCGCAGGCTGGCAGCGGGCGGGCTTCACGCCGCGCCGCCGCGAGTGGGAGTATTCCGTGCCCACCGACCCGGCGGTCACCGGACTCGACGCCGGCGCACCGCCGCCAGGGGTCACGATTGTGGCCGCGGCGGAAGCTCCGCTGCGGGCATTGGACCGGGCGATCCGCGATGAAGTCGAAGCGACCGTCGGCTGGCAGAACATGCCTGCCGAAGTGCTGCCCCGCCCGGACGGCGACACAGTCGTCGACCCGTCCAAATACGCGGTCGCGATGCGATCGGGCCGCTATATCGGGCTGATTCGCGTAGTGCAGGCGACCAGGCAGCCGCGCATCGGCCTGATCGCGGTCCGTGCCGGGGAGCAACGCACCGGCGTGGGACGGGCGCTGCTCGCGCACGCGCTGGGCACGCTGCACCAGGCCGGGCTCGGCCCGGCGTACACCGAGGTGAACGAATCCAACGCTGCGGCAACAGCATTGTTCAACGGCATCGGCGCCCGGCGCGTCGGCAGCAACCTGGAAATGGTGCTGCCATGACCAAGACAAGCAAGGGCATCGAGATCGAGGGCACCGTGCTGCAGTGCCTGCGCAGCGCTACCTTCACAGTGGAGCTCGCCAACGGGCACACCGTGCTCGCGCACATCAGCGGCAAGATACGAAAGAACTACATCAAGATCGTGCCCTACGACCGAGTCCTGGTGGAGCTGAGCCCATACGACCTGTCCCGCGGCCGAATCCTCTTCCGATATCGGACGTAACCGGCCCCGATCCGCTACGCCGCGACCCCCGCGGCATAGCGGATGGCGGTTGCTCCTGGCACGTGACGAATCGCGCTGTGGCTGGAATGACCAGCGGCAGCGATGTTTTGGGTTGTTCAGTCGGGGAGCATCGGTATCGAGAATCCCTCGCCGCGACCCAGGAGGGCGGCGCGGGTTACGGTGCCGGCGCCGAAACGGTCGTGTAGTGCGTCCAGGGTGGAATCGAGGGTGGAGTCTGCACGGGATTCGAGGGGGAGGGTCAGTTGCATGGTGTCGGCATTGTCGAGGTTGGTCAGTGACAGTCCGATGAGGGTCAGGCCGCGCTCGTGAATGCTGGGTAGTGCGGCGGCCAGGAGTGTGCGGGCGGCATGCAGGACGACCGGGCTGTGGTCGGTTGCCTGTGGCAGGGTGTGTGAGCGGGTTGCCCGGGTGAAGTCGTCGAATCGCAAGCGCAGCACCACGGTTCGGCAGACGCGGTCAGCGGCGCGCAGGCGGCGGCCGAGTCGATCGGCCAGGCCGTGGAGATATGCTTCGAGCTCGTCGTCGGCGCGGGCGCGGCGGCCGAGGGCGCGCTGCGCGCCGATGGATCGCCGGCGCTTCCCGGTCTCGACCCGGCGCGGATCGCGTGCCCACGACAGGGCGTACAGATGCCGCCCGGCACCCTGGCCGACCGTCGCGGCCAATGCGCCTTCGCCCAGTTCCGCCAGCTGTCCGACCTTGGTGATGCCTCGCTCACGCAGTTCCCGTGCGGTCACCTCGCCGACGCCCCACAGTCGCTCCACTGGGAGCGGATGCAGGAACTCCAGCTCTCGATCGGGCGGAACCTCCAGCAGCCCATCGGGTTTCGATACGGCACTGGCCACCTTGGCGAGGAATTTGGTGCGCGCCACACCGACCGAAATCGGCAGTCCAGCCTCGTCGCGCACCCGTGCGCGCAGCCTGCGCGCGATCTCCACCGGGGTTCCAGCAATCCGCCACAATCCACCGACATCCAGGAACGCCTCATCGATCGACAGGCCCTCCACCTCCGGCGTGGTGTCCCGGAAAATATCGAACACCGCCCGGCTCGCCTGCGCGTAGGCGTCCATCCGCGGCGGCACCACAATCGCGTGCGGGCACAGCCGCAGCGCTTGGCGCGCATTCATCGGCGTGCGCACGCCGAATGCCTTCGCCTCATAGCTGGCAGCCAGCACCACCCCGGACCCGACAAGCACCGGCTTCCCGCGTAGCCGCGGATCGTCCCGCTGCTCGACCGAGGCATAGAAGGAGTCGAGATCCGCATGCAGAATCGACGCCCGCTCGGGGCGGCTCGGCTTATCGATCGCGGCACCTGACACGAACATATGTTCGCATACACCTCGGCGTGTCTGCCCCGCCGCGCCGGAATTGGTCTCCTGACGCAGGGTTAGGTCAGGCCGTGTTCGAGAATGTCGAAGGATCGGTTGATCAGGCTCAGCGCTCGCTCACGTTCGCGGACCCGCACAACGAATGGCGCGATCGAAACGAATTGACCGGTGGGAGAGCGCTACTTGTGCGCCCGGACGGCCACATTGCAGCCCGTTCCGACGAAGGCCTGGCTCCCGCAATGTTGACCGCTTTACTGCGGCGAATCATGGGTACGGAGGCAATCACCGGCTGACGGAATACTCGCGGACCCGATGTGTTTCCATTCCATGGAATGGAAATTTGT
Organism: Nocardia sp.; assembly: GCF_025465275.1. Classification (GTDB taxonomy): domain Bacteria; phylum Actinomycetota; class Actinomycetes; order Mycobacteriales; family Mycobacteriaceae; genus Nocardia. The sequence continues at coordinate 42,024 of NZ_JAODNK010000034.1, read as the reverse complement.
CGACCCAAAGTCTGACCATGACAGCCAGGGATCGTCCAGCTGAGGTGTTCGAGTGCCTCCTGGGCGTGCAGATCCTGCTGGGGAATGCGGTCGACGCCCGGCTGCGGCGGCGTCTGAACGCCGACATGAGGAGACGTGCCTAGATGATCGAGTCACCCGCCACCATGCGCGCCGTTGTTCTCGATGCGCCCGGACCGCCCGAAGCGCTCCAGCTCCGTGACCTGCCGATACCGATGCCCGAGCCTGGACAGGTGCTGATTCGGGTGAAAGCGTTCGGGCTCAACCGATCCGAGCTGCACACCCGGCTCGGATTGGCCGAAGGAGTCACCTTTCCCCGAGTGCTGGGCATCGAAGCCGTCGGTGTCGTCGCGGACTGTCCCGGCGCCGAGTTCCCGGTCGGTCAACAGGTCGCCGCGATGATGGGCGGCATGGGCCGCACCTTCGACGGCGGTTACGCCGAATACACCAGTGTCCCTGCCGCACAGGTGGTCCCGTTCACCAGCAGCCTGGACTGGGCCGTCCTCGGCGCCGTCCCGGAGATGTTGCAAACCGCCAACGGATCTCTGACCACCGGCCTGGATGCGCAGCCCGGCCAATCGATTTTGATCCGCGGCGGCACCTCCTCGGTCGGCATGATCACCGCGGTTCTCGCGAAACAGCGCGGAATGACGGTGCTCTCCACTACCCGCGATCCCGCGAAAGCGGACGCGCTCAAGCAAATCGGAGTCGACCACGTCCCCATCGACACCGGTGCGGTCGCCGCAGAAGTCCGTGCGATCGTCGACGGCGGTGTCGATACCGCACTCGAGCTGGTCGGCACACCTACCCTGCCGGACACATTGCGCGCCACCACAATCCATGGCGTGGTGTGCTTCACCGGGATGTTGTCCAACCAATGGACCGTCGAAAATTTCTACCCCAACGCCTACTTGCCGCGCGGCGTCCGGCTAGCCGCCTACAGCGGCGATGCCAGCGACCTCTCCGCTGAGGTCCTCCAGGAGTTCCTCGACACGGTCGCGGACGGCGGCGCCACCGTCCCCATCCACCGCATCTTCACCCTCGACCAGATTCGAGAGGCCCACGCCTACATGGAATCCGGCAAATCCGTCGGCAAGCTCGTAGTCCTCACCTGACCCGGGCCGTTGCCCAGTCCTCCGAGGCGAATTCGACGCATCGGATTATTCCTCCAGCAGGATCCGCAGGAGAGCTTCGGGGGCTTCGGCGACTATGTTGTGTGCCGTCGGCAGGGTGTGCACGTGCCAGTCGGGGTCATGGCGAAGTCGTTCGTAGAGCTCGGTGAAAGGCGTTCCCGCCCAGCCGCTCAAGTAGATGTAGTCCTTGCGGTCGACCTTCGGTGGGCCGGTGAGCCGGATCTTCTGAAGAAACGATCCGAGCGGGTGCGGGGTTCGCCGGGTATCCGGGCCCGGCGGCGGCTCGACGCTGTAACCGTCGCCCCGTGCCCCCTGGATGAACAGCTCCCGGAAGCCCTGACTCGTCAGTTCGAAGCAGGACTCGCCGTCGACAGGGACGTAGGAGTCGCTGTAGATCAGCCGCCGGATGCGCCCGGGGAGGCGGTCCGCCACTCCGGTGATGACCATCCCGGAGTAGCTGTGCCCGAGGAGCACGGCGTCGTGGATGTCTTCGGCCTCGATCAGGCTCACCACATCCTGAATGTGGGTGTCCAGATTGGTGGTCGAGGTGCGTAGGTGGGCTCGATCGCCCAGACCTGTGAGTGTCACGGGGAAGGCCGAGTGTCCTTGGCTCCGAAGGGTTTCGACGATGGGCTCGTAGTACCACCCGCCGCGCCAGGCGCCGGGAATCAGGATGAACGTTGTCATGGCAGTGACTCTAATCGAGGCACTCGATTAGAGTCAACACTATTAGTGAGCACAACTTGGTAGGGTGACGAGGTGCTGACCTTGAGCGTTCTGGGATTCCTCGCGGAGGAGCCGCTGCATGCCTATGAGCTCCGCGCCCGTATCTCGGGTTTGTCGGGCCATGTCCGCCCGGTCAGCGACGGGGCGCTCTACCCCGCACTGAATCGGCTGCGCAATGCCGGGCTGCTGGACCGGCAGGAGGAACCGGGTCGCGGAGCCACTCCGCGGCAGGTGCTTTCGCTCACCGCCGCAGGCCATGCCGAGTTGCTCCGCAGGCTTCGCGAGCCGGCCGAAGTCGAGATCACCGACCGCAACTCGTTCCTCGTGCTGCTCGCCTTCCTCAGCCGTCTGCCCGATCCGGCCGACCAGGCCCGGGTCCTGCAGCGCCGGCTGGAGTTCATGGACGGGCCGGCCAGCTACTTCTACGCGGACGGCAAGCCCGTGCGCGCCACCGAGATGAACGACCGATTCCGCAAGGGCATGCTCACCCTCGCCGGAGTCACCAGCCGTGCCGACCGTGCCTGGCTGGAGGCCACGATCGCCGACCTTTTGGGGGAATCCCCTTCTCCTGAACAGGGATAGACAGACGCTCAGTCCTCCGGGCCCAGTTCGACGACGGTGCCCGGGTGGGCCAGGGAGGCGACGGTGATGTGGCCACCCTTGGCCTGATCGATGATCTGGCCCTGCCAGGCGACGAGGCAGGAGGCGGCCTCGCTGTTGTAGGCGTGGTCGAGGATCGGGGCGAGGGACTTGGCGAAGTCGCCTTCGGCGGCGATGAGCTGCGCGCGGTAGGGGCCGTAGTAGGGCAGGATTGCCTGCAGGACAACGGCTTCCACGGCCTGCACATTGGCGATGATCGGATCGATCAGCGGCTGATTCTGGGTGATGATCGGCGCGATCTCGGCCAGCACCGGCCCCGCCAGCTGCAGAATCGGCTGATATACCGAGCCGAGTGCGAACGCCTCCGAGGAGAACGGCCCGGCCAGGGGAGCCAGGCCGATCAGCGACGCCAGCCCGCCCTGTTGCTTCGGTGCGGGCCAGCCCAGTGGGCAGGCCGGCTGGGTTTCGACGGGTCTGGTGGAGAACGGGTTGCCCGCGGCGAGCGGTATCGAACCATCCTGTCCGGGAACCTGATTCAGCGGCACGGACGCATTAGGTGATGTGCCCCCGCCCAGCGGTACGGAGGCGTTCGGAGCGGTTCCTTGACCAAGTGGCACCGAAGCACTCGGAGCTCCACCCTGGCTCAGCGGAACAGCAGCGCTCGGGCCTGTGCCCTGACCGATCGGCACGGCGGCATTCGGCGCCTGGCCCAGGGGGACAGCGGCATTCGCGGCTCCGGGCGTTACCGTACCGGGAGCAGCGGCACCGTCGGCGAGCGGCGCGGGTGCTACTTCCACCGTGCTCGAAGCTGCCGACGTTGTGGTCGTCGACTGTTCCTTCGCAACCACGGTCGTTGTGGCGTGGTCATCGGCGTGAACCGTCAAAGTGGTGACCGCGGCGGCACTGCCGACCACGGTCAGGGCGGCGATGGCACGGATGGCCGCGACCACCGCCGGTCGGCGATTCTTTTCGGCGGAAGTCATCGGCCGGTACTCCTCGGTGTTGTCGCGGGGGAACCCGCGGCGTCGGGTTCGTAAACGCCTGCCAGATGCCAGACGCCGGTGAAGCCGTTGAACGGACCCCCGACGATGAGGCTGGTCCACTGGAGCGTGAAGGCGCGGGTCTTCGGGTCGTAGGTGCCGGTCGCCGAAGGTCCTTGGGCGGCATCGGGACTCGGCCGGTCGAACCATCGCTGGGCGACCCAATCCCAGGCCTTCTGCACCTGTTCGGCGCCGGCGACCTGTGCGCCCTGCTTCTCCGGCGGCTTGGGTGCACCCTGATTGAATTCCTGATCGTTCCAGGACGCGGCCCACGCGGACAGATCGGCGGTGAGCTTCCCGTTGTTGTCGGTCACGGTCGGCGGCGGCACCGCGCGCTGGGTCTGCGGATCGACCGCATTGGTGGAGGTGCCGAATTCCACGGCGAAGAACTTGGTCGGCTTGGTGATGGAGGCCGCCAGCGAATTGCCCTGCGCGAAACTGGGATTGGGCTCACTCTGATAACCGCCGACGCGCAGTCCGCCCGCCGTTCCCGGTTCCAGCAGTGTGGTCGAGCCGCCCTGTGCTGGCGAATCGCCATTGGGCATGTACGGCCCGTTCTCGGGTGTCCCGCCCGGCTGCACCATGCGGAACCAGGTGCCGGTGACGGCGCTACCGTTCGCCGCGCCGGGGGTGAAGCGCAGCAGTCCGGCGAGCTGCTCCGGTCCGCTCGTGGTCTTCGCGGAATCGTCGCTCCCGCAACCGGTTGCGAGCACCGCGGTGGCGGCCAGCACGACCGTGAATGCGCGGCCGGTAGTGCGTCCGAAAATCCTCACTTGGAGGTACCTCCCCTGGAACCGCCGCGGCGAGAACCGATCAGTGCCGGCCGCAGCCCCGCGGCAGCGACCGCCAGGGCGAGGAATCCGGGAATCACAAAGCCCCAGCCGAGGCCGCGAAAGGCCGTGATGCCAAGCGGCTCGGTCGAATCATTGAGTGCGACAACCGCATCGAAATTGCCGACATTGTCGTTCAGTACGCCGACCAGCGCGGCGAACCGTGCGGTCATTGGCTGCCAGCGCGCCTCGAGCGCCGTGATGCCGGTGCGATCGGCCTCCGGCCGGGCCGTCTTCAGCGCACTCACATAGCGACTGTTGAGCTCCCCGTCCGCGGCGACCATGGTGACGAAATAGCCTTGCACCGTGCGGACTTCGTCGTGCGTGAGAATCGGCCGGAAGTCATTGACGAGCGGCTGCGCCGCCGGAGCGGCCTGGAACAGGCCACCGGTGAGCGGAACCGCGAGCAAGGCCAACCCGGCCAAGGTCGCTGCCCCGTGCCAGACCACACCGCGCTTGCCGTTCCGTGCGGCCTGCAGCCCGAAGCCGCCCGCCGCGATCAGCACCACGCCGGGCAGCGCGAGCAACCAGGGCAACACCCCGAAAGGTGCTGTGCTGGAAAGCTTCCGGTAGTTGTCCTGATTGGCGTCGATCGAGTCGACCATCCCGGACAGGTTGGCATGAATGCTCGGATAGTCCTGGACGAACTTGTCGACGTACTGGAAATTGCCGGGCTGTCCACCGTTCGCCTGAATCGCGAGGACGTTCGTGCGGGCGTCGTCGAGTACGCGCAGATCATCCCGATAGTCCTGAATGCTCTTCGAGGCGATATAAGGATGGAAGGCGTCGATCATGGCTTCGCCCTTGATCGCCCGGGGAAACATGCCGGTCATCAGCGGTGCGGCCACCAGCAGCGCGCCCAGCACGATCAGCACGACGAACGGCCAGCGGGCTGCCACCCGGTCGGGCGCGCGTTCGATGGTGGAGACGAATTCGCCGTACGCGGGCAGTGCGGACGAGGGTGGTGCGGTGGTCATCGCCGGATCCGGATCCTTGCGAGGCGTCCGGCGCTGAAGAACGCGGCGGTACCGACCACGGCAACCACGAACAGCACCGGTATCAGCCATGAATTGCGCTGATTGCGTGGAATTTCCACGCTCTGGGCGAGGGGGGCCGGATTGGCCTGCGCGGTCCGGAGGAGCGATGCGGGCTCGGCGCCCTGGGCATCGACCGGCGCGGGTGCGGCATTGGCCGGCTGCTGTGCCGGAACAGCGGCTTGCGCCGGCGCTACGGCCTGCGGTGCTGCTCCCTGCGGTGCGGCCGGTGCGATCGTGGCCGTTGCGGGCGCGGCCTGCAACCCGCCACCCCGATACTGCCCCGCCAGATGCCACAGTCCGGTGAAGTTGTTGAACGGCCCGCCGACGATCTGACTGGTCCATTCGATGACGAAATTGCCTGCCCCGTCGATGCTTCCGCTGATCGGGCTGGTCTTGCCCGGCAGTCCGCCACCGGGCTTCGGCGATCCTTGATTGAACAGCTGGTTGTTCCAGGTGACGCCGAGGCTGCTCAAATCACCCGAGAGGTGCCCGCCGTCGCTGTAGATCTGCGGCAGTCCGGCGCCCGTTCCGGTCTGCGGGTCGGTCGAATTGGTGGCCGTCGCGAAGTCGACGCCGTAGAACCGCACCGGTGTGGTGACCCGTCCCGACACCGCATTGCCCGCTCCGTCGAATGCCGCCGCGGGTTGTGGCTGATAACTACCGCTGACCAGTCCGCCGTCGCTGCCCGCGGACAGTGGAGTCACCGTTTGATCGCTGCACCGCGAATCACTGTTCTGCAGGTACGGCCCGTTCGCATCGCCGGTGGGCAGGATCATCCGGAAGAAGCTCCCGGTGACGACCCCGTTCGCGCAGACCCCCGAGGAGAGCGCGAACAGCCCGTTGAGCGGCGCGGGTTCCGCATGCGCGACCGGCGCGGCCAGGGCGGCGAGCCCGAGCGCGGCCAGGCCCGCAGCAAACCGATACGAATTCCGTGCCATAACTTGTCCCTCGATTGATTCGGCGCTGATGTACTCCAAGTGTTCGGACAGCACACCCATAGCAACTCGAGTCGGCCCAAAAGTAACCCCTTGAAGTCACAGTGAACGGAATCCGGTAAAGCCCTGTTAATTGCCTGTGAGAAGGGTGTGCGGCCCGGTCGCGGGGCGACTATTGGTAAGTACGAGATCCGTTGCGGTCCTGCGCCGGTGGCCGGACCGAAGGACCGATCTTGTACTGCACCAACCAGTAACGTGGGGAGGTCGTACCAGATGAGGGATAGGAGCCGAGCGATAGATACCACCGATATCGCCATTTCACGCAGCATGTTTCTGCGCGGAGCACTCGGGATCGCAGTGGCTGGTTGGGCATCTGCCAGCGAGTTGCCTGCGCATGCCGACCCTTCACCGTCGTCGGCCGAGTTGGCCGCCGCAGCGGATTGGGATGAGTTGCAGAACCACATCGAGGGCCGCGTGGTGCGTGCCGACGATGCGGATTACGGGATGGCCAAGCAGATCTTCAACACTCGGTTCGACGATGAGACGCCCACCGCGGTTGTGCAGGTGGCGAACGTCGACGATGTTGCGGCGGCGGTGACGTTCGCGGCGCAGAACAAGCTGCGCCTGGCTGCCCGTTCCGGTGGACATTCGTACGCGGGGGTCTCTTCGGCGACCGGGGTGATGATCATCGACCTGCGCGGGCTGACGGGTGTCGATTACCACGATGGGTCGGCGGTGGTCGCGCCCGCGCTCACTTTGAGCGAGGTGTATCGGGAACTCGACCAGTACGGACAGACGATTCCGGCCGGTATGTGCCCGTCGGTCGGTGTCGGCGGACTCGCACTGGGCGGCGGTCTGGGGTTCGAGTCGCGCCGGTACGGCATGACCTGTGATCGGATCAGCGCGGCCACGCTGGTATTGCCCGACGGCACGGTGACCGAGGTGTCGGCGACTTCCCGCCCGGATCTGTTCTGGGCATTGCGGGGTGGCGGCCACTTCCTCGGCGTGGTCACCTCCTTCACCTTCAATACCTGTGAGGCGACTGCCAAAGATGTTGTGGCGCTGACTTTTCCCGGGGAACTTGCCGCGCAGGCCATTGCGGGCTGGGCGGAGTGGGTGCGCGGCGCCGACCATGAGCAGTGGGCCGATATCAGCGTGGACGCCGATGGTCACGGCGGGCTGCGCTGCTGGGTGCAATTGGTCTGTCCCGCCGGTGCGGGTGCTCTCGCCGGTGCGGCGCTGGCCGGCACGATGAAGATGTTGCCACTGACGGTGGACGCTCGCACGCTGTCCCATATGGATGCAGTCACCTACCTGGCCGGTGGCAGCGATACCGAACCCCGCGCGAGCTTCAACAACGGTTCCGACATCGTCAAGGAGCTGTCCTCCGATGTGATCGCGGTGATCATCGAGGCGATCACCATGTTCTCCCGGGACGGCAATACCGGGTGGGTGCAGATCAACACGCTCGACGGTGCGATCCGCGACACAACCACCGCCGACGCTGCGTTCCCGTGGCGCAATCACGCCGCGATGGTGGAGTGGGGCTGCTATGAACCCACCCCGACAGACATAGCACGCGCGTGGGTTCTCGAAGCCCATCAGTTGATCAAATCCGCCACGTCGGGTGCCTATGTGAACTACCTCGAGCCCGGTGATCCGGTCGACCGCTATTTCGGAGACAACTTCGACCGCCTGGACACGATCCGCACTCAGCTCGACCCCAACAACCGGATTTACACGGCGCTCGTCAACTGACCTGCAGCCGACCGGGTTTCGAGGAGGCAACGGCGTTCGCGGGCTTGCCGTTGCCCGCTCGGGAACTTAGCGTAGTCATTCATAATGAATGACGTACATAAAATTCCTGAGCGAACAGCGAGCGATGCGGACGGCCTGCTGTACGACCCCGGCGTCCGGAAATCCATGCAGATACTGGCAACAGACAGCGAGATCGGCTCGCTGGAAGCGGCTGCGGCACTTCGTTCGGCCTGGCAGGCCGTCGACCGCCTGCGCTCCAAAGGCGCGGGCGGTCGCGGGCTGAGCACCGGCGCATTGGATGTGCTCGGTCGGCTCAAGGTTTCCCATCATGACTTGAGCATCGGAGATCTGGCTCGCGTGTGCGGAGTGAGTTCGCGCAATGTCACCGGATTGGTCGACACCCTCGCGGGCAACGGTCTGGCCGAGCGTGTTCCGGATCCACACGATCGCCGCGCGGTGCGCGTCAGGATCACCGCGGCCGGGCACGCGTGGCTGGAGTCCTTCCGGCAGCCGACCGACCGGGCGATGTCGGCGATCTTCGCCGGATTCACGCCGGAGGAACTCGCGCAGTTGCGTCACCTGTGCCTGCGAGTCGTCGACAACCAGCGCGCAATCGAGCAGTACCTCAACGGCACTCAGCCCTCGACTCCATAGACCGGCTACGCAGGAGACACGATGACGACCACCTCACCGACCCAGCAAGCCGTCGAGGCTTACCACCGGGCGCGCTTCCGGGCCGATATTCCGGCCGCCGCCGAACAACTCGCGCCCGGCTTCTCCTTCCGCAGCCCCTTCATCGAATCCGACAGCCCGACAGGCCATCTCGCGGGTATCGAACAACTCGTCCAGATCATCGACCACATCGACATGATCAGCGCGTTGTACAGCGACACCGACGCGGTGCTGATCTACGACCTGCACACCAACTCGCCGGTCGGAATCCAGCGCACCGCAGAGCATTTCCGGCTCGACGACGGTTCCATTACCGCGATCACCCTCATCTTCGACTCGGCGCCTTGGCAAGCCATCATGGCCGCCCCGGATCAGGCTGCGATCATTCGCAATTCGGCCAAGGCGTAGGTCAACCAGCTCGAGCGCAGCCGGTAGTCCGCTCGCGGACCGATCACGCCCAGGTGCGGATACCGGTGCAGGACAGCGCGTGCCGCATGCTGAGCTTGCAATTCGGCAAGTTTCGCACCCAGGCAGTAGTGACGGCCGTACCCGAACACCAGATCCGCCTTCCCGACTCCGGCGGGATCGAGGTGCGCCGACCGCAGCGACAGAAACACCGTGTGCCCGCGCGGGATGGTCACGCCGTTGACCTCGAGGTCGGCGGTGGGGAAGCGGCGCAGCGAGTAGTTCATCGGCGAACCCTCATGGATCAACTGCCGGATCAGCTTCGCGAATTCGTCCGGCCGGTCGAGGATTTCGCGTGCGTGCGCCTGGTGATTGCGGACAAGTTCGTCGAGCGCGAACGCGGTCACGCTGATGGTGTTCTCGAATCCACCGACGATGGTGATGAACGCGAGGCTCATGAGCTCGTTCTCGGTGAGCCTGTCCTCGCCATCGCGGGTGGCGATCCAGGCCGAGAGCAGATCGTCGCCGGGTGCGCGGCGTTTGTCGGCGATGACACCGGACAGCAGCCCCAGCAGAGTTGTCATCGACTTGTGGGTTTCCTCGCTGTCGGGGGAGGAGTCCAGGCGTAGCAGCAGCGAGGACGCATCCCGGAACGCCCCCAACTGCTCGCGCGGCAAACCCAGCAGCGCCCCCGTCACCCGCGCGGGCAGCGGTTCACACAACCCGTCCATGAAGTCGATTTCCCCGTTGGCGGGCAGTGCGGTGACCAACTCGGAAACGGCCTCCACCACCATTTTTTCGTGCGCGACATGATTGCGCGGCGCGAACGCCTCGGCAGCAAGTTTGCGGATCCGCCGATGCTCCTCGCCATCCATATTCAGCAGATTGGCATCCAACGCCGGCGGCAACTTCTTCCCGCGATACCCGGTCGTGCTGTCCGCCTTCGCCGCCGACATGCGCGGGTCCGCAAGCAAGCGAGTCACCGCCTCGTACCCGGTCACCACCCACACCGGCGAACCGTCCGGCAACTCCGCCTGATGCACCCCGGCTCCACGGGTCCGGAGGTCCTCATGAAGCTCATCAACAGCATGGATCCCAGCCTGAAACGGACAACTCCCCAGCAATGTCATGCCCGCCAGTCTGCCAACTCCCGGGCCGATCCACCGCGCAGCCACCAATCCGCGTGTGCCTCGAGGTATCTCGACCGCTCGGCAGCGGTGTACGTGGTCGCCGAGAGTCGGTGCAGGAAGCGAGGATCCGATAAGTCTGAAGTCCTGTTCAGAGGGCAAGTCTCATTCCGGTTACCCGGTAGCCGCCGCCATCGGGATAGAACCACTCGCCAATCATCGTGTCGTCATCGGTGAATGTGCCGAGATAATATGTCCCGGAGTCCTTTTCGCCTGCCCAGATGGTGATATCGTCGCCGGTCAGCTCGTAGACGTAGTCGAAGGTGTTGCCCATCGTGTCGTAGTAGCGGGATCGTATTTCCTCGGTCGGCTGCTCTCCGAAGGATCTCAGGTGGCCGATGATCTCAATTCCCTTGATGCTCAGCCCGTTTTGCTGGAGATCGACGCGCTGCATCAGGAAGAATCCGCCTTCCATCCATTCGAAGGTGATCGTTCCTTCGGCGCCGCCGCTCACCGTCCAGGTGCCGACCATCCTGTTCATGACTCGGAGATCCGGGTCGGGCACCGGAAGGTCCGGCATGCCGTCGGTTTCGTTCGTGGTCATTGCAGTCCATCCAGGAAGAATTCACTGGCTGTGGCGGCAATGCCTTTGGGGCGCATCATTACCGAGGCGTGGCTGTCGCCGGTCAGCGATCGATATGTGGTCCGGGGGAGGGATTCCGCAAGGGACTTGGCGCCGTCATGGAAGAAGGCCGGGCTCTTGCTGCCCACCGCCACCAGGATCGGGGCTTCCACCCCTGCCCACCGCTCGACGGGCAGGGGTTTGCCGGATTGTGTGCCCGCGACGATTGCCAGGTCGTAGGGAAGGGTGTGGGCGATAGCAGCCATCTTGGACCATCCGGGCATGAACAGCCGCATCATCGTGACCGCGAATGCCGGCATTCCCATGCCTTTGGTGAAGAAGAGTTTGACCGCGTCATTCCGGCGATCTGCCGAGACCGACTGTTCGGCCTCCTCGGCGAGTCCCTCCGGCACCGGCGGTCGGCTGCTGTCGATGATGAACGGTGGTTCGTACAGGAGGACACCACCGACTCGTGCGCCGAGTTCGGCGGTCGCGTCGAGTGCGAGGACCGCTCCGGACGAGCTGCCGAAGAGGAAAGCACGGCCGCCCGAAGCGTCGATCAGCGCTGCGATGTCTTCTATCTCGCGCTCGGTCGCGTACGGCTGGGTGTCGCCGCTGTCTCCGCGACCACGGCGATCGTAGTTGACGACCGTAAAATTCCCTGTCAGCAATTTCGCCAGCTTTGTGGTGCCCGAATGATCCGCCAGCGCAGCGGACACGATAATGAGTACTGGACCGGCACCGGACTGCTCGAATGTGATGCGTGTGCCATCTTTCGATGTCACAGTTGACGATTCGGTGCTCATGTCGTAGATCCTTTCGCCTTGTGGCTTGTCAGCAATTCATCGAATCGATCGAGTGTCATGCTGAAGCCTTCGGCCATGCCGAGCTTCGCCATGGATTCCATCTCCTCATCCGTGGTGAATTGCGTACGCACGAGCATCTGCGTGTTTTCGCCGTGATCGAGAAGTCGCACGGTAACCGTTCGCTGACTGTGCCCGACTATGTTTCCGTCGGCATCGGAGAACGATTCGACATAGGTGAGCTGGGAAGGCTTCTCGATATTGCGATAGACAGCGCGGCCCCAGACCTCTTCCTCCTGGTCATCGGGCCGCATGCAGTAGTGCCACAGGCCGCCGGGGCGAACGTCCATCTGATAGACGGTGGTCGTCCACCCTCGTGGACCCCACCAGCGCGCGATATGCGCCGGACTTGTCAGGCCGTTCCATACCAGAGCCCTCGGCGCGTGCAGCACGCGCTCGATGGTGATTTCCCGATTACGCGCGTCCTTCGTAATCCTGGTTTTCCGGTCGAGGTCCATGTTCACCCGCTTCCTCCTTCATGACCTGCAGGTACTTGTCGAAGTCATCGAGTTGTTCCTCCCACACATGTCTGACGCTTTCCAGCCAGGCATCGAGTTCCCGGAAAGGCTCAGCGCGGAGGGCGTAAACACGCCGCTGGGCAATCGGCTGCATCTTGACAAGCCCTGCGTCCCGCAGCGATTGCAGATGTTTGGACACCAGCTGCTGCTTCAGTTCCAGCCGCTCCACGATCTCATTGACAGAGCGGGGACCATCTCGCAGCAGTTCGACGATATGCCTGCGATTCGGCTCGGCGAGTGCACGCAAAGTCGCTTCCATGCCAGAAAGATACCATCGTGGTTGTACAACCAGCAAGTAGTATACGGCACTGAAGTGACCGGGCCTTGACAGTTAGTGACCGATCGGTTGCAATGTTGGGTGTGGGCTACGACACGATCATCAAGGGCGGCCGCTGGTTCGACGGCGCCGGATCCCCTTCTGCCATCCGCCATCTCGGTGTGAGTGGAGATCGCGTTGTCGCGGTTTCCGCGGAGCCGCTCGACGAGACCGATTGCCCGAATGTTGTTGATGCCGCGGGCAAGTGGGTGATGCCGGGGATGATCGACATCCACACCCATTACGACATCGAGGTATTGCAGGCCCCGGGGCTGACCGAGTCTGTGCGGCACGGGATTACGACGGTGATTCTGGGGTCGTGTTCGCTGTCGACGGTGCATGCCGACGCGACCGACGCGGGTGATCTGTTCGGCCGGGTCGAGGCGATTCCACGGCAGCACGTGATCGCAGCCGTCGAGGGGAAGACCTGGAAGTCGGCACGCGAGTACGTCGATGCTCTCGAAGAGCTGCCGTTGGGGCCCAATCTCGGCGCGATGATCGGTCATTCGGATATTCGGACCGCGCTCATGGGGCTGGATCGCGCCACCCGCAAGGAGGTACGGCCCACCGCATCCGAGCAGGCGGCGATGGAAGCCGCGCTCACCGAGGCGCTGGACGCGGGGTTCGTCGGGATGTCGGCCCAGCAGTTGCTGTTCGACAAACTCGACGGTGAGGTCGCCCGCTCGCGCACACTGCCCTCGACCTACGCCCGTGCGCGGGAACGGCGGCGGCTCAATGCGATTCTGCGGCGGCGCGGGCGAGTGTTGCAGGGCGGCCCCGACGTCACCTCACCGCGCAGTATCGCCGCGATGACGTTCAGCAGTGTGGGCCTGTTCCGGCAACAGCTGAAGACCACCCTGATCTCGGCGGCCGACCTCAAAGCGAATCCGCTGCTGGTGCACCTGATGGGCGCGATCACCCGGGTGGTGAACGGGCTGGGCGGCGACTTCCGCTGGCAGCATCTGCCGATTCCGTTCGAGGTGTATGCCGACGGCATCGATCTGGTCATCTTCGAGGAGTTCGGTTCGGGCGCGGCCGCACTGCATCTGGCCGACCAGGTGGAGCGCAATGCCCTGATGCGAGATGAGGCCTACCGCAGGCGATTCCGCAAGGATTACGACTCGAAGTTCGGGATCCGGGTCTGGCATCGGGATTTCTTCGATGCCGAGATCGTGGACTGCCCTGATGCGAGTGTCATCGGCAAGACCTTCGGGCAGGTGGGTGTCGCGCGCGGTGGTCTGCACCCGGTCGACGCATTCCTCGATCTCGTGGTGGAACACGGCATCAAATTGCGCTGGCGCACCACGATTTCCAACCATCGTCCCGAGATGCTCAACAAACTCAGCGCCCATCCCGGGGTGCAGCTGGGGTTCTCGGATGCCGGCGCGCACCTGCGCAATATGGCTTTCTACAACTTCGGCCTGCGGTTCCTGCGGCGGGTGCAGCGCGCGGAACAGGCCGGAAAGCCGTTCCTCACGCTGGAGCAGGCGGTGCGCCGGGTCTCCGGTGAACTCGCCGACTGGTACGGCCTCGACGCCGGATACCTCCGCGAAGGCGATCGCGCCGACGTGCTCATCGTCGATCCGGCCGGCCTGGACCATTCGCTCGAGGCGTACGCCGAATGCCCTGTGCCCACCTACGGAAACCTGCCACGTATGGTCAATCGCAATGACAAAGCCGTGTCGGCCGTGTTCATCGGTGGCCAGTACGTCTTCGGTGACGGGGTGCCCGCCGAGGTCCTGGGCACCGGCCGGACCGGCCGATTCCTGCGAGCTGGAGGCTAATTGACGACCGCGCGACGAACTCAGGCCGAGCGCCGCGCCGCCACCATCACCAAACTTGTGGACGCCACCATCGAGGCCATCGCCGAGATCGGCTACCACAACACCTCCCTGGGCGAGATCAGCAGCCGCGCCGGGGTTTCCAAGGCCGCCATCTTCCGGCACTTCGAATCCCGGACCGACCTGGTGGTGGCCGCCGCGGACGAGGTCCGGCGCCGGCACATGGTCGCGGTCGCGGACCTCCGCCTACCCGAGAGCACCGGTCACCCGGTCGATCTCGCGGCGCTCATGCACTTCATTCGCCGCGAGATCCGCAACACCACCAATGTGGTCTGGCTGGAACTGCTGGTGGCCGCCCGCACCGAACCGGAGTTGCGCGCCCGCCTGGAACCCGTCCTCCGCGGCCTGATGCGCGAGGTCGAGGAAGTCGCGGTGGCCACCCTGAGCCCCGATGTCTCCCCGGACGTGGCCCGCCTCGTGACCACCTCCCTGCTCCACATGTTCGACGGCGAGGCGATCTTCCGCCACACCTACCCCCGCCCCGACCTGGAAGAAGCGCGAATCGACCAGATCGCCAGTGCATTTCACCAATTGACCAGCGTCCGGCAGAACTGAAATTGCCGCGCCCGGCGGGCTTCGACTCCGGCGGCTGCCCGTCTTAGCTCGTGGCACCGAACGGTGCCTCGAACGGACCCTGATTCAGTGGAATACTCCAGCTGGATCCGTTGTCGCACAGCATGATGCAGCCGCCGGGCCAACTTCGTTCGGGCAGGACGTTCGCCGCCGGAGGTGGGTTGCACAGCATGATGCAGCCGCTGTTCAGCGACCCGGATCCCGGGTCGGGGTAGTTCGGTCCGTAGTTCGCGGTCGCAGCTCCCGCGGGAACCAATGCCGCCGCCGCCACGCCGAGCATGACTGCCATGATCCCGGCCATTGTTCCAACACCTCTTCCCACAGCGCAGATTTCGTGCCCGGGCGGTAACTCCGGCGAGAGCCACCACGGCACGACACGCACGCCTTAGCCACCGCGCATCCCGTTCAAACCCGAATCCTGCTGTGGCTCCCCGAAACCCCCGCACCTGGTGCTCATCCCGGTTGACGCGAACCCCCGGCTCTGTCGAATACCTGCCGGAATATCTCGTCGGCGTGACTGCCGGGTTCGGGCGTCCCCGGCGTGATGTGGAAGGTGCGGCTGCCGTTGGGGAGATGTCCGGCGCGCAGGAAAAGGTCTGTCGAATGTGTGGCTTGATCGCGCTGGTGTGCGAACTCGTACAGGTGGGTGACGAAGACGATCTTTACGCCGGCATCGACGAGGGCGTCGATGAGTGGGGCCGCTATCCGGGAGGCGTCGCGTTCGCTGGTCGATGCGAACGATTCATTGCAGAGCAGCAGGGAATTCGGGCCGATCCGGTCGACGATGCTGCGCATTCTTACCAGTTCGTCGACGAGTTTGCCGTGCGCCATGGTGCGGTCTTCATCGGTGACGAAATGGGTGAAAACGCCGTCGCGGATATCGGATTCGAAGCTGTCGGCAATGACGAACATGCCGCATTGCATCATCAATTGCGCCGCGCCGAGGCTGCGCAGGAACGTGGACTTGCCGCCGTTGTTCGCGCCGGTCACGACGAGCAGTGAGCGCGTATCGGCATCCACGTCGTTTCCGATGACTGCCCGATCGGCGGCCAAGGACAAGGTGATGTCGCGCAGTCCGGTGCATCGAAGTCTCGGGGTGCCGGCTGCATGAATGGCCGGAAGGCAGGTCGGTAGTCCCACCTGCGTCAATCGATCGCGCAGGTTGAGACAACCGATGTAGAAGGCTAATTCGGTGCGCAGCCGTAGAAAAAAGTCGTGAACGTGGTCGGCGGCATAACTCACGACTTCCGCGACATCGATGAGCGCTCGGTCTTTCAGCTGCTTGACGGGGTTCAGGCCGGGGTTCGACCTGGCTTCAGGATCCTCGATGGGCTCGAAGGCTCGGCCGGAGCGCCGGTCCAGTCCGAACCGGCCGCGCCGTGGCCGAATCGGCTCGCGCAGCACGATATTCGTAATCTTATTGCCGGTCCCGAGTCCCGCGCCGATATGCACGCCGTGCTCGAAATACAGTGTGGCCAGCGTCGCTTCGACGGCGTCGAGATAGTCATCGTCGAACCGCTCGATGACCGTCGTCATCAGATCGCTCAGTCCGGGCGAGCTGAACAGCGCCGCGTGCTGTTCACACAGGGCGCGCAGGCGTCGGAGGCAGGTGATGAGGTCGGTGAGTGGTTGCAGCGCAAGCATGAGTTTGCCGCCTGATCGGCGGCCGACGCCGACCGGCCAGCGCTGAATTCGGGTCGGCTCGACGGAGATCTCGAAAAGCTTCCGTATCACCGCCGGATGGGCGCAGCAGTCGGCCAGTACCGCCTGTCGATGGCGAATTACCTCGGGATCGACAACCGTCGCAGGAAGGATCGTCCGGACCGACTCCAGCACGATCTGGTCATCGGCTGCCATTGCGGCATACAGCGATTCCATTCCCAGGTCGCCGAATGCGCGATCACCGTTGACGGCGACGCGCGGAACCCCGTTGGCCGGATGCAGCAGATTTACTCTCATTGCGCGAACCTCGCCGTGACGAGGTCGTACGTCAGGCCGTATCGCTCGGCGAGCACCACAGCGTGGGCATTCCCGTCGGCCGGTCTGCGTACGATCCGAAATGTTCGCTGTGACGGGTCGTCCGAGTCGGTGGCGGCGACCATGCTGACCGTCGCTGGTCCCGCGTGGGCGAGTTCGTCGAAGAAGGTCACCCACAGGGCAATCGAGCCGCGCGCGATGATCTGATCGAGGACCTCGAATCCGATCTGCATGCCGTCGACAGTGCTTGTCGAGCTGAAGCTTTCGTTCAAGATGATCACGCTGTCGGGAGTGGCCTGTTCGAGTGTGTCTCGCATCCGTTCGAGTTCGGCCAAGAGCCGGCCGTCGGAATCGGCGGCCTGTTCCGCTCGTTCGAAATGCGAGCACAACCGATCCGGTAGGGACAGGCGGGCCGAACGTGCCGGAACCGGGCAACCGAGTGCGGCGAAATAGACGAGCTGACCGAACATCCGCGCAAACGTGGTCTTCCCGCCTTGGTTCGGGCCGGTCACCACCAGAACCCGCTCTGTTTCCGACAGCTGAAAATCGTTGCACACCATTGGCTGTTCCGCGTGACTTCGTCGGCCGGCCAGCGCCAGGTCGAAGGCATGTTCGGCGCGAACCTCATCGGGCTGAATTACCACCTGCGGCAGGCACATAGTCCGGCCGTCGCCGGTGACGCTCCTGACGAAGTCGAGATACAGCAGATAGAAATGAATCTCCCGGTCGAACGCCACCACTCCCGAATCGGTGAACTGCTGGTGCCGCCCGGCGAACTGAGCGAGCCGCCCGAAAGTATCTGGTTGCATGGCTACAACACGATCGAGAATCTGCTCCTCCATCTGATTCATATCGGCCCATTCCGCTTCGGGCCGAAGTGGGGGAGGAGCGCCGGACCCGAAGCGCGCAAACAGATCCGCAATCGCTGTGCTGAAATCCGTTTCCTCGTCAACGGCACCCACCTCGATGGTGTTGTCGACGATCCGGATGCCGTAGCGAACGGTGGCCAGCGCTCGCTGCACATCTCGCACGTCGCCGACAAGACTGCCGAAATCCGAACCGTGAGTGTAGAACTCCACGAAATCGCGCCAGCGCTGCAACGCCCGCGACGACAGCGGCAGCCCGGATATCGCCTCGGCCATCCGCGTGATCGCCATGATGTAAGCCGCAGCCGCGTCGAGCAGCCACCGCTGTTTCTGCAGTGCATGCGTCAGCCGAGCCGATCCGGCCAGACGTCGCCGCACGCGCCGCATCCCTGCGGCGAACTCCACGAATACGGCGCGTACCGCGTCATTTCCGAAGTCGCCGAACACTTCCTGGCGGTACCGCACCGTGTCCCGATCGCGCACCGGCCGGCGAAACAACGCCTCGAGCTCGTACTCGTCCCCATCCCGGAGCACCGCAGCAATCGCCTGATCGATATTGAGATCAGTCAAGGTGTCGTTATCGACGATCACCACCCCGATCCCAGCTGACGGTTCCGGCCACAGAACACTGCCTGCCTGCATCCCCACCTCCGTAACCCTGTGTCCTCCTTGCAGATTAGGGAGATACCTAGCCGGGCGTCAAGCAATCGTTTCTGTGCGAGGTGTCTACAGGCTGGGTCAGCCCCCACACGACCAAGCCGGACAAGGCATAGAACCCACCGAACAAGCAGGAAGCCCACCATCCCCACGAGCTGTACGCCCAAGCGGTCGTGACCGCTCCGAGGGCAGACCCGAGGGAGTAGAACGCCATGTACGCGCCGATGACGCTGCTGGCGCGGTCGGGGTGCGCGGTGGTCAGCAGGTGCTGGCTACTGACGTGCACAGCTTGAACGGCGAAGTCGAGCACGATGACGCCGACAATGAGCAGCGCCAGAGTTGGTCCGGTCCAAGCGATGAGCAGCCAGGACGCAGCGAGTATCAACAGCGCCCAACCGCTGATCGCCTGGGCGCGGCCGGCATCGGCCCACCTGCCCGCCCGGCCGGCCCCGAGAGTTCCTGCGAGCCCGGCCAATCCGAAGAGTCCGATCACTGTACTGCCGAAGGACCAGGGTGCGGCGCCGAGCGGAAGCGCAAGGCCGCTCCAGAGGGTTCCGAAGGACGCGAAGACAAAGAAGGCGATCAGCCCCCGGCTCAGGAACAGCCGATCCGTGGTCACGAGCAGTGCCATGGACCTCAGAATCTGCCCGTACCGATCGCCGGATCTTCTAACGTCCGGATGCAGGCCCACCTGGGCAATCAAGGCGAGCGCCACGCACAGCACGGCGAGCAAGACGTAGACGGCCCGCCAGCCAACCGTGTCACCGAGCACCCCCGCGATAACGCGCACACCAAGGATTCCCATCACCACACCCGAGGTGACAGCACCGATATTGCGCCCCCGCTCACCGGCCGGAGACATCGCAGCGACATAGGCGACAGCCACCTGCACAACAACCGCGAACGCCCCCGCGACCGCAAGCCCCACCACCGCGACCGAGCCGTTCGGTGCGACGGCCGTAATCGCGGCCCCCATCGCGGTCAGCGCCAGCAGCCCGCCGATCAGCCGCCGCCGATTCAGCAGATCACCAAGCGGCACAAGCAAAATCAGCCCGGCGAAGTAGCCGATCTGCCCAGCCGCAACCAGCCATCCCAGCGACTCCGTCGACAACCCCAGGTCAGCACCCGCCGCCCCCAAGACAGGCTGAATCGCATAGATCGTGGACACCGCCACGGCACTAACCGACGCCAACACCAACCGCTGCGGTCGTGTAACCCCCGTCATCGCACCTCCAAAGAGTAGCAAAATGAAACCAATCCAACATAGGAGGTATTGGTTTCGAATTGCAACTCAATGGGAGGGTTCAGCCCAGGTATGGCTGGGCGGATGAAAGCTGATGTCGTAACCCATATTTGGCCGCCCCATCATCATCGTTTGTCGCGGCCACTGTAGTAGGACCGGCTGACAGGGCCCACTTCGCGACGCCACCGCTGTCCGTCGGCTGCAGTTCGTGGCCACACCGGACGAGAACTTCGATGTCCTGTCATGCCGATGAGCGGAAGTTCCGAAGCCCTCGTTCGAAGTTGTTCTAGCAGTGTGGATTCGATCACTTGGCACCGGAGTAGACCGGCAAACCAGCCTTCGGCTCATGACGCCGGGCTTAGCGTCTGGGGATGAGCTGGTCTTCATCAATTTCCTCGCCGGGTGACCCGCACTACACGCTGCCGAACGAATGGGATTTCGCTGACGAACGCCTTGCCCTGCTCGGCGCGGCCTATGACTCAGGAAGTATCGCGCTCGCGCAACGGCTCGGTGTGCGTGCGGGATGGCGGTGCCTGGAAGCCGGAGCAGGCGGCGGGTCCTTCGCACGATGGCTGTGTAGTGCCGCACTGCCCGACGGTCGAGTGCTCGCGGTTGATGCCGACCCGCGTCACCTCACCGATCTACCCGGCCGCGGTGGCGAAGTCGCCCAGCTCGACCTTGTCGCCGACGACATCCCTGAACGCGCATTCGATTTCGTCCACACCAGATTCGTACTGCTGCACATTGCCGACAGAGACATCGTTTTGGAGCGATTGGCCCGAGCACTGACACCCGGCGGCGTTCTCCTGCTCGAAGAAGGCGATGGGCTCGGTGTACTCGATGAAATGCCAGGTGCATTCGGTGAAGTCTGGCGCGCCTTCGCACGCTCGACCGAAATCGCGGGCGCGAGTCAATCGTGGGCCCGGAACTTGCCTGCGCAGCTGGAGGCACTCGGGCTCGTCGATGTTCAGGCCGAGGCGGATATCCCGATGTTTCGCGGAGGCTCACCGATGGCGCGTATGTGGAACCTGACTTGGGTACAAGCCCACGACACCTTGGTTGCTCGTGGTGTCCGACCCGAGGTGATTGCCGCTGCGCAGGCCGAGCTGGAAGACGAACAGCGGTGGCTCTACGCCCCACCTACAGTCCGTGCATGGGCGCGCCGAAACGGCATACCCGATCTGTGAGCGGGCCGTCCGCTACCGCCGGCGTAGCGCGCTGTTCGAACCGGCCACAACTAGAGCGGCACCTCGATCTGCGTGAAATGTGCGGCGAGCCGTTCGCACAGCACGGCCAACATTGATTCATCGACATGCGGCCCATCGCTCCAGGAGCAGAACCAGCTCACGGTGTCGGGAGTGCCTGCGGGGCGGACAAACACATGCTGATGGAAGTGCGCGACGCTGCGTCCCGCGATCGCCGAGAACACGTAATCAGGGGACAGTTCGGTGCGCAGCGCGTATGCCGCACGGCGAACCGCCCACCCGGTTGAAGCACCCTCGGCATCGCTCAGATCAGCCAAGGTCGGTGCGTGACGGACGGTTTCGACGAACAAGTAGCCGGGCATCGGCACACCCTCGGAGAGTGGACGGTGCGTCACTATCACCAAATCATCGGCGTAGATCACCGGGCCGACCAAGCGGCCTATGCCGCGATGCTTTTCACAGATCAGACACTCATTCCCCACCCCGCGACTGTATCGACAAACGCACTACTTTGCCGCGGAGCGCGCTGTCCGAACGGGCCAACTACGAAGCTGAGCGCGACGTAGGCATTGGACTTGACCGCGTGGTCGACGATCAGCCCGCCAAGAATTCGAGGCGGTTGCCGACCGGGTCAGTGGTGTGGAATCGACGCCGCCCCGGAATCTCAGCCGGGTCGGCCCAATGGATTTCGTGGCCGGCAGCAGTGACCGCACTCGCGACCATGTCGATATTCGCGACGAAGGCGGGGTGGGCTTTGCGTGCGCCCCCGGCCGATTGAAGCAGGTTCCACTGAACGCACTAACCTGCCGCGAGGTGCGCGATTCGAATCGGCCGGACGTTCGGACCGAAGATCAACGGGTCCAATGCTTTTGGAGCTCGGTCAAATTCGATCGGCAGACCGAACAGTTGGCAGGCTGCGACCTGAGTGCTCGCTATACCGGGGATGCCCCCCCATGAGGCGCTTTGCGGTTGCGTAGTCAGGCGGGTCGTTCGGCGGCGAGGAAGGGCACCATGAGGTTGAGCAGTTCGTGCGGTCGGTCCAGCGGGATGATGTGACCGCAATCCGGAATGACGTGTCCTGCCAGGTCATCGGTGATGGGGCGTAGCTGCCGCTCGAGCGCGTCGCCGACCGGGTGGGCGCCGATCGCCAGGGTGGGTGTGGTGAGCCGGTCGGCCGCCACGGCGAGATCGAGCTGGTGGGCGCTGGTCGGCAGTGCGCGGTAATAAGAAAACGCGCAACGCAGAGCATCATCTCCGATATAGGCATCGACGAACGCGTCGTGGATATCTGCCCGCACGCCCCGGCCACGGGTCCCAGTGGTGAGAAACCATTCGATATACCGCGCCTCGTGGCCGAGCAGGACCGTTTCGGCGAGACCGGGGACGCTGTGGAATCCGAACCACCACGGCGGACCCGCGACGAGGAAGTCCTCGGCGCCGGGGAGCGTGCCCAGCAGTGCTTCCATGACCACCAGCCGTCGTACCCGGTCGGGGTGCCGCAGGGCGAGCAGGACCGCGACCGGGGTGCCGGCATCGATCGCGACCACGGCCGCGGTGGATTCGCCGAGGGCATCGAGGATCCCGGCGATATCGGCGGCCAGCGTGCCGGCGTCGTAGCCCTCCGACGGACGGCTGGTGGCGCCGAACCCGCGTAGGTCCGGGGCGATCACCCGGTAATGCCCGGACAACGGGCCGATGATCTCGCTCCACAGTCGCCAGGTGTGCGGAAAGCCGTGCAGCAGAACGACAGCGGGGCCGGAGCCGGCAATGGCGACATTGGCGCGGATGCCGTTGGTCTCGATCTGGCGCAGCTCGATTGGGGCGGTGTGGAGCGGTGGCGTGTGGGCCATGGGACCTCCATATGGTTACCTTTGGTTACCAGGGAACGGTAGGTAATGTCAGTTACGCTGCCAAGACGGCACGTTGACTACAGGTGGTGAGGTCCAGGTGACTACTCGATCAGCGCACGCGACGACGCCGGTTCGCGGTGATCTGTTCGATTGCCAATGCCCGACACGTCAGTTGCTGGACCGCATCGGCACAAAGTGGACGTCGATGGCGGTCAAGGTCCTCGCGCAGGCCGCTCCGGGTGAGGTGCGGTTTGCCGAACTGCGGCGGCGGATGCCCGGTGTATCCCAGAAGATGCTGTCGGTGACCCTGCACAACCTGGTCCGGGACGGTCTGGTCACCCGCCGAGTGGAGCCGACAGTGCCACCGCGCGTGCACTATCGGCTCACCGAACTGGGCTTGTCCCTGGAGGTCCCATTGGCGGCACTACGCACCTGGGCCGAAGATCATATGGCGGAGATCGACCGCGCCGGCGCCGTCAACGACGCACAAGCCGACCCAACCGCCAGCGAATAGCTGGCCAACACACGCTCATGCCGCTGCTGAATTGCCGATTATGTGATGTCACAGAAGTTGGGTACGGCTATGTGGATATCTGTTCCAGGCGACTCGGTTCGGAATCATTTCTTACCGGGGATTTCCGGGGTCCATGCCGGAGTTGCGCTTGCGTCCTGGAGGGCGGCGGCGAGTGCGCCTTCGATATCACCGTGAAGTCCAGCGTCGCGTAGCCGGACCAGCCAAGCCCGGTCGATGTCGGCGACAGCCTTGCGGGCGGTGCGGACAGCACGCTGGCCTTTGCCGGTCAGAACGATCAGCCGCGCCCGCCCATCCGCCGGATCAGGCTGGCGCGCAAGGTAACCCAGCTCGATCATGCCGGCGACGAGTTCGCCCATGGATTGATGAGTGATACCGGCGCGGGCGGCCAGCGTAGTGAGCCGGGTGCCTTCGAGATCGAGGTTGTAGAACACCGGATGATGAGCGGCGGTGATATCGGGATAGCCGGCAGCGTGCAGCGTCGCGATGAGTTCGCTGACGATGGCCGCGCTGATGCCGCGCAGCAACGCAATGAGCGGCCGGTTCATTGTTGACACCTCTCGACTTCGTGCGGGTTCACACCTCGACAGTATGCAGGTTACCTGCCTATAGTTAGGCAGGTAACCTGCATAACAAGGTGGTCGCCATGCGCAAACCCAGTGCCGCCGTCGGTACCGTCGCCTTCTTCGTCCTCGCCCCCGGTACCGTCACCGGCCTCATTCCCTGGTGGATCTCACGCTGGGAATTCCACCAGGCCTGGCTCGTCGCGCGGATCCTCGGCGTCCTCGTCATCGCCGCGGGACTGATCCCCCTCATCAGCGCCTTCATCGAATTCGCTCGCGCCGCCGGCACACCCGCGCCGCTGGCACCCACCGAAACCCTCGTCGTGAGCGGCTTCAACCGCTACGTGCGCAACCCCATGTATCTCGGCGTCGTCGCCGTCATCGCCGGCCAATCACTGCTGCTGGGCCAGTTCGCCCTGTTGGGTTATTCCGTGCTTGTGTGGGCCGCCACCGCCCTGTTCGTCCTGACCTATGAACAACCCACTCTCGCCGCCCGATACGGCGCGCGGTACGAGCGCTACCGCGCTGCAGTCCCGGCCTGGCTGCCCCGGCTACACCCCTGGCACGCAGAGTGAACTCGGACAAGCAGTTCCGCTCGCGCCAAGACAGACAACCGATCCGTGTGCAGGCCACGTATGGTGCGAATGCACGCACATGCCGATTACAAGATATTCAGGCTGTCTGTGATCCCCCCTGCGTTATGCGGTCGGTCGTCTAACGCAGGGGCTCCGAATGGCTTGGCCGTCCAGCAGGCGGCGGATCTCCTCGTCCGGATACGGGGTACTCCGGCTCTCCTGCTGGAACGCACGCGTGAAAGCGGACATCGCCGCGGCGATCGGCGCGTGCCGGGTGAGGACCGTGGCGGCTCCCGCGGGGATGCCCTCTGGCGGCTTGCCCTCGGCGATGACGCGCACCATCGCGGCGCGTGTATCCCGGCCTTCCAGCCCGTACAGGGCGGTGAGCAGCCAGTTCACCAGATAGGTGGCAGTGAAGCCGAGGTCATAGCTCTGGTTCTGGTCGAAGAACGCAGCCTCCTCCGGCGAGAGGTCGAACCCGGAGGAGAGCGAGAGGCCGTAGTCGCCGAAATAGAGGCGTAGACCGTCGGTCAAGATGTTCCAGAAGTGCGCGTCGATGTGCAGCAGCCCACGGCTGTTCATGAACGCGGTACCGGCGGCCAGTTCCCGCTCCACCATGGCGCACGCCCGGTCGGAGGCCTCGCCGCCCGCCTCGATCTGGGCGTTCAGCCACTCGTGCAGGGTCTGTGGGATGTACTCGAGGAACAGCGCGATGCTCGCCGAAGAGTCCCGGACGGCCTCGATTCGGTGGCGTACTTGCGGTCGGCCGTTCCAGTAGGCGACGGTGCGGTCGATGTCGGCGAGCTCGGTCGGCAGCGGCGTCGTGTCCGGCAACACCCGCCAGTGGTACATCAGCGGGAAGCCTTCGTGTTCGGCGGCGAGCACCCAGTTCGTTGTCATGGTGTGCACGGCGAGCTCGCGCCAGGCTCCGAAGCCCGCCCCGCCGATGAGACCGACACCGTAATGGTAGAACAGCGGCAAGTCGAAGAGGTTCGCCGTGGACCGGACGTGCTCGGGCTGTCGTTCCAGGTCGGTGAGGGGTACTCGTTTCACGAAGACCGGGGTTCCGGCGATCTCCAGCAGCGCCGACTTCCCGCCGATACCAACGCCGAGCGGTGTGGCAGCATCCACGAGATCGCGCAACGCATGATCGCTGTGCAGCGCCAGGGCCGTGGAAACGGCGCCGTGGACGTGCAGGCGTTCCGGGCGCGACATGTCACGGATCGTCGCCGCGCCAGGTGAGGAGGACCTCACTGCGTCGGGGAAGTTCGCTGTGACCTTCATGTGAGCGCCGACCTCGATTCAGCCATGGCCACGCGGTCGTGCCGGCAGCCTCCGGAGCGGGAAGGAGGTCGGCCCGGGGCAGCACCCGGTGGCGGTCCTGGCTTGTCCCCCGGAACCGCACTCTACGTCACCATCTCCACGTAAAGCCCTGTGCGGCAGTGCACTACACCGTAACCGTCTTGAACCTGGGCGCTGATACCCAGGAATCCGAACGCACGCTAATGGCGCGTACCGCGCTGTTCAATGCGGTCACTTGGCTTCTCGGAAGATCAAAGCTCGAGCGACTCCCGGCCGTCGGCAGTGCGCGCTCATGCCCATGGCGCGCTGATCGAACCGGCCAGCGCGGGGCGGCGGAAGATCAAGTGGCCGTGTCTATCCGTTCGTGAGTAGCTTCTTGAGTATGGACAATGAGGGACCCAGCCGGACAGCGCTCGTGACTGCTTACGCGCGTGCCTATCATCAAATTGTCGACCGGCCAAGGATTCTCACCGATCCACTGGCGGCACGCCTGCTTGGTGTCACCGTGGATGAGCTGACCGAATTGGGCCGGCCCGCAGAGGATCGTCCCGGTAGCGGTGCCGACCAGGGAATTCTGCGGCTGGGTGTCAGTGATCGGCCGCGCCGCCTGTTCTTTGCTGCTCGTGCGCGTTTCGCCGAGGATCGTGTGGCCGTAGCCGTCGCTGCCGGCGTGCGACAGGTCGTGATCCTCGGCGCGGGCCTGGATACCTTCGCCTACCGCAACCCGCATCCCGGCCTGCGTGTATTCGAGGTCGACCATCCCGCTACCCAAGCGTGGAAACACCAACGCCTCGCCGCATCCGGTGTCGACCTGCCTGAGCGGTTGACTTTCGTGCCGGTCGACTTCGAAACCGACACACTGGCAACACGATTGGAGGCCGCCGGATTCAGCCGGACCGATCCGACTGTATTCGTGTGGCTCGGTGTCGTCTTCTATCTGACCCCGGACGCCGCCCGCACCACCCTCGAATACATTGCTGGGCAATCCGAGCCGGTCGAGGTGATCTTCGACTACCTGCAGCCAGGGGACACCGACGAGGATCGTGCGAAGATGCAGGCGCGCGCAAATCGGGCAACAGCTGTCGGGGAACCCTGGTTCAGCTACTTCACTCCCGGCGAGATCGCCGCACAGTTACGCAAGCTCGGCTTCACCGACGTCGAAGACCATTCCGCTACAGACCTCATCACGGGGTACCTCGATGGATCCGCGGAATTCGAGGCCGAACCACCTCAAGCACTGCGCCCGGTCCGCGTACTACGGGCGAGCCGCTGAAGATTCCCCGGCAAGCTCCTTGCCCCGGATCATCGACAACCAGCGCAGACCCACCCGGGATAAGACTATTCGCCTTGGGCACGTTGGGATCTCGATAGACGTCACGACGTCCCCTCATCGATCGCACCGGATCAGCAAGAAGTCGAGGTATCCGCACGCTGCGGAAGCCGGACGAGCCGTGCGACGGCTGGATGCACTGCCCCGCGCGCCCGACTGCCAATGCCAGCATGAGTGGCCGCGGCTAACCCATATGCAGTCGAAGGGGTAGAAGCTGACTACATGCGGAAGCGTGAGCGCTCATGCCGCTGACCGCGCTGACTGAACCCGCCAGCCCGGCATCTCGGAAGATCGCCGGGCACCGAACTCCCGACCGCGATTCGATCTACTCCCAATCGTGGCTGGCGTTGCAGGATCGGCATTCCAGCCGTAGGTTGACCAGGTTGTTGTACGCCGCCTTGGCTTCGGCGGGGGTGGTCACGGCCGCGGTCTTGAGGTGGTCCCGCCATTTCTGGACGTGGCCCAGTTCGATGCCGCTCTCGGTGCACCCGTTGCCGCAGGCCTCGCACTGGTAGATCCGCAACTGCCGCTGCGGATTCCACGGATCGGCTACCGCCTGGAATTTGCGGTTGCTGAGCATGAAGATCCGGGTGTCCCGGGTAGCGCGCAGCTGACCAGGATCGGTGTACCAGGCCGGTTTCGTCAGGCCGTTGACGTAGGCGTCCACGGTGGCCTGCACGACTGCGGCGTCCGGAACCCAGGACACGTCGAACGAGATGTCCTCGGGCAGTGCGATCTGATTTTGGTAGCTAGCCTTCATCGGGCCGCCCCTTCTGAAGAGTGTGTAGAAGGGTGGATGCGCGCGTTCCCACCAACTTCTGATGATACTTGCGCCACAACATCATTCGGCGCACTTTGGAGCGGAGCGGCTCCCACCCGAGGCCGGAGGGACCTCCGAACGATCAAGGCGCCGAGCCGATTTCACCCGCTCCGGTGACCGCCCTCGCGGCTTCGAGTATGCGGGTCCAGAACCAAGCGCAGTGTAGACAGGGCGTCGCGTCGGGCGCGGTGGTTGATGTTCCCGACGACTTCGCTGAGCTGAACCAATCGGCACTCGAAGATCTCGCAGGGGCGGACCTGTGGCTACTAGTGTCCAAGCGAACTGACGAGGATCTCGTGACCCTCTGGGGCGGCTAGCCCCCGAACGCACTCATCTGCCGCGCGTTGGTCGGCCACCTAAAATGGTTGGCTGACAGCGCTTCTCAATGCCCGCACATAGCCGAGTGGCGCTGTTCGACCTGGCCACGCGGGCGAGACCGCAACGGGCTGTATCAGCGTTCGGGGCCGGTGCGGGTCGGCAGGCCGGCCGCGGAGAGACTTCGTAGATCGTCGAAAGCCTGGGAGAGATGTACGTCCAAACTCTGTGCGGAGTCGTCGATCCAGGCTTGAACCGCGTGCTGATAAGCGGCCCAGCCGGTTCGGGCGGCGAGGCCTGCCAGTCCGTCGCCGACACCGCGCTGTCGCAGCGCCGTGGCAACAGCGTCTGTGAGGCTGGCATGTTTGGCCAGATCACGTTCGCGTAGTGCCGGAGTCATCGCGATGATTTGTCGCCGTGGTTCGGAGAACGGGCGGTTGTTCTCCAGGTTCCGCGCGGATCTCCGGAAGGTGTACAGCAGTATGTCGAACGGCTCCAGTCCCTCGGGTGCTTCGGCGATCGCCTGCATCAGCGCGGCACGTAAATCGGCTTCGCCATCGAAGAGTACCTCGCGCTTGTCGGGGAAGTGCCGGAAGAAGGTGCGCTCGTTGAGCCCGGCCCGGCCCGCGATCTCCGCCGCCGTGGTCTGGTCGAACCCTTGTTCCTGATACAGCTCCAGGGCCGCCTGTTGAAGGCGGCGACGCGCTTCGGCTCCGCTGCGTGGCATTCTCCGATCCTACGGCGATGTGTCAGTGACTGGCGTCACGTTGCGTCAGTCACTGGCGCTAAGCGTAGAGTCAGTCACTGGCGCTACTTAGCGCCAGTCACTGGCGTCAACTAGGAGCGTTTCATGCATGTCTTCGTCACCGGTGGCACCGGCCAGACCGGCCCGGCCGTTATCGCCGAGCTCATCGCGGCCGGTCACACCGTCACCGGCCTGGCCCGTTCGGACGCCGCCGCCGCTCTGGTGGAATCGCTGGGCGCCACACCGCACCGTGGCTCCCTGGACGATCTCGACAGCCTG
The DNA here is from genome assembly GCF_025465275.1 of Nocardia sp. Classification (GTDB taxonomy): domain Bacteria; phylum Actinomycetota; class Actinomycetes; order Mycobacteriales; family Mycobacteriaceae; genus Nocardia. The sequence goes on along the minus strand of NZ_JAODNK010000034.1, from coordinate 12,751 downwards.
CGCCGTGGCGCGCAAGCCGCCGACGGCGTCCTGCACATGGCCTACGGCGGCGGCGACTACGCCAATCCGGACGACCTCATCCGCCGCGACTGCTCTGCGATCGAGACGCTCGGGCAGGCGTTGGCTGGGTCCGGTAGGCCGCTCGTCAGCACGTCGGGCACGTTGGTGACCAGAGCCGGGCGAGTCAGCACCGAGCAGGACGCTCCGGATCCCGATTCGATTGCCGCCTTTCGTATCCCGGGCGAGCAGGCCTGCCTGGACTTCGCCGACCACGGTGTCCGAGCCAGCGTCGTGCGACTCGCACCGACCGTGCACGGCCCCCGCGACCACGGGTTCATTCCGGCTCTCATCGCGGCCGCACGCAGGGCGGGCGTCTCGGCCTACATCGGTGACGGAGCCAATCGCTGGCCGGCCATCCACCGCCGCGACGCCGCCCGCATTTTCCGGTTGGCGTTGGAGAAAGCTCCCGGCGGCAGCGTGCTGCACGGCGTCGGTGAAAGCGCTGTCACGATCAAGAGCATCGCCGATCAAATCGCACGGATGCTCGAAATCCACACCGCCTCAATGACTCTCGAAAAGTCCATCGAACACCTCGGAAACCCGTTCCTGGCCCGATTCTTCTCCCTCGACGTTCCGGTCTCCAGCGAACGCACCCAAGCACTCCTGGGCTGGACACCGCAGCACGCAACCTTGCTCGAGGATCTACAGACCGGCGACTACTCCGATCCAGTGGCCAGCAAACGCGCCGAGGAGATCTGGCTGCCGCACCACAACCCGAATGAGCACAGTCACAGCTGATGGGTACACCCGAAGACACACTCCCAGACGGAAGGTCCACGACTGAAACGCAATTCTATGCCGCGGAAGATCAACTGCCCGTGCCGCTCCGAAGTCGGCGGAACGTCCTCTTCTGCCGCGACCTGCGCGTTGGTCGGCCGTCCAAATTGGTTGGCGGACAGCACTTCCTGGTGCGCGCTCATGCCGATTCCAGGTTGTCGGTGACAGGAGGTCCGCTCGCAGTGCGGCCAGCCGCCAGGTGGTCTGCTCAGGTGAGGTAGACGGCCACACCGATTGCTGCGGCACACGCCAGGGCCAATACCTGCAGAGTGCGGTCACCCAGCACGATCTCTTCGGGTTCGCCGGCTCCGGCCCCATCGACGTCGACCGCGTAACGCAGGATGCAGATCGTGAAGGGAATCATCGAGACTGCGAACCACGGGTTGTCCTTGTGATCAGCCTCGAACGCCCACAGCCCGTAGAAGACAACGACCGCCGTGCCTGACAGGGTCCAGACGAAACGCAGATAGGTGGGTGTGTAGTACTGCAGCGACTTGCGGATCTTGGCTCCGGTGTCGAGGGCGATCTTCAACTCGGCGTAGCGCTTGCCCGCGGCCATGAACAGCGAGCCGAAGGCCGCGATGAGCAGGAACCATTGCGACAGATGAATATTGGCCGCCGCACCACCGGCGACCGCGCGCAGTAGGAAGCCCGACGACACGATGCAGATGTCGAGCACCGCCTGATGCTTGAGCGCGAAGCAGTACGCGAGCTGGATGCCGATGTAGACCCCCATCACCACGGCCAGCTGCCACGTCGCCACGAACGAGAGGAGGATCGCGCCGACCAACAGCACCACCGACAGCACATAGGCGAGATTCACGGGAACCACACCAGCGGCGATCGGCCGGAAGCGTTTGGTCGGATGAGCCCGGTCGGCCTCGATGTCGAGGGAATCGTTGACCAGGTAGATGCCCGAGGCTGCCAGGCAGAACACCACGAACGCGATGCCGATGTGTAGGTCGCGGGTGAGGTCGGAGACGGCAAAGGTATCGGTACCCGGAATCGTCCCCGCGGCCAGCGGTGCCGCCAATACCAGGACGTTCTTCACCCATTGACGTGGCCGCACAGCCTTGGCCAGGCCGCCGGCCAGGGTCCTGGGCGGTCCGGTGAGGACGGCCTCGTCGAGTTCGATGGTGGTCGGCTCTTCGCTCATATCAACGTGACTGCTTCCTATGCGGCGGACGAATCTCGTTCAGCGGCTGGCACTATGCTTCGACGGCACCACGGTTGTGACGACCGCAACACCTCCGTCGACATACTCGCAGAGACCCGCTCGTGTGTCTCGGGTCAATCTTTCGGCAGGATCCGACGGACCTCTGATGACAACGAGACCAGCGACGCGACCCAACATCCGAACCCGCACCGCTGACCGCGCTGACCGAACCGGACAGCGTGAGTACCGGAAGATCAACTGCAACTGCCGATCCGGGGCCGGCCGAACGCACCATATTGCCGAATTGAGCGCGTGTTCCCCCGAGGCAACTACTGACCGTCCCGGATGTCGGCCCTGTCCGTTACCTTCAGCCCCGTGAATAATGCCGAACAGGCCGATACTCCCACGGAGGTCGAGCACCCTCGGCCGGGGGATACCGGTTACTCCACCTTCCTCTCCGCACTTCCCCACCTTCTTCGCACCCAGATGGATTCGTGGTCGTGCACCGAGATCGACCGTCTGGTTTCCGTATTGGGATGGCCTGCGCAGCAGACGAACCCGCGCGAAAATGTACGGATCGGTATCGAAGCCGATGGAATCGAAGTCGTCCTCAGGGCAGACACCACCTACTTCGACATGGATCCGGACCGGTGGGGGTTCGGCGAATTCGGGCGGATCTCACTGTCGCAGTCGCTGAACGGCGATGTCGGCGCGGTCGCGTACCGTGCCGCACTACAAACCTGCGTCGAGGAGCTCGGGCCGCCCTCGCTTGTCGGAGGCCCTGGCGCACTGGCCATCTGGCGTGGTCCGCAGACAACCCTGACATTATCGAGCACGTCATGGCTGTCGTTGGATATCGAGCCGACCGAGCCGACCGAAAGCTACCGATACTGGGAGTGGAAGTGGGGTGATGACTGGTCGGCAGATGATGCGTGGATGGTCGTTCCGAACATGCGCGACACCCGGTTCGGTTTGCCGCAGTGGTGGCACCCTGAACCGGCCGCCTCCACCTGGGCGGACTTCGAGGATCACCTGGATACGCTCACACACTCGCTGCTGACAGATCTACCGCTACTGCATCCGTATGCCACCGAGATCACCTGGTCGCTGTCGGCGCCGACAAGCCGCTCCGTTCAATGCTGGTTCAGCCCCGACGGTGTGCGAGTCGGAACGTGGCGAACAGGGGAATCCGATTGGACGACAACAATATTCTCGACCGGTCTCGAGTCAGCCGACGCCGCCTCAGATGCCATCAAGACCGCCGTCCGCGGATTGGACGTGGCCTCACCCACCGATCTGCGCCTGGACGCTTCCTGTCGCACTGGACGTCAACGACTCGCTACGATCCGGCTCGGCGTGCGCGAGCATCGACCGACCACGGTTCTGAGCCCTGCGGCGGATCCACTCTCTGATCTATCCGCGCAGCCTGCTGTTCCCCCCGTCGATTGGGCCGCGTTCACGCCCCGCTTGGCGCTGGTGCTGCAAGCGATGCCCGACTACGGGGTCCTGATCATCGAGGCACCCGGTAATCGATACGCCCAGTTCGCTCGCACCGGAAACGAACTCGAAGCCGAGATCGTAGGCCAGCACTACCTCGCAGATACAACGCAGCTGACAGCAGCCGACGTCACGGCGATGACCGAGTCCGGCTGGGACCTTCCCGACGGCGACGCCGAAAACTGGCATCGCGAGATCCACGTCGCCACTGACACCGACCGATATCTGGAACTCGCAGGATTCGTCACCGACGCGCTATCGCGGATACTGCGGGTCGAGCTACCCACCGACCTGGAGGTGTCAGCGTTCAGCAATGGTCACGACTGTTTCGACCCCGAAACAGCGGCCCTCGGCATCCGCTCCCGAGCCGAGTAACCCCCGCACACGAAAAGCCCTTATGAAAATCAACTGGCCGTAGATATCGAGACCAACGGACGCACGCTTATGGCGCCCCTTTAGTCAAGACGTCGATGCGGTTGCGGGGTTACCCTGTTTGGTGGGTTCGGGATGTGGCTTGTCCGAAGGATCGGTGCGCGGGTTGAAACCGGTCACGTTGGAGTCAGTAGTCGTTCCCGATTGCCCTCCCGGGCCTGCGAATTCGCGTCTGTCCTGGTCAGCGACCATGCGTGTGTAAACGGCATTCGACAGCCGACGTTTCAACGCCCGCAACGCTTCCATCGAGGTCTTGCCGACCAATCGTTTGCGGTCGTAGTAAGCGCGACCGACGGTGCGGTGACGCAGCTGGACCACGGCCATGATGTGCAGGACCCGGTTGATCTTGCGGTTGCCGGAGCGGGAAAGCCGGTGCCGCTGTTGATCACCGGAGGAGGCATCCAGGGGTGCGGTCCCGTTCCAGGACGCGAAGCGGTCCCTGGTCGCGAAGCGGTGGATATCGCCGGTGTCGGCGAGAAGTCGTGCGGCGCTGGAAGGTCCGATGCCGTTGAGGTCCATCAATGTCGAGCCGCGGTCGGTGATCAGACTCCGCAGCTCTTTGTCGGCGGCTTTGATCCTGCCGTCGATGACCTCGAGTTCGTCGATCTGCTCGACCACCAGCCGTTTCTGGACCAGCGCGACCGGATCGGCGGCGGTGATCGAGGTCAGCAGCACGCGGGCTTGTTTGGCGGTGAGGAACTTCTTCGCTCCGCCGGGGATCAAATCCAGTAGCAGTCGATGGATGCGGTTGACTGTCTGGGTGCGGGTGCGGCCGAGTTCGTCGCGGCGGTCGGCCAGCAGACCCAACGCGATCAATTCCGGATCGGCGGTGATCCGGCGCAGGTTCGGTGCCCGCAGCGCTGCCAGTGCGACCGAGTGCGCATCGACCGGGTCGGTTTTGCGGCCGTTGCCGGTGGAGAAGACCCGCACCTGCGCGGAGAGTTTCGCCGGCACGTCGATGACAGTTTCCCCGTCGTGGACCAGGCGGTGCGCCAGGTGCCGGCCGATGCCGTTGCAGCCTTCGACCGCCCACACCCGGTCGAGGAAACCTCTTCCCACAGTGAGCATTTGCGTGTAGCCGGGTTTGTCGGTCGCGTATCTGCCACCGACCAATGTCTTCCCGGTCGGATCGATGATGTCGATGGTGGCCGAGCGTTTGGTTGGGTCCATACCGATGATGACGGTCATCGCCTGTTCCTCCCGACGCGGTTTTCGGTGTCCGTGCACGGGGAGGGCACCGCTACTTCGAGCCGGGGCATGCCCCTTTTCAGCCACTCCCGCACGGCACCCGGTGGGAGGCAAGCCATGAGTGAGCCACACCGATCCTGCTGGCGGGCAGCCGCATAGGAGAGCATCCCACCGGGCACCTGGACCAGGCCCTGGCCAGGACCTAGCCCTACTCACCATTGTCTCGGTAGCCGAATGCAGGATGTTCTGGTAGGTGATGCGCGTGATGCCCTAGGCGCACCACCTACCCGACCTACCCCAGGCCCGACCGCCTACAGGCTTGTGCCTTGAAATCGGCTATCGGCGTGAGGCATTCGCAGCCGTGATGAACTCGAGCTGCGCAGGCGAGGGGCCACAGACTTCACCCTGGCTCCGGTCGGCGTCACCGGTGTACATCCGGTTCATGCTGTCGCGCAGCCCAGCGTCCCCGCCGTGGAATCCCTCCAACAACTGCATCCACCGCGCCGCCAGCTGCTGGGCCTGCACCGATGTTGGGTCCATTCCCGCCGCGATCGCTGCATCGACCTGCGGGATCAGCTCACCCCATGCGGATTCGGCGCGCTGGATGTGCTGTTCACCGAGTTCCTCCCGACGCTGGGCGAGCTGCGCCAACTGCTCCTGTGTGAAGTACTGCTCGAGAATTTCGTCGACCATAACGGTCCTCCTGATCAATTCCAGGAAGCGATCCGCGGATGTGTCCGGTCGGCTCTGTGCGGTCGCGGCCAGCGTCGCCACCAGGGCGTGAAGTTCCCGAGTCGCGACCAGCTGAGCGGCCAGGTAATCGCGGTGTGTGGCCAGCACCTGCGACATCGACACAGTGCCCGCGAGCAACTCGGCGATCTGATCCAGGCTCAGACCCAGCTGGCGCAGGGCAAGAACCTGATATAGACGCTCGACATCGGCCTCGGTATACAACCGATGACCGGTGCCGCTGCGTTTCGCTGGACACACCAGTCCGATGCGGTCGTAGTGGTGCAGCGCCCGCACCGTCAATCCGGCCTCGGCCGCGAGCTCACCGACCTTCCACACCGGTTCGGTTCCCCGCACGTTCATCCGCTTCCACTCACTTCCACCGACGCGCCTCGCGCCGGCATCGACGACGCTAAGACCTGACGTTACGTCAGGAGCAAGCCCGATTCCTTCGCCGAATCCAAGGCAGTGGTTGTCACCGTGATCGGTCTCTTCGCGGAACTACGCCCCCGCCGCAAGTAAGTCGGCACCGACTGCACTGCACCGGTTCGACCTACCACGAACGTCCGCACATGCCGCATAGCGCGCTGCCGGTGACGGCTGCCGTGTGGAGTTGGAAGGCCAACGGGCACAGTGCCGTACGGCCTACTGCTGCCCGCCGGAATCGCGTTCGCAGGGCCTCGTCGGTAGGGTCCGGCCATGACATCCAACTTGGCCGTGGGCGACAAGTGTGAACTACCGGCCACCGCTGCCTACTGGCTTTGCGATGAGCCACAACCGGGGTTGGTCCTTGTCGAGTTCGTCGATGCTCTTGGTCGCCCCCACTGGCTGATCGACAAGTGTGCGATCTTCGGAGCCGACCTGTTGCCGACATCGACCTACCCGCGCCCCACGGGAATTCGGTGTGCAATCGAGGAGATCAACGGCGAGATCGCCACGGTCAGCCCCTGGTGGACGATCAGTCGAAGAGGCATACCCTTCGCCTTCGATGTCCGGCTGGATGTTCTCATTCCGGTGACCACCGACTGGCAATGAGCCGGGGCCGACAACGAACAATCGACTGACGACCATCCGCTACTGCCGCATAGTGCGCTGACCGGACCGGCCAACGTGGGCAGGCTGAAGATCAACGAGCCGAGCCGATCTGAGGCCAACGGAACGTCCGCAACTGCCTGCGAGTTCAGGCGGTCATCGCAACACTCCGGCGAGTCTTGTTATGTATGGGCGCCCGTCGGCCTTCTACCATCGCCACCCGCGGCGGTCGAACACCGATCTCAGCAATCCTTCACCGCTGCGGGCGGATACAGGTCGAGCACGATGTCGAGGCCCAACGCGGCCAGATCAGCGACCAGACCGCCAGGCAGCACACAGCCGCCCTGACCGTTGCCACTGCCGAAGCCTAGAAACAGGTCCATCTCGCAGTCGACGGACAAGCGAGCCAACTCCTCACGACACCCACCCACGAGTCCGACCAGCGCCCGGACATGGTCCGCGAGGTCGCTGTCGTTGGTCAGTCCGCTTTGCCGAATCCACACGCTGCTCTTCCGTCGAGCGCTGGCCGGATTTCGGGGACTCATCAGGCTGCCGCGCTCGAACTGCCGGTCCGCCGTGATGCCCAGACGAGCCGAGATCTCGCTCGCGCTGACCGTCTCACTGCAGATCCGGATCGACCCTGTCGACCACTTCATGTCCTCCGACAGCGGCGGTACCTTCACATCTGCTGACACGCCGTTACCATCGCAGATTGGCCTGCATCCCGCGAACCTATTTCCTTACAGCTCGCAGAAGGATCCCCGCGAATCCCGGTGCGCACCCGCTCGCCGAACGCACTCAATTGCCGCTTCCCGCGCGGTTCGAAACGGCCACGCTGCCCGTCCGAAGATCAACGTGCTGAGTCCATCTCGGTCGTCGACAAGGCACTAAACTGCCGCATACCGCGCTGTTCGGAACGGCCAGTGCGGCACCTCGGAAGATCAACTGGCCGTGCTCATCCGAGGCCGGCCGAACGCACCATATTGCCGATGGCAGAGCATGTTGCCGCCACTGCGCTCTTCCGGCGCGGACGCGGCAACATCGCCAGTAACGTCCAGGAACTAGAGCCGCTCACACGCGACATTCCGCCCGTTCTGGGTGAACGTGAGAGTGCCGCCCTCCACGCGCAATGTCGTGTTGGTCGTGACCGAAGCGAACATCGGAGCCCGGTCGCCGTTCGTTCCGGTGAACGCGAACGCTATCGGTGGCTGCCCGGCGAACGTGACCTGCAGGTCATAACCGGCTGTCGCGATCGCCAGCTCGAATCCTGCACGTAACCGGTAGCGGCCCGCGAACTCCGCGAGCGTGGACTCGGCGGGCAGCTCACGGTCGTCTACACCGATCGGGCAGTCCGGCCATTCGTGCGCCTGCGCGATTGCGGCGAACGCGCGTTGCACCACATAGGTTCCGAGGTCGCTGTTGGTCATCACGACCGCGCCGGCGCCGATGTCTCGATAGGCCAGCAGGTGGCACCGGAAGCCTTCGTTCGCGCCGCTGTGCCCGAACCTCGCGGGCCCGCTGGTGGATAGGCACGGGCCCAGGCCCATCGCGTCCAGCCCGCCGATCGGGTCCGTCTCTGGCGAGAGCATCTGCGGGGTCAGCATTTCGCGCGCGAGCCGCCGCGAGATCAGCCCTCCAGGCACGCCCGCGTAGGCGGCCCGCACCGCGAGCACGTACCTGCACAAGTCGCTCGGTGTCGTCCACAGCCCGGCGGTTGCCATCTCGGGGTGGACACGCCAACCACCCGTGACGACATCGCCGGTGACGCCATGCCCGGATGCCAGCGCCCCGTGCAGATCCGACCGTGGCGGCTGGGTGTAATCGCTGTCGGCCATGCCGATCGGATCGAGCACGAGCTCACGCATCAGCGCCGGAAACGGTGTGCCGGTGACGTCTTCGAGTAGCAGCTGAATCGCGAGCGTTCCGCCGCCGGAATAGCGGAACTGTGTGCCGGGGACGGTGTCCACGCGGACGCCGACCGTATTCGCCGGATGCATCCCGCGCAGGATCTGCACGGTGGTCGGCAGATCGTCGGTGCGCAAATAGCCGGGGAACCCCGACGTGGTCAAACCCGCGGAATGACTTGCCAGCTGGCGCAGCGTCACCACCGGCTGCCAATCGTTGTTGCGCGGCAGCCGCCACGAGCGAAGCTTGTCGTTGATATCGGCGTCCAAGTCGAGCATGCCGCGATCGACCAGTCTCAGCATCGCCAGCGTCGCAACCGGTTTGCTGATCGAGCACGCCTGAAATCTCGTCGTGCTCGTCACCAGCGCGGCCTCGCCGGCCGTCTGCACACCGGACACCTCGACGTGTGCGATGTGGTCCCCGACGATTACAGCCCAGCTGGCTCCGGGCACGCCGAACTGCTCGCGCGCCTCTTCGACGGCAGCACCGTACGTGGGCTCACTCACCTCGGTCCCTTCGGCAGTCGGAGTCGCCACATCTTGCGGTCAGCTGCGACGGCATATCAAGAACAACTATTGCGTGGGCTGACTGCCACCGCCACACAAGTGCACGATAATGCCGCGACCCGCGCGTTGGTCGGCTGTCCAAACTGGTTGGCCGACAGCGGCTTCCCAACGCACGCTTCTGCCGATTAGCGGTCACCCCTTTATGGGGGTAGTAGCACCTGCCTGACAGATGATGTGATCTAGCTCTCTCGCCGGTGCTGGTGTAACTCGTGTAACTCGCGCTGCCGTCCGGGGTGTGGGGTGGCGGTTCTGCCACCGAAGGCTCGCGAAAGGGGCTGATGCGCAATGGGGCGTGTGGCGATATGGCGGATCACGGTGGCTGTGGTGGTGGCGCTGGCATGTACGGGTATGGGTGCTGGGTCGGCAGGGGCGGTACTCGGCCACAGCCCAGCCGGCGCCGATCGGGGCCCGGCGACTGCGTGGTTGTGCAACCCGGCGATGGTCACCGACCCGTGCAATCTGCCGGGCGACACCACCGATCTGCGCACCGGCCAGGTCGCGGACCCGCCGCCGGTCACCGCTGCGGATAGACCCGTCGATTGCTTCTACGTCTACCCGACCGTGACCAACCAGCCCGCGCTCATCGCGGATCTGGGCACCGACCCGGTCACGACCGCGATCGCCGAACTCCAGGCTGCCAGGTTCGGTAGTCAGTGCCGGATGTTCGCGCCGATCTACCGCCAGGCCACGCTGTTCGGGCTGACTCCGGCCCTGCTCGATACCGATATCCTCGCCCCGGCTTACGCCGATGTGCTCAATGCGTGGAACGACTACCTCGCCCACGACAACCACGGCCGTGGCGTGATCCTCATCGGCCACTCGCAAGGCACCATGATGCTGCGCAAACTGATTCGTGAACAGATCGACCCCGATCCGGCACTGCGCGCGCAACTCGTGGGAGCTCTCCTGCTGGGAGGCAACGTCAAGACCGCACCCGCGAGCACTGTCGGTGGTGACTTCCAGAACATCCCGTTGTGCACACAGCAGGGTGAATCCGGTTGCGTGATCGCCTACTCGACCACGATCGCCGACCCCGCCGTGTCGATCTTCGGTAACAGCACGCTCGACCCCTTGTCACATTGGATGGGGCTGCCCATCGGGCCGCAATACCAAGTCGCTTGCACCGACCCCGCCGTACTCAGCGGAGACAACGAAGCTGTCGGGCTGACACTTCCCTCGGCGCCCTTTGCCCCAGGAATCATCTCCGCACTCTTGGGATACAGCGCGTTCCCTCGCGGACTTCCGACGTCGGCATCCACCTGGACGACCGCGGAACAGTCCTTCACCGGTCAATGCGTCGATGCCAATGGATACCGGCTCTACCAATTCCAAGCGACCGACCCCGCCGGGCAACGCCTCAACGAAATCCCGCTGTTCGAAACACATCTGGTCGATATGAACGTCGGACTCGACCGCCTCGTCAGCATCGCTCACCAACAAACAATCAACTGGCTTGCCCACCGATAACACGCAAGCAAGGCCATAGCACCGTCCTGTAATGCCGCATAGTGCGCTGTTCGAACCGGCCATGCGGCACGCCCGAAGATCAACGCACAGAGATCATCTCGGCTAGCAGAACACACTGAACTGCCGAATGCGGTGCGTTTCGAACCTGCCCGAGCCGGGGTACAGCTGCGGGGCTCGTCATACTCCCCCGGATGCGCGACAGCCACCATGAAGCGCCACGGGAGTGCCGAGGGATCAGGTCAGCTGCTCCGGGAAGGTTTCCTCTGCTGTCTCGACGAGACGCATATCGTCAGCCGTCAGGCCTGAAATCGACGACCGGCGATCCGACGGATTCGGGTGCCGCACAATCGCTTCCGGTTTGCCCGATCCCGCGCATGGCCAGGACTGGGTCGCTCAGCCCTGGCGGGTCGGTCGTATGGTCAGGTCCCCGATTTCGACGTCGTCGGGTTGGTCGATCGCGAAGGCAATCGCCCGAGCCACTGCTATGGGGTCGATACCGAGATCTGCCATGTTCTCCTTGACCTGTGCGCGGACGGCCGGGTCGTCGACGGCGTTGTCGACCAGTTCGGTGCGGACGTAGCCGGGGGAGATCGACGTCGTCCGCAGCACCCCGTCGGTGCTCTCCTGCCGCAGGCCCTCCAGGAGGGTGCGGACCGCGTTCTTCGTTCCCGCGTATACCGCTTGGGTAGGGACGATCTTCAGGCCGGAGGTCGAGACGACGGTGACGAGGTGCCCACTGCCCTGACTGCGGAACACCGGTAGAGCCGCAGCGATCCCGTGCAGGATCCCCTTGACGTTCACGTCAACCATCGCCGACCAGCCCCCGATGTCCAAGTCGGCAACGGGGCTGATTCTGCTGATCCCGGCGTTGCCCACCAGGACGTCCAGACTGCCGAAACGGTCGACGGCGACGGTAACGAGCGATCGGAGGTCTTCGGGATCGGTGACGTCCACGCGCGTGGCGGCTGCCCGCCCGCCGGCGGCTTCGATTTCGGCGACCAGCCGGTCCAGTCGGTCGGTGCGGCGGGCGCCGAGCACGACAGCCGCACCGAGTGCGGCGAGGTGACGGGCTGTTGCTTCACCGATTCCGCTGCTGGCACCGGTGATGGCGACGACCTTGCCCTGAATGGTCATGAGGATCCTCCGGCTATTGTGGACACATGTCCGTTTACCCAGACGACCTTAGCGGACAAGTGTCCGCTTCTGTCAAGAGCGGCGGAACGCGGCGTGCGGACGCACAGCGCAACCGCGACCTGATCCTGCAAGCGGCACGCGATCTCGTGCACCAGCCGGGAGAGCTGAAACTCAACGCGGTCGCGAAAGCCTGCGGTATCGGACAGGGCACGTTGTATCGCCACTTCCCGACACGCGAGGACCTGCTCGCCGAGGTATACCGCCATGAGGTGGAAGAGTTGGTCGCCGAGGCTCCACGCCTGCTGGCAACGCACCAGCCGCTCGATGCACTGGCGGCGTGGTTCGGCCGGGTCGCCGCCTACGCGCGGGTCAAGCGCGACGTGTTCGCCGCCTTCGAGGCAGCGACGTGGCGCGACCTCGCTGGCCACAGCCTCGGCCCGATCGGCGAAGCGGTAGAACTACTGCTGGCCGCCGGTCGCTCCGACGGCAGTGTCCGTGCTGACGCCGAAGTCCGCGACGTCATCGTGCTCATCAGCTGGCTGCCACGGCTGGATGACGCCGAACTCGACGCGCGAGGACCGCGGTTGCTGTCGATTCTCGTCGACGGTCTCCGCGCGCGCCGCTGATGAAGCGGATACGCCGTGGAGGCAGCAGTTGCGGCTGGTTACGAACGTCCTGTATTGCCGCGTTGCGCGCTGTTTGAGTCGGCCACATGGCACGCCCGCAGATCAACGGGCCGAGATCATCTCGGGCAACCGCGGGCCACGGGCCGTGCGTGTTCATGCCGAATTGCGTGCACAAGGAGCGA
>NZ_JAODNK010000024.1 GCF_025465275.1 Nocardia sp. | reverse complement strand
ATCGGTGCGGGCGGCGCCGGACTGCGCGCGGTCATCGAAGCCCGCGAACACGGCCTGTCGGTGGCGGTGGTGTGCAAGTCGCTGTTCGGCAAGGCGCACACCGTCATGGCCGAGGGCGGCTGCGCGGCCGCCATGGGCAATGCCAATGAGAAGGACAATTGGCAGACCCATTTCAAGGACACCATGCGCGGCGGTAAGTTCCTGAACAACTGGCGCATGGCGGAGCTGCATGCCCAGGAGGCCCCGGACCGGGTATGGGAACTGGAAACCTATGGGGCGCTGTTCGATCGGACCAAGGACGGCCGGATCAGCCAGCGCAACTTCGGCGGGCACACCTACCCGCGCCTGGCGCACGTCGGTGACCGCACCGGGCTCGAGCTCATCCGCACCATGCAGCAGAAGATCGTATCGCTGCAGCAGGAGGACTTCGCGGCCACCGGTGATTACGAGGCCCGCGTCAAGATCTTCGCCGAGTGCACCATCACCGAACTGCTCAAGGACGGCGACAAGATCTCCGGCGCCTTCGGCTACTGGCGCGAATCGGGGCGGTTCATCCTCTTCGAGACGCCCGCCGTGGTGCTGGCGACCGGCGGTATAGGCAAGTCCTACAAGGTGACCTCGAACTCCTGGGAGTACACCGGCGACGGCCACGCGCTCGCACTGCGGGCGGGCGCCACGCTGATCAATATGGAGTTCCTGCAGTTCCATCCGACCGGCATGGTCTGGCCGCCCAGCGTGAAGGGCATCCTGGTCACCGAGGGCGTGCGCGGTGACGGCGGCGTACTGAAGAACTCCGACGGCAAGCGCTTCATGTTCGACTACATCCCCCCGGTCTTCAAGGGGCAGTATGCCGAATCCGAGGAGGAGGCCGATCAGTGGTTGAAGGACAACGACTCCGCGCGCCGCACCCCTGATCTACTCCCCCGCGACGAGGTCGCCCGCGCCATCAACGAAGAGGTCAAGGCCGGGCGCGGCACCGAGCACGGCGGGGTGTTCCTGGATATCTCCTCGCGCATGCCCGCCGCGGAGATCAAGAGGCGGCTGCCCTCCATGCACCACCAGTTCCTGGAACTGGCGGATGTGGATATCACCTCCGAACCCATGGAGGTCGGTCCGACCTGCCACTACGTCATGGGCGGCATCGAGGTGGATCCCGATACCGGTGCGGCCACGGTGCCCGGATTGTTCGCTGCCGGTGAGTGTTCCGGCGGTATGCACGGTTCGAACCGGCTCGGCGGCAACTCGCTCTCGGACCTGCTGGTGTTCGGGCGGCGCGCGGGTATGGGCGCGGCCACCTATGTGGAGCAGCTGCCGGGACGGCCCAAGATTTCCGATACCGATATCGCCGCGGCGGCGAAAGCCACTGTCGCGCCTTTCGATTCGCCCACCAGCGGCACCGGCGAGAACCCGTACAGCATGCATCTGGATCTGCAGCAGACCATGAACGATCTGGTCGGCATCATCCGCAAGGAAGGTGAGCTGAAGCAGGCCATCGAGAAGTTGTCGGAGATGCGCGACCGCTTCGACAGCGTCACCGTCGAGGGCCACCGGCAGTTCAATCCGGGCTGGCATCTGGCGCTGGATCTGCGAAACATGTTGCTCATCAGCGAATGTGTCGCGCAGGCCGCGCTGTTGCGCACCGAGAGCCGCGGCGGCCACACCCGTGACGATCACCCCGGAATGGATCCGGTGTGGCGCAATAAGCTGCTGGTCTGCCGCATCGATCCGGACGAGGTCGGATTCTCGGTGCCCTCGGTGACGGTGACCTCGGAGGATCAGCTGCCCATGCGGGTCGATCTCCTGAAGCTGTTCGATGTGACGGAACTCGAAAAGTACTACAGCACTGCCGACCTCGCGCCCGTGCGCGACGGCGCCGGAGAGGCGGAATAGCCATGGCTTACGACGCGAAGTTCAAGGTCTGGCGCGGCGATATCGAGGGCGGCGCGCTGGCCGACTTCACCGTGCAGGTGAACGAGGGCGAGGTGGTGCTCGATGTCATCCACCGGCTGCAGGCCACGCAGACCCCGGATCTGGCGGTGCGCTGGAATTGCAAGGCCGGCAAGTGCGGTTCGTGTTCGGCGGAGGTGAACGGCCGCCCGCGACTGCTGTGCATGACGCGCATGAACACCTTCACGCCGGAGGACGTGATCACGGTGACGCCGCTGCGCGCCTTCCCGGTGATCCGGGATCTGGTCACCGATGTGTCGTTCAACTACCAGAAGGCCCGGGAGATCCCGTCTTTCACGCCTCCGGTGGATCTGAAGCCGGGCGACTACCGGATGCAGCAGCAGGATGTGGAGCGGTCGCAGGAGTTCCGCAAGTGCATCGAATGCTTCCTGTGTCAGAACACCTGTCACGTGGTGCGTGATCACGAGGAGAACAAGGAGTCCTTCGCCGGGCCGCGTTATCTGATGCGTATCGCGGAACTGGAAATGCATCCGCTGGATGTCGGCGATCGGCGCGAACTCGCACAGGACGAGGCCGGGCTCGGGCTCTGCAATATCACCAAGTGCTGCACCGAGGTCTGCCCGGAACACATCAAGATCACCGACAATGCGCTCATCCCGCTCAAGGAGCGGGTGGCGGATCAGAAATACGATCCGCTGGTCTGGTTGGGTAACAAGCTCTTCCGCCGATAAACGTCCTCGTACCACCTAGTCATCCCGGTACGCTCTTGGCCGGGATCCACAGTTGCAGTGTGGATCCCGGCCAAAAACGTGCCGGGATAACGGGGGATTCTTCGAGATGACGGAGGGGTCTTACAGCATTGCGACGACGCCGAGCGCGACGGCGCCGACCAGCAGTCCCACCGCCAGTGCCGAAATGATTGCTCCGGTGAGTACGTACACGCCGATCGCCGATACCGCGAAGAGCAGCCCGACGATCAGTCGTTCCACCCAGTCGCCAGGATCCACTTTGCGGTACCGGGTTCGGGAATTTCTGAGCCCTCGGTCCACGGAATAGTGGATACCCATGCTTAGCCGTGGCAAACATGTTTTCGAGACACAACGGCGACCGATTCGTGATCTTCCGTGAAAGCGGGCGGTGAACAGTAGTTTCGCCGCCCGCCGCGGATCAACTGTCGAATGCGCCGCCGTCGATACCGGACGTGAACGACTCCCACTCCCCCGCCCCGAATACCAGGGCGGGACCGTGCGGATTCTTGCTGTCCCGCACGCCGACCCGATCGCCGGCCAGAAAAGCCACCTCGACACACTCCTTACCGGCGCCGCTGCGACTGCTCTTGAACCAGCGGGCCCCGGCGAGATCCTCCATGCTCATGTCGAATACTCCTTCGCCACCTGCCGCAGCAGGATTCTGCTGTCCTGGACATCCAGCGCGCAGCGCTCCAGGCACTCCTGTGCCCGCCGATAACGCTGAACGTCGCCCTGTCTTTCGAGATAGAGATCGCCGGTGAACCCCTCCACATAGACCACCGGGGGCTCCACCGGCTGCCCTTTGCTGTCGATCCCGAACTCGAGAATCACGAACGGGCCGGTCGAAAGTCCCAGGGGGACACCGGCCGCGAAGGGCAGAATGCGCAGGATGACATTGGGTCGGGTACTCAGGTCCGCCAAGTGCCGCACCTGCGCCGCCATCACCTTTGCACCTCCCACGGAGCGCCGCAATACCGATTCGTGCAACACCATGGCGACCGTCGCCGGATGCATGCGCCGGGTGATGAGCGCCTGTCGCTGCAACCGCAGCTGAACCCGGCGATCCAGTTCCGCCGCAGAGTCATTCGGGTACCCGAGACTGTTCAGGGCCCTTGCGTAGTCGGCGATCTGCAGCAGCCCCGGCACCAATTCTGACTGGTAGCAGGACAACTGCCGTGCGGATGCTTCCAAGCCCACGTAGATGTCGAAATTCTCCGGAATGAGATCGCCGTAGGAGTGCCACCAGCTCTTGACGGCGGCCTGCTGCGCCAAACCCTTGAGCCCCTCGGCGATTTCGGCCGGTATGCCGTAGATGCGGCACAGCTCGTGGATGTCGATGGTGCGGATGCGATCGGCATTGCCCTTCTCCAGGCGCTGTAATGTGCTCGCGCCCCATTCCATGAGTTTGGCGGCCTCGGCGATGGTCAACCCTGCCTGAATTCGCCAGTCCCGCAGGTAGCGGCCGAGCTGGCGGCGCGGCAGAGTCGATGACGCAGGGCTCTCTGACACAGCGCGCTCCGTTCTCGGGCGGGGAGGACCGGGTCGGCGGCATCGGTACACAGGGGTCTGAAACACCCTGCGATAGTCTTGCGGTACACCGGCTCCCGCCCGGACACCCTCCCCGGACACACGTTTTATCGGCGGGGGGTTCGTCCACTATGGGGAATCCTCCTCCCCCAAGTGGATTCACTGCTGGGAATTCGCGCAATTTTGCGTTCTCATCTTCGAAAAACGCCCGCCGGGCGTCTGCTCATGGTGTGCTGGATATGTGCCCGGAGTGGTGTTGCTAGGCCCCTTTCGTTTCCTGAATTCTCCGGGCACTTCAGGTATCCCATGCGGAACGAGGAGTCATGGCCGAAGTCGTCACCCCCTACCACCGGTCTCTCGCGGAGGTCGGGTCATGCAACTGACAACTCTCAATATGCACGTCGCCGGTTTGCTGCGTTGTCGCAGGGATCCGGGCATCATGAGCACCGAACAGGCGCACGCCGCAATGCAACTGCACCTCGACTGCACGGTGCAGACCTGCAAGGTGCGGCGGCGCGCTCGTGCGACGCTGGTAGAGGAGGGACGGTGCGTGCTCGACGAGCGCGCACTGCCATGACACCAGGCGCCGGCCGGTATGAACGTGCGGTGCATCGCGCACTGTGGTGGATGCTCGATCTCCGCCGCACGCTCCGCCGGTCGCGTTCGCGTGGCCAGGGTCGTCCGGGGAAGGCCCCTGGCCGCAATAGCAGCTGCCGCACCGCCTTTCGATCGCCGCCGCACCCTCCTCCGGTGCGCCCGGTGTAGCCCCGCCGCGTTGCGTCAGCGCGGTCCGGCCCGTCCGCTCCACAGACGGCGGCCGGGCTGGACCGCACCCATTCCCGTGTCCAACCGCCGCCTGAGTGGAGCCCTACGTGGTTACGCTCCGCTGCCGCCTCCGGGCTTGACCACTCAGACGGCAAACGACGCCTACCCTGGAATCCATCGCACCACGCCGGTGGAGGGGACATCGTTGTTAGCCTTCGGACAACCGCAGGTACCGCTTTTCCGGGCTGCGTCCATGGGGGATCTGGACGCCATTCAAGCCCTGGAGGTCGCCGAGTTCGCGCACCTCGCCTATCCGTATTTCATTCTGCGCCAACTGTTCGAGGTGCACGGGCCGAAATGGACCGTCGCCGAGAACGAGGGCCGAGTCTGCGGATATGTCCTTGCCGCCATCGGCGAGACGCGCACCGCATGGTTCATGGGATTCGCGGTCGCCGGTCATTGCCGGGGCCGCGGATATGGTCGCGCACTGCTGGAATCGGCGCTCGAGCGCTGCCGCGCGGAACGCATCGATCAGGTATTCGTGACGGTGCGCCCCGGCAATCGCGCCGCCTACCACCTGTACAAAGAGGTCGGATTCGTGTGGGCAGATCACGAGGTGGACTACTTCGGGCCGGATGAGCCGCGAGATGTCCTGGTGCGCAAGCTTTACCATTGATCATGCTCGAAAAGAGCTCGCCCTCGTCACCGTTCGTCGCGGCCATGAGCACACGCGTCGAGCGGCACGCTGCCGCCTATGCCGAGGACCTCACCGGTTTCCTCGATCAGCCGCATCGGCTGCGGCGCACCGTGACCGAACGACCGTTGCTCGATACCTTCACCCGCCATGTGGAGTCGGTGGTCGGCACCTACGATCCGCCGGGCATCCGGCGGGTCGGCGACAGCCTGGTCTTCGGGCACCTCTATGCCGAGGCACTCGCCCAATCCCCCGACGGCACACCACAGTCGGTGCCGGTGGTGAGACTGCTCGTCGCCCTGCTGGCCGCCGAGGTGGAGTTCCGGGGACCGCTGCGACTGAGCCGCACGCAGAAGCGGCAGCTCGCCGAGAACTATGAACGCCTGGGCCGGCGTTTGATCGCGGTGGGCCTGCCCGCGCACGCCGCCTTGGCCTTTCGGCGGGCGAACGGTCTGTTCCACGGTGACGAGGACACCGATGCCGAGGATCGCTGCGGGCTCGCCCTGGCGCGGGCCCGGCGGCGGGCGCAGCCGGTGGCGTGGCGGCGCATCGGCGGCCTCTTCCCGGACCTGGTGTGCGGCTACGGGTATCGGCCGTTCCGCATGCTGAGCTGGATCGCACTGCAGCTACTGGTGTTCGTGTTCGCGATCGCGACGGTCTCGGACCAAGCGCTCTCCGTCACCGTGTACGAGGTGATGGTCAATTACGTGAATCCGCTCGGACCCGGTGATACCGAGGCCTTACGTGCCGGAGGGCGCGCCTACTTCGTGATCGAGTGCTACCTCGGCACCGTCACGCTGTCGGTGTTCTTCGCACTGCTGGTACGCCGCTGGTTCCGGCTGTGACGGAGTGGATCACCACTGCGCGGTGCTGATCTTGGAGCTGCGCAAGGCTTCCAGCGTCGCCACGGCCAGCCGGTCGCGCAACTGCCCGACCTGCGCCGTCCACTGCCGCGAGAAACCCGGATCGGCCTCCAGGCGGGTCCACAGCTCGCGCAGGCGCTGCGGGGTATGCGCACCCGGCATCCACAGGTGCACAAGCTGTTCCAGCAGCGGGCTCAGCAGCGCCACCGCATCCCGATCGGGTCCGAGGCGACCCGCGTCGGCCAGCGCGGCATCGAGCGTGGTGAGCAGCCAGTCGTGCACGGCCAGATCCTCGCAGAAGCGTTGCACGCCTGCGAGATCCCGGACGGTCGGCACCATGATCCGCACCGAACGGGTCGCCTCGTCCTCCAGTCGGAAGGCGAAGAGGGTGCGATTGCGCACCTCACCCTGCAGCCGTGGCGCCACCCGCGCGGCCCAGCGCAGCCGGGTCGCGGCGGTGCGCAGCTGCGGGCGGCGATCGAGCCGGGCATCGGTGCGCACCTGGGTGAGCAGCCGATCGCTGATCGAGCCCAGGTCCAGGGTTGTCGAGCTGGAGGCTTCGAGAAATCCTTCGCTGAGATCGACTGCGGCAGCGGTATCGTCGCCGACCCGGGGAATCAGTTCGACGGTGCCGAGCTGGGTCAGATAGTGCGACCACGGCCGCCGGTTCGAATCCACGGCCCGCACCACCCGCACCGCGGACGAGCTCTGCGCGACCCGGCCGCCCACCATTGCCGCATGCGAAGCGACGGTGCCGACCACGCGGCTCTCCGAGCGGGAGACGGTGGCGAGTTGGCAGTCCACACCGACCGCGGAGGTCGGCGAAATCGCGAGTGCCAGTGGCCGTTCCCGCGTGAGGACGCGCTGCCCGGGCAGCAGCGCGAGTAGTTCGGCCACCTCCGCCGTCGGCAGCGCCACCGAAGCCGGCAGCAGCCCCGTGCGCACCTCCCCCAGCAGAACCAGCGGATCGCCCCCACCTCCGCCTCGCTGGGGCTCGGCTCCGGTGCGGGCAATGCGGGCTGCCCCTTCGGTTCGCTCGCTGCGCTCGCTCACGGCGTTCCCATCAGACGTCGCCGAGGAATACGTGATTGACCCGGTGGGTGACACGCGCGGGCACGTCAACGGGAATTCGTTCGGCCGCACCGCGTTCGGCCAGTTTGGCGTACACCTCGTCATCGAGCTGGAGGTGGTCCAGGATCACCCGCACCGCATGCTCGATGCCGAGGTAGCTGTGCGGCAGCACCGACAGCGAGCGGTAGGCGGCGAAGGGCGCGGCGGCCGGATTCAGTTGCACCACGGTCGGCAGCTTCCACCAGTCCGCGGGCCACGGATCGGTCCACGGCTGCGGCTTCGCCACCACCGCACCCTCGTGCCGAATCATGCCCAGCCGCAACAACTGCCAGATGGCGGCCAGAAACGGACAGGACCACTGGGTAAGCTCGACCGCTGCGCCCGACACCTGCTCGGTGTAGCGGCTCCACAGCTGCACATCCAGGAAGATCGAATGATTGCGCGCGGCGAATTCCACCGGCGGCCGATACGGCGCGACCCGCATGGCCTGCGCCGCATCATGTTCGGAGGAGCGGCGGCCATTGCACAGCCAGCCGGAGCTGGTGGTGGCCGGGCGGCGGCCGGTGGCCCCCTGATCCTCCGGTTCCGGCACGATGCGGGCCGCCATCATCTCGGCCAGCCGGATGGGTTCACCGATGGCCTCGCCGTCGATGAAGACCGGGACCTCGGCGCAGCCCGCCTCCCGCGCCAGATAGTCGATGCGCACACCGCATTCGGTGGCGGCCTGCAGCAGCTTCTCCAGAATGGTCCGGGGATCGGTGTCGTGCCGGAAGTAGTCGTCCACCAGGAAGCAGGTGCTCACCCGCGCACCGGGTCCGAATTCCAGCCGGGCCGCCTGGGTGTGCGCCTCGACCAGCGGCGCGACCCGCCGCAGCTGGGCCTTGATGCGGTCCACGCCATTGACCAGATCGTCCATGTAGAAGTGCCCGGCTTCGATGGACACATGCGAGAGCGGCTGGCCGGCCACCCGGTTGCGTTCACCGGCCTCGCTGTAGTCGATGGAACTCACTGTCCCTCCAGCCTTTCCCAGAAAGCCTGAGTGTTGACCCGGGTGGCGAGTTCGCGGAAAGCGGCCACGGTCTTCTCGTTCGCGATCCGGTCGGCAACATCGACATCCAGGATCACCTGCTCGCGCCACTGCAGCATCGGCTCGACCGGCGTCGCGCCGAGCATCAGGGTAGTGCCCAATCGATAGCGTACGGCCGCTCGGCTCAGGGTGTTGTTCTGTTCCTGCAGCCACGCCGCCTGCGCCGCCTGCAGGCCGGTGGACTCGTTCAGTTCGGGCACCGCGGTTCGCACGTAACGCACCGATTCCATCAGCCGCGCGCCATCGTGTCCACAGGCCGCGCCGGTCTCCAGTAGCCCGTGCTCGCCGTGCACGAGACCGTTCGCGGCCACCAGGTGCTGGCGGGTCCAGCGGTGGAATACCAGCCAGCGCACCGTGGACTGGGCCAGCTGCGGCATGGCGGTGGCCCGCAGCACCAGGGTGAGGGCAATGGAGCGGCCGGCGCTCAAATCGACGATGGTGACATCGAATTCCTGCTCACAGGTGGCGAGCAGTTCGGCGCAGCGGCGCACCATGGCCTCGTCGGCGGAGGCGAATTCCGCGCCGCCCGCATCACCGGGGAACAGCACCAGGCGACCGGACGGATGCCGGGAGTGCCGCAGTTCAGGGCGGTCGGTTTCCGATCGCACGCTCAGGCGGGCCGCGGAACCGTTGTCGCCCAGCATGTACGAGTGCAGTCCGGCGTCACCGGTGATACCGCGGTCCGCCCGGCTGATCTCGAAGATGGCGCCCACGGTCGGCGAACCGAAATCGAAATCCAGATACGCGACCTTCAGGCCGTCCATGCTCAGCTGATACGCCATATTGGCGCTGGTCACCGAGCGACCGGTGCCACCCTTGTCGGAGGCGGAGAAAACGAGCACGTCACACGCTCCTGGTCGCGTCGAAGCGGGCGTAGGCGAGTTCGTCGAGCTCCAGCAAGGCCTGCGAGGCCAAACTCAGTGCGGTGCCGGGGCGTTCGTCGATGAGTATCCGCGCGCGTTCCAAGCGGCGTTGCGCCAGTGCCAGGGCGGTGCGCAGCGCGGAACTGTCCGTATCGCTGAGTTCCAGCAGCTGGCCGTTGAGCAGGTGCTCGCCCTCGATCAGCAATTCCATGGCGCGCGCCACCATGCTGGGGAAGCGCAGCGGCGGCTCCCGGAACATGCGCGCGGCGGCGACCAGGCATTCGACCACGCGCTCGGTGAGATACCAGGAGGGCTCATGGTTTTCGGCGCCGCCGAAGAGGCGGCCCGGGTCGTCCCAGAGACCGGTGACCCGGCCCTCCCGGAAGGCGCGGCGGTCCAGGTGTTCCATGGTGTCCTGGGCCAGCTCCAGCAGTTTGTCGCGCACCTCCATGGTGCCGGAGAGCCGGGCAGCCTGCAGGATGCGCTTCAAAAGTACTGTGGCGTAGTCGGATACGGTCCAGACCAGGAGCGGTCCGCCGTACACCTCATCGCTGCCGATGAGCCGCAGGCGCACACCCGGGGTGTGCATGGCGCGGGCCGGATCATGCACCGTCATGCGGCTGGTGATCCGGCCGCGGCGCGCCAGCTCGTCGAAAATCGGTGCGGCCCTGGTGAGATCGTCGTCATCGGCTTCCCGATTGAGCAGATCCTGCATGAGCACGGCCGACACCGTGAGGCTGAAATAGTCCGACTCCTCGCCGTCGGAGGTGCGCCAGGGAATGTCTTCCAGCGGCCAGCGGCCGGAACCGAAGCGCGCCACCGCGGACCAGTAGCGCTGCGCCAGATCCCAGCGCAACTGCAGCGCCTCGGCCAGGCGGCGCTGCTCACTGTCGAGCAGGTCCAGCTCGCGGGTGCGGGCGGAGGTGAGGTCATTGATGCCATCGAGGGCCACCACGGTGAAATGCAGGTAGGGACGGGCAATGGCATAACCCGGTGCGGTGGCGATCGGCATGTCGACAAACTCGATGAAGGCGGCGTCACGCACCAGGCTCCAGCTCCAGCCGCATTCGAAGAGCAGTTCCTCGTCGTAGAGGTCCACGCCCGGGGTCTGGCTGAGAGTGAGGTCATTGCGCAGCCGGATGCGCACGCGTTCCAGGCGGCGGGAGACCGCGTCCACCACCGCCGGGGCGGCCGCCCCGGTCTGATTGAGCATGGAGAGCATGGCCCGGCCCTCCGGCGACTCCGGGGTCACGGTATTCACCACGAAACTGCGCACCAGGCCGACCATGGCGGCGGTCAGGCGGGTATTGATCCGGGCGTCCAGCCGGTCGATGCTCGCGGCGAGATCCCTTGCTTCCCTGCGGGTCTGCGTCAGCAGAAAGCTCTGGAAACCGCGCAGGAACTTCAGCGCGGCCAGGCACAGGGTCAGCGACATGGAGTACGAGTCGACGATATCGAGGCCGCGCTGCTCGTCCGAGGGTTCGATATCGTCCAGGCTGGACAGATAGCTACCCGCCGCGAAAACCGGCAGATCCTGCGTCTCGCCCGCCTCGCCCTCGACAAGCTCGCTGTAGCGGTCGATGTAGTCCTCGAGCACCCGGACCAGCGTGGCGCCCACGCGTTGAGGATTGCCCATCGGTGAGAGCACCGCGCGAATATCGTCGGGAATATCGTCCGGCCGGTCCAGTCCGAAGCCGTCGATCTCGGTTGCCGGATACAGCAGGCACAGCAGCTGTTCGGCATCACTGATGGAATTGGAGCCGTCGCGCCCGCCCCATACCCACTCGCCATCGCGGTAGCAGGCGGTGAGCAGCGACCGCCACACACCGAGAATCTGCTGTCGTGGCTGAATTCTCATCGACGCCGTCCCCTGCCGTTTCGTGGCCCGCCTCGCCGGTCGCAAAAACTATCATGCGCCGCGCAGGTGTACTCGGTGAAACCTACCGATGGTGACGATGCGACCTCCGCCCCGGCATACCGGCGTGCTTTTAGCCGGAATCTACCGAAATCCGTGGGAGCACAGGAGATGTGGTTCCCGGCCAAAAGCATGCCGGGATGACGGAGGTGAGCGTTACGGGATGACGGAGGTGAGCATGCCGGGATGACGGGGGTGTTCGCTCAGGGCGGTGCGGCGGCCGCGTGCGTCTCGGTTTGATCGGACGATTCGGGCGCGGGTCGCGCGCCGTGTGCGGGTCGACCGGTAGCGTCGCCGATCATGAACCGGACGGTTCGGCGCGTCGCCACCAGCTATGCCCTGCTGCTGCCGAGCCTCATCGGCATCGGCTGTTTTCTGCTGGTCCCGATCGGGGTGGTGCTGTGGCTGAGTCTGCACAGCTGGAATCTGCTGGGGCCCATGGAGTTCACCGGGTCGGCGAACTGGCGGTCGGTGCTGGAGGATCGGCAATTCGGGCATTCGTTGCTGGTCACGCTCGCGCTCACCGCGCTGGTGGTGCCCGCGCAGACCGCGCTCGGATTCGCCGTCGCCGCACTGCTCGCACGGCGCGGACGCGGGTCCGCGGTGCTGCGGGTGATCTACGCGCTGCCGTGGATGTGCGCGCCGGTGGCGGTGGGCGTGGTGTGGCAGTGGGTCTTCGCACCCACCGGCGGCGCGCTGAACGCCGCGCTCGGGCGGCGCGTCGAATGGCTCACCGATACGGCGCTCGCGCTGCCCGCGGTGGCGATGGTGATCGTCTGGATGAATGTCGGATACGTGGCTTTGTTCTTTGTTGCCGGAATACGCGCCATACCAGCGGAAATCCTCGACGCCGGCGCGCTCGACGGCGCCACCGGCTGGCGGCGGGTGCGCTGGCTGATGCTGCCGCTGCTGCGTCCGACCATGTTCTTCGTGCTCGCCACCGGCGTACTGAGTGTCTTCCAGACCTTCGACACCGTGTACGCGCTCACCAGGGGCGGGCCCGACCATCACACGGATGTGGTGGCCATGCGCATGTATTCGGAGGCCTTCGACGCCGCGCGCCCGGGGCGGGCTGCGGTCATGGCGGTGGTGGTGTTCGTGGTCATGTTGGTGATCACTGTGGCGCAGCATCGGTACTTCCGGGATCGGACCAGCTATGAGTACTGAACTCCGCAGGGCGGCAGGGCGTTCCGCCGCGGCTTATGTGGTGCTCGTCGCGGGGGCGCTGCTGACCGTGGCACCGCTGGTGCTCAGCGCGTTCACCGCGGTGAAGACGCCCGTGCAGTTCACGAACGAATCCGCGTTGACGCCACCGCATCCGGTGACGCTGGACAATTTCCGGACGGTGCTCGAGCAGGGGCTCGGACGGGCGCTCGCGGTGACCGCGCTCATGACGGTGTGCGTCACCTTCGGACAGCTCGTCATTTCGATTCTGGCCGCTTACGCGTTCGCACGCACCAGCTTTCCGGGACGGGAAGTGATCTTCTGGGTGTACCTCGGCACCATGATGGTGCCCACCGCCGTCACCCTCATTCCGCTGTATCTCATGTTCGCGAAACTGGGCTGGCTCAATACCTTCTGGGCGCTGGTGCTGCCGTTCGTCTTCGGTTCCCCGTACGCCATATTCCTGCTGCGGCAGTACTTCCGGTCCATACCCGGTGAGCTGATCGATGCGGCGCGGATGGATGGGGCGAATACCCTCGACATCCTGGTGCACGTCGTGGTGCCCATGAGCCGGCCGATTCTGGCCACCCTCACCGTCATCACCATTGTCTCGCAGTGGAACAACTTCATGTGGCCGCTGGTCGCCGCCAGCGGGCCGAAGTGGCAGGTGCTCACCGTGGCCACCGCGAATATGCAGACCCAGTACAACTCGCAGTGGACGATCGTCATGGCCGCCACCACCCTCGCCATCGCGCCACTGGTGGTGCTGTTCTTGATATTCCAGCGGCAGGTGCTGCGCTCCATCGCTTGGACGGGGCTCAAATGAGGGTCAAGGACTCCACCCGGGCGGTGCTCGGGATCGTGCTGGCCGTGCTGCTGCTCATCGCCGCCGCACTGTGGCTGGGGCGCGATGACGACGGGTCCGGGCGCACAGTGGTGCGTCTGCGCATTTGGGATCAGAGTTTCGTCGCCGCGTATCGGGCCTCGCTCGACGAATTCGAGCGGGCGAATCCGGATGTGGAGGTGCGAATCACGCTGGTGCCATGGGCTTCCTATCCACAGAAGCTACGGCTGGATGTGGCGGGCGGGATTGCCGACGATCTGTTTTGGACGGGGCTGTACGAGGACTATGCCGACAGCGGGCGCCTGGTGGATATCGGGGCGGCGCTGGGTGCGGACGCCGCGCGGGCGTGGGATCCGGCCGCTGTTTCGCAGTTCACTCGCAATGGAAAGCTGTGGGCGGTACCGCAATTCGTGGACGGCGGGACGGCGGTGTTCTACAACCGGGATCTGTTGGACGCGGCCGGGGTCGATCGCGCCGAGGTCGCGGGGGCGCGGTGGAGCGCCGACGACGCCGACGATACTTTCCGGCCGCTACTGCGCCGACTGCACGCGGTTTCGCCGTGGCCGTACAACGCCGCCAAGGATTACCAGTCCATCGAACTGCCGTACCTGGGTTCCGCCGGGGGACAGTTGCAACAGGGTGAGCAGTTCGCCTTCGCAAGTCCGCAGGGGGAGACCGCGTTCGGCTATCTGGTGCGGCTGATCGCCGAGGGCTTGTCGCCCTCGGCGGCGGATACGAACAACAGTGGTGACTTCGCCAAAAACGTGTTCTTGCAGGGCAAGATGGCGCTGTTCCAATCGGGCAGCTTCAATCTCGCGACGATCGCGCAGAGTGCCGGATTCCGCTGGGGGCTGGCGCTCATTCCACAGGGACCGATCGGACGACTCAGCACCGATAATTCCGTCGGCGTTGCGGCCAATGCAGCGTCGAAGCATCCGGATGCCGTGCGCCGGGTCCTCGCCTGGCTGGGCAGTCCGGCGGGCAATCGGTATCTCGGCGCCGACGGAGCCACCATCCCGGCCGTCGTCTCCGAAAGGCAGGTGTACCGGGACTATTGGGCTCGGCACGGTGTCGATGTATCGGCCTTCTTCGATGTGCTGCGCAATGGGCAGTTCGCCGCTGGCGGCGGACCGGGTTTCCCGGCCGCGCTCAAAGCCATGGATCCGATTCTCGCCGAAGTGTTCTCGGGCCGGATTCCGGTCGGCACCGGGCTGGCGCGGGCACAGGCCGCAGCGAATGACGCTGTCGCGCAGCAGTAGGTCAGATTCGGCTGTGATCGGTGTACGGGGTGCGCGGACCGAACTTGGGTTTGTGCGCGAAACCGGCGAGGCCCAGTAGCCGGACGGCCCGATAGCGATGCGGGCGCAGGGGTTCCAGGTATTCGATCATGGCGTCATCGTCGATGGCGCGGCCGAGCAGCGTCCAGCCGACCGTGGCGGCGAGGTGGAAATCGCCCACCGACAAGGCATCCGGATCACCGAAGGCGCGCTGGGCGATCTCGGCGGCCGTCCACACGCCGATACCCGGGACCGTGCGCAGTCGCTTTTCGGCGTCGGAGTGACTCAATGCCGCCGCTTCCTCCAGCTTGGGCGCGATACGGGCCGCCAGCACAATGGTTTTCGAACGTTGCGGCTCCACATTCGCGCGGTGGTAGACCCAGGACGGAATGTGCCGCCAGGTCTCGGCGTCCGGCATAACCCGCAAACCGTCGGGGGCCGGGCCGGGCGCCGGAGTTCCGTAGCGCCACACCAGTTTCCGCCAGGACGCGTGCGCGGTGCGGGTATGCACCTTCTGCTCCAGCACCGCCGGTACCACGGCTTCGAACACCAGGCCGGTGCGCAGCATGCGCAAGCCCGGATTGCGGCGGTGCGCCTCGACAACCTTCGGATGCTCGGGAGAGAAGCCGGTGAGGTCCTCGTCCAGGCACAGCATATGGGGGAGTTGCTCGAGGAATTCATCCGCGCCGGGCCCCCATGCTTGGGCGTCGACGGCGCAGCGGTCGCTCTGCCGCAGGCGGTAGGTGACCGGTCCGGTCGGCATGCGGGAGGCGTGCCAGTGCGCGCCGTCCGGGGTCTCGCGGTGACAGGGGTCGCCGAGCCCGCGACGCAGCGGCGACACGGTGGCGGCGAGATCGATGGGACGCTCGGACCGCACCGTGCGCATACGAGCGGTGGCGATCGGCGCGGTGGTCACCGGGACATTCTGCGCTCCGCCCGGTCGGCGCTGACGCGGGCCCATCCCGGCGGTGACCCGGGCCATAGACGCTGCTGAGAGCGCTCGATCCGGTGAGCAACCCTGTTATGCCTGGTCAAGGGGGTCCTGCAGAAACTGGGCAAGGTGACGGGAGGGCTTACCCGCCAGCTGCTCGGCCTGGGTGCGGCAGGAGAAACCGTCGGCGATCAAGATCGAATCGGGAGGTGCGGCCCGCAGCGCGGGGAGCAATCCGTTCTCGGCAACGGCCACCGACACGTCGTAGTGGCCGCGCTGCATTCCGAAGTTTCCGGCGAGCCCGCAGCATCCGGAGATCTCGCGTACCTCAGCACCGGTCCGTTCCAGAATCCGCCGATCCGCCGCAAACCCGGACACCGCATGCTCATGACAGTGCGGCTGCACCAGCACGGCCTGCCCGCTCCGATCCGGCGGCTCCCAGCCCGGCTGTGCCTCGAGGAATTCGGCCAGAGTGCACACCGCCCCCGCGACCGACCGCGCACGCGGATCGTCCGGCAGCAAGCGCGGCAGATCCTCGCGCAGGGCAGCGGTGCACGAGGGCTCCAATCCCACCACCACACCACCCGCACTGACATGCGAGTCCAGCGCATCCACCGTATCCCGCAACCGCTTTCGCGCACCCGCCAGTTGCCCGGTGGTGATCCAGGTCAACCCGCAGCACACCCGCCGCTCCGGAATGCGCACCGAATATCCGAGCGACTCGATCAATCCCACAGCAGCCCAGGCGATCTCCGGATCGAACGCGTCAGTGAAACTATCGATCCACAGCATGACGCCGCCTACGCGCGGCAACACGTCGAGAGCCGGGTCCGAACCAAGGGGCGAAGCCTCGTCAACCCCGACCGGCAGCCCGGTCGCCCCGCCGACCTGGCCCGTCCGCTCGACATGACCCCTAACCGAACTGTCAGATGACATGGAACCCACCTGTCCGATCACAAGCGGGTGCGCATCAACTCCGTCGACACGGACAGCACGGCCTGCGGCCGGACTGTCGGGTGAGAGCGAACCCGCTCGATCGATCGCGGACGGCAGGGCTGAGGTGGCATCGGCGGCGCGGAGCGAAGGCGCAGTCCGGGGTGGGCCCGATTGCGCACGATCGCGCCAGGTGCGGCGAAAGTTGCTGGCCGCCAAGGTTGGTATCGGTCTGCGGGAGTCTATTCCGCCGGCGCGCAGGCCTATTCGGCGTAGAGGGCCGGCGGCTGCGAAGGCGTTCACCACGCGGGGGATTCGGGTTGCGACGGCAAGCCACTGGGGGAGTCGGCCGAGGGAGTAGTGGTCGAGTGGACGGAGGCGGCGCTGATAGCGGCGGTGCAGGGTTTCGGATTTGTAGGTGGCCATGTCCACGCCGGCGGGGCAGTCGGATCCGCAGGCCTTGCAGGAGAGGCAGAGATCGAGGGATTCGGCTACCGCCTCGGAGCGCCAGTCGAGTGCGCCGCGCACAACCTCCTGCAGTACTC
Source organism: Nocardia sp. (assembly GCF_025465275.1). Classification (GTDB taxonomy): domain Bacteria; phylum Actinomycetota; class Actinomycetes; order Mycobacteriales; family Mycobacteriaceae; genus Nocardia. The sequence continues at coordinate 16,851 of NZ_JAODNK010000024.1, read as the reverse complement.
GGGCGCGGGCTCGCGTGCTGTCCTTCTCGTCGGCGGTGGCCTGGTACGACGGGCACATGAAACCGCCGGAAGCACTGGTATCGGCGCGGCATTTGCCGACGCCCACACAGCGGTGCACGGCGGTGCCGATATCGCCGTCCGCGAGGAAGGCGAAGCCGCCCGCATCCGGGATCGGGCGCAGACCGGCGAGCCGCAGGTCGGCGTCGAGGGGGCGCGGGTGTACGAGCACACCGGGATTCAGCACATCGGCGGGATCGAAGAGCGCCTTGAAATCGGCGAAGGCCGCCAGCGCTGCGGGGGAGTACATGTACTGCAACAGTTCCGAGCGTGCACGCCCGTCACCGTGCTCACCGGAGAGGGATCCGCCGAAACTCACCACCTGGCGAGCGGCATCCTCCAGGAAAGCCCGGAACCGTTGCGGCGCATCTTTGATCGGCAGATCCAGGCGCACATGGATACAGCCGTCACCCATATGCCCGTAGAGCAGACCGTCTACCCGGTGCTCCTGCATCAACCGCTCGAATTCGCGCAGGTACGCACCCAATCGAGCGGGAGGTACCGCCGCGTCCTCCCATCCCGGCCAGGCCGGATTGCCGTCCGGCGTACGACCCGAAAGCCCCGCACCGTCGGCGCGAATTGCCCACAGTGCCTGCGCTTCTCGCTGGTCCAGCACCACGCGGGTGTCGAGCGCATGCGCGGAATCGCACAGCAGTTCGGCCAGTTCTCGTGCCTGCTCGACGGTATCGCCCGCGATCTCCACGAACAGCCAGCCACCGCCACGCGGCAGGTCGGGCACCCTGCCGGTATGCGCGCGCACCACATTCACCAGTCGCGCGTCCATGCCCTCGACCGCAATGGGCCGGACCGCCATGATTGCCGCGATATCGTCTGCGGCCGTGGGCATATCCGGATAGCCCAGCACCACGAGCACGGTGGCCGCCGGGATCGGCACGAGGTCGACCGTCGCCTCCAGCAGCAGGCCGCACGTGCCTTCGGTCCCGACAAAAGCCTGCGCTACCGACGAACCATGTTCCGGCAGTAGGTGTTCCAGCGCATATCCGGATGCCTGCCGCTCGAAACGCCCCAGTTCAGTGCGGATCAGCGCCAGGTTCGAGCGTGTGAACTCGGCCAGACCCGGCACCGCCGCCAATTCACTAGCGAGCCGCCGCTGCGCACCCGTCCCGTCGAGAATTCGCAGCTCTCGCACGGTATCCGAAGTGCGCCCCCACGCCACCGCCCGCGGCCCGCAGGCATTGTTGCCGATCATCCCACCGAGCGTGCACCGATTCTGCGTGGACGGATCCGGCCCGAACCGCAACCCGTGCGGCGCAACCTCACGCTGCAAATCCCCCAGCACCACCCCCGGCTGCACCCGAGCCCACCGCTGCTCAACATCCACCTCGGCAATCACATTCATATGCCTGCTGAAATCCAGCACCACCCCCGCCCCGATGGCATTCCCCGCCACCGAAGTCCCCGCCCCCCGCGCAGTAACCCCCAGCCCCTCCGCCCGGGCGAACGCCAGCACCTCCGCCACATCCGCCTCGGTCCGCGGAAACACAACCGCCGCAGGCACCACCCGATAGTTCGAAGCATCCGACGAGTACTCGGCCCGCCGCCGCTCCGAGGCATCAACTTCCCCAGCAACCCGCCCGTGCAACCCCCGCACCACCGATTCGCTCACCCCGCCAGCCTAAGAGCCACCCCCTCCCGCACACTGCCTACCGACCGGTAGTCCACCCCAGCCGAACAGCCCTCGTCCCCACCGAACAGCCCTTACAAGCGATGTTCGGTTAGTAGACGCGCTGTTCGGTCGGTAGATCTTGATAGGCGAGCACCCGGGGAGGGATCTTTATGCTCTTCATCTCGAGAACGGGACCACAGCCGGTCGACCCGGCTGGAAGGTGCCCCTCCGCACTCAACCGCTCTGTAAATCGGGTACGCCACCCAACGCCACCACACCTCATTCTTTTTCGCACGGCACTCGACCGCAATGCCTCCGCCGCCCGAAAACCCCCCACGACGGCCACCCATGAGCGAATCCCCACCCCGACCACCGCCCCGATTCCGCTCTGAGCGAATAACCGCCGGTACCGCCTTGTCCTGAACCTTTGTTGAGGTCTTACTGTCGGTGGTCTGGGGTTCGATGAAGTCCAGAGTGGTGAGGAGTGCGGGATGAGTATGGAAGCTGTAGCGCGAGATCAGCTGTATCGCCGAATGAACGCGCACACGGAGCAGCGACCGCTGCGGGCAGGGACAGCAAGGCGGATCCTCGCTTTCGCGCGCCCGCACCACCGGCGGCTGGTGGCCTTCCTGGTGTTCAGCATCGCGTCGGCGCTACTGGCCGTCGCGACGCCGGTGCTGGCCGGCCAGGTCGTGAACGACATAGTCAAGGGGTCGGCCCCCCGGATAGTGATCGTGCTCGCGGCGATCATCGCGCTGGTAGCGGTGCTGGACGCGGGTTTCGGCCTGGTCATCCGGCTGCTGTCGGCGCGGATCGGCGAGGGATTGATCTTCGATCTGCGGACCTCGGTCTTCGATCACGTGCAGAAGATGCCGATCGCGTTCTTCACCCGCACCCGGACCGGCGCACTGGTCAGCCGCCTCAACAATGATGTGATCGGGGCGCAGCGGGCATTCAGCACCACGCTGTCCGGGGTCGTCACGAATGTGGTGACGCTGGCACTGACCCTGGCGGTCATGCTGCGGTTGTCCTGGCAGATCACACTCCTGGCGCTGGTGCTGCTGCCCGTGTTCGTACTGCCCGCGCGCCGGATGGGCGACAAGCTCGCCGGGATCCAGCGCGAGGCCGCCGGGCTGAACGCGTCCATGAGTACGCAGATGACGGAACGGTTCTCGGCACCGGGCGCGACGCTGGTGAAGCTGTTCGGACGCCCGCATCAGGAGTCCGCCGAATTCGGCGAGCGGGCCGGGCGGGTGCGCGATATCGGTGTGCGGACCGCCATGCTGCAGACCTACTTCGTCACCGCACTCACGCTGGTGTCGGCACTGGCCCTGGCGCTGGTGTACGGACTGGGCGGGTACTTCGCACTGAAGGGGACCCTGGAACCCGGTGCGGTGGTGGCACTTTCGCTGCTGCTGGCCCGGCTGTACTCCCCACTGACCGCGCTGGCCAGTGCCCGGTTGGACGTCATGTCGGCACTGGTGAGCTTCGAGCGGGTCTTCGAGGTGCTGGATCTGAAGCCGCTGATCGAGGACGCGCCCGATGCCGTTGCGGTGCCGGACGGGCCGATCGCGGTGGAGCTGGACCGGGTGAACTTCGGCTATCCGTCCGCCGACAAGGTGTCGCTGGCCTCGCTCGAGGATGTGGCGACGCTGGACAGCCGGGGCGGGGACGAGGTGCTGCACGAGGTGTCGCTGCGCGCCGAACCCGGGCAGCTGGTGGCGCTGGTCGGCTCCTCCGGGGCCGGGAAATCCACCATCGCGCAATTGGTTTCGCGGTTGTACGACGTGGATTCCGGCGCGGTGCGGCTGGGCGGCACCGATGTGCGCGAGCTGACCATGCGCTCCATTCAGGACACCGTCGGCCTGGTCACCCAGGACGGGCACCTGTTCCACGACAGCATTCGCACCAATCTGCTGCTCGCCCGTCCCGAAGCCACCGAGGTGGAACTGTGGGATGCCCTGGAGCGCGCCCGGTTACGTGATCTCATCGCCTCGCTGCCCGACGGTTTGGACACCGTGGTCGGCGAACGCGGCTACCGGCTCTCCGGTGGCGAACGCCAGCGCCTCACCATTGCCCGCCTACTGCTCAAGCAGCCGCGCGTGGTGATCCTCGACGAGGCCACCGCCTCACTGGACTCCACCTCCGAGGCCGCGGTGCAGGAAGCCCTCGCCGAGGCGCTGCAGGGCCGCACCGCCCTGGTGATCGCGCACCGGCTCTCGACCATCCGCAATGCCGACCAGATCCTGGTCCTGGAGCACGGCCGCATTGTGGAGCGCGGCACCCACACCGAGCTATTGGCCGCCGGCGGCCGCTACTCCGAGCTCTACCGCACCCAATTCGCGGACGACAGCGAGCCGGCGGCTGCCTGACCCCCGCCGCGGTCGCCCGATCGCTATTGCCGGTTCGGCAAGCTGTTGCCGAACCGGCAAATTAAGTTGGCGTACCGGAAAAACTCGATAGCGTCGTAGGTATGGGAGCACATACGCACGAGCACGCGCATCAGCACGATAAGCCCGCACCTGCGGACGGCACCGCCCCGGCGAACGGGCACTCCCACGGCCACGGTCACTCGCACGGGCACACCCATGACGGCATCGACTGGACCACGCAGATCGCCAATCTGCGCCGGGAGGACGCGATGGCGGCCACGACGCAGGCGGGGATCGCCGAGCGGCTGATCGGATTGCTGCCGGACACCGGCGAACTGCCGACCATCCTGGATATCGGGGCGGGTGCGGGCGGACAGAGCGCGGCCTTCGCCCGGGCCCTCGCGGCTCATGGCGGCGGCCGGCTGGTGATCGCCGACGCGGTGCCGGAACTCATCGACGCGGCCCGCACGGTCGCGGAGGCGGCCCGGGGCGGCGACGATCGGGTGATCATCGAAACAGTCCAGGTGGATGCCGCCGACGATGCGGCGGTCGGGGCGGTCCCGCCCGCCGATCTGGTGTGGGCCTCCCGCATGGTGCACCATCTGCCCGATCAGCAGGCGGGCACCGATCGACTCGCACGCCTCGTCCGCCCCGGCGGCTGGCTGGCCCTGGCCGAGGGCGGCCTCACCACCCGTTGTCTCCCATGGGATCTCGGCATCGGCGCCCCCGGGCTGCAGGACCGCCTGGCCGCCGCCCGCGAGGCGGGCTTCGGCCGGATGCGCTCCGAGATCACCGGGGCCGTCCGCATGCCCTACGGCTGGGGCACCGCCCTCGCCCACGCCGGTCTCTCCGAGGTCGGCTCCTTCAGCATTCTGACCGATCATCCGGCGCCCGCCGGCCTCGAGGTCCGCGCCGGTGCCGTCTCCTGGCTGGAGGCGCTGCGCGGTCATATCGACGAGCAGATCACCGCCGAGGACCGCGCGACCATCGACGCTCTGCTCGATCCCGCCGCCGACAGTTTCATAGCCACTCGCAATGACGTATTCATGCTCGGCGCCACCACCGTTCACCTCGGCCGCCGCTGACCGAATCCACTACCGGCAACCTATCCGCAACGCCGCCAACGATATTCGGCGAATGCGGATGGGTGGCTGCGTTTGCGCAGCCGCTTCGTACGTCTGCAAGTACACCGGTATTCACAGCCGCGCGGTGTCGGGGCGACACCGTGCTGTGACCGTTCCGTTAAGGTCGAGGCGCTCGCAAATGTCCTGCTGTACGGCATAATTCGACTTCCCTGGCACAGCTTTTCAAACACCTTTTTTCAGGCCGGGGGAGGAGTTTCGGTGAGTCGTACGACGGAGCAGCGGCGGGTAACCGCCTTCGGTTTCGATGATATTCAGCGTTTTGCTGAGGTCGCGCGCGCAGGCGCGGAAAAACGGGAGTCCCGCACGCGGGAGGTACCGCCCATGGAGTTACGGGTAACCAGCGAATTCCGCCGGACCGACGAACAGTGGACGGTCCCGGAAATGCTGGTGGCGGAGTGCACCACCGGCAAGGTCGTTGTCGATTTCACGCAGGCGTACTGTTCCCGCCGCGAGATCGATATGCAGGTCAGCGCGGGTTCCGGCTCGATCGTGGTGATCGTTCCGCGGGGCTGGCGGATCGACCTCGAGGCCGTGGAGTTCGGCACCGGGCATGTGGTGAATCGCGTTAATCTGCCGCGCTTTCCGGGCGCTCCGCTGATTCGGATCCAGGGCCACGTGGAGTCGGGCGTGCTCAAGGCCCGATACGCGCATCGTTCTCCCGCGGAGTGGTTGCGGCGCTCTCGCTGAGAATTACGGTATGACGGAGGGGTGACGCGCTGGCTGCTGCACGTCGACCTCGACCAATTCCAGGCCGCGGTCGAATTCCGGCGGCATCCGGAGCTGCGGGGTCAGCCGGTCATTGTGGGTGGGAACGGCAATCCGGAAGAGCCGCGGAAAGTGGTGTCCTGCGCGTCCTACCCGGCGCGAGCACACGGTGTGCGGGCCGGAATGCCACTGCGGGCGGCACTGCGAGTCTGCCCGGACGGCGTCTTTCTCCCGCAAGATCTGGCTACCTATGCGGAGGCGTCCGAGGAAATCATGACGCTGCTGCGCACTTTCCCCGGACGGGTGGAAGTGCTGGGGTTCGACGAAGCTTTTCTTGCGATAGACACAGGTGCGGTGGACACCGATGAGCCGGAACAGTTGGCGGGCGAAATCCGCAGTGCCATCGAAGAACTGGGACTGAGGTGCGCGGTCGGTATCGGGGACAATAAGACTCGGGCCAAACTCGCCACCGGATTCGCCAAGGCGGTCGGAAAATCCGGTGATGCCGCCGCGGAACAGGATGCCGGAACGGGCATCTTCCGGCTCACGGCGGACAATTGGACCGAACTCATGGCGCATCGGCCCACCACCGCACTGTGGGGCGTGGGAGCGCGCATCGCAAAACGTATGAGCGCCTTGGGAATAGCGACCGTCGCCGATCTAGCGGCCGCGGACCGGGAGCTGCTCGCCAAGGAGTTCGGCCCCAATACCGGGCCCTACCTGTGGGTCCTCGGCCACGGCGCGGGCGATACCGAGATAGCCGAGCCACGGGAACCGGTGGGGCACAGTCGATCCGAGACCTTCGCCGCCGATCTCACCGAACGCTCCGAGTTCGACGCCGCCGTCATCCGCCTGGCCACACAGGTCGCCGAGGAGACCTTCGCCGGCGGCCGCACCGCGGGGCGCATCGGCGTCACCGTCCGCACCAGCACCTTCTTCACCCGCACCAAGCAGCGGAAACTCGCACATCCCACCGCCGATGTGGACGAGGTCGTGCAGACCGCGCTGCAGGTGCTGCACGGCTTCGAGCTGGACCGGCCAATCCGGTTGCTCGGCGTGCGCGTGGAATTCGGCCCGCCCTCCGAGTGACCGAGCGTCGGGCGGGAACACCACGTTTGCAATGCTGGGACCAGGCATACGGACGGAAGGCACCCATCGATGAGCAATTTCGAGAACATCAGCTTCGAGCACAACGGCCCGATCGCCCGCATTACGCTGAACCGGCCGAAGGCCGCGAACGGCATCGACCAGGCGCTCGCCGACGAATTGGCGCAGGCCGCCGCGTACTGCTCGGAGGATCCCGCCATCAAGGTGGTGGTACTGACCGGCGCCGGGAAGTTCTTCTCCGCGGGCGGCGATCTGCGGGCCATGGCGGGCAGTGGCGACACCGGTGCGTTCATCGCCAAGCTGGCGGGCACGCTGCACGAGGCCGTGTCCTCCCTGGCGCGGATGGACGCCCTGCTGATCGTCGCGGTGAACGGCACCGCGGCGGGCGCCGGCTTCAGTCTCGCGGTAGCCGGTGATCTGGTGGTCGCGAACGAATCGGCCTCGTTCACCATGGCGTACACCAAGGTCGGGCTGAGCCCGGACGGCGGCGCGTCCTACTACCTGCCGCGCCTGATCGGGGTGCGCCGGACCCAGGACCTCATGCTCACCAACCGCGTGCTCAGCGCCGCCGAGGCGCTCGACTGGGGACTGCTGCACCAGGTGGTGCCGGACGCGGAACTCGCCGACACCGTGGAGCAGCTGGCCCAGCAGTTCGCGCAGGGCCCGAAGGTCTCCAATGCGAATGTGAAGAAGCTGCTGCTGGTTTCGTCGCAGCACACCCTCGAGGAACAGTTGGCCACCGAGGCGAGCTTCATTACGCACGCCGCGGAATCGGCCGACGGAGCGGAGGGGATCGCCGCGTTCCTCGGCAAACGTTCGCCGAAATTCGCCTGAGGGACGCGGCACCCGCCGATTACTCCTTGATGAACTCGAGAATGTCGGAGTTCACCTGCGCCGCATGCGTGATGTAGAGGCCGTGCCCGGCGGTCGGGTACTCCTTCAGCACCGCATGCGGCGCGAGCTTGATCGCCTGGTGGCTGCTGACCTCGATCGGGATCGACTGGTCGGCCAGGCCGTGCAGCAGCAGGAACGGGACGGTGAGTCCGGCGACGTCCGGACGGTGATCGGAGGCCAAGAGCTCGCGCTGCACCTCACGGGTCGCCCACGGGGAGGCCGACAGGCAGCGCTGGACCTCGAGGTCGATGACCGCCGCCGAGACCCTGTTACCCAGGTGGGTAGCGAAGTAGCCCTGGGCACGGGTGGTGAACCACTGCGGGCGATCGGCATCCAGCTCGGCCATCGACGCCTCGAGCAGCTCGGCCGGTACCCCGGCCGGGTTGTCCTCGGTCTGGGTCATGAAGGGAATCGCCGGTGCCAGCAAGGCAAGTCGCGATACGCGGTCCGAGCCGTGCCGGGCCAGGTAACGCACCAGCTCACCGCCGGCGGCGGAGTGCCCGACCAGCGTGACGCCGGTCAGATCCAGGTGCTCGAGGAGCGCGGCGATATCGTCGGCGCGGGTGTCCACGTCGTAGCCGCCGGCGGGGCGGTCCGAACGGCCGTGGCCGCGGCGGTCCAGCAGGATGCAGCGGAAGCCCTGCCGGACGAAGAACGGCACCTGGTACTCCCACATGTCCGTATTGAGCACCCAGCCGGCGGCGAACACGATCGGCGCGCCGGTTCCGTACTCTTCGTAGGCGAGGGTGGTGCCATCGGTGGTGGTTTGGAAGTAGGGCATTTCGACTGCGCTCCTTGGACTTTCACTCACTGCTCGTTGCTTGCTGAAATCAACTCTGCCGCAGCGCGGGAACGAAAGCGATTACGTGCGAGGTAAAGTCGCCGATTCTGGCAGATGATCGCCCTGACCAGCGCCGAAGCCTATGCTCGGACCATGGAGTTCCAGGCGATGGTGGCACACAAGACGGACAGCGGGATCTCACTGCTCCGCGAGACGGTCGGCGACGACTTCCTCGGGCCCGGGGACGTGACGATCAAGGTGCACTTCACGAGTGCCAACTACAAGGACGGACTGGCCATCACCCCCGGTGGCGGCGTGGTCCGCGACTATCCGATCGTCCCGGGCATCGACATCACCGGTGAGGTATTCGCCTCCGGCAGTCCCGAATTCGCGGTCGGTGACCTGGTCATCGCACACGGCTACGAGATCGGCACCGCCCGCAACGGCGGCTTCGCCGAATACGCCCGGGTGCCCGCCGAATGGGTGGTGAAGCTCGACGGCCTCACCCCGCGCGAGGCGGCGACCCTGGGAACCGCCGGATTCACCGCCGCCCTGAGTGTGCAGGCGCTGCTCGACCACGGTCTCACCCCCGACGGCGGTCCGGTGCTGGTCACCGGGGCGACGGGCGGCGTCGGCAGCGTGGCCGTCGACATTCTGAGCGGGCTCGGCTTCGAGGTCATCGCCTCCACCGGCAAGATCGGCGCGACCGAACTGCTCAGCGCGCTCGGCGCCGAGTCGGTTATCGGACGGTTGCCCGCCGAGGGTGAAAAGCTGCGTGCGCTGGGTAAGGCGCAGTGGGCCGCCGCGGTCGACAGTGTCGGCGGCACCTCGCTCGCGCATATTCTCTCGGCCGTCAAATACGGTGGCGCGGTGGCGGTTTCCGGTCTGACCGGTGGCACCGACCTGCCCACCACGGTGATGCCCTTCATCCTGCGCGGCGTCTCACTGCTCGGCATCGACTCCGTGCAATTCCCGATTTCGCCCCGCCGCGAATTGTGGGCCCGGCTCGCCAAAGACCTGAAGCCCCAGCATCTTTCGCTGCTGGAGAACTACGCCCCGATCACCGAGGCCGAATCCGTGCTGCACTCCGTCCTGGAAGGCACCCACTCCGGCCGCACCGTCCTCGGCGTCGCCGGCGAGTTCTAGCCGAGACGCAAACGGACCGTGCGGGATTCGTTTCATGTGAAACACGCAGGATGTGAAACACGCAGCATGTGAAACACGTACGGTCCGTGCCGTCGATCTCACTCGTAGTGGAGGCGACAGCTGACGACTACTACCGCGTCGTCCTCGAGCGCATAGACGAGCCGGTGCTCACTCGTGATTCGCCGCGACCAGTAGCCGGCGAAATTCTGGCGCAACAGCTCCGGCTTCCCTATCCCATCGTTTCCATTGCGCACTATGTCGTCGATCAGTCGATTTACTCGCTTCAACGTGGCTCGATCATTGGCCTGCCACCACAGGTAGTCATCCCAGCCCGTGGAAACGAAGGTGGTCTTCATCCGACGGCCTCACCGCCATCGGGATCGATCAGCTCATGCGGTTCAGCGAGCCCAGCCTTATGCTCGGCGATCCCCTGCGCCAAGTGCCGCGCATTGGCAGGGTTGCTAAGGAGGTAGGCCGTCTCCTTCAGGGACTCATACTCCCGCAATGAGACCACGACTGCGGACTCGCGTCCGGCACGAGTAATTACTACTTCTTCTAGGTCGTCAGTGACCAAGTCGAGGGCGCTGGCTAGGTTAGTGCGGAATTCGCTGACAGACATCGGTCGCATGGCCATTTCCCTCGCATGTTCAGCTGACATACAACAAGCGTACGCGATTACGTACATACCTATTTTACAGACCTTCGCCACCATGCCTGGGAGCACGAGGAAGCCGTGCGCGGGGACTCCACGCACGGCTTTCTCGGTAAGCGGCGACCGGTCAGGCGGTGGCGCTCAGCGACCTGCCGTCGAGGGCCGGTTCGATGACCGGTTCGATGGCGTAGGCCAGGATGTCGGCCACATCGGCGACGGGGCGGACGTCCAGGGCGGCCAGCACTTCGGCGGGGACCTCGTCGAGGTCCGGCTCATTGCGGGCGGGAATGAAGACGGTCTTCAGACCTGCACGCTGAGCTGCGAGAAGCTTCTGCTTCACGCCGCCGATGGGGAGGACCCGGCCGTTCAGGGTGACCTCGCCGGTCATGCCGACGTCCGAACGGACCTGCCGGCCCAGGGCCAGCGACACCAGGGCGGTGACCATGGTGACACCCGCGGAGGGACCGTCCTTCGGGACCGCGCCGGCCGGGAAGTGGATGTGGATATTGCGATCCAGCATCTTCGGCTCGATGCCGATCTCCTCCAGGTGGGAGCGGACGTAGGTCAGGGCGATCTGCGCGGACTCCTTCATGACATCACCCAGCTGACCGGTCAGGGTGAGCGACCGCTCGCCCTCGGCGGCATTGGCCTCGATGTAGAGGACATCACCACCGGAGCCGGTCACGGCCAAACCCGTTGCCACACCGGGGACCGCGGTGCGTTCCACCCCGTCCGGGGTGAAGCGCGGACGGCCCAGGTACTCCTTCAGGTCACCCAGCCCGATGACCAGCGGCGCGGGGCCACCGTCGTAACCGAGCTCGGGACCGTAGCCCAATCCGTCTGCGGGCGCGTCGTTCTCGTGGAGCGACTTCGCGTCGGGCACGAAATCACCTGCGATGACGATGCTTTCGGGAGCATTCAGGTCCGCTGTCTCCGACAGCCTGGTCGCCGCCTTGCGCAGCGCCTTGGCGATCAGCCGCTCCATCTGCCGCACCCCGGCTTCCCGGGTGTAGTTGGCGGCGACTTCACGCAGCGCCTCGTTCGTGATCACGACCTCGTCGCCGGTCAGAGCATTGCGCTCCAGCTGACGCGGGATCAGGAAGTCACGGGCGATGGCCACCTTGTCGTCCTCGGTGTAACCGTCGACGGTGATGATCTCCATGCGGTCCAGCAGCGGGCCGGGAATGGTGTCCATGACATTCGCGGTCGCGATGAACAGCACATCCGACAGGTCCAGATCCAGGTCCAGGTAGTGATCGCGGAAGGTGTGGTTCTGCGCGGGGTCCAGGACCTCGAGCAGCGCCGCCGCCGGATCACCACGGAAATCGGAGCCGACCTTGTCGATCTCGTCCAGCAGGACAACGGGATTCATCGAACCCGCCTCCTTCATGGCCCGGACGATACGACCCGGCAGGGCGCCGACGTAGGTGCGCCGGTGACCGCGGATCTCCGCCTCGTCGCGCACGCCGCCCAGGGCGACCCGAACGAACTTGCGGCCCAGGGCCCTTGCCACGGACTCACCCAGCGAGGTCTTACCCACACCGGGCGGGCCGACCAGCACCAGCACCGCGCCGGAACCGCGACCGCCCACGACCTCCAGGCCGCGTGCGGCCCGGCGGGCGCGCACCGCCAGGTATTCGACCATGCGGTCCTTGACCTCGTCCAGGCCGTGGTGATCGGCGTCCAGCACCGCGCGGGCAGCCGAGACATCGGTGCTGTCAGCGGTTTTCACGCCGAACGGCAGCTCGAGGACGGTGTCCAGCCAGGTACGGATCCAGCCCGATTCGGGGCTCTGGTCGCTGGCGCGTTCCAGGCGATCGACCTCGCGCAGCGCGGCCTCCCGGATATTGTCCGGCAGCTCGGCGGTCTCGACCCGGGTGCGGTAGTCGTCCGCGCCGTCGGGCTCGCCCTCGCCCAGCTCCTTGCGAATAGCGTTGAGCTGCTGGCGAAGCAGGAATTCGCGCTGGCTCTTCTCGACGCCCTCGCGCACTTCCTCGCTGATCTTCTCGCTGACCTCGGTCTCCGCGATGTGCGTCTTGGTCCAGCCGATCAACTTGGTCAAACGGGTTGCGGTATCGAGGGTTTCGAGCAGTTCGCGCTTGTCCTCATTGGTCAGGTAGGTCGCCCAGCCTGCGGCGTCGGCAATGGCCGACGGATCGTTCAGCTGATTGACGGCGTCGATGACCTGCCACGCCTCACGGCGCTGCAGCACGGCCACGACGAGCTTCTTGTATTCGGCGGCCAGCTCTTTGGTGCGGCCGTCGGCCTCGGGGAGCTCGACCGGCTCGGCCTCGACCCAGAGCGCCGCGCCGGGGCCGGTCACGCCGTGCCCGATCTTCGCGCGGCCCTCGGCCTTCAACACCGCGGCGGGCGCGCCGCCGCGCATGCGGCCGACCTGCTCGATGGTGGCGACCACGCCGTAGGCGGCGTAGCCCTCGTCCAGGCGCGGCGCGACCAGCACCTGGTTGACCTTGCCCGCCCGCGCGGCATCGATTGCGGCCTGTGCGGACTCGTCCAGCTCGATCGGCACGATCATGCCGGGCAGCACGATCGGATCGGTCAGGAACAGGACCGGCAGGTTCTGTGGGGTAGTAGTCACGTCTTCGACCTCTTCCAAGATTGAGCGTCTCTTACTCAACTCAGGTTGAGCGTTCCCTTGTCAACCTCACCCCGCTCGGAGTAATTCCGTACGCCTGTTCACCTCCAGCGAACGATCGTTGTATCTTGATTATCAAGGTAAAATTCGTTCTGAACAGGGAGCTACCTGAATGTCCAGCGACATCGAGGCCCGACTGGGGGAGGCCGTGCAGGGATACCAGGCATCGGTCGACGACTACGACCGTGAGCTCGCCCGCCTGATGGGAGTGAACGAGACGGACCTGCGCTGCCTGGAAATCCTGATCGGAGTGCAGGATGCGGCGCCGAGCACGCTCGCCGTCCAGCTCGGCCTGACCAGCGGAAGTGTCACGACCATGCTGGATCGGCTGGAGAAGCTCGACTACCTCAGCCGGCATCCGCACCCCACCGACCGGCGCAAGACCCTGGTCCGGATCACACCGCGCGCGCTCGAACGCGCCCACGGGCTGATGGCACCCTTCCTCGACGACTCCAGCCACATCGTGGCGAAGTACACCCCGGATCAGCTCGAGCTGATCATCGGCTTCCTCGATGCCAGTCGCACCACGCAGAACGAGCACGTCCAGAGGTTGCGGGCATTGCCCAGGCTAAAAGCTTGACACTCAAGTGACTTGAAGTTCAAGATATATCTATCGCCCGCGGTCGAGATTCCCGCGATCGGATTCATGAACTTCACGCTTCAGGAGGTCGTCATGCACGTCATCATCATCGGAGCCGGCACCGGCGGCATGTGCCTGGCACACGGCCTCCGGCAGGCGAACGTTTCCGTCGCGGTCTACGAGCGCTACGGCTCCCGCAAGGATGGCCTGTACGGCTACCGCGTCGGCCTGGACGCCACCGGCGGCCGCGCCCTCGAGCAGTGCCTGCCGCCCGAGCTGTACAAAACCTTCGTCGCCACCTGCGCCCGGGCGCCGCGCTACTTCAATGTGCTGACCGAGAAGATGCGGACCACGGCCAGCATTCCGCTCGGCGACGCCGGCGACGGTGAGCGTTCGGTCTCCCGCTCCACCCTGCGGCAGGTGCTCTTCACCGGCATGGACGAGGTGGTGACCTACGGCAAGGTGTACACGCACTACACCCAGCACTCCAATGGCACAGTCACCGCGCACTTTTCGGACGGGACCAGCGTCGACGGCGATGTGCTCGTCTCGGCCGAGGGCACCCGCTCGGCCATCCGGCAGCAGTACCTGCCGCATGCGGAGATCAAAGACAGCGGCATCACCGCGCTGGCCACCAAAACCGCACTGACACCGGAGATTCGGGAGATGCTCTCGACCGAGTTCGAACAGGGCATCAACCTCATCTTCGGCAAGGGCGGCAAGATGGGCATGCTGCACGTCATGGAGTTCCCCTGGGACGAGAACGGGCGGCCCAAGGACGGCAAGGATGCCGAGCTGCTCGAGGTCTGGGATGGCCTGCAGTACGACAACACTCGCGATTACGTGAATCTCTCGGTGTGGAGCGCGCACGACCACTTCCCCGCGGGCGTTACCGAACTGCGCGGCCGGGAGCTCGTGCAGGCGGTCCTGGACGCTACCGCCGACTGGGACCCCAAGCTGCGCCGCATGATCGAACTCTCCGATCCGGATTCGGCTTTCCCGCTGCGGATTTCGACCTCGGTTCCGATCGAGGCCTGGAAGCCGACCAATATCACGCTGCTCGGCGATGCCATTCACACCATGACCCCGGGTCAGGGTGTCGGCGCGAACACCGCGCTGCGCGATGCCGCACTGCTGTGCACGAAGCTGACCGCCGCGGCACGCGGGGAGCAGGAGTTGATCGACGCGATCGGCGAGTACGAGGCCGAGATCGTGCCCTACGGCTTCGCCCGGGTCGCCGATTCCCTCGACAATAACGGCACCAGTGGCGACGATCCGCTCTACAGCCCGGTCATGGGCCGGTTCGCGCTCTTCGCCGCACGCCGCTACTTCAGCCTGACCGCCAAGATCCCCGGCCTGCGCCGCAAGTTCCTGGCCGATCTGCGGGACTACCGCGACGCGTGATCCTCGGGGCACTGCGGGTGAGGAATATTGTTTCCATGGACATTGTTTCCAAGTACAGTAAATATTGGACGCACTTCCGCCACACCCAGGAGTCAGCCATGACCACCGCACCCACACTCACCGGTCAGGACATCGCAGAGGCCGAAGGGGCGGTCACCGCCCTGCTCGAGGCGACGCTCGCCGCCAGCGGCTTCACCACGACCAGTAATGAATACGCTGTGCTGCGCGCACTGGCGACGCGCGGGCCGGTCGCCGTACCGGCCGAGTTCCACGCCTTTCTGGCCGGGCAGCGGCAGCTCGGCATCGATGCGGCGGGTGCTGCCGCACTGCTCGGCAAGATGGAGGCCAAGGGGTTCGTCGGCGGGTCCGCGGTCGACGGCGCGGGGCCGGTGCAGCTGACCGCCGAGGGGTCCGCCGAGCTGCGGACCCTGATGCAGACGGTCGGACCGCTGACCCGGCCCATCTTCGGCGGGTCCGATCCGGAGGAGCTTGCCACCGCGCATCGGGTGCTGGCTTCGGTCATCGAGCGGGCGAAGCAGCTCCGCGAGGGACAGGCCCTGTGACAGCGTCGTGAAAACGCCTTAGCCGCAATACTATTCGTCGACCTCGGGCGCATCGAGGAGTTCACGCAGCACGGCTGCGAGCTCCGCGGTGCGCCCGCCGTTGTTGCCGCCCAGCGGCGCGGTCAGACGGTCCCGCAGGTTGTGGACGAGTTCTATTGTGCGCTGGGCGGTTTCGACTCCGGAGTCGGTCAGGGCGAGTTCGACCGCGCGCGGGTCGGACGCGCTGGCTGTTCGGGTGACCAGCTCCAGCCGTTCGAGTGCGCGCACCAGCTTGGAGATGTAGACGGCGTCGAGACCGGTGAGGTCGGCGAGCTGCCGTTGACTCGGCCGGGTGCCGTCCCTGGTCAGGCCGTAGAGCGGGGCCAGCACCGAGTACTGGGCCTGGGTCAGGCCGTAGGGCGCGAGGGCGCGGTCCAGCGTGGCGCGCCAGCGGGTGGACAGCCGCCAGACCAGGTAGCCGACGTTCGCGCCCACGTCGTTCTCGAGATCGGCATTCTCGAGATCAGCACCGTCGATACCCGTCACGCCGGACAGTTTATATGGCAACTATGCGGGTGGAATCCGGCGGAAAATTAGGGGGTTGACGAGTTTGGCTACGATGATTAGCTTTATGGCTATCGCAGTTAGCTTTACCGAGGAGAGAATGACATGACCGAGTACATGGATATCGACGGCGGCCGCATCGCATACGACTCGATCGGCGAAGGACCGCTGGTGGTGCTCTCACACGGCATGGGCGACAGCCGCAAGGCCTACCGCTTCCTGGCACCGCAGATCGCGGCCGCCGGCTACCGGGTGATCAATACGGATATGCGCGGACACGGCGAATCCAGCATGGGCTGGGCTTCGGTCACCGGCAAGGAGGCCATCAGCCGCACCGATGTGGCCAATGACCTGCTGGCCGTCATCAAGGGGCTGAACGCCGGGCCCGCCATCGTCGTGGGGCACTCGCTGTCCGGCGGATCCGCCACCATCGCCGCGGCACAGGGGCCCGACCTGGTCCGCGCCATTGTCGAGATCAACCCGTTCACCCTCGAGCAGAAGGTGAACATCGGTGCGCTGCTGACCAATTCGCACCACCGGCGCGGCATGATCCCGCTGATGGGCACCATGATCTTCAAGAGCATCGGCCAGTGGCTGAAGTACCTGAACGTGGCCTACC